>NZ_CP039121.1:1297174-1945761 GCF_014131735.1 Lactiplantibacillus plantarum
CAATTTAGTGTTGGCTATGTGATTCAGCAGGATGAGAAGTTTGTGCTGGTCCAAGCCGTTAATGTCGATGGTGAACTAGATGGGTTAGTGGTCTTTCGTAAGGCATCGTTAGCCCGCGTAATTAGTGACACTGATTATTTGAAGAGCATGGCGACGATCATTGCGCTGGCTAAGCAACGGGGCTATTATGATGTTTGGAACACTGAACGATTGATGAATAAGCTGCTGAAGAAGCAGAATAAGACTAAACATTCGCTCTTAAAAACATTGTTGAAGCAAGCTTTTCACCACGATCAAGTGATTCAACTATCTGGTCGAATCAAAAAACATGGTGACAGCTATGCTGGCTTTATTCATAGTGAACATAAGAAATATATTGAATTTAATTATGTTGATATGTTCGATCTTGCCAAGCGCCCACAAATTGCCATTCGCTACGCTGAAATTGATGAGGCCAGTTTCCATAGTTTTGAAACCTTTAATACAACCGCGGTTATCGAGAGTTTTATGCCGGGTGATTTTCACTAATAATGATCTGTGAGCGGCACCGTTAATGAACGGGGGTCGCTTTTTTTATACCGTCGATCATGTGTGTCTTTTAAGATAATAAAGGCGAGTATAGCAAGTTTTGAAGACGGTTACGGGTATTAATTGGTCAGTCAGCGATTTGGTAAAGATTGTTAAGTTTTTATCGCACAAATATACAAACTGGCCGTATTTCGCTACAATGGTAGTATTGAGCATCATGCGGGGAGGGGAGCAGTTATCGTTTACGTCTATTGGTATATTGCAGCTTTTGAGCATTGGTACTCGGTCATGCTGGTTTTTTTACTGCAGATATTAATCAATCGTGAGCTTCGACAGAAGCGAGTCTATGCGACTGTTGCGGTTATGACCGTACTTCTAACTGTGATCTACATGTTGTATGACGACTATTCGGATATCATCACGTTCATTGTGAACATGGGGTTACTGGCGTTTGTACGGCGCAAAAAGTACTTTATTGTGACGAGTCTAACGGCCACACTCGCCTACATTCTTTTTAGTTTCTTTGGCAATTATGCGACGGAGTCGATTTTTCACTTATTCAACTTGGGTTTGAATGACTGGAGTGGCTGGCTATTTGAAGCCATCGGTGAAACAATTGTCACAGCTTGTATGTTGGCAGTCGCCGCTAGTTTCAAGGTCTTAAAGAAGCGTTATCCGCGGCAATTTGTAGACGGGCTAACGTTGAACGTGATTGTCAGTGCTTTGGCTGTAGTTGCGGTCGCGTTTTTTACCATCACGACTGCGGCGGATAATTATAATATTGGCTCAGGATTTTTGGGGATTCTAATGTTGATTCTAGTGGCTATCTTGCTGATCAACGCCGGAACGTTTCTTTACCTGTTCTATAGTTATACATTGCGGGTTCAAAATAACCGGCAAGCTTTGGAACGGCAACAATATGATATTTATGTCAAAAATTTGGAAAATAGTTATCAAAATTTACGTAAGTTTCGCCATGATTATCAAAACATCTTACTGTCCTTGGGTGAGTATATTCAGACAGCTGATGATCCTGAATTACAACAATATTTTCGTCAAGTTGTGACCAAGTCTAAGCAAAGTCTAAATCGTGATTTTGGACACTTTGACAATTTAGAACAAATCAAGGACAAACCATTGAAAGCCATTATTCAGAGTAAGTTTTCCGTTGCGCGCCAAGCTGGAATTCAAGTACGCTTGGAAGCCAACGACCCGATTGCGGCAATTGCAATTGATTCAGTGACGTTATCACGGGTGAGTGGCATCTTGTTAGACAATGCCATCGAAGCGGTGAAGGGTCAGAGTGGTGGTCAGATTGCGGTCGCACTTGTTAAGTATCCCCGCATGGTGGAGTTGATTTTTGCCAATTCATTGAATCATCCGATTGAGCGCCTGGATGAGCTGATGGTTGCTGGGCATACTTCGAAAGGTGCTGGTCATGGGCAAGGGTTAGCAACCGTTCGTGAGTTGTTAGATCCATTAGCTAACGTGACTTATGAAGTGAGCTCCCATCAACGATTCGAATTTATTATTAGTATTGAAAGTGAGTGAGCAGCGTGTTAAAGACCTTTGTTGTGGAAGACGATCCTGAACAATTAGCAACCTTAAAGCAAATCATTAAGAATCATATTATGATTAATGATTTTGATATGGAACTGACCTTAGCAACCGGACAAGCACAAACGTTGTTGGACTATGTCGAGACCAATTCCGATCTTGAGGGACTCTACTTTTTAGATATTGAATATCCTGGGCAAGACTTAAATGGCCTAGCACTGGCGACTCGAATTCGCGAGGCGGATGTTAATGCGCGGATTGTCTTCGTGTCGACCCATTCTGAAATGGCCTTTTTGACCTTTGAACGACGAATCGAACCACTGGACTTTATTGTGAAAGATTTGGGTCAAGAAACGGTCAAAGCCAAAGTGGAGACAGATATTCGGGTTGCTTATGAACGTTATACCAAGCAAGCAGTCACCAGCAAGGCCATGTTTTCTTACTCTAAGGGTGGTCAGCTCTTCAATGTTCCATTAGATCAGGTGTTATTTATCGAGACTGGAGCAGTTCGTAACAAGCTGGTTCTCCATTTAACAGATCGAATTGTTCAATACAATGGTAAGATTAGTGATGAAACCGTGGCCCACCCAGAGTTATTCCGGGTTCATAAGAGTTTCTTGGTGAACCCGCAAATGCTAGTACGAATTGATAAGCAACATCAGCTTGGCTACTTTGAAAATGGCGAGTCGGTCGATATTGCGATTCGTAAAATGCATGATTTAATCGCATTAATCAAGCGTTCCGAACTGGCAGTCACGTTTAGCTAGCTTCGCTTAAGACTCTAATGTAACAAAATCGTTAATCAAAAGTGAATTTTAATGACGTTGGTGCAGGCTATTATGAGCTTTGCACCTTTTTTGGCTTTTTAGATTAATTTGCATGTATGCTTAGACTATTAAATGCCAGCTGTGGGAGCTGGTCTGGAGGTGGCGTCATGAAGCAGTTCTGGTCACTAATCTTAATGATTTTGGCCGGTTGTTTGTTAATATTTGGTTCGGAATACAGCTTGCAAGGTGATTATCATCGACGAATTCATCGGCTCACTGTGTCAAAGGTGGTTTACCATCAAAATGCTACCTCTGCAACAATCAGTGGCCGTACCAAGCACGGTGTCATTGTCACCTTAAAGAGTGGGAAACATGTCCGTCAGGTTATTTCGAATAAGCAGAGTGGTCAATTCTATGTTAAAATGCCAGTTCATAAGCGAATTACAATTAAAGTCGTGGGGCTAAAAGCCAAAGTACTAACAGTACCAACCGGGACAAAGAGTTAGATGGGTGAGCGGGCAAGTTGCCGGCTCTTTTTTGATGGTTAATGACTAGGACAGCGTGCCATATAAAAGCTACGGTGAACTACTCGAATTTATTTAGTTGTTAGTCGCGTTACGGGGTTGCTAAAAAATCATTAAGCTTCTAGTTTTGCGCTAGGCGCATTGTTGATTTTAGCGTACAGTAACAATGACAAGAAAAGGAGTCGTGGCTGTATGTTAGTGGTTGGCATTATTTTGGTGATTGGAATCATCGGGACACTGGTTTTACGATTTCAATTTCACTTTCGCCTCGCGATGGGCACCATTACCGAGACGGCGTTTGCCTGCTCATTGTTGAATATCGGGGTATTTTTGTTGTTTATTTTATTGGGTCAGTTAACGGGACCAATCCTGCTATCAGAATGGGCCTACTTGCCGATTTATCGGTTGTTACAAGGAGGTTTGATTCCCGTTATTGGCATTGGCTTGGCAATTCTGGGAATGGTGCGTGAGAAAGGCCTGATGAATTGGTGGCTATTACATTTTAATGTGCTATTTTTGATTTTTGACGTGTTATTAGTCTGGCAGGGGAGTTATAAAAGTTAGGGTGGCCAGTGCCGTGACGAAGTTGTGCGTGAAGGTCGTCAATGCAGTAACATGATGGTAATTGCTAGGCTATTGATCACAAAGTGGAGCGCAATGGCCGCGCGAATTTTACGGGTCAGCCGATAAACAATAGCTAGCACGAGTCCCATGGTGACGTATATGAGGAAGCTCGGTAAGGTTGAACTACTATGGAGACTACCGAAAACAATCCCGCTGAGCCCGACCTTGAGCCATTCTTGTTGAAAGAAAAGGTTAGTCAGAACGCCACGAAAAACTAACTCTTCAACAATTGGAGTCAAAAAAACGGCGCTCAACGCCATAAGCCAAAGCGACAGAGGACTGCCGGCATTAAATTTTTAATGGCGGCGTTATTTTGTGTTTGATTCTGGTGATACAGAAGCTGGTTTATAAATTGAAAGCCGCCCTCAAAAATTAAGATGGTGAGATAGGCCATTCCAATAATTTGCCAGTCATGGTGTTGTAAGTTTTCTGATTGATAGTTGCCGGTATAGTGCCGCATTAGGGCGGTTGCCGCCAGTGCTAGGATCACAAAAATTAACAGATAGACACCTGCCAGGGTGATCTGCCAGGCTGTGAGCTGATGCTGGCGATATAATTGGTTAATTAATTTAAGTAACATTGGTGGGATCACGACCCCAACAATTAGGCCAGCAGTGAGCAACACGCGTCCGAGCCACCCCAAGCCGCGGTCAATAATTTCCATCGGACTTCACCTCCCATGGTTGATTTTACCGCAGTGTTCAGGTTTCGACACGGATTTGCAAATCTGAGAAAGGCATCGATGCCAGGCACAAGCGGATGATATTAATCTGGTTGAATGCTAAAAATATAATAATTGTAGAAATAATGGTTGATGCTCTATAAAAATAAAGAATAAAAAAGCATAATTCGGACAAATCTTCACACTTTCTTCACAATTATGTAATAGTATATACTTGTACCTAATAGTTATACACTTGTTCATTTTACTCCCCCAAAGTGGATGGACGAGCAAGTACAATCCCCCATATTGTACTTAAACCTAACTCTTTGGCCCTACTGCTACTAAGCGGTAGAGTCATTTTTTTGTTGCACGTCCCCAAAGTCACCGAATACAGTACCTGCAAAAAATCGTCCCTTAATACATACTTAAATTATTTTTAGCGGTCTAAACTATCAAATTCAACTGGGTTTTATCATTTGATTTATTTTTTGCGGAATTAATGTGGCTGCAAACACCCATAATTATTTGATTGGTGCTAGCTAACGATTGTTCATATTAGCCTTGAACGGGCTAGTCTCAAAACAAAGTGACGCTAGTGTCAAAAATCAATTGGTTTAATCGCAACAAAAAAGGCCGAGGTTAGAAAAACCTCGACCTAGTTAAGCAGTCAGTTAGAATGCTTCACCAGAATAGTCGACCTTTTTAGGATCGGCATTTTTGATGTGTTCGGAAGCAAAGTTAACCGTTTCGCGAATCTGGTTATAGGTTGCTTCATCTAAACCAAGTAAATCCATGCAAGAATTAACGTGGGCAAAAATCTCTGGTTTAGCATCGATGGCTTTTTGCGACAACGAGATGTTGACTTGGCGTTCATCGTCCGTATCGCGCTTGCGTTCGACCCAGCCTTGGGTTTGCATCCGTTTCAATAACGGGGGCAGAGTCCCGCTATCAAGGTTAACGTGTGAACCAAGTTCCCGGACCGTCATCGGACTCTTTTCCCAGAGTGCCAATAAAGTGATGTACTGCGGATAAGTCAGCTTGAAAGGTGCTAAAGCTTCGGAATAAAAATGATTATATCGTTTGCTGGCGGTGTAGAGCGCAAAACAGAGCTGTTCGTCGAGCAAAATGTTTTTTGTTGGGGTTGCCATCAAACCGCCTCCTTTACTATCTATTTTAGTACATTGTACGCAATTAATTCGCCAAATGCAATTAATATTGCGCAAATACATTGTTTTCGAACGATTTATTTATAAAAGCGGGTTAATTAATTGACCTGTTGGCGTTGTTGGGACTTAATGCATGTCAGGAATAACTGGGCCATGGCCTGCTGATTGATGGCAAGTTGATGGTTGTCCGTGAACGCATAAAGTGGAACTTGTGCTGGCAATGTTTTGGCCGCGTGATCACCAACTGGAATCAGGCAGGCGATTTTTGTTTTGTCATGTACAAATTCATGAGCGTCACGTGGGGCGGCCTTAATCGTCAGTGATGCCAATACGTGATAACCGGTCGGCATCATGTGTTGTGCATGTTTGACATGCACCCCGTGTAGTCGGGAACGTAACTGGAACCCAGACGTGGTGGTCAACTGTAACGCTTGCTTTAATTCCAATAAATAAGTTTGTTGATTATCAATATTTTTCAACCGGATCTTGAAGTGTCCGAATGGAATGGCGCGATCCTGATGTTGGACGGCTAAGGCGTGTTGTTCGACCCGCATTTTATCCTTAACGGGCTCAAAGGTATATTGTTGTAAAAGTTGTGTTGCTGTTTTCAAACTATCACTCCCTACGATTAATTTAGTCCTTTAAAAACTTGTGGTCAAATAATTGGTTACGTTTGCGAGTGACGTCGTTTTCAAGTAAAATTAAAGTGATAGGGGGTTGGAAAAATGTTTATGACAACTGGTGATTTACAGCGCTCCCATATGATTAAGGGCGTCGTCTCCGTCACAAAACACCTGATGTTTGAATCTGATGGTGTTGATCAGTTTGAACGGTTTGACGATTTAATCGAGCAAGTCAAGCCACTACTGCTACAAAAGGCAGAGGATCAAGGTGGCGACGGGTTAATTTATGTGAACTTCAATACTGAAGTCGCTCAGATGAGTGTTGCACCACGGTTTTTGATCGTAACCGGCTATGGGACGGTCGTCAAGCTCGTTGATGAATCAGTCTGATACTTAGGATCTGAATTTTCAGGTCCTTTTTTGATAGCAAACAAGTGATAGAAAGGAAGGTTTGATGACCAGTTATTCATTTCCACATGGCGCCATTGACGTATACGACGCTACCCAAAACAATTTAAAGCACGTTAGTCTTCGCGTTCCTAAATATGCAACCACGGTGTTCGTGGGCTTGTCAGGTTCCGGTAAGTCGTCACTCGTTTTTGATACGATTGCAGCGGCGTCACGGCGCGAACTGAATGAAACGTTTCCCAGTTTTACGCAACAATATTTACCGAAGTATGGTCAACCACACGTCGGGCATATCGAGCACTTGCCCGTTGCGATTGTGATTGCTCAACAACGCCTCGGCAAGAATGCGCGTTCAACCTTGGCAACCTATACTGGGATTTATTCGTTACTGCGGCTCTTGTTTTCACGGGTTGGGGAACCGTTTATCGGGTATTCGGACAGTTTTTCGTTTAACTTACCCCAAGGCATGTGCCCAACCTGCCAAGGTTTAGGTTATGTTGACGATATTGATGAGCAGCAATTGATTGATCCTGAGAAATCATTAAATGAGGGGGCCATCACGTTTGTGAGTTTTGCACCGGATACGTGGCGTTGGCGCCGTTATGCGACGAGTGGTTTGTTTGACAATGATAAACCCATCAAGGATTATAGTGCTGCGGAATACGATTTACTGATGCACGCACCGCAACAGAAATTAGCCCATCCTGGAGAAGGTTTTCCTAGAACGGCCCTGTATGAAGGTGTTGTTCCGCGGATCAAGCGCTCGATTATTGGTAAGAAGGAAGCCGAACACCATCGCGATGCGATTGCGGCGATCGTCACGCGCAAACCGTGCCCAACGTGTGATGGCACACGACTCAAACCGGTCGTGTTGACCAATCATATTAACGGGGTCAACATTGCTCAGGTGACGGCTATGGATTTAAAGCATGTTCTGGCATTTTTACAAGCGATTGATGCGCCGTTAGCCCAAGATATTGTGCGGGAGCTGACGACCAAGATCCAATCGTTGGTCGATATTGGCCTGGGCTATCTGACATTGGATCGTGGGACCAGTTCTTTATCTGGTGGTGAAGCGCAACGGATTAAGATTGCCAAATACTTGACCAGCGCCTTAGTAGATATGGTCTACATTTTGGACGAGCCAAGCGTTGGGCTGCACCCACATGATATTCAGTTAATCAAGCAAGCGTTAACGAAGCTGAAGGATAAGGGTAACACAATTCTGATTGTTGAACACAATCCAGCCATGTTTACGTTAGCCGACTATGTTGTCGAGATGGGGCCTGCAGCTGGTCGCACTGGTGGAAACGTGACCTTTACCGGGACTTATGACGAGTTACTGGCTTCTGATACGTTGACGGGCCGGTGGTTGCGACAATCGCATAAATGGGGTCAAGAACGACCAGTCCAGGCCCACTTGGCATTACACCATATTAATGAAAATAACCTGCACGATGTCAGTGTCGACATGCCCCTCGGTGTGATGACGGTCGTCTCGGGGGTGGCCGGTTCAGGGAAGAGTTCGCTGGTTACCGCGCTAAAACGGCAATTAAAGACGGCTTATATTGATTTAGCCCAGACACCAGTGGGCCTGAATATTCGCTCAACACCGGCGACTTACTTAGGAGTGCTCGACCAAATCCGACAACTATTCGCGAAAGCCAATGGCGTGGCAACTAGTTGGTTCAGCTATAATGGTAAGGGTGCTTGTCCGCGGTGTAAGGGTAAAGGCGTGACCATCACGAATATGGCCTTTATGGATCCCGTTGTGCAGACATGTGAATTGTGTCATGGGCTGCGGTATAATGAAACGGCGCTCAGCTATGCTTACCAGGGTAAGACGATTGCCGACGTGCTCCAGATGTCAGTCACAGCGGCGTTAGCTTTTTTTGCCACGATGGACAAAGTGGCTCAGCCATTGAAGAATTTAGACCGGGTCGGTTTGGGTTACCTAACATTGGCGCAACCGCTCACCACTTTGTCGGGTGGTGAACTGCAACGGTTGAAGCTGGCGGTTGAGCTAGGCAAGCAGGGAACGGTGTACTTGTTAGATGAACCGACTGCCGGTCTGCATTTGCAAGACACACAACGCTTATTAAAATTATTCGATGCCTTAGTGGCCGCTGGTAACTCGTTGATTATTATCGAACATAATCTAGCGGTAATTAGCCAGGCCGATTGGTTGATCGATGTGGGGCCGGATGCTGGTCAGTATGGCGGCCGAATTCAGTATAGCGGAACCCCACGAGCAGCAGTTGACGTGCCCACTTCACGCACTGGAGCCGCTTTGAAGGCTTGGCTGAAGGCGTGATTAGAAAATTTGATTAAATAAAAAGCACGTGCAATTGCACGTGCTTTTTTAGAAGGGCGGTAGGTGGGAATCGAACCCACGCGTGCCGGAGCCACAATCCGGTGCGTTAACCACTTCGCCACTACCGCCATCACGTTAACTTTTCGTCAACATATCTAGTATACACTAAAATCGTGGGTTGCATAGGACTTTTTGTGGATTTTCAGAAATTAATCGCCTCAGTTTCTGAAGCGTTGGTGAAGGTTCTACTGTGACCAACAATTATTTAACCGTTAGTAAAAGGCCATAGTTCCCCTAACAATGGGAGCTACGGCCCGTTTGCCGTGGTTAGTGTGTCTAACGGATAGGTGAGGTGGACCAGCACTTATCGGTTGAGCAAAATTATTATGAATTCATCCTTATTGAAGAAATGCGTAAAAATCTTTGCAAAGGCACTACTTTGTTAAAATTCACAAAATAAAAGAGCCCAGTAAATAAGTGTTTACCGTGGCTCTTTTATTGCTCATAGACTAATTATGCCCCAGGCAGGATTCGAACCTGTACATTGTTTCCAATACAGCGACCTGAACGCTGCGCGTCTGCCAGTTCCGCCACTGGGGCAGTTGCTTTAACAACAATATCCATTATAGCGAAAAGTAACAAAAAAATAAACCTTTTTCTATATTTATGCAGTTGATATTAATTGTAATTGTAAATTGGTTGCTTAGTTACTGGGGCTGGCCTTAATTAGCATGGAATAACTGTACGCCGAAATACTGAAATTACTACCGGCAAAAAATGCATCCAAAAAGTCACCCATCCCAGCAGGTTCAACGACACTGCTTGAATGGGTGACAACTTGTCTGTTTATTAATTTGCTTGTTTGGTCGTGATACTACCATCTAAATAAACAAAGTAACTATTCAGATAATGCCCCCGGCCGCCATTAGCCGTTTTCTGATAAGCATCGACCTGATAATAGTGGTGGCCGTGTGCATCTTGATTGGCAGTTGGTACGACACCAAAGGTTTGTTGCTTGGGATCGTTGAGCACTTGCCCGACGGCGGCCACTGCACTAGTTGCGCTAGTGATATGGTCGTCAGCAGCTTGATAATGGTCACCAGATTGCTTCTTAGCACTAGCATCAGCCGCCGCATTGGCACGACTAGTTTGCTCCGCGCGGTTAGCGGCTGCAACTGAGTTCGCTTGCTTAGTGGAAATACTTGGCTCAGCTTGGGAAGTGCAGCCCGTTAAAAGGAATAGGGCGCAGAAACTGATTAAAATTGCCCGGGTCACGTTCGGACCTCCTTATTTCGTTTGTTCTTGGGACAAGCTCGGATAAGGGGCTTGTCGGATGATGTTCGAATCAACGATGGTCATCACACCGATTGACAGAAGTAACAGGATCACTAAGATTAATTTTTTCATTAAAATAACCTCACTTGATAACGGTGATTGACCTATTTCCAGTTAGGGACCCAAATGACGCGGTCGATTTGTTCAGGAATGACCGTAATCTTGGACCCAGTCTGTGGCCCAGCTTGGACGTCGATCACATATGAGATCGGACCAGCATCAACTTCAACAATTGAGCCACGTTGACCGTCGACGGTGTCGACTAAACTATACAATGGAATCTCATCATTGCTGATTTCCATTTCATATAAGGTGAATTGGAGGAAGTAGGACTTTTTACCGGTCTTGATTTTTAAGGGGGTGTCAATGGCACCGTAATCGGGAAGGGCCCGATTTTGAGCGTTGGGATCATTCAGGTACTGCATTTCATCGACAGCATCGATCGCCATCTTCCATTCACCACCAGTTAAATTAGTTTTGGAGGAGAGGGTCATGACCGAGTTAGCGTAAATGTCGATCACGTTGAAGGCTTCGTCGACCTGCTTTTTCGGCAGATAGCCGATGGTATAGCCATGCTCCGCAACTTTTAGTTCAACCCGTACGGATCGCTCAGCACCATCAACTTCTTCAACTAACTGAATTTCACCGATGTTAGCGTTAGCGTCGACACGGTACTTCTTGGCATAGAGATAATCTGCTTTCAGACCAGAATCATTATAGCCACCATAAGGTTTAAAGTAACCTCGGGCACTCGCATCGGCCAGCGCGGCTTCAAATTCTTTTTGGTAGTAATCTAAACCAATGACGTATGAGCGGAAAATTGCACGCGAATTAGCGTTGATCCGGCGCGTCTGAGGAACCGCCACCGGATGGGGAACGGCTTGATTCAAGCGATTCCGAAAACCGTTATTTTGAGTCTGCAACTTGGTAATTTGACGGTCTTGTTCCTGATTGGTCAAAGTTTGATGAACGAGGCGCTGCCGAATTGATTTAAGCAACGCGGCCTGTTTATCCGCCGCCTGATTGACATGGTGGAGATGGACTAACACCGCAATTAAGATAATGATTAAAATTAGACAGGCTAAGATCAGCCCGGCAATAAATAAATAAGTTCTCATAAATAATTCACTCCAAAAAGAATTGCAGATTAGTTTAAGTATAAGCGACCAGCCCACTAAGCGCCAATTTAACGGCTGAGCTTGTCAGGGGGCCGATAACAAGGTATGATATTGCTATTGTATAATATTTTTGAGCTAGAAGAAACGGTGGCGAACGGCGTGCAGTGGTTGATTAAAATCTACCATCAATATCAATATTTTTGGAAATACGCACTGTTTGGCTTTATGGCCGCGCTGGTGAACGTCTTGGTATTCTGGGTGCTACACTCAGTCTTGGCGGAACACTATTTATTTTCCAACACAATCGCATGGGTGCTAGCAACTTTGTTTAGTTTTTTTACCAACAAAGCGGTGGTCTTTCAGTCCAAATCGCAAGACTTTTGGCACTGGTGTCGCGAGTTCATTAGTTTCATGTTGACACGAGGCTTATCATATTTTTTCGATACTTTCCTCATGTTCGTCGGCATTTCGTTGTTGTTCTGGGCACCCCTACTTGTTAAAATCATCGACCAGGTTCTCGTGGGACTCTTTAACTATGGAACGTCGCGGCTGATTTTTATGGAAAGCAACCAGAAAATGCGAATGCGCCAGCAAATCATGAAACGTTTGAGTGATCGTAACAATTAATTGGCATCAGGCAAGCAAGTCGTCCCCTAACGGACGACTTGCTTTTTTTGATAGCATCACTTTGGATCGTTAGGCAGTAATTTCAACGACATTGATGGTTTAAATCAAGTTTCCCGTCAATTGCCAGTGCAAGCCGATGCCACAAATAATCGTTAGTAAGGTGCCGCAGACGAGTAGGGTGACAAGTCCAGAGTTCAAATGACTTTCCTGCTTGCGGGCAAAGGCCACTTCAATGAGGCCAATCGTGCCAAGACCGAGTATCACTTTTAGCAAGGTCAACCACCAGTTGCCTGATAAGGTTCTGATTGCCAAAGCCACCCCAGTGATGATAATTAGCAGGTACCCGATGCGACTAAGAATCAAAAAGCGATTGGCTGATTTGACTGAGTGACGACTGAGACCAATCGCAACCGTCAGCATGAGCCATAGCCAACCAATAATGTGCCCTAATAAGTACATGACAAAACCGCCTCCACATTTACAATTCATGTCTAATTTTAGCATGAAAGTAGGTGTTGGCGGCGGTTTCTTTTATTGTACTTTAATTAAGTTTTTCTGTTGGATGTAATCGACTAATTCAATGACCGTTTTAAAGCGGTTAAACGGTGTGACGATGTGAACGCCGTTGAAGCGCGCACAGATACCATCAATCAATTCCTTTGCAATGGCAATGCCCACTGCCCGTTCGTTTCCGGTTTGTTCGGCTTCTGCCATGCGTGTCAAGATAGGTTCTGGAATCCGAATGCCATGGACTTCATGGTGTAGGAATTCAGCATTACGCCGTGAGACGAGTGGCATAACACCAATGAACACTGGCACGTTCACGTGATTAGCCGCTAGAGCATCCGCCAAAGCGTCAACATTTGCAAGATCATACACGGGTTGGGTGATAATGTAGTCACAACCATAACTTAACTTCCGACTGATTGACTTGGTCGATATGGAAGTGCGATAAGCGTTAGGATTAAAGGCGCCTGCGACCCGAAAGTCACTGGCTTCTTTAAGCGACTTACCCGTTGGTCCGATGCCGCTATTGAATTGCTTGATCAACTTCATCAGTTCAACGGAGCGCACATCGCTGACCGAAGTGGCTCCCGGAAAATCACCGAGTTTGGCCGGATCGCCAGTGATAGCTAAGATGTCCTCAATACCCAGGCTGTGTAGACCCATGATCTCTGATTGTAAGCCGATTAGATTGTGGTCGCGGGTCGTCAAGTGCACGATCGGCGTGATGCCGTAGTTCAACTTGAGCTGCGCCGCAATCGTCGTATTAGCAATCCGGACCGTTGCTAACGAATTGTCAGACAGTGTAATGCCATCGACACCAGCGGCTTTTAATCGTTCAGCACCCCGGAAAAATTTAGTCGTATCAAAATCGCGGGGTGGATCGAGTTCGACTAACGCCGTTTTTTGGGTCGCAACTTTTTGCAGAAACCGGTGCTGACTCTTTGTCGTGACGAGCGTTGGTGGCTGTGGTTTTGTAGCCGGCTGGTCATGAGCAACGATGCTGCGATTACTTAGACCGCGGACGCTTGCGCTGGTATGCAAAGGTGTGGTCCCACAACAACCACCAATAATGTTCAGACCGAGCTGACGAAAGCGTTCGGCATATTCTTCGAAATAGCTTGGTTCACCATCGTAGACCACCGCACCGTCCTGATCAGTGCCAGGCAAGCCAGCGTTTGGGTAAACGGCTAGTTTGACGTTAGCTGGAATCGCCAAGTTTTCAAATGACTGAGCTAAATAGTAAGGTCCCAGGCGACAGTTCGTGCCGATTACGTCGGCGCCGGCAGCGTTGAGTTGGACGATGGCATCAGTGAAGCTCGTACCGTTTCGTAAGACGCCGGGGGCTAACATTGAAACATTCGTGATGACGGGCAAGTCAGTATGGGCCTTCACGATTTTTAACGCGGCGAGTAGTTCTGGCAAATCATAATATGTTTCGAGCAAGATGCCATCTAACTGGTTGGTGGCTAGAAGGGCGGTAAGTTGTTCAGTCACGTTGGCAGCAATCGTTGCTGGGGTCGCCCGTTGAACAGTTGCATCGGTATCGCCGGCTAGTCCACCGATCGTTCCCAGAATGTAAACGGGGTGATCCACGTGTTCCCGTGCGGTCGCTGCAATTTTCACAGCGGCCTGATTGATGGTGGTGACTTGGTCTTGTAAATCATACCGGGTCAACTTTAGGCGGTTCGCAGCGTAGGTGTTGGTTTGAATAATATCGGCACCAGCCCGAATGTACGATCGGTGAACGCGTAAAATCGTGTCGGGATGCGTCAAATTCAGGTTTTCAAAAGCCGAATTGATGCCATAATTACCATATAAAAGGGTGCCCATTGCGCCATCGGCAACGAGGACCCGTTGCTGGAGTGCTTGTTTAAACTTCATTCAAGCCACCTCCTTAGTGGATGCTAGTGGTCAGTTGGGCCTGGATCGCGTTGCGCGCAGCAATCATGTTCTTTAAGGCTGCTAGGGTTTCTGATTCTTGCCGGGTTTTGAGACCACAGTCAGGATTGATCCAGAATTGCCGGGCGTCGATAACGCGTAATGCGCGTTGGATGTTGGCTTCAATTTCCGCAACGCTCGGTACGCGTGGACTGTGAATGTCATAGACCCCCAGACCGATTTCTTGATCGTACCCGGTTTGTTCAAAAGCACTGATAATCTCCCCATGGCTACGGGACGTTTCAATCGAAATGACATCTGCGTCAAGGGCTTTGATGGTATTGATGATATCGGCAAAGTTAGAGTAGCACATATGGGTATGAATCTGAGTGTCGTTTTGCACGCCGGTCGTGGTGATCTTAAATGAGTACACTGCTTCATCCAAATAGGCTTGCCAATGGCGCTGCTTGAGTGGCAAACCTTCCCTAAGTGCTGGTTCATCAACTTGAATAATCTTAATACCAGCTTTTTCCAAGTTTTGAACTTCTTGCCGGAGGGCCAAAGCAATCTGATTTTGAACCTGCGCCCTAGGGATATCGTCGCGAACAAAACTCCAGTTGATAATGGTCAGTGGTGCTGTCAACATGCCTTTAACCGGCTGGTCGGTTAGACTTTGCGCGTAAACGGACTCAGCAACGGTGATTGGTTCCGTGTAAGCGACATCCCCAAAGATAACGGGTGGCCGGACGCCTCGTGAACCGTATGATTGGACCCAACCATTTTGGGTCGCATAGAAGCCAGTCAGTTTTTGACCAAAGTATTCGACCATGTCAGTGCGTTCAAATTCACCGTGAACCAGGACGTCGAGGCCGAGGTCTTCTTGCAGCTTGATCCATCGTTTGGTTTCAGCATGCAGGAATGCCTGGTAATCGGCATCGGTTAAATTACCCTTGCGCCATGCTGCTCGCTTTGCTCGGACTTGCGCACTTTGCGGAAAGCTCCCAATCGTTGTTGTTGGCAGGAGGGGTAGGTGTAACCGGTCGTGCTGTAACTTAATCCGGGTCGCAAATGGCGCCTGGCGTTCGAATTTTTGATTACTCAGTTGCGCTTCAGCGGCGCGAACCGACTGGTTGTTGCGGTGACTGGACTGGTTGAGGGCGGTCAAGTTGGCCTGATTATGGTCAAACACTGCTTGAACAGCGGCAACCCCCTGATTGGCTGCCACGGTTAAGGTATGCAATTCTGCCAATTTCTGGTCCGCAAAGGCCAGGCCGCCCAGTAAGACGGGGTCAGCCTTGGTTTCATTTTTGGTGGTAATGGGAACGTGTAATAATGAGTTGGCGGGTTGGAGCCATAACTGATCATCGGTCACGATTTGCCGTAACTGTTGAACTAATGCAAGTTTTGCTTGTAGATCACTAGCCCAGACGTTATGTCCATCAATAATGCCAGCTGCGAGAATTTTGTCGGTTGGGAAGCCGTGGTCGACCAAGTGCGCCAGGTTTTCACCATGGTCGTGTACTAGGTCCAGTCCAAGTCCTTGGATTGGCCAGGTCACGATTTGGTCGTACTGATCAAGACTGTCAAAATAAGTTTGGAGTTCGATTTTTAAGGATGGGACAGCCGCATGCAAATGTTCAAGTGCAGTTTGATAAGGTGCGAGTTCCGCAACCGTCGTTGTTTTGACTAGGGTCGGCTCATCCAATTGAATCCATTTTGCGCCAGCTGTCGCTAATTCTTCAAACACTTGTTGGTAAAGCGGTAATAACTGCGGTAATAGTTCGTTGACGGCGGCGTCATCCAAGTACTGTCCGTGACGTTTACCCAGTTTAAGGAAAGAGATGGGACCCAGAATGACTGGTTTACCATCAATGCCAAGTTCTTGCTTAGCTTCTTGGTAGTAGCGTAGCCAGCGATTATCTAATAACTTAAAGGACACGTCATCGAATTCAGGAACAATGTAGTGATAGTTGATATTGAACCACTTTGTCATTTCGGCCGCCACGGCGGTATCAGTTCCACGGGCAATTGCATAGTAGTCGGGCAAGTCCAACTGGTGATCGAAGTGACCAAAGCGACTTGGAATCGCGTTGAATGCGACTAGTGTATCTAAAACGTGATCGTAATCCGAATTGTCTGCGACCGGAATATAGTCCACTCCCAAGTCGCGTTGCTTTTTCAAGTTAGCTAGGCGTAATTTTTTAGCAGTGGCGTGAAAGGTCACGTTGTCTAATTGTCCTTTCCAAAAGTGTTCCAATAAGTGCTTCCATTCACGATGTTCACCTAAACGTGGATACCCCAAGTTACTATTAATAATTGTCATTAAAACCCACTCCTTATATTTAGCAAATTATTTTAAACGAAAAAACGACAACCTCATCCTGATTAAAGGACGAAGTTGTCGTTCGCGGTACCACCTTAATTTGTCAACACCTCACGATATTGACCTCAATCCGTACGTTTCATACGGAAGCTTATTAACAGTAGCTAACTGTCATCACCTGGCAAAAGCTCAGTGGTGCCGTTTGGAGGCCATTTTTCATCAATCGTCTTCCGGTTTGGTTTGCACTATTCCAAACTCACTGCACGGGTAGCGATGATTACTTTCCTCTTCAGGACGTTTACATGTTTTATGATTGATTAGAAAATACCACCAATTTCTAATTTAGTCAAATTATTTTTTAATCTTTTGAACATATTCAAGGCGTAATGTGACGCACACGCTATTTGGAGCCAGGCAAGTAGGAAACGTAGTGTGAACAGCCACTAGTCTTTGCCAGCAACCGTTGTCGGATTTCGACCACTTGAGCTGGTGAATAGGGTTGAAACGCAGCTCCCACATGGTTGGGTTGACATTTTAGGTCTTCATAACAGGGGCGTTGCGCTAAGCATTCAATTAAGGATTAAGTTGGTTAAGGGTGCTGACGATATTGAGTGAAATCAGGTGCTTTGGTAATCAATGCACTGGTATAAAGGGATTTTAATAGTCCTAAAATTTGAATATTTCATCAAAACTGTGGGGAGATGTCCTAATCTACACCCAGCAGATTACCGGGTGCGTACTTGCTAAAAGCACTAAATTTCATGAAATCATCATATTTTTTTCGAGTTAAGGGTACTTATTTTCACAATTAACTTGCTAGTATATTTGGTGAGCCCACTAGCGAAGCACCAAAGATCGAATAAATAATAATGATTAGGATGATGAAGAATGAGTCAAAGCTTATGGCAACGATTGTTTAATCACCGTCAACAAACGAAGCAGGCCGTATTAATTCTTGGGAGTGGCCGTTCCGGAACATCGGTAATGACTAAGTGTGTTAATTTGATGGGCATTTCTCTCGGGACTGATAACCTGCTGGCACCTAGTAAGCGGATCAATCCGAAAGGCTATTTTGAAAATAAAGATGTCATCAATATTCACAAGTCACTTGGAAGTCGCATCCGGTACCGGCCAGCCTTCAAGGGTTACTATGATAGCCCGAAGATTAAAAAGGACCGGGCGGCGTTAACCACGTATCTACGAAACTTTTTTGAGAATGAACAATATCTGGCGATTAAAGACCCACGGATGAATGATTATATTGAATTGTGGCAACGTGTTTTGGCTGACGTTGAGGTTCAGCCGGCTGAAATCGTCTTGCTACGTAATCCGATGGACGTGGTCAATTCGAATGAGCGCGCCTGGCACCGCGATACCACGCTCGCAATGCGTCAGTGGCAAGTCCGGACGTTGCTTTCATTACGTGATACCGACCGTGAGCACCGCATTTTAGTCACGTACGAAGATTTGTTTGGTCAGACGTTGACGACGTTGAAACGAATCGCGACCCAATTTAACTTACCGTGGACGAGCGACGAGGCGGCCCTCCAAGCGCAAATCGATGACTTCATCGATCCAGCACTCCAAAAGAGTGATAGCGGTGAAAATTTAGCTGATTTTGAAGCTCGAACGGACGTGGAACCCGATGTTAAGGCACTTTACTTACTAGGCCGTCAAGCTGCGGCTGACCCGGATTACTTTGCCTCGGCTGAATTTCAACAGCGCATCGACGAGATGACTGACGAGTATTTAGCCAAGTATGGCGCTTTATATCGGGACTTTAACGTCAAGATCAATAGCAAAACGTTCTTTGTATTCGGCGAAGATCAGGCCCAAGTTGATCAGGTCAACACGACTTTACGAAATGGTCAAGTCAAGATGGTCGGCACAGAAGCTGACAGTCATGAGGTTGCTGAAGATTTGAGCGAACGGTTGAATAATAATACGATTGCCATTCAGACGTACCCCTTGGACTATTTAGTGGTCGAGCAAAAGGAAGCCCTGAATAATTATCTCCGTAAAAACGCGAAACGCGAGACGTTATGGGGGATTGGGGATGCTAAAAACAATGAAATCGTTGAAATGTTAACGACGGTCAGTGCCGAGTTAGGTGCGGATACGCACAACGTGGTGATTGCAGATGACTTAACAGCCATCATTGATGAACGTGAGCGCCGATTAGCGATTCAACATTTAGTACGGACGTTGCACGCGGTTGAACAGCCACCATACTTGGTCCTGATGGCTGACGAACTGGGAACCCCTGCGTCGCAAAGTGCGGTGACGGCTTTTATTGCTGCTGAACCGACTAAGGCAGCACCATTACGAGACGAACAGCCGGACGAAACGTTCAAGCTGCGGACCCCGCTAGACATGGATGAGGTGGCGGCAACTTTAACAGCGTTGTGTCGACGTGCGAGTCAGGATGAGCAACAACAAGCCGCATTGAACCATTTTGTAAGTCTTAATTATGATGAAATTTTAAACGTGAAAGGTGATCAATATGCAAACAGTGTACGGAATTAAAGCTCATGGTGGTAAGTTAGTTAATTTAAAAGATTTTAGTGAAGCAACGCGTCAGGCTGCTGAGCAGCTGCCAAGTTTAACCATCAATAATTGGAATATCTCAGACTTGGAATTAATTGGGATTGGTGGTTTTAGCCCCCTGACTGGCTTCATGGTCAGTGATGATTACCATTCAGTGGTCAACACGATGCACTTGAAGAGTGGCGTTATCTGGAGTGTACCAATTACGCTGGGTGTGTCCCAAGCGGATGCTGATAAGATTGAATTGAATACTAAGATTGCTTTGAGGGGCGCTGACGGCGTCATTTATGGCACGATGCAAGTTGAAGATAAGTTTGTTCCGGACAAGCAATTGGAAGCCCAAAACGTCTACAAGACCACCGACGAAGCCCATCCAGGTGTTAAACGCTTGTATGCCAATGGTGACGTCTACTTGGGTGGCGCAATTAAATTGTTGCATAAGCCAGATCATGGTGCTTTTAGTGATTATTATATGGAACCATTAGAAACTCGGAAGATGTTCCATGACCTCGGCTGGAAGCGGATCGTTGGGTTCCAGACACGGAATCCAATTCATCGGGCGCATGAATATATTCAAAAATTAGCTTTGGAAAACGTCGATGGGTTATTCTTAAATCCATTGGTTGGTGAGACCAAGGCGGATGATATTCCAGCAGACGTTCGGATGGAAAGCTATAAGACGATTCTGAAGTATTACTATCCAGAAGACCGTGTTCGGTTGGTCATTTATCCAGCCGCGATGCGGTATGCTGGCCCTAAGGAAGCCATCTTACACGCAATCGTTCGTAAAAACTATGGTTGTACTGATTTTATCGTCGGTCGTGACCATGCTGGTGTGGGTGACTATTACGGGACCTATGAAGCCCAAGAATTAATCACTTCGGTCGAAGATGAGATGGGCATGCACTTCTTCAAATTCGATAATTCCTTCTACTGCAAAAAGTGTGGTTCAATGGCAACGCAGAAGACTTGTCCACACGGTGCCGAAGATCACATTTCATTAAGCGGGACGAAGGTGCGTAAGATGCTGGCTGATGGTGTTGTACCACCAAAGGAAGTTTCACGTCCCGAAGTTGCCCGGGTTCTCATTGATGGGTTGAAGCGTAAACGTGAACAGCAACAGGAGGTCTAAGCATGGTAAAATCAGATAATATTACTTGGCATCAATCGCAAGTTAGCAAGGCCGAACGGCAAGCGCTGAACCATCATAAGAGTGTGGTTTTATGGTTTACTGGCCTGTCCGGCTCCGGTAAGTCGACGATTGCGAATGCCGTTGAAAAAGCATTATTTGACCAACAAGTTGGTAGTTACGTTTTAGACGGCGACAATATGCGTTTTGGCTTGAATAAGAATTTAGGCTTCTCAGCTGAAGACCGTGAAGAAAATATTCGCCGAATCGGCGAAGTTGCCAAACTATTTGTCGATGCTGGCGTGATTACGTTGACGGCTTTCATTTCACCATATCGGGCCGACCGTGATAAAGTGCGGGCGAACCTTGAGGTCGATGAGTTTATTGAAGTGTTCGTCGACACGCCGCTTGAAGTTTGTGAACAACGAGATGTGAAACAATTGTACGCGAAGGCGCGTCGTGGTGAAATCACGGGCTTTACAGGCATCGATGCACCATACGAAGCACCTATCGATCCTGAGATTACGATTGACACGTCCAAACAACCACTGACCGCTTCCGTCCAACAAGTATTGAATTACTTGGCGGAACACCATTATGTCAGTTTGGTTACTGCAAATGAAAACTAATGCAATCATTACTGACATCACAAAATCGATTGTGAAAATGGACCGAATCTTGGTCTATCGTCATACGAATCCGGATCCCGATGCAATCGGGGCACAATTTGGACTAGTCGCCTTGCTCAAAGCGGCTTACCCGGAGAAACTTGTTGTGGCGATGGCCCCAGTTCCGGGCCATTTGGCGTGGATCGATACAACCGATGAGCAGTTAGTGCCCCCCCAAGCAACGGACTTAGTCATTGCCGTAGATTGTGCTAACCATGAGCGCCTAGCTGGGGAGTTGCCAACAGGTGCCTTTGTGATTAAAATCGACCATCACCCGAATCACGATCCCTATGGGCAACTGAACTGGGTCGATGAAACTTATAGCAGTTGCTCGGAGATGATTTATGAGTTGGCGCAAGCGGGGTGTTTTACAGTGACGGCGGCCGTTGCAACCAAGCTATATGCCGGAATTATCGGCGATACGGTGCGCTTTTCAACTCCCGAGACGTCCACTCGAACTCTGAAGATTGCTAGTGCACTCGCGGCAACGGACATTGATATTGCCACTATTAGTCACCACGAAATGGACTTAACGCCAGCACTCAGCAAGTTGTATGGGTACGTCCTGAGTGAACAAACTATTGAGCCAAGTGGTCTGGCACACGTTGTCTTACCACAACGGATATTTAGTGACTTGAGTCTGGAATATGGCGATGAGGATGCGCTTGTCCCGTTGCCCGGTAACCTGACGACGGTCAAAGTTTGGTTGTTCTTCATTGAAACCCCACAGGGGCAATACCGCGTACATTTTCGGTCGAAAGCAATCAATGTCAATGCGGTCGCAAAAGCGTTCAATGGCGGCGGTCATCCGTTAGCAAGTGGGGCATTTGTTCCTGACCTAGCGACAGTTGGACAAGTCATTGAGCAAATGCAGGCGCAAATATTAGCTGCGACGGCCGTAGATTGAGTATAATAAATTTAATATAAACTGCACTGATTCGGTTTGACATGGCAATTGTTAGTCATTCTGTGTCGGTCACGTGGGTTGCCACGGGAAGGTTAGACCGCCAGTATCAGCGGTATGAGCCTAATATTCTGGCTGACAAAACGGGCATATCGTTGGAGTAGCAGTCGTGAGGAATTGATTGGCGTCAGAAAAAATAGTGAGATAGGGTCGGTGAAAGGTAAATGAAAAAGCGAAATTGGTTGATTGCACTAATTGTCGTTGTGATTGTCGCGATTGGCGGTGGTTTTGGGTATTACAAATATCATCAGTCAACTGCAACGACAACGACCACTAGTAAGGTACGTTCGGCGAGTGCAACGAAGAAGGACATCAACACGCGGCTAGTCAAGACTGAGATTAAGGCCCAGTCGAGTGAGACGGCGACGCTGAAGAAGGCGGTCGCCAATAAGAATTATACCGTTAATAACATGTACACGAAGGTTAACCCATACGGGGTGTCTCCGTTATCCGCCAAGGTGATTTTCCAGACGAGCAAGGCGGCCAAGGTCAGTTATACGGTGGTCGGCAAGAGTAGTAAGACTTCAATTTCTAATACGGTCAATAAGTACACAACGAGTCATGATTTGACCGTGCTGGGGTTATACGCCAACACGAATAACCAGGTCAAGATTAAGGTGACTTATAAGGATGGCACGTCGACGACCAAGACGATCCGACTGAAAACGGCGAAGTTACCATCGGCGTTGACCGATTTTAAGATCAACGTTAAGAAGGCTAACAAACAAAAAATGGTCTTAGGGACTGGTAATTCGAAGCTGACATTTATGGTTCGGACGACGATCTCTGGGAGCAAGCAGTCTAAAAACTTATCGTTCGGGATGGATGCGGATGGTAATATTCGGTGGTATACAACGCGGCCAACTTCCCACATTTTCAAACAACTTAACAATGGGCATTTATTGATTTGGACCAAATCGAATGCTAAGAATTCATATTTTGATGAGTTAGTTGAAATGGATTATACGGGTAAAGTTTATAAGACTTATAAATTTAATCATAAGGCCTGGGGTAAGGCTAAGGGTTCTAAGAAGCAGAACCATAATCAGGTCCACCATGACGTAACGGAATTGCCAAACGGTGATCTGATTGCGACCGTTTCCGATGGCGGCCGGACCTATGTCGAAGACACGATGATCGTTATATCGCATAAGACGGGTAAGATCACCAAGGTCATCAACATGAAGAATATCCTACCTGCGAAGTTCTATACGAAGTACAACGCGACGAAGTCCAGTAAATATATGGGTAAGAAGGACTGGTTCCATCAGAACTCCGTCTATTATGATAAGAAGGATAAGAGCTTGATTATTTCAAGTCGCAACCAGAACTTAGTGATGAAGATCGATTACAAGACTGAAAAGATCAAGTGGATCTTGTCTGGTAAGAAGACTTCAGCTTGGCCGAAATCGTACCGCAAGTACTTGCTGAAGGCTAGTGGTAAGATTGCTTGGCCGGGTGGGCAACATGCCGCCATCGTTGATCCAAGCACCTTGGGCAAGAAGAACTCGCTCAACGTGATGATCTTCAACAATAACGTGGCAGTTGGTACGACCAAGAAATCGTTGGCGGACTCTTCTGGTAAATATTCAGAAGGTGTCGAATATCATATTAATGAAAAGACGAAGACGATTTCTCAAGTTGGCAGTTACGGTAAGTCATTAGGTAAGAAGAACTTTGCCAATATTATTGGTTCTAATCGTTACTTGAGTGCTTCGAATCGGCTAATTGATTTTGGTTGGTTGAATAATGGTAAATCAGCTAATATTATTGAATACGATTTGAAGAGCAAGCAACAGGTGTTTAACGTTGAATTAACGGGTCTTCCAAGCGGTGGTTATGTCTACCGGGCCGAACGCTTCTCGTTGTATCCGACGAAGCACACGTATGGTATTAATGAATAAGAATTGAATGTAAAACGGGCGCCCCTGACTAGATGGCTCATCTGGTCGGGGGCGCCTATTTGCGTGTTGCGCTAACCAAGATACTGATGGCGCGATGGTCGTTAGTAGCCCGGTATGAAAATATGGCTCAATGGCGGACTAGTCATAATATCGGTTGATCAATAACTGCGGATAATGATTGCCGGTTGACTAGCTAGGCGTCACTTTTGAATGCTTGATAATCAATATTTCGTCATCCACACGACTTCAAGCGCGTCCGTTCTTAAACCAGTTGTCGGCCCGAAAAGGTCGTTTTCAAAGTTGTGACTGAACGTTAATGAAAAAGTCACAATTTGGTCGCAAAATCATCCGCAAAGCTAGAATAATTTCATACCATGTCGCATTTATGTTCACATTCCAAGTCTACAATGGTTCTTATGTTGAACGGCGCGACGGATATAGGTTGATTATGAGCAGTGGCGCAAGACTCAGCAAGATGAAAATTAGTTGAAGCGGAGCGATGACGATGACCTTAAATATTGCAATTGTTTTAATCACGTTATTAGTATCATTTATATTAATGGCCATGGAAGTTACGACCCCGAACGCCGTAATCTTGTGTGCCTTAGCGTTCTTGATGTTTGTCGGTATCTTGTCGCCAACGGACGCACTGTCAGGTTTTGCTAACGACGGGTTAGCGACAATTGCCCTGATGTATATTATTGCCTATGCCATTGCCAAAAGTAATATTATTACCCGCTTATTTGACCGGATTCTCGGCGATGGTCACAGCGAAAAGCGTTCCTTATTACGGTTGTTAGCGAGCGTGAGTGTGATTTCACCGTTTATGAATAATACCCCGATTGTGTCCACTTTGACACCGATGGTCCAGCGTTGGACGAAGCAGAAAGGGATGGCAATCTCAAAGTTCTTGATCCCACTATCCTACGCCACGATTCTGAGTGGGTTGTTGACCGTTCTAGGGACTTCGACCAATCTAGTGGCACAAGGATTATTGTCTAAGTACAAATTAGCACAATTTGGTACCTTTGACTTGGCCGTCATCGGGATTCCCATCACGATTATTGGGTTGATTTACTTACTGACGATCGGGTACCGCATGTTACCGACCTATTATGGGAGTAGTGTTGACGATGTTGTTGCTGAACCGAATGATTACTTGATTGAAATGACGATCGGCGATGATTTTGAACACCTCAATCAAACGGTGGTCGCCGCCAAACTTCGTAATTTACCGCGCTCTTTCTTAGTGGCGATTAATCGGAGTGGTCAGTCGATCGTGCCGGTGACGGATGAGACGATTCTACAGTTAGGTGACCGTCTTTACTTCACTGGAAATTTTGATTGTATTAATGATCTTATGAATATTAAAGGTCTAATACCAAGCACTCAGAAAATCAATATGACTGATATCACCAATGAACGGGTTCGGCTCGTCGAAGTCTCCATTCCGGACACGTCCAGTTTGGTGAACCAAACGGTCAAATCAGCGCGTTTTCGCAATGTCTTTGGGAGTGTCGTCGTCGCAATTCGACGCAACGATGTCAACCTCGAAGGGCATCTCGGAAGTATTCGCTTAAAAGGCGGGGACAACTTGGTCATGATTACCACTGGTGAACCAGACGAGCTGGCAAGTCTCAAAGACTTACACGTCTTTAATTCACAACCAGTGAAGTCCCGGAAACATACTTATAAGGATGTTTTACCGATTGTTTTATTGGTTGCAACGATCATCGTGTCGACTATGGGCGTGATTGATTTGTTCGTTGGTCTGGCGGCCTCGTGCGTGGTACTTTTCTTGACGAAATGCGTTTCAATCAGCGATATTGTGAAGGCTGTCGATATGAACGTGTTGTTTTTAGTGGCTAGTAGTTATGGACTTGGGCTTGCGATGTCGAACGTGGGTGCTGATAAGTTTATCGCGAAGTCATTGGTAGCAATTACCGGGAATGCGTCACCAATCATCTATATGTTCCTGATTTATTTCGTGACCAATTTCTTAACGGCCATCTTGTCCAATGCGGCGGCGTTATCACTGATGTTTCCAGTGGTCGTTTCCGCAGCGAAGTTGGAAAACCTACCCGTGATGATGCTTGTTATGTTGATTACGATTGCTGCGACGGCGGACTTTTCAACGCCAATCGGGTACCAAACAAACTTGATTGTTTACGGCCCTGGACATTATAAGTTCACGGACTACTTTAAAGTCGGAATTCCGTTAAATTTGATTTGTATGGTCGTTTGTGTGTTTGTGTCCTATTACTATTATATGGTGCTGTGATGTGACTTAATCGAATCTAAAAGACTTGTGAGCGGCTGCTGACAAGTTTTTTTGTGTTGGTTAGTAAATCGGTGACAGCTTAGCACAGTGAAATAACCTTAAAAAATAAATCAAGACGGCCAATTCACTAATTAAAATAAAATATTTAATATTTACGAACAAAGGACTAGTATTATAAATCTAAAGTTGATATACTAGCAAAGTTTGCTTGTCTGGCAAAGCACCAAGAAAACGATTACAAGTGCGTCATCTTAATTAATGAAAGGAGTGCGAAAATGAACGATTTAACAAAGGGAAAACCGCTAAAATTAATTTTTTGGTTTACGATTCCGTTACTAATCGGTAACATTTTTCAGCAATTTTATAGTTTATCGGACACGTTGATCGTTGGTCAGACGTTAGGGGTTAAAGCCCTAGCGGCGGTTGGATCAACTGGGAGTGTTCAGTTTTTGATCATTGGCTTTGCGCAGGGGTTAACCGCTGGCTTATCCATATTAACAGCCCAACATTTTGGGGCACGTGATTTTAAAGCAGTGCGGCGCAGTTTTGCGATTAGTATCGTAGTTAGTCTAATTGTTGGGATCATTTTGACGATTCTGTCGTTGATCTTCGTTGACCATATCTTGTTGTTAATGCAAACGCCAACGGATATCATTGCGGATGCGCGGACATTCTTACAAATTATGCTTGGCGGGATGCTGGCACCAATTGCGTTCAACCTGTTGTCAAACATCATTCGCGCACTCGGTGATAGTCGCACGCCTTTATGGTTTTTGATTATCAGCGCGTTAATTAATATTGGCTTGGAATTGTTATTCATTTTGGTTTTCAAATGGGGCATTGCCGGGGCGAGCTGGGCAACCATTTTAGCACAAACCATTGCAACGCTCATGTGTGTGGTTTACATCATCGTCAAAGTACCCATCTTGCACATTGGACGGCGCCACTTCAAGTTAGTTTGGTCGGAAGTGAAGGCTCACCTGAATGTTGGGTTACCCATGGCTTTTCAGATGTCGATCATTGCGATTGGAACGATTGTGTTACAAGCGGCACTGAATAGTCTTGGCACTAATTCAGTGGCGGCGACGACTGCCGCTCAGAAAATCGACCAAGTCGCGACTCAGCCATTAATGTCTTTTGGGGTCACCATGGCGACTTTCGCGGCTCAGAATTATGGTGCTCATCAGTATGAACGGATTATCACGGGAGTCAAACAGACCATGTGGCTGTCGGGGAGCTTTAGTGTGGCTGCTGGTTTGATTGAAATTATCTGGGGTAAACAGCTTGTGGGGTTCTTCGTCGGTCATCAGGACATGGCGGTATTGAACTTATCCCAGACGTATTTTAACGTCATCGGGAGCACGTATATCCTATTATCAATGTTATTTATTATGCGTAATACCTTGCAAGGGCTTGGACGCAGCGCAATTCCAACTTTGGCAGGCGCGGCGGAACTCTTTATGCGGGTGTTTGCAGCACTGATCTTAGTTCGGATCTTCGATTACGCCGGTGCTTGTAGTTCGGAACCGTTAGCTTGGTTAGGGTCGTGTGCCGTGCTTTTGCCTGCTTATATTAAATCAGTCCACGATTTACGACAACAGGCCCGCATGACAAACACGGTCGCAGAAGGGGCCGAACCAATATTAAACGATTCGGAAAAATTGTAATTAAGGCTTGCAACCAAGTGGATTATTTGATAATATTTGTTATCAATTTTATTTTAAAGTCACTCATATAATCTCCCGGACACCTGTGGACGGGGCATGAATTGAAAAACGTTAAGGAGTTTACAAATGGCCGTAGAATTAAAAATTGGCGATTACGTCGCTGGTAAGAAGTTTGCTTCGTTGGAACATGATTTCAAGGGTGAAATTGAAAAAGTGTATGAAAATTCAGTCTTGATCTTAATTAAGGAATTTCAAAAAGCTGACGAACCAATTGTTAACGAGTATAACCACCGTGCAGTTGTTCGTAAGGATGATGCTAAGCTCATTAAAGCGGCGCCAAAGCCGAAAGTCGTCCCAGAAAAAGAAGACTAAAAATTTATAAATAACCATGACAACAGAAAAAATGTATGCTATACTAATTTCTGTTGTCAAATGCGGGTGTAGTTTAGTGGTAAAATTCAAGCTTCCCAAGCTTGCGTCGCGGGTCCGATTCCCGTCACCCGCTTTGCTATTAATCATTTCGGTTAGTAGTCATTGTATTCTCAAGCTCCTTGAGCGCATGGTCCGTTGGTCTAGTTGGTTTAGGACGCCTGCCTGTCACGCAGGAGATCACGAGTTCGAGTCTCGTACGGACCGTCAATAGATGATGATAATCAAGAACGTTAGTCAGCAATGACCCGTTCTTTTTTATTGAGTAAAAATCAAGATGACTAAATAGTTGACCGAATGGGTGATCAACAGTAATCGTTAAGGAGCGCAAATGCAATTTATAACAACATCTTTCGATGAGTTAACTGTTCGGCAGTTACAACAGATTTACAAGTTACGAGTGGCGGTTTTTGTCGTCGAACAGGCCTGTCCGTATCAAGAAGTCGACGATACGGACTTGATGGCTTGGCATTTACGGGGGATGGATTCAACGGGACAGCTGCTAGTATATGCGCGATTAATGCGTGAAGCCAACCAGCAGGCCCGTATCGGCCGGGTGATCACTAATCCGATAGTACGGGGGCACGGCTACGGGCAGCAGTTGCTCCAACAGGCGATTGTGCAGATTCAAGCGTTGTGGCCTTCCACGACGCAAATCAATATTCAGGCCCAGCATTACTTAGATCGCTTCTACCGTGGATTTGGTTTTCAACCAGTCTCTGGCGTTTATTTAGAAGATGGGATTCCGCATCAGAATATGATTTTAACGTTGAACTAGTCAAAACGGCTGAATTCTGTTATACTAACGCATGGTAAAAATATATACGTCTAATGAGAAAGAATAGTACGATGAACGTTTAGACCAGCGAGTTCGGGATGATGGGAGCCGAATCTAAACATTATTGGAAGCGCGCTTTTGAAGACGACAATTCGATAATAAGTGGATGTCATATCAATTAGAGTGGTACCGCGGGCACGTCTCGTCTCTTACATGTTTTTAAATATGTGAGGGACTTTTTTTGTCCCGTAAGACAGTCAAGGAGGACAATATGGATTATAAACAACTCGTCGCAGCGGCCTTAGCGCCAGCACTACCAGATTTAACGCAGGAAGCGATTCTAGATAAGATCGAACAACCAAAGACGTCTAAGCAGGGGGACTTGGCCTTTCCGACCTTCACCTTAGCAAAAACGTTACACAAGGCACCTCAAATGATTGCCAGCGACATCGTCGAAAAAGTCGATGGCAGTGACTTTGAAAAAGTTGTTGCAATGGGCCCGTACGTTAACTTCTTCTTCAAGAAAGATGCGTTTGCAGCCGATATTTTAAATCAAGTATTGTCGAATGGTGGCCATTTTGGTGATGCTAAGCTCGGTGAAGCGGGTCAAGTTCCCATCGATATGTCATCGCCAAATATTGCCAAACCAATCTCAATGGGGCATTTGCGGTCAACAGTGATTGGGAATTCTTTGGCAAATATTTTAAGTAAGTTGGATTACCAACCCGTTAAGATCAACCACTTAGGTGACTGGGGCACGCAGTTCGGTAAGTTGATCACGGCCTACAAAATGTGGGGAAGCGAAGCTGAGGTCAAAGCTGATCCAATCAATAACTTATTAAAATACTATGTACGTTTCCATAAAGAAGACGTCGATCATCCTGAAATGGATGACGAGGCGCGTGAATGGTTCAAGAAATTGGAAAATGGTGATGAAGAAGCCACCCATCTGTGGTCATGGTTCCGCTCAGAATCATTGAAAGCGTTCAAGAAGATTTACCAACGCTTGGATATCGACTTTGATTCCTTCAAGGGTGAGGCCTTCTACAATGATAAGATGCAAGAAGTTGTCGACATCTTGGAAGACAAGCACCTCTTGCAAGAAAGTCAAGGCGCCGAAGTGGTGGACTTAAGCAAATATGACTTGAATCCGGCATTGATTAAGAAATCAGATGGCGCGACTTTATACATCACGCGGGACTTGGCCGCTGCGATCTACCGGAAACGGACTTATGATTTCGTGCAGTCCCTCTACGTCGTTGGGAATGAACAGACCAACCACTTTAAGCAATTAAAGGCTGTGTTGACCGAGATGGGCTTTGACTGGGCTGACCAGATCCACCACATTCCATTTGGTTTGATTACTTCTGGTGGTAAGAAGTTGTCAACTCGGAGTGGCCGGGTCATCCTGCTTGATAAGGTCTTGGACGATGCGGTTGCGTTAGCTCATGAACAAATCGAAGCCAAGAATCCGGACTTGCCTAACAAGGATGAAGTTGCGGATGCGGTTGGGATTGGCGCTGTGGTCTTCCATGATTTGAAGAACGAACGGATGAACAGCTTTGACTTTAACTTGGAAGAAGTTGTTCGTTTCGAGGGTGAAACTGGGCCATACGTGCAGTACGCCCATGCACGCGCTGAAAGTATCTTACGTAAAGCTGGTAGCCCAGAAATTGCGGCAACCGAGCAAACGTTAAGCGACCCAGCCGCTTGGGATACCTTGAAGTTATTGAGTGAATTCCCAGCGACTGTAGTACGTGCCAGCACGGAATACGAACCATCCGTTATTGCTAAGTATGCGATCCACTTAGCCAAGGCATACAACAAGTATTATGCTAACACCAAAATCTTAGTTGAAGATGATGAATTAAACGCTCGTCTGGCTTTGGTCAAGAGTGTCAGCATCGTCCTGAAGGAAGCCCTTCGCTTACTTGGCGTTAAGGCTCCCGATGAAATGTAATTCGAATTAACTGTTCAAGTTTGAACGCCACGCATGCTATAAAACGGCCGTTAAAGCCGAGTTAGCATGCGTGGCGTTTTTTTGGTTGCGGTCATAGCGGCACAGAACTCAATGCAAGTTGTGAACCAATCGCAGAAATCGCAAGTAGGTAGCGGAGGCCCACTATTGTAACTGGAACCAGACTTATCGTGTGAAGTGGATTATCAGTCGACGGATCAAGGCTTTACCGCCCCGGCCGAGTAAAATGATCCCGATCAACGGCCAAGATAGTAACAATAGGCAACCATGAATGACAAAGGAAACACTGATCGATATCATATCGTCACGATATTCATTTTGAGAGAGCAACATATCACGGCTACTGACGGGATTGACGGCGTTATGATAAATTTGAGTGATTGTTTGATGTTGACCTGTCGCATCATTCAGGGCACGTGAAGCGACTGAAGTCATTCGAAAGGGGTTATGGGCAAGTCGTGGCAATAGGCACATTAGGAGTGGATGGCCGAATAAGTATGCGGAAGTCAGATAGAGGTTGGTTAACGTCCAATGTAGGTGAAACCGGCCGCTGGGGTCTGCGGTGACGGCATAAAAAGCAATCACGAAAAAAATCGCGCAACGAATATAGTCGGAACCGATTAAGCTGAAAGCCTTTTTCATGGTTATCCCTCCGTTTGAGGCTTGGCTGTGTTTTCTTCAGATAAATGCTCAAACTGGGTTGCGGGCGTCGTGATGCTTACAAATGACCGCCCATCCGAGTTAGTGAAACCAAGCATGATTTATGTCTGATTATAAGTCGGTGTGATGATCGAAACAAACATTAAAATCTTAATAAGGCAACTTCCAATACTAAAATTTTAATGACCTGTTTAGTCGTCCGGGGTGGTATTCTGAAAACTAATTCAAAATGCCATATTGGGGGCTTGGTGATGAGCTACTTAGAACTAACAAATATTTGTAAGAACTATCAGGTTGGCAAACAAACATTCAACGTCTTGAAGGACATTAACTTGCAGTTTGAACTCGGTGAGTTTGTGGCGATTGTCGGTGAATCAGGTGGTGGTAAGACAACCTTGATGAATATTATTGGAGGACTAGACCATGATTTCACGGGAACCGTCAGTATCGCTGGACACCCACTTGATTATCATCATGAGCGCCAGCTAGATCAGTACCGGCGCGAAGTCATTGGCTATATCTCACAGACCTACAATCTAATCGGTCATTTGACCGTGCTTGAGAATGTCATGCTAGCCTTAGATATGACTAAATTAAGCCATGGTGACCGATTGCGGCGGGCACACGAGCTCCTAGCAAACGTTGGCTTGACGGCACAAATAAAAAAATACCCGCAACAATTATCAGGTGGTCAAAAACAACGGGTGGCAATCGCTCGGGCATTAGCCGGTGATCCTAAAATTTTGATTGCGGATGAGCCGACTGGTGCGCTGGATGCAGACAATACCGCCGATGTCATGGCCATGCTTCAAAAAATCGCACGGGAAGGGCGCTTGGTGATTTGTGTGACCCATTCACAGCGCGTGGCGGGTGCGGCGACCCGGATTGCCGAGTTGGTGAATGGACGAATTAAGTCACAACCAGTGACCACCCAAAATGTCGGCACCACGCAAACAGTTGCGTCACTACCTGCGCGGCCACTATCGTATTGGGTATCAGTCATGATGGCCTTCAAGCATATGCGGCATACGTGGATCTGGAATACGCTAATTGTCGTTGGCACAGCGATTGGATTATTCGCCGTCATGCTTTTCAATGGTCTGGGGACCGGCATAAAAGGGTATATTAATCACGAAATGAATGCGTTGGTGGACCCACAATCAATTATGGTCATGCACCAAGCGGATAACGCGAAGGATCGTGATGAACAGGCTGCGGCCGTCTATGATCCAGCTGTAGCCGGCGGTATCGCAGCCCGGATGCCGGTGTTCACCGACTCACAACTCACAGCGTTGCGTGACCTTAAGCACGTGACCAACGTGGAACCCGGGATTTCAGCTACAAACGCAACGATTGCGATTGGACAACAAAAGTATGCCGCACCTGAACTGACGACCTGGACGAGTAGTGACCCGACCCGGCAGTTGAAAGCAGGCCACGTGGCGGGTGACAATCAAATCGTATTAGATAAGTCTTCAATTGCGCAGAAATGGTCGGCAACGCGCTGGCGTCAGTTAGTGGGTCGGGCTGTGACTGTGAGTTATCAAACCTTCAATCAAAAAGGGCAACCCGTGACCGTGGCGCGTGTGTTGACGGTTGCCGGAATAGTAGATAGTACCTCTGAGGTCGGTTTGAATGCAGTTAACTACACCACGATGCAGTCGATGCGTTCAGCAGCACATGTCTCAACACAGCCAACGTTTGTGACCGTTAGAATTAAGAGTCGGGTGCAGAATCAGGTCGTGGTCAATGAAATTAACCACTTATCAATTAATGGCAAGCATCCATTTGCCGCGACTAGTATTGCGGCCACTTTGGATTCGTTCAATACTTACGTTAATATTGCCACTAAAGTGTTGGCGGCGATTGCGGGGATTTCATTAATCGTTTCCGCACTAATGATTATTGTAACGATGTTCATGTCGGTCAGTGCTCGGATGCGAGAAATTGGTATTCTGCGGTCGTTGGGGGAGCGCCGGCGTGATATTCGCCGGCTATTTACTAGTGAAGCGCTGATGTTAGGCATTATCAGTGCCACGTTAGCGACTGGGCTGTCTTATTTAGCTGAACGAGGGCTCAATCATGGTCTGGCTAAGCTAACTGGCGGGTATGCGCTAGTTCAGATTCAGCTCAACAATGTAATTGCAATTTTTATAATCGCAATTATTATCGCCTGGCTTGCGGCTATTTTACCAGCAAGGCGGGCTGCGCGGGCTAATCCGATCAAAGCCTTGGCCGCTGAATAACAAGTGATTGGATAATTATCGTGATGGAAAAGTTATGTTAACCAGTCAACTTGTTTGAAGGAGTGGTTAAAAACTGTGCGGGATGTCGCAAAATAGTCGTTTTATTCAGGGGTGGGGGTCATTAATTCATTAGGGCTGGTATTAACGACAGCAGCCTGTTCTAATATTGGCTCGCCCAGGGTACGTAGAAACTTCTGATTGAGAAAAGTAAATTAGCTCGGCTAGGTTCTGCATTACTAGTCGAGCTAATTTTGATTAATATCTTCTGGTCGTAGGTAACTGGGAATGGTTATTTGGCAGTTAGCGTGTACTTGAGACGTCGATGATGGTTCTTTACAAACCGGGTGCTAGTTAGTTAATTGACATAACTAAACATTATTAGTAAAAACTAATTTTTGAGAAGATAAGTAGCAATGGTGAAATTCAATTGTATCCGTTTAAATTGATTGCTATACATGCTGGCGCTTACTTTTTATGGCCAAAACCGTGTCTTGTCAACCCTATGCAGAATTAATCCATCGCCCACTTGACTTATTCAACGAGTGAATTAATTCGCCAACAAACTTATCAGTGACTTCTCATAAAAAGCCCAAAGTCCCCCCTGTTATACATGCAAAACACTAGTAATTCAGCGACTGTCCGGGTATGCTGTTGGTGTAAATTAAGCTAAGGAGGGTTTTGTTTTGAGGAAACAACCACAGACACTAGTCATTGGTGGAACGCAGGTTGCTAGTGGCAAGAGCTTGTTGACACTGGCGTTAGCGAACGTATTGACTAATTGGAAAATGACGGTCACCATCGTTAGTTGCAATTATCAAACCGTTACGTGGCGGACCATTCAAAAGCATCACTGCCATGAGTGGCAGTCAGATATTCGAACGGCTAACGAGCTCAACAACTTTTGGATAGCGTTGCAGGGTGTCCAGACGGATTATTTATTGATAGATCTTGATTCTACGGGTCCGAAACACGATAACTATACTTGGTTACTCAACGAGTGCTGGTTGCCATTAGCGCAACAAATTATTTTAACCTATTCGACTGAAACGGATGTCAACACGTTGTTGTATCAAGATTTAGGGGCCTTACAGTTTAGCATGGAATACACACTGACCAATCCTAAAATCTACACCGTGTTGAATCGTTATCCAGCACCAGTAGCTGTTAGGTCAGCGATGACGGCCAGTGACTTACTCCCATTCCATCGTCAATTTCAAACTCGGCACGCAGAATTTGCTGCAATGAATTTAGAGCCATTGGGTATGTTGACTGACGCCCGCCAGCACCCAGAAAAAGTTTTGGCGGATGCCACGCAAATTTTAACCAAACTTGTGGCGTAATTATGGCTAATTATTGATCAAAACGACACGCGCTGTGATGAGCAACGGGTGCTTTTTTTGCGGATGCCAATCACAGCGAAATATGTACAAATCTGGTATAAATGTAGTGATGCGAATTTTGTGGGGGAAATCTAATGGAAACGACACGAGAGCTTATTTATGATACGGTACGCAAATTGGTTTTAACGGATACGCGGTATCACGATGGTGTGACAGCAATGGTCATTGCTACACAATTGAAAATGCAACGCACAAATGTTAGCGCGGCTTTGAATGCCTTAGTGCGCAAACAAAAATTGGTCAAGACTAAGACGCGGCCAGTTCAATTTTTATTAGCTGCGTCCCACCTCCAAGAGCCATTTACGGGACTAATTGGTCGTTTAAATAGCTTGCAACATGCGATCAAACTAGCAAAAGCGGCTGTTTTGTATCCGAGTGGTCCTTTGAATATTCACATTGTGGCAAACGGTGGGGCGGGCAGTACCACGTTTGTACACGAAATTCAGAATTTTGTTGAGCAACGGGGTATATTAACGGCAGCTAGCAGCCCCATCATTGTTAAGTGTCGTGATTATGCAGACGATATTCACCAACTTGATAGTCAATTATTTGGTGAGCATGGCCAGCTAGCGCACAGTCTTTGGGCACACTCCGAGGGCGGTATTGTTGTGATTGACCATTACGACTATTTAGATGGCCCGCAACGCGCACAATTGACGAGTGTCATGGAAGCCGTGGCGTCCCATAAGCAACCACCGTTAATCATTTTAGTGAGCGGGATTGATCAGGAAATTCTTAGGACGCAGCAATTGATAATGAAAATTGAATTACCTGATTTTAAGCAACGACCGTGGTCAGAAAGATGGGCGTTGATTCGTCGTTTTTTGACGATTGAAGCTCAACAATCCAAGCGGACGATTCGATTGGAACTAGCCGTTGCCCAGGCGCTCATGCTGGCAAATTATGATCAGAATTTGAAAACGATGAAAGCGACCATCACGATGGCCTGTGCGCAGGCTTATGTCCGATTTATGGCTGATGCTGACCGTGAAGTTCGCGTGTACCTTGCGGATCTATCGCCCGCCGTTCAACAAGCGTTAGCGCACGAACGGGACTATCAACAAGAATTGGCGGCCGTGTTGGCAGCAGCTGATTTATCGTTTGCGGCCAAGTCGTCTTCGGGTTTGAGCTCAGATTCATTGCAAGCGAGTCGGCAACAAGTTGAGCCGGGAACAAGTCCTCGCAGTGTCCAAGTGCCAAGGTCAGTTGAACAATCACCGTCAGTGATAAAACCGAGTATCGTCCAACAGCGTGCGTCCAATACGCAAAATTTAGCACAAATCGTTGCGCCACTAATTATTAAGATTGTCAAAGACTGGCAACCAGATTGTGAACGGTTATTGGCACGGCCGTTGACCGAGAGTGTGTTTAATGGATTATGTTTACACATTAATGGGATGTATCGCCAAATGCCAACGACCAAACCTGCATCAGCGACAATGATCACGCAATTACAGTCACAACATGTGGCCGAATATGAGGCTGCTGTTAAATTAGCACAGGTCTTAGCGACAAAACTAGATTTGACCATTTCACCGGCTGAAGTTGCTTTATTAGCAACGTTTTTAGTTGCACAATCACCAGTGACGCGTCATCACCCGGTTGTGCTTTACGTCATGCAAGGAATGGGGACTGCCCAGGCCCTGATGCGAACAACGAACACGCTCAGCGCTGTCAGCAATACTTATGCTTATGATGTTGACTTATCAGCCGATAGCACGATGGTGATGAAGGCACTGAAGCATAAAATCAGCGAGATTGATTGCGGTGCAGGTGTGCTAGTCATTTATGATATGGGGGCAATCAAATGGATGTTGACGACCATTCAAGGCGAACTCGCGACCAAAATTCGGATGATTCAAGTCCCAGTGACTTTAGTCGGAGTCGATGCTGCTCGAAAGAGTGCGCGCGTAATGGACGTGGACGATGTTTATCATCTAGTGCAAGTCGATCTAAACCAACTGAACGCCGAAAAGACAACAAAAGATGAATTGATTATTACGCTGTGTCATACGGGTGAGGGGGGTGCTGCGCAATTAAAAGATTATATTGACCAATATTCACGGTTACAGATGCGCGTCAAAGCGTTGGCAATTGGGCATCGTGATGAGTTGGTGGCAACCGTACTTAGACTACAACAGGTTTATCAGATTCATGCATTTGTCGGCACCTTTGATCCTCAATTATTCGGCATTCCGTTTATTTCGATGGCAGCAATTTTTGAACATTCACATCAGCAGTTAGATCAAGTGCTGATGTTTCGGCCGGAAGCTGGTCGCTGGGATACTTATAATCAGATCTATCAGTATTTTAAGACGCAGTTCGAATACGCAGAAGTTGCTAAGTTGCAGCGTGTGTTACCACCACTCATGGATGATTTGACAACCTTATACCAACTAACTGAGGATCAACAAATTGGCCTGTTTGTTCACTTGGGTAGCATGATTGACCGTATTTTGGCTGGCAAGATTGTGACGACAACGGCGCAAACGCGGAAATTAGTGACCCAGTATTCGCAAGATTATCAGCAATTACGACGGTGTCTACGGCCGGTCGAGCAGACATTTAAACTGATTGTGAATGATGAGATGATTGGGACGTTACTGGTCATCTTAAAGCAATTACACTAATCTTAAGTGCCACGGATAATCGTTTGAGATTGATATCAGGAAGGTGTCAGCTTTGATTTTGATGGGGAGATGATGGTTGGTTCTAGCATTGACGGAGCAGTTTTTAAATGAGACTTAAATAAGTCGCTTCAAGCAGTGGCGATTGCTTGAAGCGACTATTTAGATGGTCAGCGATTCGTATGAATTTAAAGGCCTAACCGTTGACAAAGTATCTATGGTTGGCTCGGTTTGCAAGTTGTTGTTCGGTGAGCAATGATTTGTTGTTCGAGTTGCAATAACTTGTCAGACATCCGTCCGAGTAGCAGTGCTTGACTAAAATTTCTGAGTAGCCAATGGTGTTGTTGTGGCCGATAACTGTCAACATCTTCTAGAAAGGTCACGGTTGTTTTGGTGCCTTCAGCAATGGTCGAATAGGTCACGGTTACGGTATCCAGTGGTGAAATAGCTGTCATTTGGTACTTAATCCCACGCTGATAATCGTCAATCGTAATTTTAATCTGAGCGGCCGTTTTGGCGGTCGTTTTTGTATATGTCAGTCCTTTCTTGATTGACGTTGCTGTGAGTATTTCACCAGTAGCGGCTTGAATCTCTATGAGTAGTTGTTTTTCTAACCAGTCATAAAATTCCGTGTTTGTGACGGCAAGTGTGCGAATGATTTTCATGATTCGATTATAGCGAGACATTTTCGACAGTTCAAGGCTGAAAAAAACGCGTTAAAATGAGTAAGCTATACAACCCGATGAATCAGCTATACACAATACATAAATTGGTCATTAAACCTATACACTAATAGTGATGAAGTTGGATATTTAGTCTAATTCAGCTATTATGACGCCACGTGTGTGTTGATACTGCTAATTCATGGACCTTAAATCTATACACAAGCATATGTAAGCGCTTTTGTGGTTAATGACAAAACTTGTTACGATATGTTTGTCGACAAATACAGAAAGTAGGTAACCGGATAATGACATTAGCCAATAATACTGAAACTCAAGATATTGCAATGACACTTATCGCGTATTCTGGTGAAGGTCGTACGCTGGCTTTTAATGCGTTAGATGCGATGCATCGCGATGCTTTCTCCGAATCTAAGATGTTATTGAAGCAATCTAGTGAAGCACTGGGGAAAGCACATGATGTTCAAACCCAACTACTGGTGGCTGAGGCGAATGGTCAACAGGTTTCCATTGATATTTTACTAATTCATGCTCAAGATCATTTTATGACGAGTCTGTTAGCTAACGAGTTAATCGCTGAGATGTTAAAGATGTCTCAAAAATTTGAAAGGATGGTCGATTTATGAAGGCAATCAACGTGTTATTAGTTTGTGCGGGCGGTATGTCAACCAGCATTTTAATGAAAAAGTTACAGCAATATCGTGACGAACAAGGTGTTGCAGGGCAAATCCAGGCAGTAGGCTTGTCCGCGTATGAAGATGTCTATCAGGACTATGACGTTATTTTAATGGGGCCGCAAGTGGCTTATCGGCAGGGTGAAGTTGAGGCGGCAACTGGGTTGCCCGTCGCTGCTATTCCACCATTGGACTATGCGGTGGGTGACAGTGCCCATATTTTCAAACTGGCCGAGAACTTGGTGTGATGACGAGGGATTAGTATTCGGGGGTGAAGGACGATGGAACGCTTTTTTAATAGTAAACTGATGGTCGGCTTACAACGCGCCGGCCAGGGACTTGGCAATAATAAGTTTATTACCGCATTACAGGCAGCTATGATGTCTTTGATGGGTATTCTAATGGTTGGCGCGATCTTTCAAATCACGATGTCAGTACTTGGACCGACGATGTTTGGCGTGTTATCAGCAAAGAGTATTCTGTTAGCCTACTTGAAGATTCCATTCCAATTCTCAATGAATTCTTTATCAATTTGGGTTGTTTTATTCTTGGGATTCCATTACGCCAAGAATTTAAAAATGACGGCCCCAATCATGAATGCGATTGACGCATTATTTGGTTTTTGGATTGTGGCCGGTGGGTTGATTGTCAGTAAGACTGGAACAGTTAGCATTGATACAACCTATTTAGGTGCTCAGGGAATGTTTATTGGCTTCGTCGTAGTTTGGATTTCCGTCCGCGTTGAGAAATTATGTACAGACAAGAATATTCGAATCAACATGCCAGATGCAGTCCCCCAATTTCTCCAAGACGGTTTTGCATCCATTGTGCCATTATTGTTTAACGCCGTGATTTTCTTGGGCGCATCGTTATTAGTCACGGTTGGAACAGCCGGTAAGTATAATATTTGTTCGGGTTTTATGGAATTACTGGCAATTCCACTGAGTGCACTGACTTCAACCATAGGTATTTTTGTCCTGTGTATCTTGGGTGCTTTATTATGGACCTTTGGCATTCATGGTACGATGATTTTAGTCCCAATTGTGATGCCGTTAGTGATTCAAGCGGTTTCTGAAAATGCCGCATTGCAGGCAGCTGGGAAGCCGGTGGTGTTTGCACCTGTGATGTTGTTCTCATTTATGACCGTAGCAGGTGGAACTGGGAATACCCTGCCGTTAGCGCTAATGGCGATGCGTTCTAAATCTAAACAGCTGAGTGCCGTTGGTAAGCTGTCAATTATCCCCGGCTGGTTCAAAATTAATGAACCCATGACTTTTGGTATTCCAATTATGTATAATCCGATTATGAGTATCCCGTTTGTCCTGAATATTCCGGTAGTTATGTTGTGTGCACTCGTACTATACAAGATTGGATTTTTAACACCGGGGTGGATTGTAATTACCGCGATTTTACCCATGGGTTTTGGAAGTTATCTCAGTACGCTCAGTTGGCGCAACGCATTGACTGACTATTTGATGCTGATTCCGTCAGCGCTTATCTGGTATCCCTTCTTTAAAGTTTATGAAAAGCAACTGATTGCCAAAGAGGCGGCAGTTGAAGCTGAAGAAAAGCGGGCGGCAGTTTCGAATCAAGGTAATGCGCCCATGCAACCTGTGAAGCCTGAGAAAGAGGTGTGAATATGCAATTTCCGGCTGATTTTTACTGGGGTGGGGCTACTGCCGCTAATCAATGCGAAGGTGCTTATGATGTTGATGGTCGGGGCCTGACTATGAAGGATATTACGACAATGGGAGGCCTTAATCAGCGACGGCAAGTCACTTATTTGCAAGCGGATGGTACTCCTGGAAAAGGGGATTCAATTCCTGCTGGAGCACACGGAGCGGTACTGCCAGATGACTATTATCCTAATCAGACTAGTATTGACTTCTATCATCGATATCAAGAAGATGTTGCGCTGTTTGCAGAGATGGGTTTCAAAATGTATCGAATGTCGATTTCCTGGTCACGGATTTTCCCACGCGGCGATGAAAATGAACCTAATCAAGCAGGGTTGGATTTTTATCGCCAGGTGTTCGAAACTTTGAAAAAATATGAAATTGAACCATTGGTGACGATTTCACACTTCGATATGCCACTGTATCTGGAGGAAACGTATGGTGGCTGGAATGACCGTCGGATGATTGGTTTTTACCAGCATTATGCGGAAACGCTATTTACGGCGTATCGTGGGCTGGTAAAGCACTGGATTACCTTCAATGAAATTAATAATACGATCATGTTTCTGGCATTGCGTGCCAAAGCCGGTGATGCAGATTACCAACGCGCTTATCAACAATTACATTATCAATTTGTCGCTAGTGCTTTAGCCGTACAGCAAGCACATGCGATTGATGGCGAAAATAAAGTTGGTTGCATGATTTGCGGTATCACGTCTTATCCGTTAACCTGTGATCCGGCGGATGTCTTGCAGAATCGGTACGTCTGGGAACAAAACATCTATTACTGTGGTGATGTGCAGTGCCAGGGACAGTATCCAACCTATGCACGACGTTTATGGAATGAGCATCAAGTTGATTTAGACATTACGGACAGTGATTTAGAAGCCTTGAAAGCCGGTACGGTTGACTGGTATACCTTTTCGTATTACATGTCAACGGCAGTTACAACACATGAGGTCAGTGCAACTGTTGGCGGTAATTTTTCGATGGGCGCGCGTAACCCATATCTACAATACTCTGAATGGGAGTGGGCGGATGACCCGGCTGGTCTACAATATTATTTGGAGCTGATGAATGATCGATATCATTTACCACTAATGGTTGTTGAAAATGGATTGGGTGCCAAGGATTATTTGACAGTAGATGGTCAAATCCATGATGTATACCGGATTAGCTATCTACGTAAACATATTCAAGCAATGGCAACGGCAATTCACCATGGCGTCAAACTGATTGGTTATACCAGTTGGGGCTGTATTGATTTAGTTTCTGCAGGTACAGGGCAAATGTCTAAACGATACGGATTGATTTATGTGGATCGTCAAGACGATGGTAGTGGAACTCTGGCCCGAATCCCGAAGGACTCTTTCTACTGGTATCAGCGAGTGATTGCATCCAATGGTCAAGATCTGGGTCCCTCGGCCTCAAATTAAATGAGTGTTGCTCAGCAGTTTTCGTCGATATCGGATGAAGACTGCTTTTGGTTGTTCAATAAGATAATTAGCCGCGTCAAACAAAACAAGAGGATACCACCACCAAGCAAGGGGAGGGTCCAAGAACCGAGCATTAAGATCAAACGGGGTGCTAGCAAACTACCAATAACGGTAGTGGTGTCGATGACGGTTAAGACCCCCGTCATTAGAATATTACGATTGTTTGTGGGGATTTGTTGGATAGTGGTGAAAAAACTAATGTTGATCTGTCCGCGTAATGCACCAATTAAGAACATGGTAATCATAAGACTGGCAAAGGTCGGCCACATAAGTAGTAAGCACCCACCGGTGAAGGCCGTCAAAGTTAGCAGGGATTGCTTTGACCATCGTTTTAGCAATAGTGGTGCCAATAAGATACCTGTGGCGTTAGCTGTTAAGAACCAGCTAAGTGGCCAGTGACTATGCAACTTGCTGACGACGAGCCAAGGAACGGCTACTGCAATCGTCGCGTCGACCAGATAACCGAGAACGGCGTACAGTAACGACCATGTCGGCCATGATCGATGGCGGTCTAGCTTGACGGTGACAACCGAATCCGAGGAGAGATTGGAACGTGTTCGGAATTGCCAATCGAGGCCGGCTGAAACCAAGAACGCTATCCCCATTATTAAGATTAGGGTAGCCGGTGTTACCCATAGTAATGCCATCGTGACGAGCATTGTCGCGCTAACGATGGCCAACTGGCGAATCTGAGTTTGATAGCCGTTGACGATTTGAATATTTACGGGCGCAAAAAGGTCTGGCAAAATCGTTTTGTTACTGAGCTTATAAAAGACCCCAATTGATTTATTAAGAACGGCGACGATGACTAAACTAAGCAAGTGATTTGCCAACTAACCGTATTTAGTGCGTAATAGGCACCAATGAAGAGTATTCCCGTCAAAATATCCGTAATGAACATCATTTGTTTGGCTGAGTAGTATTTAAGTACCCGACCAGCTACTAGGTTCAGACCGATTGCCGGCAGCATTGTCATCGCCATGACGTTGCCGAGTAACTGGGGATCACCGGTCTTTTCAATCGTTAACCAGGTGACTAGGTAAGTAAAGCTATAGAAGCCAAAAAAGGTAATTAACATGCTGCTGAGATAGCAGAGTAGATTATGGCGGTCGTTAGGATGTGGCCTAAATTCTTTTTTCATTAACTGACAACCACCGGTGTATGGGTTGAGATGTTTTCATAGAGCCATTTGGCATCAGCAATCGTCAGGCGAATACAACCATGTGAATTGGCGACTTTACCAAGTTGCTGGGCTTCTTTAACGATGTATTGATCGTTAGCATCGACTGGGACTGAGTGAAATAGGTAAATCCCATGATCCTTGAATGAGACCCAGTAATTGGCGCCTTCACCCGATTGCGTGTTAAAAAAGTGTTGTCCTCGTTCGGCTTGGATTTCAAAGTGTCCTTTGGGGGTATCAGAGCCATGTTTGCCCGTAGAAGCAAGCATGGTATAAAGGGTCTGATCGTGGTTTTTTAAGTAGATTCGCTGTTTTTTGATTGAAACCTGAATGTTGATGTCATCGTATTTAGCCAGTTTGGGATACGGCCGTGACAGGGAGGGCTTGTGCCAGTCAACGGTCTCCGGGACTGGCGTGGTTACCTTAGTTGCTGAATGACTAACTTTAGTGATTGGCCGATTACTGGCAATAGCCTGGTGGTGCCGGGCAAATAGGTGTCCGAATCCGGTAAAAATAGTTAAGCTAATTGCGCCAATCGTGACCCAGATGAGCTGATGAACACTGATTTTCAAAATACCATCCCTTACAAAAATGATTTTAGTGATTTTAGTTTACTCAGTTAGCGAACGTTTGTTTATCAAAATTGTGTAAACTTTGCATATCATTTTCGTAAAATTTCCCAAAATGAGTTGTGATAGCCATTATTGCTGGTGCCACGGGTAATTCGGAAATCGGCAAATTAAAGTTATTTGCAGTAAATCAGTTGTTAATTAGACAATTTTTCCAGCTAATTAAAAAATCGCCATTAAGCAGCGTACTTAACGGCGATTTGAATTTTTATTTATTGTAAACTAGCGACCTTAGCTACGATTTTAGCAGGCGTTTCCCATTCAGAACGTTCAAATTCGGAAACGGGCACTTCAATACCAAGCTGATTTTGAAGTTCTAGTAACAGTTGTACGGAACCCATGGAATCTAAGATACCTTCATCAAATAAATTGGCATCCATATTGTTTGAAACATCTTCCCCAGTTAAATCTTGCAAGATCGATAGTACCGTTGCTTTAACATCATCCATGATCAAAATACGCCCCTTATCATTATTGTGAATTATTCAGTCTTCATTCTAGCATAGTTTTATCATCGATGATGGTTAATCAGGTGTATTAACGAAATCTTTACTTGATTAAACGTTAAAATTGGCGTGAATTAAATCAGTTAGAATTTTAATCCCCTGTTCAAAGCGGTCGCTGGATTCATAAGAAAAGCTCAGACGAATGTACTGATTCGGCTGGAAATCGTAGATACTACCAGGGTTGAAGAGAACGTTGTGCGCAGTGGCAAGGTCGAATAATTTGGGAATATTAATGTTGTCGGCTAAGCGGACCCACAGATAAAAGCCACCCGTGGGCGTCTGCCAAGTCGCAAAATCGTCCCAGTAATGATGCAGAATTTGTTCTGCCGCCGCGGCCTTCTTGACAAGTACGGACCGGAAATCAGCTTGATACGTTTCATATTCAGGATCAGCTAAGATTTCTGCCAGTACAAGTTGTGACAGTGAGCTAGCGCCGTAATCGGTTTGCATGCGCACGTCAGTCAAGCGATCGATGACCGGTTTGGCGGCCACCGTCCAGCCGATGCGTAATCCCGGTGCAAGGGACTTTGAGATGCTACCAAAATAAATAACGTTGCCAGTCTTATCGAGTGCCTTCAGTGGCTGTGGCGGCTGCTGATCGAACCAGACATCTTGATAAGCGGCGTCTTCTAAGATTGGTAAGCGGTGTTCTTGTGCGGTTTGTAAGACCTGTTGACGTCGCTCGGCACTCATGACGATTCCAGTCGGGTTATTGAATGTCGGAATCGTGTAAAGAATGGCATGGTGTCCCTGAATGGGGGCGTTCATCTGCCAGTACGCCAAGCCCTGACTGTCCATCGGGATGCCAGCGAGATGGGTGTGGGCCGATTGAAAGACGTGTAAAGATTTGACATAAGTAGGTGCTTCCGTGTAGATGGTGGCATCTTTGGGAAATAGTGACATTGAGACCAGTTGGAGCGCTTGTAATGATCCGGAAGTAATCAGAATGTTTTCCGGATGGGTATGAATCCCAACTTTTTCCAAGTGACGTGCAATTTGTTGTCGCAAAGCCAAAATGCCCGCAGGCTCGGTATAGTTCAAACTCGTTAACTGTTCGCCTAGATGTGCAAAGGCCCGTTGAAAAAGTGGACGGGGAAATTGTTCTGGTGCGGGTTCACCCGTACTTAAACGAATAACCGCATCGGTTTCAAATTGGTTGATTTTTTGGAGCGCGTGGGAATTGGGCTTGAATTGGCCTGCTTTAACATATTGCGACCAGTTGACGTGTTCCGCCAATAAGCTGGACCAATGGTTACCGGAAATAACCATCCCAGAGCCTGGATTGCTCGTAATTAAGCCGACTGCCATTAGTTCATCAAGTGCCGTAATTAGGGTGCTACGATTCACGCCGAATTGTTCGGCCAGTTTACGCTGCGCAGGAAGCTTAGCCCCAACGGCCCAATTGCCTTTAGCGATTTGTTCTTGAAAATAGTTAGTAATTTGTTGGTAAATTGGTGTGCTGACCTGTTTATTTGGTTGCCAGTTGATCGTTAAAATTGCCATGGCAAACGCCTCCTGAGTGCCCATGCGGGCGAATTAAGCTGTCATTCTACTAGCCAGAAGTTTGATGATTGATTCAGGTGGTTGGGTGAAAATTGTTAAATTGGTTGGCTACAAATGAAATTATCTCTATTATAATCATCTCTGAATTAAAAGCTAGTCGGATATGACCAATTGATTGAACGATAATTGGTTGGTAAAAGAATCGAATTGGCTGGTCTTAAGGAGGTCAAAACATGCAAGTGTTTTTACAAGGATTATTATTTGGAATTGTTTACATTGCACCAATCGGGATGCAAAACTTATTTGTGGTTTCGACAGCTATTGAACAACCATTGCAACGGGCATTGCGGGTGGCTTTAATTGTAATTGCGTTCGATACGTCGCTTTCCCTGGCTTGCTTTTATGGGGTGGGCCGATTGTTGCAGACCACTCCCTGGCTCGAATTAGGGGTGTTGTTGATTGGGAGTTTATTGGTCTTTTACATTGGCTGGAATCTGTTGCGGCAAAAGACCACGGCAATGGGGACCCTCGACGCGGACTTTTCATATAAAGCAGCGATTCTGACCGCTTTTTCGGTAGCATGGCTGAATCCGCAAGCACTGATTGATGGTTCCGTGTTGCTGGCGGCGTTTCGGGTGTCAATCCCGGCGGCACTGACCCATTTCTTTATGTTGGGGGTCATCCTAGCATCCATTATTTGGTTCATCGGTCTGACCAGCTTGATCAGTAAGTTTAAACATCTCATGCAACCACGAGTCCTACTCTGGATCAATCGAATCTGTGGTGGCATCATTATTCTATACGGCGTGAAGTTGCTAGCAACCTTCATCACGAAAATATAGTTGCGGTTACCTCTGACAATCGGTATGCTAGTCGTATTGGACTTTTTATGAGAGGGACGATACGCATGAAGATTGCTGGTTTCGGAGTGGAGGCCTGGTTAAACGCACATGAGCGTGAAGCAACCACCGATATTAGTCAAAGCTCAATCGCAGCCTTAACGATGGCAGAAATTGCGGCTTTAGAGGACCAACAAGCACCACAGGATTTTTACGAAGAACTAGGGGCGGCCCGGCTGGATTATGGCTGGATCGAGGGCTCACCACGATTTAAAGAACTCGTTAGTCAGTTATACGAGCAAGTGCCAGCAGCCAATGTTCTCCAAACAAATGGGGCGACCGGGGCTAATCATTTAGCAATCTATAGTTTGGTGGAACCCGGCGATCACGTGATTGCACTGTACCCGAGTTATCAGCAGCTGTATGATATTCCCAAGTCATTGGGCGCTACGGTTGATTATTGGCATATTCATGAGTCAGCGGGCTGGTTGCCGGATATTATGGAACTGCAACGCTTGATCCGGCCGGAAACAAAGATGATTTTACTCAATAATGCCATCAATCCGACTGGGAGTTTACTAGATCGAACACTGTTAGAACAGGTCGTCACATTAGCTCGCTCAGTTGGAGCTTACGTTTTGGCCGATGAGGTCTACGAACCACTGGATGAAACCCCGTTCGTCTCAATTGCCGATTTATACGAGCGTGGAATTGCGGTCAACAGTTTATCCAAGACCTATTCAGCGCCTGGTATCCGGATCGGGTGGACGGCGACACCTAGTCAAGCCATTGCTGATATTTTTCGGAAGTATCGTGATTATACGATGATCTGTGGGGGCGTTTTGAATGACCAACTGGCCGTTAGAATTTTAGCGCACCGCCAACGCGTTCTGGCGCGAAATCGGGAGCTAGTCAGTCGCAACCTCAAAATTCTGACAGAGTGGGTCGCACAGGAACCGCGGGTCGAATTGATTACGCCACATGGCATTTCAGTGTCGTGTATTAAACTAATAGTACCGATCGATGATGAGACGTTCTGTCAACAATTACTGCGGGATACCGGTGTTTTATTAGTGCCTGGTTCACGTTTCGATATTCCGGGGCACGCCCGCTTAGGTTACTGTACGGATACGCCGACGTTACAACGGGGTCTGGATTTATTAGGGCAATATTTACGCCGCTTTGATTAGTTACTAGTGGACTGGTAACCGTGGTTGACTCATTACTTTTAAATAATTATACAAATTTGTTTAAGCACATTTTCCTAATAGTGGCGGAAAATGTGCTTTTTGAAGTTCTGTGCGTAGTTTGCCAAGTGAATATTTGCTATAATGTATTCATTACAAGATTTGGGGAGGTTTCGCGACATGAAAAAGTCAGAGCGCCAAGCAGTTATCGAACAATTAATTAGTGAATATCCGATCGCTACCCAGGAAGAATTGATGGCTAAGCTTAAAGCAGAGGGCATTGCTGCGACGCAAGCGACGATTTCGCGCGATATCCGAGAGATGCAGATCGTTAAGACGCCGGATGAGCACGGTCAGACGCGGTACGCGATTTTTAAAACAACTAACAAAAATGAACAGGACCGGCTATTTGAAACGCTACACGATGTGGTGACGAGCATTGACCGTGTTGAATTCATGAATATTATTCATACGCTACCGAGTAATGGGAATCTATTGGCGGCGATCATTGATGATTTGAACTTGCCAGAAGTGAGTGGGACCTTGGCTGGTCACGACACGATCTTTGTCGTGAGTCCGAATACGACGGTGGCAAAGCAGCTATACGAATCCTTTGCTAGTCACATTAGTAATGAAGACTGACTGTGGTGAGCAGTCTAATTGGTTGCACTAAGCCGTCGTTCACGGTATGATTATTGTCATCAAAAGAGGTGTGAGATATGAAATATACGAAGAAACGGGCGCCTCGAAAGAATCAAAAACAACGCGATGCGACCTTCGATAAATTTAAACAACAACAAAATGAGCTCAACGCTAACCGCCGGGGTGTCCGGCGCAAGTAATGGCTGAGCTAGCTTTCAAGTATGTCATATGGACGGCTCGGAAGCTTTTTTTGTTTATGGCCGTTTTATCGTAGTGACCTTTAATCTGGTTACAACACGTGGCCTAAATCAGTGATTTCGGCAACAACTGGCAAACATCGGGTTATCTACAAAATGAGTTGCGTTTGATTGTTGAAGATTTTTTCAAGGTTGTGGTCAATTACTGAGCATCGGAAAATTTATGATACAATTGTAAAAGCTAACAAGTAACGCGGACGTTGTGACAGGTGCGTCGGCTGAACAAGGGGAAGATTATGCAAAAAAATGGTTTTTGGGCCACGATCAAAGACGGCTTACGAGTCATTGGCAATTGGTTAGCACCCTATTGGCAGCGATTCGCTGCCGTCGTCGGCTACCAATGGCACCGGCGACAAATCACACGGTGGCTAATTGTACTCGTCTTGACCGTCATCTTAATTGGGAGTGCCTATTTAACTTATGAAGCCAAGACGGCTAAAGTTGGTAATTTACAGGCGGAGCTAGAAAAGACAACTGAAATCTATGATAAGGACAATAAAAAGGCCGGTTCACTCTATTCACAAAAGGGAACCTATGTCCATTTGAGTAGTATTTCAAAAAACTTACAGAACGCGGTAATTTCGACTGAAGACCGTAATTTCTATAAAGAACATGGTTTCTCAGTCAAAGGAATCGGGCGGGCATTTGTCCTGCTCGTTATCAATAAGATACTTGGCCGTGACTACATTAGTGGTGGTGGGAGTACGTTGACGCAACAATTGGTCAAAAACGCCTACCTAACACAACAACAGACCTTCTCACGTAAGTTTCGGGAAATCTTTTTGGCGATTGAAACTGAAAATGTCTATTCTAAGGGCCAAATTTTAGCGATGTATTTGAATAACGCTTATTTCGGCCACGGTGTCTGGGGAGCTGAGGATGCGTCTGAACGATATTTTGGCGTACACGCGTCAGAGTTGTCTGTTGACCAGGCGGCGACCTTGGCCGGAATGCTGAGCTCGCCCAGTGGTTATGATCCAATCAATCATCCGAAAGCGTCTACGGCTCGTCGAAACGTCGTCTTGAATAACATGGTCGCTAATAATAAGCTTTCCAAAAGTGAGTATAAGCTTTATTCGCAAAAGGCGATGACGCTGACGAATAACTACCATTATGAAAGTGGTTATAATTATCCATATTATTTCGATGCGGTGATTGATGAAGCAATTAATAAGTACGGGCTAACGGAATCTGACATTATGAATCGGGGCTATAAGATTTATACGTCGCTTGATCAAGATGATCAGACACAGATGCAAGATTCTTTTAAGGATAGTACGTTGTTCCCGGCCAACGCGGACGATGGTACGAAGGTCCAAGGGGCCTCAATTGCGGTTGATCCGTCGACGGGTGGTGTGTTAGCCGTAGTCGGTGGTCGGGGCAAACACGTCTTCCGGGGCTTTAACCGTGCGACTCAGATTAAGCGGCAGCCGGGTTCGACGATCAAACCGTTGGCAGTGTATACACCAGCACTACAAAATGGTTATACGTATGATTCGAACCTTTCTAATAAGAAGCAAACTTTTGGGGCCAATAAATATGCGCCCAAAAACTATGATAATGTTTATAGTAAATCGGTCCCAATGTATACCGCGTTATCGCAAAGTATGAATATTCCGGCGGTTTGGTTATTGAATAAGATTGGTGTGAATAAAGGGTATCAATCGGTGAAAAAGTTTGGCTTACCAGTTACCAAGTCGGATGATAACCTGGCACTTGCCTTAGGTGGTTTGACGACAGGGGTATCACCCGCTCAAATGACCAGTGCCTATACAGCGTTTGCGAATGGTGGTAAGAAAACGACGGCCCACTTTATTACGAAAATTGTCGATGCTAGTGGCAATGTCGTTGTCGATAATACGAAGACTAAGACGAAGAAAATTATGTCCGCCAGCGTTGCTAAAGAAATGACCAGTATGATGCTTGGCACGTACAATAGTGGGACCGGGGCTGCGGCCAAGCCGTATGGATACTCGGTTGCTGGTAAGACTGGGAGTACGCAGGCTGATTACAGTACGGGTTCGGGAACGAAGGATCAGTGGATGATTGCTTATACCCCGGACATTGTGGTCACGACCTGGATCGGATTTGATACGACGAACAGTACTCATTATTTGAAGAGTTTATCTGAAAATCAACTTTCCTCGTTATTCAAGAATGAATTACAAAATATTTTGCCGAATACGAATAATACTAGTTTTGGTACGAAGGATGCTGCGACGCTGGCAACCGAATCTAATAGTAGTGATTCGGATAGTTCTGATAGTGGATCATCCGTATGGGAAAACGTTGAGAAGGGCGCTAATGCAGTTAAGAACAAGGCTAAAGACTGGTTCTCCAAAGCCAAAAGTTTCCTTGGCAACTAGTAAAGCTAGCTTCTGAACGTACTAATGCTATTCAAGTTCCGTTAAAAATGCTAAAATAATGACGACACATACTTCGAGGAGGAACTCACGATGGCCGTAAATATTTACGATACTGCGAACCAATTGGAACAAGAATTACGTCAGACTAAAGAATTCAAGGAATTAAAGGTCGCTTATGACACGATGAAGACCAATGACAGTGCCTTTTCACTGTTTAAGGACTTTCAAGAAGTTCAGATGCAATTGTCACAAAAGCAGATGAATGGGGAAGAATTGACGGATGACGAAGTTCAAAAGGCCCATGATTTAGCTGATAAGGTTGGCAACGTTGACGAAATTAAGTCCTTAATGGGTAAAGAACGTAACTTGAACCAATTGATGAATGATTTAAATCAAATTATCACTAAACCAGTTCAAGAATTATACCAGAACTAAGTAAATTAAGGATCGAGGGGCAATGACGGAATCTGTTCCGTGATTGCCCCTTTTTTAGTGGGGGTTATCATGAAATTTCTACACGCGGCAGATTTACATTTAGATACACCGTTTCAAGGACTGAGTGGCTTAACACCAGCTTTGCAGGAACGGTTAGTGACGGCACCACTGAGGGCACTCAGCCGACTAGTCGATTTGGCGGTGGCTGAGCAAGTCGATTTCGTCCTGCTCGTTGGTGACTTGTTTGACCAACAGGGCCAAAGTGTTCAGGCCCAGGCGGCACTGATGACGGCGCTAGCGCGGTTGAATACGGCTGCGATTCCGGTGCTGCTATCGTTCGGTAACCATGATTTTCAGGCGGATTTAAGTCGCTGGCACTTTCCGGCCAATGTGCACGTTTTTGGCCCGCAGGTAACAACGGCTACCTTAACGACTGAGGCACAAGAACGGGTCGCGATTAGTGGGTTTAGCTATGCGCAGCGGTGGGTGACGACGGACCCCGTTGATGATTATCCTGTTAAAGCCACGGGCGTTGATTATCAGATTGGTACCTTGCACGGTCAGATTGGTGTGGCGGGTGACCACTACGCCCCGTTCAACGTTAGTGAATTATTAACGAAACATTATGATTATTGGGCACTTGGTCATATTCATCAGCGGCAAACGCTCAATTCGCAACCACCAATCGTATATGCCGGCAACACGCAGGGGCGCCATCGCGGTGAAACTGGGGCGAAGGGGTGCCTCATTGTGAATAGCCAGGCCGATCAGACCTTGCAACCAGTATTTCACGCCTTGACTGATATTGAATGGGCGGATTGGACGCCAACGCTCACTAGTCCAGAACCCATGTCCCGTTCACATATCGTCCATCAGTTAGCTGATCAATTATCATTGAAGATGGTTACCGGCTTAAAATTAGTAACGATTACGTTACCAGCTAGTCTTCAACTGAGTGCGATGGCGGAATTAGCCTTAAATCAGGGGGCCATTCTAGCCCAGTTGCAGGAACAGGCAAATGAACATTGGTGGCCGGTTGCGATTGAGCAAGCAACGACGGATACGATGACCCTCTTGTTTGGTATTAACGCGACGACCTGGCAACAAGTTGGTGAGCAGGTCGTGACCGATCAAGCAGTCGCTGAACTTGCAGGCAAACTCTTGGATGAAGACTTTCTGAACACCGCGTTGCTGGAAGATATGTCACCCACTGCTTGGCAACAACAAGTGGTGCGACTCTTAAATGATCAGTACCATTTAACGACGGGGGTGAATGATGATGCAGATTAAGCGTCTTGAAATTGCGGGCTTTGGCAAATTTCAACAGCAGCAGTTCGAGTTTGGTGATGGGCTTCAAGTGATTTACGGCCTCAATGAAAGTGGTAAATCAACAATGCGGGCCTTTATTCTCGGCATGTTATTTGGTTTTCCCTCCCGCCGTCACCCACTTGAACGCCATGAACCACAAGGTACGAATCAGTACGGTGGTTCGATAGAGCTAGTGGTTGACGAGACGACATACCGGTTGACCCGGTTAGGTGATCAACCCGCTACCTTGGTGAACGTGCAGACGCAGGCCGCTCAACCGCTGGCCTTACTTGACAAGTGGTTAGCGCCTTATGATCGTGACCAGTATTTGCGATTGTTTACGTTTAACCAGGCTGAATTGACGGCGCTCAAAACTATGCACGCCAGCGATTTGAACGTGCAATTACAACAAGTCGGATTGGTGGGCAGTGCACCATGGCGAGAAACGGCGACTACGTTACGGACAGATGCGGAGGCGTTATATAAGCCCCGCGGCCGCAAACCCAGGTTGAATCAAGCATTGCAGCACTATCGCATGTTGACAGAACAGGTCAAGGCGGCCAAGCAACGGTACCCAGAATACGAAACATTACAAAATCGATTGCTGGATTTGCAGGCACAACGGACAAGTACCCAACGTGATTTAACCAAGTTGGATCATGAACAACAACAGCTCGCCAATTTACGAAATCAGTGGCCGGTCTATCAACAATTGCAGCAACTGCAAGCCACTAATATGACGACGACACTAACTACGGCGACTAGGACACGCTATCAACAATTAAGCCAACAGCGAACGGAATTGCAACACGCCTTGGCGAGTGCACGTCAGCAATTAAGTCAGCAACCAGTTGATACACAATCTCAAGGACTAGTTGGCTTCTACGTCCAACATCAAGACCAGTTTGACCAATTAGAAGCTCAGTTACCAACCCTGCAACAAACCTTAGGCCAATACCAAACGTTGACCCAGCAGGGAAGTGCTGCCAAGGCTGATTTTCAAGCGCAAAGTAATGCACATCCTGAGCTGTTAGGTTGCCTCTCTCCGCACAAACAGGCCGCAATCGAGACCTTGAAGGCGACGTTGGCAGCGACGGCGAACACGCGTCGCCAATATCCGGCCCCGAATAGTCCATCGCTTGATTGGCGCTTGATTGGTGGTGCAATCGGGATTGTCGCGGGATTATTGCTACCATTAGGCGGCTTTAAATGGATCTTGATGTTAGCAGGTGTGGCCCTACTTGGTTGGTTTGGGATGACCCGTAGTCAGGGTAAACCGGTGCAAGCAACCGACCACTTATCAGACCAATTAGTGGCTGCTGGTCTGGCACCGAATCTGACTGCCAGTGAAGCCTTACAGCAATTGGAACTAGTCGCGGCACTGCAACGCGCACAAGCTGCGGTCACGACTGCTGATCAAGCATTAGCAACACAGGCTGCCAAACTCTGGCAATTGATTCAGCCTTATCAATTTGCGGCAGGATGGATTCCTGTTGATCAGGATCATTTAACGACAAGTGTTACTCGAATTGCCCAATTCTATGATCAAGTCCATCAAGTGATGCAACAGCAGACCATGTCCGGCCCCGACTTTGCCTTTGTCCAGCGGCAGGTCCAGCAGTTGACGCAGCAGGTCCGTGATCTGACCGAGCAGCTACAGGCGTTAGCAACGACCAACGGTTTAGCGGATGTAGACGCGTTGACGCAAGCGGTTAGTGATGCCGAAAAGCAAACGGCCAACGCCACGAGTCGTCAACAATTACAGCAACAACTCAGTTCTGCTGAGCTATCGGCGTTAAAGCAGTATACGTCGCTTGAAGCGTTGCAAGCGGTACTGGCTGAAAGACAGCAACAACGTACCCAAACGGCGCAGCAACTGACACAGTTAGCTACGGACATTGCCACGGCGCAAGCACAACTCCAAGAGTTGACGGCGGATGGCCAGTACGCTACGCTACGTCAGCAACAGGCGGATCTACAAACGGAAATCACAGTCATGGCACGTCAATGGCTAACGCGGCAGTTGGGTGCGAACTGGATCGATACGGCGCTGCAGGCATTGACACAACAGCAATTACCAACTGTTTTGGCCGCAGCAACCACGATTTTCGCGCAATTAACGGCACAGCGGTATAATAAGATTGACTTAGACGGTGATGAAATGGTTGTGAAGACGGCAACAACGCAGTTCATGGTCGCGGAACTTTCAACGGCGACTAAGGAACAGTTGTACTTGGCTTTACGGCTAGCGTTGATCAATCATTTGGGCCAAGCAGCTCAGCTACCACTAATGATTGATGATGGCTTGGTGAATTTTGATGAGCAACGTAAGCAAGCTGCTTGGCAAGTCTTAGCAGCAGTTGCTCAGCATCATCAAGTGCTCTACTTTACGAATGAGACAGCGGCACTGACCCAACTGAAGACAGCGACTGTACAGCAGTTAACCTAGGGGGGATAACATGGCAAAGAAGTTATTTGATTATCAATTAGATGAAACCGTGGATGGCTATTTTTTGTTGAAAGATTCGGAAGTTCGCATCGCCAAGAACGGCAAGAAGTTTTTAGCCATTAATTTTCAGGATACTTCCGGCGAGATTTCCGGGAAGTTTTGGGATGCAAGCGATACAGATGTCGAAAACTTTCAGGCAGGTCGGATCGTTCATTTGAAAGGTAAACGCGAAAACTATCAGGGTAATCCGCAAATCAAAATTCAACAAATGCGGCTCACTCATAGTGGCGAACCGCAAGAAGTGCAACAATTTGTGGAACACGCACCACTAAAGACCGACACGATGGCGGACGAAATCAATCAGTTTGTCTTTGAAATTACTGAACCTAATTGGAATCGAATTGTTCGCCACATGTTAACGACATTTCATGACCGGTTCTTTAGCTATCCCGCGGCGAAGAAAAATCATCACGCGTTCGCCGGTGGCTTAGCCTATCACACGTTATCAATTTTGCGCTTAGCTAAGGCAGTTGCCGATCAGTATCCCCACGTTAACCGGGCCTTACTATACGCCGGTGCGATTTTGCACGACATGGGTAAGACGATTGAAATGTCGGGGCCGGTCTCGACGACTTATACGTTGGCAGGGAACTTGGTCGGTCACATTGTCCTGATCGATGAACAAATCGTGGAGACTTGTCAACAGTTGAAAATTGACGAGCAGTCGGAATCTGTTTTAGTCTTGCGGCATACGATTCTTGCGCACCATGGTTTGTTAGAATATGGGTCACCCGTTCGGCCCCATATTATGGAAGCTGAAATCTTACATGACTTGGACGAGTTGGACGCGTCGATTCAAATGATGCAGACTTCACTTGGACATGCAGAGCCGGGCACGTATACGGAGCGGATCTTTGCTATGGATGGTCGTAACTTTTACCGGCCAACTGGTGATCAAACGAAGGGCGAATTACCAGACGAACAAAACTAACTAAATCGATACGGTGTTTGAAAGAACTGTTGAAATCAATGATTTTAACAGTTTTTTTGTGACCTTTATTTTTGATGACGAATTCCATTGGGGTGGGTGAGACGGTGCACCATTAATTAGCGTGGGCCGTCATTAAAGATAAAATAAAAATTTTAATTGCAATTAATATCCTGACATGATAAGTTACTACGAGTGATTAGTTGTTATCGTTGACCATTGCATACGTGTTGAATTAGGGCATGTTGAGCAGTATTGGCGTGCACGATGCGCGTAATCTAGCGGCCAGACTGATTGATTAAACGATAATCCGGCAACTGTGGCACGTGACGGGACCGTCACAGAGACAAATGATTTAAAATTGCACGCATTAGGGGAGATTATCGGGATGAACGAACAAGAAGCATATGTAACGACATTTTATTGGCTCGCGGATTGTTGGTTGGAAACTAGCTATCTGGGACTTGAGGATGAATTTGACGACGATGAAATCGATGACGCCGTCAAGTCACTACTAAATCGGATGCAAGCCGGGGCAATTTATGAGGTAACGGCGGATGATCCAATGTGGCAAGCATGGAAGCGGGCAGTTAGGGCCGTGCTTACGCCCAATGATCATGCTGAACATGAAGTTGATGAGACCGACGGAGAGGATGAATTAGTGCTGCCAGCTGGGGTACGACCAGAACGTCAATTAGAAGAAGTTCAAGCCTATGCAGCGATGAACGCGTTTTTGCAGGCACAAGATCAGGAATATCTGCAAGAAATTGGTAAACGGGCGGCCACTCAGGTCAGTGGTGCCGGGTGGCAAGTGTGGCGTGCACATCGCCAGAGCATGCATCCGGAGTCTGCCGCCCCGCTGACGTTGACTGCTGAGCAATTACCAGCCGTGATGTGGGCCTTTTTCGATAAGTACCAGGATACTGAGGACTCTTTTGAGATTTTTGAATTGGTTAGCCAACTTGAACAATGGCAAAAAAGTGCTGATCGAGATTTGGACGCGCAATGGTCACAGCTTGTGGCGAAAAGTCAGATTGATCCGGCCGCAATTACGCTCATGCAGGGCTTGTCGTTAGCTATTGAGTTCTTTGATCAGCTTGAGTGGGACGGTGATTTGACTGCCAAGGCAACTTTGCAGAATAAATTGATGCAACGCACGCTCGATGACACGCTCAATGATGAGACGACAGCCAACTGGGCGGATGCCTGGCAACACTGGGATTTAGCAGATCCGTTGACAACTGAACAGTGGGCCCGACGGTTTGATCCGGCGGACGACTATGAAGAAGATGAAGACGAGAGTAAAGAAGATGGCTCGGCCAGCTTGGCAACTTGGTGCGAGTTATAGTACCGTTTTGATTGCAATGCGCTTAGTCGCTTACGGTGTACTGCGGCCTGAGAGTGTGCCTGGTATGGCAACTGTGAAGATGGCGAACCGTGCACTGGCAGCTACCGTCAGTATTGGTATCGTGTTAGTTGCTTGGCTGGTCACAGCTATTCTGATTACAATTGTAATTTGGGGATGGCGGTGGCTGCGTAAGCTGATTTTTTAGTGCAGCTGAACGGCCAACTGAATCACAATAGTGCCGATTGACTAGGCTGAAGTTTGTGAATCCAGTAGTTGAAGCTGAAAGGACGGGGCGTCAGTGGTAGTGCTTCATGATGGTTTGTAACTCGGACAGAAAGTCGGCATCTAAATGGGGCGATTGTCCTAATTGTAATGGTGCCAATGGCTGATATAACGTTGGTATGTCTGGCTTTAACGGCTGGTTATTGAAGTATTGCTGACCATGGATTTTGACGGTCGCTTTGAGCGTTCCAATCGTCATGACGGCCACGGCGGTATTTAAAAAGACGCCACCATTGAGACTAGTATATCCAGCGGAAGAACGCCCAACTAAAGTAACGTGCGGGTTACGTTTTAGCGCCATGATGGTCACCTCCGCGGCACTCGCTGTCTGGTTACCAATAATGGCATAAATATGACGAAAGTGGGCCGCTGTTGGTTGCGAAAAGTTAAAGTCATCTTGACCGAGTCCACCAGTGATTCGGCCATGGTACATCATACGTGGCCGGTTGCGATGATGGTTCGTGATGCCGGTGTAGAGGGTGCCGTCTGGAATGATGGCGGCCAGGCCAGCAATCATCGGTGCCGAACTACCACCAGTATTTGCTGCGAAGTTTAAGATTAAATCGGTTGTCGGCTTAGTTTGTTTAATCAGGTGCTGGAGTTGTGTCCAATACTGTTTTTGTAATTGGTGCTGACTGCTGTAAAATGCTGGCACATTGATGATGGTGAGGCCGGCACTCATTGTCTTGGTCGGACGGGTGGCATGTTCGACTTGGCGGAGATTGGCGACGGCGAATGAATGTAAATTTGCAGCGCGCAGAATTTGATTGGGTTGGGTCAGTGACGTGATTTTGCGACCATGATCAGTCGCATGTAGCATGGCTTGCCAATGCGTTCGATGGTTGATAATGCCATATTTTGACATGTAGGTGATAGCCGGCATAGCGTTGAAGGACGCACGGAGCCGATTAGAAGCGGAAAGACCAAACGTTAGGACTATCGAAATTAGACCTACCAGTCCGTAACGGCATTTATTCGTTATCATGATAAGCCATCCTTACTTTTCGTGACTAGATTAGCATGTATTGGTTAGCTAAAGTGTAGGCGTGGCGTCAAAATTTCGCAACGAAAAGCATATCTTAACTGGTGCGTCTTTGAAATAATGGTTACTGTTAAAATACCCATCTACATTGGCCGTCTTAACGGCTAAGCAGATGGGTATTTGTTGTATCATGAAATTGTTGACGATTGTGCCAGATCGGCTTCTAACTGGGTTAAGAAGATCGTCACCAAGTCTTTTTCCACCTGGTTCAGTGAATGCTCGGCTGGAAAGGCAATGAAATAATTCAGGGACATTAACGCTTGGGGCAAAGGTAAGATGTTATAGCGTTCTGGATCAGGTTGGGTATGCACACTGTCTGGTAAAAAGGTAATACCCAGTCCAGCAGTGGCTAGTTTGGTGATGGTGGCGGTATTCGTGCTCTCAATTACGATATTCGGTGTCACGTTGTGCTTTTGTAATAAGTAGTCAACTTGGCGTCGAATCGATGACCCGTGGGGAGACAAGACTAGAGGCGCTTGTAGCAGGTCGTTAAGGGGGAGCGCTCCCGGATTAATGAAGGCCTGATGTGGTTGGTACCAGTTGACGGTGTTCGGGATAATCGCGTAATACCCGTCCCGACCGCGGTCATAACTTTCAAGCCCCGGCGCGATGGTTTCCGGATTTTGACCAATTAAGAAGTCCAGTTCACCGTGGAGCACGCGCTGTTCGTTGCGACTAGCGATATCTTCGGTTAATTCGATCTTAGTGGCCGGGTGGGCTTTCAAAAAAGCAGGTAAAAATAGGGGCAATAAGTAATAGCCGAGGCTAGATAAGACGCCCAGCCGAATTACTTGCTGGTTGGCATGTGTGTATTGCCTAATTTGCTTATTAAAGTAATCCTTCTCGTTTTCGAGCGCCGTCAAATATTGATAATAAGTCCGCCCAGCCGTGGTCAGTCGCAGTGGCGTGACTTCACGATTGATGATGGTGACGCCCAATTCTTTTTCAACATTGCGGATGCTTTGGGTGAGGTAAGGTTGTGAAATGTAGAGATCTTTAGCCGCCCGGGTAAAATTGCCGTGCTTGAGCAACACATCTAAAAACCGTCGCATTTCGCTAGAATCTGATTTTGGCATAAAGCGCCTTCCTCTCGCATTGTGATTAGGTGAGTATTCGTTTGATTGCTGATTTGGTCATGTTGAGTTAGTTGCATCGCCATAAGGACGTTCAAAACATGTTCAATAAGTTCTGTCAACATCCTGGCGATAGTGGCTAAATAGCATTATGACCAACCATTTTAACATGATTAATTTTAACGCGAATCGTCGACATAGTAAATTTGTTATCGGGGTATAGATAAATAAATATTTCACAAGCAGAGCGCTTTCACGTACACTAATCAGTATTAAGAGTGGCCAATCATTCAATAGCTACTCGTCGAAAACGACTGTTTAAATCATCCTGAAAGGATCTGAAATTATGAAATTTGTTGGGATTGTTGGGACGAATGCAACCAAATCGACCAACCGGCAGTTACTGCAATATATGCAACGGCATTTTCAGCAACAAGCCACGATTGAAATTTGTGAAATAAAAGATTTACCGGCTTTTAATGAACCGGAAGACCGAACAGCACCAGTAGCAATTCAACAGCTCAGTGATAAGATCACCGCAGCAGATGGCGTGATCTTTGCCACGCCGGAGTATGATCATTCAATTCCGGCCGTACTAAAAAGTGCAATCGAATGGCTGTCATATACCACGCGGCCGTTAATTAATAAACCAGTTATGATTGTTGGGGCCTCGAACGGCTCACTGGGAACCTCACGCGCTCAAGCGCACTTACGCCAGATTTTAGAGGCGCCGGAATTAAAAGCACTGGTGATGCCAAATATTGAATACTTACTAGGCCGTTCACTACAAGCTTTTGATGATCAGGGCGACCTGACTTATCCGGATAAAGTTCAGGAATTAGACAATGCGTTTGGCGAATTCATTGATTTTGTAGATTTAACGAATAAAATCATGCCGTCGAGTCAGTTTTTCGAAAAGAGTAAGCAGTTCTCGTGGCGGCAAGTGACTGGGGAGGAATAAACATGAAATTTGTTGGAATTGTTGGAACGAATGCTCAGCATTCGTACAATCGGATGTTGCTGGAATTTATGCAACGACATTTTGCGACACAAGCCGAAATCGAAATTTTAGAATTGACTGATGTCCCGATGTTTGATGAATCGAATGATCAAACTGACAGTACCATCATTCAAAACTTTGCCACTAAAATTGCGACGGCTGACGGGGTTATCATTGCCTCACCGGAACACAATCATTCCGTGCCTTCCGCGTTGAAAAGCATTATTGAATGGTTATCATTCAAAATTCACCCATTAGATGGTCAAGCAGTAATGATTGTTGGGGCTTCATACAGCGTCCAAGGATCGTCACGCGCGCAACTACACCTGCGCCAGATTTTAGACGCTCCCGGTGTTAACGCCAGTGTCATGCCCGGTTCAGAATTCTTATTAGGTCGTGCCCAAACGGCTTTTGACGATCAAGGTAATTTAAAGGTGCAAGGGACGGTTGATTTTCTGGACAGTTGTTTTGCAAAGTTTCAGAAGTTTGCGACCATCGTCGCCGAGATGCGGGCACCAGAAGCGCTTAGCTTTGCCCCGGGTACTTATCAGGTGACGGCCACTGGACATAATGGCGAATTGCCAATGCGAGTGACCCTCTCCGCTGACCGGATTGAAAATATTGAAATTGATACCAGTAGTGAAACGCAGGGGATTGCCGATGTGGCTTTTGAACGCATTCCCAAGGAGATTATTGCGGGCCAAACGCTCGCTGTTGATGCGATTTCCGGGGCTTCAATTACCAGTCATGGTGTTATCGATGGGGTCGCTCGTGCGGTCAAAGAAGCTGGTGCCAATCCTGATGATTTGAAGAAACGGCGTGCGACTAAGCAGGTCGCTCAACCTGCTGTCAAAGAAGTGACGACTGATGTCGTAGTGGTTGGTGCTGGTGGGGCTGGTATGACGGCAGCGGCCAAAGTGTTACAGGCTGGTCATCAAGCCGTTGTCCTAGAAAAATTCCCAGCTGTCGGTGGTAATACCGTTCGCGCTGGGGGGCCCATGAATGCGGCTGATCCGGATTGGCAACGACAGTTTGCAGCTTTGCCAGGTGAAAAGCAAACGTTGAAGGATCTGAGTGAGCGTGATGAAAGTACAATTGCACCTGAATATCGGGCTGATTTCCGTAAATTGAAACAGCAGATTGACGCATACCTGACTGCCAATACCAATCAAAAGGGCACCTTATTTGATTCAACCTTGTTACATCGGATTCAAACTTATTTAGGTGGTCAACGGACTGATTTGAACGGTCAAGAGATTCACGGTCAGTATGATTTGGTAAAAGAATTGACGGATAACGCCCTGGATTCAGTCAAGTGGTTACAATCGATTGGTGTGAAATTTGATGAAAGCCAAGTGACAATGCCAGTTGGAGCCATCTGGCGGCGCGGGCATAAGCCAATGGGCGATCTAGGGTTTGCTTACATCAAGACTTTACGGGCCTTTGTTGAACAACAGGGTGGTACGATTATGACGGAAACGCCGGTAAAAGAATTACTGGTGACGGATGGGCAAGTTCGTGGCGTCATTGCGACTAATGCGGCTCATGAGAAAGTTATTGTCCATGCTGATGCGGTGATTTTAGCTTCTGGTGGTTTCGCAGCGAATACTAAAATGTTACAAAAGTACAATACGTACTGGACGGCCATCGACGATGATGTCAAGACGACTAATTCACCCGCAATGACTGGTGATGGAATTCGGCTAGGGACTAGTGTTGGTGCAGCATTAGTTGGGATGGGCTTCTCACAAATGATGCCGGTATCTGATCCGGAGACCGGCGAATTATTCAGTGGGCTCCAAGTGCCACCGGCAAACTTTGTGATGGTAAACCAGCAAGGAAAACGGTTCGTCAATGAGTACGGCAGTCGTGATGAGTTAACTCAGGCGGCCATTGATAATGGGAGTCTCTTCTATCTAATTGCCGATGATGAAATTAAAAAGACGGCTTACAACACGACACAAGCTAAAATTGACCAGCAGGTGGCGAATGGGACCTTGTTCCGTGCTGATACTTTGACAGATTTAGCGCACCAAATTGGCATGGACCCGGCAGCCCTGACCAAGACGATTGCGGACTACAATCGTTACGTTGATGCTGGCGAGGATCCTGAATTTCATAAGACGGCCTTTGATTTGAAAGTTGCCGTGGCACCATTTTACGCAACGCCGCGTAAACCAGCAACCCACCACACGATGGGGGGCTTGAAGATTGATCCGGATGCTCACGTTTTAAATACGGACGGTCAGATTATCGACGGGCTATACGCGGCGGGAGAAGTAGCCGGTGGAATTCACGCGGGTAACCGGCTGGGTGGTAACTCGCTTAGTGATATCTTTACGTTCGGTCGAATCGCGGCGGCTCATGCTGTTGCTGAGCACGTTGATCCGGTGACGGCCTAAGGCAATTATTAAGTCGCTACGTTGGTTGAGTCGTGTTAGTGTATAATCGACCGTAGAGAGAAGCAGATCGACAAGGGAGATTATCACATGCAAAAACCAATGCCAGTCGCGGTGACGAACATTGCGGACAATATTACGCACCAACCAGCTTATATGACGATTGTTTTAAATGATCACAAGTATTCGACCGCGCGCAAAAAGACGCCGTTTATCTTGAAAGCGTTGAATGAGGGCGCGGCTGCTCATGGGCGTTTGACGATCACGCCTAGTCGGCTGAGTTTGGCCGATGAGCGCGGCACAGTCTTTCAAACCTTGGCGCCAATACCCACAGTCATCACGGACGTCGAGCTGGGATTGTATCGCTCAATCGTGCGGCAACTTGGTAATGGCGTACGAATGAAGGCCCGTTACACATTGGCGGTGACGTTGACCAGCGATACCGCTACTTATCAGATGTTAAATACCGATTTGTCAGTGTTGAAACCGCTGTTGGCTTGGATCACCGACTTTCATCTTCACTTAACCGATTCGTTACAATTGGCAACCAGTGACATCGACTGGCCCAATTTGACGGCTGATCAATTTGAAGCATTGACAAAGGGCACCCCGTACTTTGCTTGGCAACAGACGATTGGGGCCCACTGGTAAGTAAAATTAAGAACTACAAAATATGAAGCCAGACTTTCGATAATAGTCGAAAGTCTGGCTTCGTTTTTTATTATAAAATTTCACCGATAAAGTCGCCTTTAGGTAATTGTTGGAAGTCGTAAGTTTCAAAATCACTCACTTGTTTGGTATACCAGTGTAAGCTTTCGGTAATCATCAGGTTGACGGCCTCATCTTTTTCCTGCAAGGCGATGATGGGCAAGTCGCGCATGGTAGCCACACCTAGCTCGTAGGCGGTACCAGAATCTAAGTTTTTGGCTTCAAAGTCTAAGACAGTCACGATGACTTGCGCGGCCGCAATTTGGGCCATGTCACGGTGGAAAATTTCGGTCGCCCAAGTTTTGGTGAACTGTTCGGCTTGAGCGTCCTGGTGTAGACGTGGTGAATAAAAATCCGTGACCGTTGGATTTTTTGCTAAAGCTTCCTCAAGTTGTGTGACCCGCGTCACTTGTTCGGGACTGAAAAACGGACTAGCAATATAGATTTGCGCCATGAAGACACTCCTTAAAATTAATTTGATAATAAAGACCAATGGGTTCATTTTAGAGATTTTAGGCGCTAACGTCAAACAGTTTTTAATGGATGGTCTGAGTGGAGACGTGTCATGTCAGGTTGGTAAAAAATACGGTGACGTTGGCCATTGGAAGGCTAAATAAGTAACGTGGGTAGCGATTGATTAATCATCAACTTGTTTGTAAATCTACCAATGACAACTTATTAATAACACTGATGAAAAAGATGGGCTTATTATAAAGTGATCGTAGAACTATTGGTAATTCCAATGGATATTCTAAGTATCAAAGTTGGTTGTGTTTGGCAGAGAATGGGGGCAGTTTTATGCGAAATAAATTGTTTTCAGTCCTACTAGGTCTGTTAACAGTTTTAGTGACAGTCATAGTATTAGGACGGATTGGACAAGCGGATGATGTGTCGACGGCTGGCCTAACGGGGAATGAGGCCAGAGTGACTGATCGGTATGGCAATGTCATCACAGATACAAGTCAATTAAGCAAATGGGAGGATTTTACAGTCGAGTATGACTGGGCTATTCGCAATGGTCAACCAATTGCGGCCGGTGATACAGAATTGCCGAATGGGACGGTTGCACCCGTTGATTTGGGGTTTCCATTGAAAGACGATAATGGTCGAGTTGCTGGTCATTTTAAAATTAAAGCGGGTGAAACCGCTGGACTGATTACTTTCAACGATGCCTTATCACAAATGGGGACGAATCGCGCGAGTACCCTCCAGTTTTACGTGAAAGGCACGGCTGATTCTGATGTATATTTTGATTGGAAGCTATGATGAGCATGGCCTGCCTGCAACTTTAACATGGAATATTGCATTCAATCCAAGCGGTAAGAAGCTTGGAACAGTTGTTGTCAATGACACATTGGGTTCCAATCAAAGTTACCTCTCCGATTCAGTAATTGCGCAAACGGGCGCCTACAACGATGCCGGTAATTTTGTGCAGTCGGGACGATTGTGCCACAAGGAGGCTGTGACATAACTAGCCTCTGTATAAGCAAATGGGACGAGAAACCGAATTTTGGTTTCTCGTCCCATTTGCTTACGCCTTTGATTTTTAAAGTTGGTCCCTACCGTGACCAGTTTCATAATGTTTAACGCCAGTATTACGATTCCGGCTTCCTTGGTGACCTTGTCGAAACCTCGCACCGAGAATCGATTGAAATGTAAAGAAGCCTTCATCTTGCCAAAAACTGGCTCAACATCGATCTTACGTTGAGCGTAAATCTGACCAGTTTCTGGAGCTGAAAGTAATTCTCGTTGTTTCGATTTGAAATATTCCCAATTTTCGTTCACGGAAATCCTTTTAAGATATCCTTTTGGTGTTAGTGCCGCGGCAATTAGTTGATGATTTTCATCATACTTTTCGGCAATGTATTCTTTAAAGTCACGGGTAAAACCATACTTATCAGTCCGTCGACGATAAGCATTAAAATTAAACCGGACGTTTTGCGGATTGATAAAATAATCATCTTTTTCATGATAGTCCCAGTTCATAACCTTACGGTCATCACTTTGCCATTTTCGACTATTCTCTTTAAGCATTGTGCCGTAGGGAATCAAAACGGTATGCTGACCGAATTCATCTTCCAAGTACCGATAATTACTTTCGGAACCGTATCCGGCATCGGTAACGATGGTGTGACCTAACACATTGTTGGCCTTTAAATGTTCAATAAACGGTTGTAAGGTTCGTGTGTCGGTTGGATTTTGGAAAAGCCGATATCCCGTAATGAACTGATTACTCGTGGCGATTTGAACGTTGTAGGCAGGTTTTAATTGACCGTTTTGCATCGGATCTTCCTTGACCCGCATAAAGGTGGCATCGTGATCCGTCTTAGAGTAGCTGTTACGCTGACCATAGATTGCTTGCTGTGCTTGGTGTTCACGCATTTTATCACGTCGTTTATCCAACTTACGTTTTTGTGATTTAACAGTCCGGCGTTGCTGTTTGGCTGGGTTCGGGGAAACCTGCTTAGTTGCTTCCACGGTTTCATTAAGGACCACTAAGTGATCCTCAACCTTGCTAATCATGATATCCAATAGTTCGGGAGTCAGCTCTGATCCTGCCGGAATTTCACCGACAATTTTAGCTTCATGAAGCTCGCCTAACAGGTCAACGAGTTTTTCGCGATTCATCTTGTCAAATCGTATCGTATTCTTCTTCCAAACAAAGCTATACTTGTTGGCGTCGGCTAGGATCTTAGTTCCATCAATAAATGAAACATCATCAATCATGCCATTTTGACGAAGATATTGGGTTAGCTGTGATAAGCTATCGGTTGTCAAAGTGGCCAGTTCATCAGAAATTCTAAAGCGACAAATCGTCCGGTAGGACGGAATTTGGTCGGCAATTAACCACCCAGCTGGCTTGTTTTCACGGGCAAACCGTTCAATTTTACGACTGCTGAAAATGCCATAGCTGTACGCTAAAAGGACCAGTTTTAACATGGCACCGAGGTTATATTCCCGCGGACGGCCAAACTGGTAATCATATTTTAGTTTTAAACTCTCAACAAGCTGGTTGATGTAACGAGCAGAATGATGATCTTCTGGTTGGTAATCCAAGGCAATACTCAAAGTGGTTTGATTCATGTTATAATAATCTTGCATATTAGGAATGTCCTTTCGAGGATAATTTCGTAGAGTATCGGGTGCGACCGATGCTCTTTTTTTATTTTCTATTATATCAAAAGCAGGTCTGGAAAAATCCGAAGATTTTTCCAGACCTGCTTTGTTTCTAGAGACTTATGTCACAGCCTCTTCACTTTTAGCAATGTTACGACTGCCGTTAACATAGTTTATAACAGCAAGTTGACGAAGGTTTCGGGAAGTAGTAATAACTGGAATAATTTCGCATCTATGAATGGCACGACCGTTAGTGGCAATGTTAGTTATGGTGGTAATGGGACTGGTAACGGTGATAATCAACTTGGCAGCGTAACCTTGGTCAAACGCGATGCTACGATTAAGTGTGAGTTGAGTGAGGCTGAATATCAGTTACAGGATCAGCATGGTGAAGTGATTCAATCTGGATTGACGACTAATGAAGAGGGTGCCATTAATGTGGCTGGCTTAGTTCCGGGACATTATCGGTTTGTCGAAACCAAAGCACCATTGGGCTACGCTTTGAACCCAACACCAATCAACTTCACAGTTGATGTCGATACAATTGCGACACCAGTTGAAGTTGCCCAATTTGATGAAAAGGTGGCGGTCACTGGGGCAGTTGTGCTGACTAAAACCGATGCTAGCAATGGCCGAGCGCTGGCTGGGGGCAACTTATCGGCTGATTGACGCTACCGGGCTGACGATTCAGCAGGGGCTGGTCACCAATGCTCTGGGTCAAATCCGTGTGGATAAGCTAATCCCTGGCCGATATCAATTTGTTGAAACTAAGGCTCCAGCGAGTTATGACTTAAATCAAACGCCGCTAGACTTCACAATTGTGAATGGTCAGACGGCGGTAGTGACAGTAACGGCGACTGATCGATAGGCGCAGCCGACCGAACCGGAGCAGCCGGGAACAACTGAACCGAAACAGCGGGGGATGCCAGTCCCTGGTACACCGTCAGCAAATACGACTCAGATCACGCAAATGATGGCTTGGGCTATTCATGAAATCATGGCTCCAGGCACACAAACCGGTACCACGGCAAGGTATGCGTTAGGCGAATCCACAGCGCCGAATGCCCAAACTTCGAAGGCGGCAACGTTACCGCAAACGAATGAAGGCCAGCAGCACTTAATGATGATCGTGTTAGGGCTCATTTTATTTTTAGCCGTTGTGTGGGTGCCGTTTCGTTAATTGGCTATTTGAAATAAGTACTGACTAAGATTGAGATTAGCATCAAAATAGGCTTCCAGAAATTCTGGAAATCCATCTTTGAAGTGCGCCCGGCATGGGTGATAACTAGGCGGTGTAAGTCCGCTGTGGGCCGTAGTAGTCGGAACCACGAGTTGAGGGCAAGGGCGTCCGCCGTGAGACGGAGTCTGAAGGAAGCCTAAGACAAAATACCGAACCGATGTACAAGGAGTGGCTACAAGGCTGATTAGACTGGATGAAGTTGCTTCACAAACTGAAGTCCTACACTACTCGAAGTCGAAGTTAGTAAAGCCAACGGTTGCATGGTATGAAAGCTATCATTCTTACCCGGGGAGGCCTGTCGGATAAGCTCCCAACAAGGACGCCAATATGGGTTTACAGGAGTAAACTAGTCAGCCGAGGTCATAGTAATCTGCCGTATGGCAGATGAAGGACTGAACAATAATAATTCTCACCGATACTGGAGGTGTTGGTAGTGCGAAGATTACAGAAAACAGAATAAGCTGACCGCCAAGGGATGAATAGTCTGGAAGACAAAGAGTATCTTGGGGCGCATAGTACTACTAACGGTGAAAGTACGGCGCAGGATGGCATTCAATTTGTAGACCGGGTCCTTCCTTGCAAGTAGTAATCTGAACCTAGCGTTTAAGCGTGTTCGGAGGAATAAGGGTGCAGCTGGAATTGACGGCATGACCGTTGACCAACTGGCCGAATATATTTACAAGAACCGGGAAGAACTCCTAGAGAGTTTACGTAATGGAACATATCGGCCGCAACCAGTCAGACGGGTAGAGATACCAAAACCCGATGGCTCAACCAGAAAACTGGGAGTGCCTACAGTTGTTGATCGTATGATCCAACAAGCTGTGGTACAGGTGCTTTCGCCGATATACGAACAAGTATTTTCCGACAATAGCTATGGATTCCGACCAGGTCGGAGTGCGCATGACGCGATTCAAAGTGTCACCGAACTCTGCAATCAAGGCATACTTTGATACGGTTAACCACGACTTACTAATGAACTTCATCAAACAACGAGTAACTGATCCATGGCTACTCCACCTAATTCGGCGCTTCCTAACAAGCGGGGTCATGAATGGCGAGCTTTTTCGAAAGACGACGAAGGGAATACCACAAGGTGGGAACCTGTCGCCGCTACTGGCCAATATTTATCTCAACGAGTTGGACAAGCTATTGACCCAGCGGGGCCACCAATTTGTGCGCTATGCCGATGACTGTAATATTTATGTCAGAAGTAAGCGAGCGGGAGAACGAGTCTTACACAATGTCACAATCTTTCTTGAAATTAAGTTGTAACTAACAATTAACCGTCATAAAACGACGGTTGGCCCACCACTCCGACTAAAGTTTCTAGGATTTACGCTCGGTGTAGACCGTAATGGGGCATATGCACGACCGCACAAGGTCGTGAAACAGCGAATCAAACAAGCCCTTAAGATAATGACTGGGCGAAGTAGCGGAATTAGTTGGTTAATGTTGATGAAGGAAATTAAACAGAAAATGCGAGGATGGCTACAGTACTATGGGATTGGCAAGATGAAGACGTTTATTCAACAACTGGACCAATGGTTGCGAAGTAGGATTAGACAGTTGATATGGAAACGGTGGAAGAAAATCAAAACCCGATATCGTGAGCTAATTAAGCTAGGAATGACACCGGAACAGGCCAAGACTAATGCCAATACCCGCAAGGAATATTGGAAAACTGCCCATAGTAAAACACTAACCTATACGTATACAAATCAAAAGCTGGAGCGTCTTGGACTAATAAACCTGTCCAAGACACTCCAGCAAATACACAGAGTGCTTAAATTATTGAACCGCCGTATACGGAACCGTACGTACGGTGGTGTGAGAGGTCGGTAATTGAAATAATCAATTACCTCCTACTCGATTCTTGAATTTAATTGTAACGACCAAACTAGTTCAATGTGACTAGTTCAACGACATGAACAAAATCCTCCCAACACTAGTGTCACTGAGCAATAGTGCGATAGACATAACCCAACCTTGCCCCGGCACACTTTTTAATTGGCTGGTATTCAAAGAAGTTCCAGCGTTTATAGCGTTCTGTCGAGTTAATCTTGACGTGGTTGAATAATTGTGAGTAACCCCCCCATGACTAGAACAATTGCCAACGTGACTAATAGGTACGATAAACTGATTTTGGCAATGCCTAGGCCGGTCAGAGCCAGACCAGCCGTAATCAGGCAGTTGATCGTGATGGCAATGATTACGGAATTGCTGGGGCGTTGTTGCCAAAATGGTTTGGTAGTGCGTGTCATTAGAATCGTGAGCATCGCACTAAAGATTAGATAACAATATAGTACGGTGCTAATTTGACCTGGCGTCAATCCTCGATGAAGTGCTTCGTATAAAACACCCATTCCAAGGGTCGTCCATCCAATCGCTAAAACACCAGCAATTTTACTCAAACGGCGTAGGTCCCAGCGCTCAGGATGGTACGTAATGTGAGTGCGGTCGGTCCCTAAGACGAGGGTGACACAGTCGTTTAAGATAGCTACCAGAATCATGGCATTCAGACTTAACGGAATCAGTTGCCAAATCAAGAAGCCCAATGTGAGTAGCATGGTTAATTCGGCTGTTCGTGACAACTTGGTAATTGTCCAAGTCATCATGCGTTGGTAAACACGATGACCGCTATCAAGAATCTGAATGATTGGTGTCAATCCGGGTTTCAGCAAGACGAGTTTGGCAGAACGCTTGGCGAGATCTACGGCATTTTGAACGGCGATGCCCACGTCAGCCTGTTTTAAAGCTGGGGCATCGTTGACACCATCGCCGGTCATGCCCACGACGTAACCTAACTTTTGAAAACGCTGAACAATCGCTAATTTATGTTCTGGAATAACTTCTGTAATTCCAGCCAATTGTTGGGGGTCCGTATCGGCCGTCAATGTGTTGAATGGCATGACATTACCGGTTAGGCCCACTTGCTGTGCGACCGTTGCCGCTGTCTTCTGGTTATCCCCAGTCAACATAATGACTTTGACACCGCGATCAGTAATCTTTTTGATTGCTTGCAGACTGTCTGGCCGTGGCTGGTCTTCAACGATGAATAAAGCGACTAACTTATCGTTGACTAGTAATGCAACGGTACGACCGCGGCTAAAGTCAATTTGGTTCGTCAATTTTGAAGCATCTTGATCAAGCTGATACAGGCGTTGGTAAGCGCCTAGCTTGATATTAATGGGCTGATCGGCCAGCACCGTTCCTTCAGAATAACCACGCTGTGAATTAAAAGGCTCGAAGTGTGCGGGCACTTGTACATTCACAGCTTGCTGACGGGCATAGTTGAGAATGGCAGCGTCAATGACACTTGCATTTTGTTGATTAGTAGCACTAGTAGCCCAGCAGATTAGTTCGCGGTCAGAATATTGGGAAAAGTTATGCATTGCGACGACCGTTGGCTGATTGGCAGTAATCGTTCCGGTTTTGTCGATCAGTAGCAAATTCAGATTGGCCGCAGCTTGGATACCAGATAAATCACTGACTAAGATGTGTGTTTGACCTAACTGTTTGGCCTCCACTGAGTTGGCCACTGCAAAGCTGGAAGGCATTGCGATCGGAATTGTCGCGATAAACAGCATCGCCAGAAATGGCAACATTGTAATCAAGTTAGCACCACGTATTATTGCGGTGAGAACCAAGACAATCGCCAGCACGGTGTCCAAAATGGCCAGATAACCAATAATTTTGCTGAGTAGCTTTTGAAGCTGACCGGGTGCGGATGACTGGTTGATCAAACTAATTGTTTTGCCAGACCGACTATGCTTTCCCGTACTAACGACGACTGCTAATCCGTGCCCACTCTTGATTTCAGTGCCAGCATATACTAGTTCCCCAGCTTGATGACGAATTGCACGTGATTCACCACTGATACTACTTTCATCGACTTCTAGTGTGCCATCTAACAATTGAACATCCGCGGGTAGTAGATCGCCATTGTTCAAACTAATAACATCGTTAGGGACGATTTGGGTTGCTGAAACGTGTTGCCAGTGATTATTTCGTTTGACAGCAACCGTTAAGGTCAATTGATTCGTTAATGTTTTAAGAACTTTGTCAGAGCGCCATGCTTGAATAGCGCCCGTGACAGCAGCAAATAGGAGCATCAAAACAATAAAACCAGCTTGAATCGTTTTACCCAACAGGATTTCAACGAGTAGGGCAGCTTCAAGAATCCACGCGGATGGTTCCCATAGCCGAGTAATAACGGCGTGACGAAAGCTAAACTGGCGTTGAGGAACCACGTTGGGCCCGTATTTCTGCAAACGTTCTTGTACTTCAGTTGTTGTGAGCCCCATTAGTATGTTTGTGGGTGCTTGCATGATAATCACCTCTGTTTGGTTGCTCCGTCAATTGCGATTTTAGAGGTCGTGATCGACGTCATCTGGAAAATGCGCTAACCGGGTGCCTTCTGTACCAAGTGCTTCTTCGATTCGTAACAGTTGATTGTACTTTTCAACACGTTCTGAACGAGCAGGGGCCCCAGATTTGAGTTGTGCGGTGCGGGTTGCAACAGTAAAATCAGCGAGGAAGGTATCACCAGTCTCTCCAGAACGATGGGACATCATTGTTGCGTAGCCATTTTTGCGTGCTAAGCGAATTGCTGTCAGGGTTTCAGTGACCGTTCCAATTTGATTTAATTTAATCAGAAATGTGTTGGCCATCCCCATCTTGATAGCTTTGGCGAAGAGTGTAGGGTTGGTGCAGACGTTATCGTCTGTCACGATTTGAACCCGATCACCATATTTTTGGGTGAACTTAACAAAGTTTTCCCAGTCATCTTCACTGTAAGGATCTTCGATAGAAATAATCTCGGGAAATTGGCTCAATAAGGTGGCATAATAATCACTTAATGCTTCTGGTGAGAGGTGCCGACCTTCAAAATCGTATTGCTTAGTTTGGGTATTGTAGAAGTAAGAAGCAGCGGCGTCAAAAGCAATCGCAATTTCCTTGCCGGGAACGTAGCCGGCCTGTACAATTGCGTTATGCAACATCTGTAGTGCGGCCTCGGAGTTATCTAAGTCGGGTGCGAACCCACCTTCGTCGCCTAAGCCAGTTGTATAGCCTGCTTTTTCAATGACCTTTTTTAACGTATGATAAGTATTCACGATCTTCTCAAATCCGTCCCGAAAACTGGTGCGATCTACGGCAGTAATCATGAACTCTTGAATGTCGATGCCGTTATCGGCATGTTCACCTCCGTTGATGACATTATGGAATGTTTGTGGTAATTCTAAGTCAGTGCCACCGAGGTAGCGGTACAACGGTTGATGTGTCTCAGCAGCCGCTGCTCGGCAAGTTGCCATGGAAACCCCAAGAATTGCGTTGGCCCCTAAACGGCCTTTGTTAGGAGTCCCGTCTAAATCAATCATGATTTGATCAACTTTAGCTTGATTGAACGGACTGACGCCATGTAACGCGCCATTAATTTCTGTGTTGACATTATTGACAGCCTTGGAAGTTCCTTTGCCTTGCAGCCGTTGACCACCATCGCGTAATTCAACCGCTTCGTTAGTACCAGTTGAGGCACCAGAAGGTACTTCAGCACGTCCTAACGTTCCATCGGATAAAATAACGTCGGCTTCAACCGTTGGATTACCTCGTGAATCAAAAACCTCGCGTGCTTTAACAACATCAATTACAACTGACATTTTGAAAACCCCTTTCAAATTTTACGACCAAGTTGATAAAAAAAGACGTCTACTTTCAAAGGCCCCGCTAAGGTCCGATTGAAAGTAGACGTCATCAAATTGATAGTCAATTAGTTACGGCGAACGTCATCACCATTTATTTTTAACGGTTACAGCATACCGCGCTTGAAAAATAAACACAAGCGTTTTTCAACCATAAGTTTAAAACCCTTGATAATTCGCAGATGCGAAATGTTAATCAAGTTAAGCAACGGCACTAGTTGTATAAAAATGGCGAGCAGCGGTGCCTTTGCTTGCAATATAATCATCTAAATTAAAAACTACCTGTTCAAATAATAATGATGATTGTAATACCGCTGTTTGTTAGACAATATAGCTGGTCTCGTCTTTGAAGCGTCACGGTTGACTAGGAAAGAAATTCAACGTATAACCGATTTTTTCTACAACCAACATCCAATCTCGGAAACCTCGTCATGCCAGTGCTTGGACTGGCTCATAGTATCTGCTGGTAATGGGCCTGGTTGAAAACAATTTGCGTGATGTTTAGTTAATTAAATTTTTAATAAAAGCAAAGTGGTTAACGAAGGTCAGTGCGCGTGCTATACTGAAATCATTCTAGCGGTGATGGTGTTCACCGAACAAGCAGTAATGCTAATGACGACACCTACTTGGATTTAAGTCTAAGTAGGTGTCGCCATTTTTTATTGATTAGAATTAGTGAAAAGAGTTGAGTCATAATGCAGATGAGTCTGTTATTTTTAGGGCAACCACCAGTCGCTCGTCCCGCTACTGCAAGTTGTTTCCAAGATCTAAATTTGAATTTGATTTTCGAACAAATTCAGCAGGACTGTCCGGTACCAATCAAAGACATTTTTTATCAACCATTAACGACAATTGAAGCGGTGCAGCGTCGTCAGGCTATTTTTAGAGATTTGTTGCGACCAGCGGGGTATCAATTAATGGCACATTTTGTGACGGCTGCCGCAGAAACGGCCGCCAAAATCAAGCAGGCTCACCATGATTGGACGGCTGATCAACAGGCCGCCGATCTGTTAACGGCATTATATGAGCAACATGAGCAACTTGAAAAGCTTACAGAGGCGTTAGCACATTTTCAGCCCCAAAGTTTAGGACTACAAAAGTTACAGGCTGACCTCGATACTTATTTGCAGGCGCCTGCGACACAGCAGTTGCTGACAATGATGCGCACATTAACGAGCGCATTAGTACAAGTTCAGTTTTATTTAACAATCAATGGGCGGTATGTCCGTGTGACGACTAATCAGTTGGCTGCGTCAAATAGTGCTGAGGTTGCCACGAAGTTGTTTGGACCCATCATGACAGATCTAAGCGAGTTATACCGTCCCAATGCCAGTATTAAGACTGCCGAAGCAGTTAATGGGGATACTAGTCTGCAAGCAAATATTGTTGTTCAACTCCATAAGTTGTATCCAGCAGTATTTGCACAATTAACGACATTTTACCAACAATATCAGCAGTATACCGTTCCAGGTTATGAACAAGTCGTGACTGAGTTGAATTGGTATTTAGCGGTGCAACGTTATACGCAGCGCCTTGCCCGGATGAACCAGCTTAACTTTGTGCTTCCGACCCTTGTTGAATTAGGAGCACCAGAGCGGATTGAAGCAGGATTTGATCTGGAGTTGGCTTATGTTCAGGCTGGCAAACAAACAGCAGTCGTGCCCAATGACTATGTCTTGAATCCAAATGAGCAGTTTCTAATTGTGGCCGGACCCAATCAAGGTGGTAAGACAACGTATATTCGAATGATTGGTCAGGCCTATTATTTAGCAGCCCTCGGAATGCCCATCCCTGGCTCACGGGCAACATTACACCTAGCAAGTCATGTTCTGACACATTTCGAGCGTCAAGAAAAGGCAACCCAGTTGACGGGACTGCTCCAGCACGATATTGAACGATTGGCCGCGCTCTATCAAACGGTCGATGAGCATAGTATTGTTTTGATGAATGAGCTATTCTCTTCAACAACAACGGTTGATGCCGAAAAGTTGGGTCAATTAGTGTTAACACATTTGACAGCAAAGCAGGCCCATGGTGTCTACGTCACATTTTTAGAAAGTCTTGCTAAGCTTCCACATATGGTACCGATGCAGGCTCAAATTATTGCTGGTACGACGATCCGCGCTTATAAAATATATCGTTGTTCGGAGACGGTTGGGACATATGCGACTAGTTTATTAAACAAGTATCAACTGACAACTAAGGCAATTGAAAGGCGGTTAAAGCATGCAAGTCAATCTAATCACGCTTGAAAAACAGCAGTATCTTGACGAATGGTCGTTAACAACTAGTCAAAAAGCCGTGATGGCTGATTTAGAATTACAACCAATTGTTGATATTATGGCAGCGGATGATCACGTTATCGCAAAAATTGCGACCAGATTATTTTTTACACCATTAACAACTAGCCGGGCGTTGACTTGGCGTCAAGCAACGGTTAAACATGCCCTGATGCACCCGGACTATTACGAATGGTTGTATCAGTTTACAACGACAACCATTGAAACGGTCCGGCAAAATTTTTGGGAGCTTGGTCACGAGTCGGCTAGTTATCATCTATACAACAAAAGTCGTCTATTAACGCAATATTTGCAGGCAATTGGCACGATATTGGACAAACCATTACCTGACCATCCGGCGCCAGCACTTCAACAGTGGTATCAATCGCTAGATACACTGTTCAACGGTCAACTAGAGCCGATGAAAACATTTTTGCGACAGGTATTATTTGATCATGGTTATGTTTTACCAGCGCACTTGGCCACCAATCTGGATACAACAGTTGATGAGGTGATTGATGTCGTACCACCACATCGGTTTCAAAAGGTGTTTACTAAGTTAAAGATACATGCGCAGGGATTTGAAATTGCAGAACGGGATGATCATAGTGCTAAAGCACTTGAACACTACAAGAATCAAGCAGTGATGAAATTAGCCACCATTTTAGTGAATGTTTATCAGGAAGTCGTCAATTGGTTCCAAGAGTTGCGATTGGAAACAGGTTGGTTAGTGGGTGTAATTCAATTAAGCCGACGACTACCAGCGGCACCACGGTGCTATGCGACGTTGGCGTCATCAATGGAAGCACAACAGTTGATTAATCCCTTGATTTCTTTATTGCTCAACCAACCAGCAGTTGCAAACGACTTCTTGCCAGTTCAAACGGCATTGACCGTTATCACGGGAGCAAATCAAGGTGGTAAAACCACTTTTTTACGCGCCGTGGGGCTGGGGGAATTAATGGCTCAGGCGGGGATGTTTGTCATGGCAACTTGTTACCAGACACCGCCCTTTGAGATGGTGTTGACACATTTTAAACGTGAGGAAGACCAAGGTGAACGGCACGGTAAGCTGGATGACGAATTACAGCGAATGGATCAACTTATCCACGTTATGAGTACGTCTAGCTTGGTATTAATGAACGAGTCGTTTGCATCAACTAATGAGCATGCGGGGTCGCAAATCAATTTTCAAATTACCCACGGCTTACTGGAAGCCGGAGTGACTGTCATTGCGGTGTCCCATCAATTTGAATATACACAACTTGTTCAACGCTATCATTGCCGGCCATACTTTCTAGTGGCGCAACGGCAAGCGAATGGCAATCGTAGCTATCATATGTTGCCTGCTGCGCCTAAGGCCACTAGTTATGGCCTTGATATTTATCATCGGCTGATTCGATGATAACGGCTTATAAAATAATTACTGGATTTTAATCGTAATGAAAGTGGTAAAAAATTGAACATTAAATTAGAAATGGCAGTTCTGGACAGTACTGGGGACGAAAGCGCCGTGAAGTTGGTGCGTCAGGTTTTGTAGTTATTGAGCATAATCGTGAGATGCTAGCGGTCGGCTAAGTTCGGCTAATTTGTTAATGATCAGCGTTGAAACTGTTGCTTTGTTTGAATTGTGCGTAAGATATTGGTACTATCAATTTGACCCGGTAAGTGGCGCGATTACTGACAATTATTTATGTCAATGGCCGCATTCCTTGGCCCAAAATAATTATATTGATATTGCCAATTATTATGGTTGTAAGCCACTCTTTTCGAGGGTCGTGATGGTGAGAAAAACAATTGTCGTGTGTGTCTATCTGTGGGGGCATATGGACACGTTATTGATGATTTGAGATGTTAGCCGAGCTTTTTTCAGTGGATGGCGCATTCAGACTACTAGTAGCACAAGAAGTCTTGTTGTTACTGAAAGGTACCAATTATAATTGTTATTTCGTAAAACTATTTGAGTCATATTGGGGGAATTAGCATGCAAAATCCACGGTTAACCATTATTGTGCCTTGCTACAATGAAGAAGCGGTGTTACCTAAGTCTGCACACATCTTGGATGGTATCTTGACGGATCTGATCCAACACAAACAGGTCAATGCGGCAAGTAAGTTATTATTTGTTGACGATGGTAGTCAAGATAAGACTTGGAAACTGATTAAGTCGTTGGAAAAACAGTACTCAACCGTGACGGGTCTTAAGTTTAGTCGTAATTTTGGTCATCAAAACGCGTTGATGGCTGGGATGCAGGTCGCCAGTCCGACTGCTGAGATAGTCATTACGATTGATGCTGATTTGCAAGATGATCCACAGGTAATCCCAGAAATGGTGGCGCGCTATCGTGCTGGTAGCGATATCGTATTAGGTGTCCGCAATGATCGAAGTAGTGATTCACTTTTCAAACGATGGACCGCGGACGGTTTTTATCGGCTAATGGAGCGTATTGGTGTGCAATTAGTACCTAATCACGCCGATTTCCGATTGCTAAGTCAACGGGCAGTTCAGGCACTGTTAACCTATGAGGAAACCAATTTATTCTTGCGTGGAATCGTACCACGACTAGGTTTTCCAACAACTAAACTTTATTATCATCGCCAACCACGTTTTGCGAGTGTTTCAAAGTATCCATTACGTAAGATGGTGGCTTTTGCTTTTGATGGGATCACGTCATTTTCAATCGCACCGATTAAAGTAATTTTATTGTTTGGCATGGTGATTAGTGGCGGTAGTTTGATGATGATGCTATATGCGTTAATACAAGGATTACTAGGGACCGCAACGAGTGGCTGGTCCTCACTCATGACAAGTCTATGGTTTTTAGGTGGGATGCAATTGATAGGTATTAGTATTGTTGGCGAGTATGTAGGAAAAATTTTTGCGGAAGTCAAGCACCGGCCCCGCTATATTATTGAAACGGATGATTATACGGCAACTCAACAGCCAGCTATTGTGAATTCGCAACGGGTGCACGGATGAAGGCCGTGGTTAAGAGCGTCAATTGGCTGGCGGCCGCGGTATTGGTCGTCGCAGTCGGCATGGCGTGGTTGCAACCGATTCACTTCTTCGGCAACCCGGACTGGGCGTCACCGATCGTTCAATTAGCCATGGTTCTGGGATTATTGGTCATGACGATGGCTGGCCGGCAGGTGCTCAAACAGTTATCATCTCGTCAGTATCGTTGGCTGTTGATTGGGCTGGTCGGCTTAATCGCCATCGTGCAAATGTTGATTGCCACTAGTTTTGTTGACGTGGCGCGGGCCGACCCGTTTTTCGTTCGGCAGCAGGCACTGTTATTAGCGCGGGGCAGCCATCATTGGCAACATTATTTTATGATTTATCCCAATAATGTGAATTTTACGTTATTAGTTGCGAATCTGCTCAAGCCATTATTGAAACTGACGCAGACGCCCTGGGTATTATTAAATGTCATCCGATTTATCTGGATCGATACCGGACTAATCAGTGGGTTATATTTACTAAACCGTTGGCGTTACTGGCAACCGGGGGCGGTCTCATTTAGTTTGTTGTGGCTCGTCAGTGTTCCCGTGGCCGCATTTGGACTATTTGCATATACGGACGCCCTCGTTTTGCCACTAGTTCCAGACAGCTTGGCCTTGCTCACACTCGGACTAAGTTTAACCGGCTGGCGTCGTTGGGGCGTTTTGATTGGTGATGGGTTATTGGTGGCCGTGGGCGTGGTGATGAAGACTAATCTAATTGTGCTCTGGCTCACTCTCGTATTGATGGGGATCATCTTGTGGTGGCAACGACAATTCAGTGGTCGGCAAATGTTAGGCTGGCTCGTCAGTTTAGTGATGACACTCGGGGTGATGTTTGCGGTGATGCGGACTGCCCAACAGCAAGCGGGTTATACGCGCCAAGCTGATGCCGCCTTACCGGCAACCAGCTGGATTGCGATGAGCTTGAACCCCCAAAGCTCGGGTGAGTACCGACATGACGATTTTGCGCGCGTTAATCAGATGCAAACTGTGGCGGCCAAGCGCCAACAGACCCAGCAAATGATTCAGCAGCGGTTACATCAGATGGGCGTTACGGGGACCCTCGTACATTTACTCAAAAAGATGCGGGTCTTCTGGGCGACTGGCGATTTTGATAGCTTTAAGTTGACCACCCAGTGGATTCGTGCGCCCCGCTGGTATTTGAATCATCAACGCCAGCTTCAATTTTGGCTGGTTCTAATGACGCAAACAATCTACCTGACGATGCTGGTGCAAGCAATCGTGACTTTGATGAGGCGGCGCGAGTGGGCCGTGACGTTCGTTGCCCTGGCAATTCTCGGTTTAACGGTTTTTCATGTCGGACTTTGGGAAGTAGAAGGGCGCTATGCGTTGCCACTATTACCGGGATTGATGCTCCTCAGTATTGTGGGTGGTCGTGAGTTGCCGGTGTGGCACCTTAATCGAGTAATACGGCGCCAACTGACGTGGTTGGTCGTTGTACTGGCGGCAATCAGTGTGGTCAGTTTGTGGCAGACGAGTCAGGCGACGCGGATTACTGATGTGGTACGTGGCAATCAGGGCAATGGGCGTTATGTTGTGTCCACGGTTCAAAAAATTAGACCGGGTCACGCTGTTACGTCGCCGCTAGCCGTTAGTGGTAAGAGTAATGTTTTACGGTTGAAGCCAGTTGCGACGCATGAGCGCGTAACAATTACCTTGACTAGGGGGGCGCATGTCGTCAAACGGTGGCGGGGCTCGGCCAATGAGTTGACCACTTTGAATTATCCGTTGACAGCGGCGGGCAACCTGCGATTAGCGATTAAAAATACTGGTCAGACGCCCGTCCGGTATGGTGTGATGGCGGCCAACTACAGTCCGTTAACAGGCCGGGTGACGGCTAAGCAGCACGCATACTTACAAGTCGTGATAAAACAGCAGTTTATTAAGCCGCACGCGTTAACGACGGGTGCCGCCAGTCTAGCAGTTGTCGGCTGTGTGGCGCTGGCGACCATTTTATCGTTAGGTCGGTTACGGCCAGAAACTGAATAATAAAACTTGAATCGAAAGTCTTAATAACTGGTGTTGCCAGTGTTGGGACTTTTGTTTGTGGTTAAACGAAATATAATAGCCGTTAATTTGGGTGACTTATCAAGGTGAGGTGAATTCAAATGGTTCAAATTATTGCGCATACTTTAGTGACTGCCGGGCACGACATTTTAATTTTAAAACGCAATCAGGTTGAGCATGGGCGGCCGAATGTTGATGCCAGCTATTGGGATCTGCCCGGTGGGTGTGCATTAGCTAATGAATTACCGCAAGTAGCGGCCAAACGCGAATGTTGGGAAGAGACTGGGCTGAAAGTTCAAACTGAGCGCGTTATTTGGGAAGATTCCACCTTTGACAAGGCTAAAAATCAGGTGTACACGCGTTTAGTGTATAGCGCACAGGCATTCGTTACTAGACCGACAGTCAACTTAGATCTTACTGAACATATGGCCTTTCTTTGGATGAAACCTGAATTGATTTTGACTAATATAAGAATTGTGCCCTATCTAAAACCAATATTAACGCGACTGGTCTAGCAGTTACCGCGACCATTAAAACAACAATCGGACTGCCTAGCAGAATAGCTTGGCAGTCCGATTGTTTTGATTGACACGATTCTAATGGTGGCGATATCGTTGACGCCAAAGGATGAAGCTAAATCCACTTATGATTGAGATCAGTAGTCCACCCAGCAATCCCGGGACGTGGTAAGTTAGCTGGATCTGATTCTTACCGGACTGAATCGGCAGGGCTAACATCCCGCCAATGACCGTTTTAGGAGTAACTTTGACGCCGTTGACCGTTGCGCGCCACCCCTTATCGGCTGGAATAGCAACGTAGAGCCATTTTTGTTTGGAGCGATTGGTGACTTGACCACTGACCACGGTATGAATGCCCGAGACGTGGTAAGTCGGTGTAAAGCGCGTGGATAGCAGTTGCTGTTTGACTTGGTTGAACCGGGCTTGATCCAGGCTGGCGATGTGGACATGGGTGCCAAGCGTTGGTTGGGTACGTTTGACCGTTAACGTGATGACAGCGCCTTTGTCAAAATAACCTAGCGATCGGAGCACTAACTCACCGTTGGCATTGAACTTAGTCGGGACTAAGTGACCGTTGACCCGCATCGTGGTGTACTTTGTTTGACGAGTCGTGTCGTTATAATACAGCGTCCCGGTGCGTGTCATCCTTAATTTAACTGTATGCAAATACGGATAGCGTTTGGCCTGTGAATCTTGGACGACGTGATCTGAGAGCGTCGTGGCATTGCCAAAATAGGCGCGTTTCGATGGCCGCAAACTTTGTAAGAGGCGTTCTTGATTGATAATGGCACTATTCTGACGAAGCTTTAACTGTCTAAATGCTATTGGCACGGCAAACCCTAACCCGTTTTGACTACGGAGCCGCGTTGTCGCTTGACCCACGGCGTTTAATTGCACAGCGTATTTTACATCTAAGAGTAAATCAGTGACCGGATTTAGGCCTTCTGAACTGACACGCCGGGCGTTTTTAGAAAATAGCCCAAGTGACTTCAACATGAGACGTGTTTGGTTCGCAAAAGTTGAACTGTAGTAGGTAATATCGTGAAAGTTAAATAACATCGGGTCGTTGTAATTACGATACTTGCTATCATAATTGTAGGCCTGATTGATTAGCGTATTTTGATTTTCAACGCGATATAATTGACCATCAGGATCGTTGACGGCTTGCATTTGGCGGTATTCGGTTCGATAGGCAGTTACAAATTTAGCCTGATTCCCTAGTGGTGACTTCGCCATCATGAGGGTACTGTTAGTCCCTAATTCTAAGGCGACGATACCTGCCAAGCTGAGCGTTTGCCACCGCTTCGCCGTTGCGAATAAGGCAATTGCGGTTAAGATGACAGCGACTAAGCTGAGCGCCAGCGTTGAAGTTGTTAAGGGGTGCTTAGCAGTTCGTTGGGCAAACCAGCCTAATATCAGCGCACTGACCATGAGTGTCGGTAACAACCATTGCCAGCGCAAGGCGATCCGCCGGGGGCCTGCTAACCAGGCTTCAAAAGCGATCATGATCAAGACAAAGCTAAAGAAAAAAGCATTGCGGTATGGAAAGCCAGCGGGCGTTTGAAACATGTGCCAAATCGTATCTAAGGTACGAATGTTCATACTCAAGAAGAGTGCAAGTAATAGTCCGAAGCTATGCCATTTGTGAGCTTTAGTCAAGTTGGGCTGCACCCAGAAACTTAGGGCCAGCAAGACGACCAGACTACTGCTGAAGACGGTTGGTGCGTGTACGAGCCGAGTCGTAAAATTGGCGGCACCTAAGCCAAATTGACTCAAAACAGCTAAACCGAATTGTGGGACCGGTAAGTAGCTCGATAATTTGACCGCAGATTTAGCCGTGGTCAGCATGCCTAAACCAGTGGGGATCAGGACAAACATCGTGCTTAACCCACTGAGTAGCATGGTGACCACGACGTGCCGAATTAACGAAAATTGATGACGAACAGTTTGCCAAAGACTGTCCTGAGGGCGTTTGCGTTCAAATAGTTGATAAATAAAATAGTAAATCACAAATAGGCAAGTCATATAGCCTAAGTAGTAATTGGTGACGATACTGACCCATAACCAGCCGAAAAAGCGCCCGGGATGACTAGTTGCAATTAAGTGGTCGAGTCCTTGAATGACCAGTGGTAACCAAATTAATGTATCCAACCACATGATCGTAAAATAGTTGAGGGCAACGAAGCCAGAGAGGCTGAAAGCAACACCAAAAATGGCAGTCGACCACCGCTTTGTTTGAAAATGCGTTTGTAAAAAAGCCGTCATAGTGACCGCAATCAAGCTGATTTTTAACATGATGAGTAGACTAAGTCCGGTTGGCAAATTGGCCGCCGGAAACAACAACATCAAAATGTTAAATGGGCTTAATAGATAGTAAGCAATCGTGGGTAGTGCGTTACCGCCTAATGACTGTGAAAATGAATATAATTGAAAACTATGCGTTAAAATGGCATGCCGATACGCGGTGAAAAATGATAAGTATTGGCCACCCATATCACTAATTAATAAGTTATGGTTACCGAAGGGCGTGATCCCCCAAATTGCGAAGACAATCCCCATGATAGCAAGGGACAGTAATCCAGCTGTCACTGCCACTTGCCAGCGGCTTGTTTGATAATTAGGCCACATTTTATTCAACTCCGATATTATGAATGATTTCATTGTACCGTACTGAAACTTGAAAACTAGTTAAGAAAAGCGAACAATTTTCTGAAAAAAGTTAAGAATTAGTGTTAGTCATTATCATTTTTATAAAGTTTGCTAGCAGTTTAACACAGCAGTTCACGAGGTTAAACTAAAAGGGGTGATTGACAATTGATTAAGAAAGTGTTTTTATAAAAGGTGAAAACTGAATACGATTTCTTCGGGGCAGGGTGCAATTCCCGACCGACGGTAACAACGTAAGTTGAAGTCCGTGACCCGCGTGAGCGGTGGACCCAGTGCAAGTCTGGGACCGACAGTATAGTCTGGATGGGAGAAGAAAATTATTGCTTGAATTTTACTAGGCAGTAGTGGCTATTGGCAACCTTTAAGTAGGTTTATTTAGCTGGATCCTACTGGTGAAATCTATTTGGCGAACACTTCACACCCGATTATCGATGATTTGATAATTGGGTGTTTTTTTATCTTGTTGGAGGTGAACCAATGTTAACTGATTTTATGCAAATGGCTATCGATCAAGCCAAATTGGCGGGGGTGGCGACGTACCAAAATCCCCAGGTCGGTGCGGTATTAGTCAAAGACGGCCACGTGTTAGCTCAAGGTTATCATCATTATTTTGGCGGTGACCATGCTGAGGTGGATGTGCTGCGGCAGGTCACACCAGAACAGGCGCGTGGGGCCACGTTATTTGTCACACTGGAACCTTGTTCACACTATGGGAAGACGCCGCCGTGTAGTGCGCGAATCGTCGCGGCTGGAATTCGGCAAGTCGTGATTGGTCAATTAGATCCCCATCCAATCGTGGGTGGTAAGGGACGTCAGTATCTTTTGAACCACGGAGTTGATGTGGTGACGGGCTGTTTAACGGACAAAGTTCGCGCGTTGAACCCCCACTACAATCATTTTTATGTGCAGCAGCGACCATGGATCACCCTAAAAACGGCGATAACGCTTGATGGCAAAATTAATACTGAAACGCCGACTCGGACGCTGGTTTCCAATCATGCTAGTTATATCGATAGTCAGTGCTTACGGTCACAGTTTCAAGCGATTCTGATTGGTGAACGGACGCTAACGATTGATGATCCACAATTAGCCGTCCGACTGACGGCAATGGTGCAGCCACCGGTTCGATTGGTGGTGTTGAATACGAGTACCGTGGCGTTAAACCACCGGCTTGTTCAGGACGGTCAGGCACCAACCTGGTTACTTTGTCGTCAGGCTGCGGCTAGTGACGACCAACTTCGAAACAGTCCCAATGTACACGTCCTGATTGGCAACTGGACACCCGCTGCAATCAGTCAACTATGTGTCGAACAAGGCTGGCAGTCACTCTTAGTTGAAGGTGGGGCTCATCTGCAAGCTGAATTTGTTGCGGCTGAATTGATTGACGAATGGGTCAGCTACATCGCACCAATGATGATTGGTGGGACGGGTTTGCCAGCCGTTACCGGGGCCGCTGCGATGACACCGTTGACATTTGAACAACCAACGGTAACTTGTTTAGGGACGAATATCCGGCTACGGGCCGTTCGAAAGGAAGTTAAGTAAATGTTTTCTGGAATTATTCAAACCAAGGGCCGTGTCAGCCAAGTGCACCAACAAGGGTTGGAAATGACCCTTACGATTACCGCACCGTCGCTGATGACACCGAGTCTTAAGATTGGTGACAGTATAGCGGTGAACGGCATTTGTTTAACGGTAACGACCCGACAAGCGGATGCTTTCAGTGTAGTGGTGATGCCTGAAACGGTGCGTCGAACGAACTTAAAGATCCTTGTGGTCGGTTCATTGGTGAACCTAGAACGTGCGTTACAAGTGAACGCGCACTTAGATGGGCACATTGTTCAGGGGCACATCGATTACTGTGGTCAAGTGATGCAGCGACAATCTGATGCGCACGCGTTGCGTCTGTTGATCAGTTTACCGTCAGAATATCGCGCACTAGTAGTCACTAAAGGCTCGGTGGCAGTTGATGGGGTTAGTTTGACGGTCGTAGCGGTCACGGAGACAACGTTTGAAGTCGATTTAATTCCGCATTCACAAGCGGTGACGACCTTGTCTAAGTTACAAGTTGGAACGCTGGTGAATGTAGAAACGGATATTCTGGGCAAGTACTTGGCCCGGCAATTAGCATTAGAGGGGAGTCATTAAGATGGATACAATGAAAAAGGTAGCAGCGGCCTTGGCCGCATTAAAACGGGGCGAATTGATTATTGTTGCGGATGATGAGACGCGTGAAGCGGAAGGAGACATGGTTGGCCTAGCCGCTAAAGCAACCACTGCGACAGTGAATCGGATGATTACATCAGCGCGGGGGCTACTCTGTGTTCCGATGGCGCCAAGTATCGCCACGCGACTACATTTGACACCGATGACTAGTGAACACGATGCGTTTGGAACGGCATTTACAGTCTCAACGGATCACCATACGACGTCCACGGGAATCTCGGCAGCTGATCGGGCGACCACGATTCAAGCGTTAGCCAATCCCAATAGTCAGGCCGCTGATTTCTATCATCCCGGGCACGTTTTTCCATTGATTGCGCGGACTGGTGGATTGTTAGCGCGGCGTGGTCATACTGAAGCGGCCGTCACGTTAGCACAATTAGCAGGTGTGACCCCCGCGGCCTATATTTGTGAAGTTATCAAGAAAAATGGCTTAATGGCGCGGCGCCGTGATCTCAAAGCTTTGGCAGAGGGCTTACAATTACCGCTAATCACCATTGAAGATATTACCACCTACGTGATTCAAACGGGTGCCGCCCAGCTGACAACGACCCCGAGTGTCAACTTACCGACCAAGGATGGTAAGTTCACGATGACTGGTTTCGAAGCCCCCGGTCATACGGCGTTGCCAGTGGCACTGCAAGCTGGTGATATCAGTGGCGATGAACCAGTGTTAGTGCGGTTACACTCTGAATGCTTTACGGGCGATGTTTTAGGATCGCGGCGGTGTGACTGTGGTGATCAATTACACGCCGCACTCCAAAAGATCAGTCAAGCTCAGCGCGGTGTTTTCGTCTATTTACGGCAAGAGGGTCGCGGCATTGGCTTGGCTAACAAACTAGCAGCTTACGCACTTCAAGAACACGGGGTTGATACGTATGATGCGAACGTGCAGTTGGGCTTTCAACCGGATGAGCGCCGGTATGATATTGCGGCATTAATTCTACGCCAAATGGGGATTACACGGGTTCGTTTGCTGACTAATAATCTTGACAAGGTTGAGCAGTTACGTGCAGCGGGGATTGATGTTGTTGAACGGGTCCCCTTAGAAATACCAGCCAATCAGTACGATCAAGCTTACTTAAAAACAAAACGTGATCGATTTCATCATCAACTCACACTAACGGAGGGACACGAATGACAACTTTTAACGGCAAAATTAATGGCAACGGGCTTAAGATTGGGATTGTCGTGGCGCGTTTCAATGCGTTTGTAACGCAGCAGCTTTTAACTGGGGCACAAGAAAGTTTGGTACAGCATGGGGTCAATGAAACCGATATTGACGTGGCCTGGGTACCGGGAGCTTTTGAGATTCCACTGACGGTTCAAAAAATGATTACAACCAAGCGCTATGATGGCGTGATTGCACTTGGGGCAGTCATTCGGGGTGCAACCGCGCACTTTGACTATGTTTGTCGTGGCGTGACGACGGGGATTGCGACCGTCAGTTTGGCAACCGATACGCCCATAATGTTCGGCGTTTTAACCACGGATACCATTGAACAAGCTATGGATCGCGCTGGCTTTAAGAGTGGCAATAAGGGTGCTGACTGTGCGGTCAGTTTGTTAGAAACGTTGGACGTGCAGCGGGCAATATTAAAAGCTGACTTGGCCTAAATGACGTAAATTAAGGGTATGCATAATATTTCAAATACCATCAATTTGTAACTTGGGCCATTGTTGATGCCACTGCTTCTGTGCCATTCGCTGCTGATAGATTGCCATGTGCTTGGCATCCTGGCGATAGTAGGGGATTGGGGAACAGCGAAAGTTTATCAAATCGTCTACACCGTATGGGGCGATTAGCTTGATTTGATTTTCGTCTAAAAAGGCGCCAATACAAGTTGGAACTTCGACAAAGTGACCAATTGCATCGGTAACGGAAGTGAATTCGGGATCCTTATCAAAATTATAATGTGCCATATAGACCTCATTTTTTATTTGCCATTGGTATTGTGGGGCTTTATCAGTAAGTTGCTGATAGATTTTTAAATCATCGCTGGCTGGTCGCTCAGGGTCAAAAAAGACGACGTCAATATCACTGTTGAACATCACTGGCTGCCCGCTGAGTACTTGCCAAACAGTATTACGGATGCTACCAGCCGCCAATGCGCCTTGTTTTAAATGACAGTCTTGAATTAATTGAAGAATCGTCATTAAAGCAGGAGTTGTTTTAATAATATGAATAACTCGTTGTTCGTTGGTCATTGAAAACACCTCAATTTAATGTTGGTTAAAAATAGTCTAACATAGTAATGATATCGTGCAATTCAAATAAAGGATTTGCTTTTGCTGATTTCATAAAAAATTAAGGCCGCTTACCACTACTAACTGATAGTGGTAAGCGGTCTTAGTTTTTGGTTGTGAGTTTAAGTAATAATTGCCTAGTCTTCCGTAACCTCAATCTTACCAACTGCAATTGGTAGGGTTACGTGAGCATCATACATGCCCACTTCACCAGCGACTGATGCAGGTAGGGCTAAGTCTTGTGGGACGCCGTGAATATAAATGACCCGCTTGTCTAGTTCTAAGTCATCGGTACCGAAGACTTCTTTGAACTTAGCCTGTAGGTCGCCTAAGGGCACATCGATTTCATAAGCGAAGTGGCCCTGCGCGTCGGCAACTGGGTAATTATCATTTGGTACGTCCATATGATGGGGCGCATTATCAAATGGGACCATCGTCGTCCCAGAAACAGGTTCAGTTTCAGGCAAGTCTACAAAGCCGTCGTGATTGACATCTTGGGCCATAGTAGCAATCTGTGCCGCTTTGCCATCTGGAAAGCCGTGGAAATGTTCCCAGTGTTGCGTGTTGGCCGGGGTATCGAACATTTCAATGGTGACGTGTAATTGGTTACCAGTTTCAGTGAAAGTCGCTGTGCCGTGTGGGGCAGTACCGATTCCTTCGGCGTTCAGCGGGACGATGTTAGCAACGTATTTTTTAGTCATGAATAATTCCTCCAGTTCTTCATTATATGGTCAGTATATGCTAGTCTAATCATATAAAAATTGACATAGATCAAGAAAAGGAGAAATTATGCATTCAAAAATGGATTGTGTGAGTCGTTCACCATTATTTTCACCGCTAGCGCCAGCGGTGAAAGCCAAATTAATCACGGTGACCCATCACCGGAAATTTTATCAAAAAGGGCAGTTGATTCGTCAGCCACTCGACCATCAGGAAGGCATGCTCATTTTAGATGAGGGAATGGCTAAAATTTATGCCTTAGCTGCTAATGGTAAGGAGAAAATTATTGAGTTGTTGCGTAGTGGTGATGTCGTCGGACAACACTGGCTATTTGCACCGCATGAGAATCAGGGATTTATTCAAGCCACGAGTGATGCGTGGGTCTGTTCCATTCAATATGATGATTTTCAGCGATTATTAGGTGAATCAGCCAGTTTATCATTAGCAATGATCAATAATTTTGGGAACCAATTGATTGAAGCTGAGAAGAATCAATTGCGACGAGATTTGCTGGATGCTAAAGCGCGTTTGATGGCGTATTTGCGCGATTGTGCCGTTGAATCCGGACAAATCGAATTTGAATTGCCGTTGAAGAAGAAGGAATTGGCGAATATTTTGGGGATTACTCCCGAAACCCTGAGTCGTCAGTTTAAACAATTGGCGGCTGAAGGGCAGATTATCGTCAATAAGCGCCAGATTACAATTTGTTAGACGGGTAAAGGGGGGCGTCGCCTGGTTTTGGCTAGTTAAGGGTGACGCTGGTTCAATATTAAAAATAAAGTCTGATTTCCAACGCAGTATGGGCTAGGAAATCAGACTTTATTTGACTTGTGAGGAAGAGGTTCTTTAATGATGAAAATGCCGGTTAGCAACGCCACTTGCTCGCAATGCCGGCAAAACGACTTGATCAATGAGATTGGTGAGTTGCTGATCAGTGTTCATCGGTTGGTTGATGATGTCGCAGTACCGTAATTGTTGAAACAATACTAATTGTGCGGCTTGGTTAGGCCAAATCTGAAGTTCACCGTGGTTTTGTGCATTCGTCAGAAGTGGCTCGATCAAGGTCAAGTTGGCATGATCAATTTGAGTCACTAACTGCGTGAGATCGCGCTGGTTCTGCGCGTTCAAGGCTGTGGCAAACAATAGCCGAAAATAGCGGAAGGGCCCCGTACTAGTTTGTTGGATAAAGCGTTGCGCTAACAGAATGAGATCGGTACGAAGACTGCCAGTATCTAATGGCGTGGTCGTAAGTGCAATGGGAGTCTTTTGTATTTGATGAATAATAGTATGAAAGATGAGGTCAAAGGTCGAATCCCAGTAGCGATAAAGAACACTGCGGCTGGTAGCGGCCGCAGTGGCTACTCGTGAAAAAGTGACCTGGTCGAGGCCGTATTGACTAAGCAGGGTATAGGTGGTGTCATAAATCGCGTTTTCCAGTCGGTTGCCACGTCGACGTTGATTGAGTTGGGTCACAAAAAGATCTCCTAATTGGTTTTAGAAACAGTTTACTGCTTTTTGTGCCTTAATAATAGTGATTTCCGTAGCCAAACGATTGTTGTAGTTAAAGACAACGTGTATCTTAAATAGCGTTGTTAACAATAATTTAAGTAATCAGAGGCGGAAAATATGGCAAAAATTATTATTGTCGGGGCTGCACATGGCGGCCGCGAAACGGTCAATGGCTTATTAGCAGCTAATACGGATAATGAGATTCATTGGTACGAGCACGGGCAATTCGCGACGGCTTTGGATTGGGCTCCGGCGGATGCTGAAAAAGAGCGGTTGGCCTTGTCCCAGCAGGTGACTCTATTCGACCAAACGACGGTCACAAGAATTACCCCAGCGACCCACACGATTACTGCTCGTAATCAACGGGGGCAATTACAGACTGATCATTACGATCGATTGGTATTGAGCGTTGGATCGTTACCAATCCAGTTACCGATTCCCGGAGCCGAATTATCTGGTGTTCGATCGATTCAAAACCGTGCCAGCATCAATGAGTTAAAATTGGCCGCTAAGTCAGCAGCCATTAAAAACGTGGTCGTGATTGGAGGCGGCTATATTGGGATGAATTTTGCAGCCTTATTTAAACAAACCGGCAAGCAAGTAACTGTTATTGATGTGAACGCTCGGCCATTCAGTCACAATCTTGATTCAGAATTTACGCAAATTTTAGCTGCAGCGAGTGTTGAGAATGGGCTGCAATTAAAGATGGAAGAGCGGGTGACGGCCGTATTAGGTTCAACACACGTGACAGCGGTACAAACGAATCGTGGTCAGTATGCTGCCGACTTAGTCCTTGTCGCAGTCGGCAATCGACCGAATACTGCATGGCTACGGGGAACTTTGGCGCTAGATTCTGAGGGATTAATTGAGACGGATGATTATTTTCAAACAAGTGTTCCAGATATTTACGCGATTGGCGATGCGACTAAAGTTCGGTTTACGCCCACGGGTACTAAAGAGCGGATCACTTTAGGCAGCGCGGCCAGTCATGCCGGTCGGTTATTAGCGCATAACTTGTTAACGGATCAGCGAATTGTGTTTCCCGGCGTTCAGGCAACGTCCGCGCTTAATGCGGCGGGATATTACTTTGCTGCTACGGGCCTAAACACGCAACTAGCTGTCCGTATGCAACAACCGGTGTTAGCAACTTACATCGCGGTTCCCCGATTGGTGGCATCCGCACCAGCTCGATTGAATGCGACCGTTCATTTTAAGTTGTTTTATGATAAAACTCATCGGATACTAGGTGCACAAATAATGTCTACAGCAGAATTAACGGCGGTCATCAATACCGTTTCGCTCGCAATCCAGATGGGAGCAACGCTCGAGCAATTAGCCTATGGTGACTTTTTCTTTCAACCGGGATTAAGCCAGCCGGTGGATGTACTCAGTACGGCTAGTTTACAGGCGTTACAAACTTTAGCCACTAACTAGGTTGATTATTGCCAAGCCCATTATACGGACTTGGCAATTTTAAGTTGATGTGTTGCTTAAGCTCAGTATATGACATGGAAAACTAGTGGTTACTGATGATTAGCTCATTAGGAACTCACAGGAAAAAACCGTCGCGTCATCAATAATGATGGGCAATCCAGCGACGGTCAAATTTAAGTGATGAAATCGACAATTATTGTGGTGGTCTAATGGTGCTTTGAAGTCGCGCTTCCAATTGCTAGAGTTGGGGCCAGTACTTAAGGTGTACGGCCGAGGAGCCTCAGTTTGGCACATTTAATTGTTAGTTCGTCACGTTAGCCGTTAGCGTCCAAGTTACGGTTGTGTTATAGGTTTGGCCCGCTTGGGCGGTGTTGCCAGGAACGGTCAATTGAACTTGGGTGGGTTGCCAGACGTTGGTTGAAAGGTCTTTCCCCACGTTGGCCGTTGCTGGGGCTGCAAAGACGGGTTGTTCGGCGGTTGTGAGATCGACCGCGTAGCTTTTGAGCTGGCCCGTAGCGCGTTCATTATAGGTCTGCCCGGCAGGAATGTGTAACTTCGCGCCGGTGAGTTGGGCGCCACTAGTACTAGTAAAAGGACTGTTCTGGCGGGCGGTGACGGTCCAACCGTGAGTTGCTAACCGATTATCCGAAACTTGGAGCCACTGTTTCGCGACACCGTTGATTGTCTGGGCGGCGTAAGTTTTAGGCTGCATACTTGTTGTGACACTGCCAAAGTTAAATTGGCTGGGCGCGTAGTCTAAACGAAGTTCGCCCGTATTACCGGTCCCAGTGTTTTCGCTCCCACTGGTATTGGTCGTACCAGGGTGCTCGGGCTCAGTTGGTGCTGTCGGGCCGATTGCCGGTGCGACAGTGTATTGGGTAGCGGCGGCAAACGTGGCATCATGATAAGTTGTACTGGTGACCGGATTCTCGTTCCCCGCACTATCTTTCACAAAAATCTGAATGACGTCATTAGCTTTTAATTTGGTGGCTGGCATCGCAAGGGACCAACTCCCATCACTGGCAGCGGTTGCGGTGATGGCATTGCCGTTGCTATCAGCTGCGGAGGTCCCGTTAACCGTGTAACGAAGTGTGTTACCAGCCGTCGTCGTGGAACCGCTGGCAATCGTTTTTTGGTCGGCAACGATTTTTCCATCTTTAACGGTTACCGGCGTCGGTGGCGTCTTATCCTGGACGGTTATGGTGACAGGATCTGAAGTATAGGTGGTCGTTGCTTGAGCTGTCATAGTCGCGCCGGCCGTTGGAAAATGATCTAACGTGAAATTAACGTAACCGCTGCTGTCAGTCGTACCACTTTGCGTTGCGCCTTGATCATCTGTTAACTTGACGGTTGCCGTGCCCGTTCCGGCGTAAATCGGCGTTTGTGTGCCATTCGATTCTGTATAACCGGTGATAACGCGAACGCGGACCTTCTTGTCGGCATTGGTGACGAGCTGGGCGTTCAAGTCACTCGTATACGGTGAGCTGAATTGCACAGTCGGCAGTGAGAGGGTGTTCGCAATTCGGCGCGCAGCCGAGAAGGTGAGTAGTCCCGGTAAGACGCTACCGCTGTTGGTAATCAGGACCCCGTTCTGTTCGATGGCGGTGATCCCTTGATAGGTCACACTGGCGCTCAACAGGTTCAATAAGGACAATGACCACATACTCAGGTTACTGTTCGTGATTTTGAAACTTTTAATGGTCGTCTCGACGATTGACCCCGTTTGAACGAGAATTGCAAAGTTCGTATTTTTAATGTCGTAGGCCTTAGGAGAATCTAGCAAGACGCTCAAACCGGACATGTAGCCACCAAAAATGGGGGCTGAGCCACTACTAGTGATATACAACTCACCACCCGTCACGGTAAACGTACTGTTGTTGCCAAGCGGAATCAACGGGGTAGTGTAGTAGAGCGCATTACTACTAGTTGTGGCTAAGTTCTCAAACGTGACCTTACTGCCAACGTTGGCGGTAAACGTGTTTGCTGTTTCTGCCCGATAGACGTTACCGTACATCTTGGCGGTTAGGATAGCGTTGGTATCCACCGTGACGGCATCATACTGGTCATAGAAAATACCCCGAGTCGCGTCTGATGCGCTACCTAGCAAGTTAACATTAGCAGCGCTACCAATAGTGACTTTACGGTCTCCAGTCCCAACTGTACTAGTTGCCGTGAAGTTGAAGAAAGCTTTGTTGGCGGCACTGTTATTCGCCTTGCGACCGATGTAGGTACTGCTGGCGGCAAAGGTCATTCCACCAGTAATCATGTTTTCAGCGACGGTTGTTGCGGTGACTGCGCCACTGACATTGACTTGATTACCAGGAGCGTTGACGAGGCGGTAAACGTCGCTGGTAGTGATTAAATCGGTCACTGTAATCGTCCAACGAGCTCCACCAGCATTAGCCCCACCATCGGTCCCACTTTGAATGATTCCGGCGGCGCCACCACTACTTGTTCCACTCGCAATTGCGCCACGAATACTACTGAAGTTTTTTACTGTCATTGTCTGGGCCGTGGTTGTGGAACCCAATGTGAAGTTACCGATGCCGAGATCAAGGCTGTGATTTTGCCCGTCGATGGTCAGGCTGGTGGTACGAGTGCCTAATTCTGTAGCACTTGTTGACGTGTGGGTAATGTTGGCCCCCAATTTAATCGTCGTGACGGCGGTATTGGTATACGCTGATTTTAAATCATCGTAAGTTGAGACGGTCGTGCTACCATCTGGATTGACCACGATTGCGGCGGTCGTGATATCATTAGCGGCTTTGGTGGCAGTCGCTTTCGGTGTCCGTTCTACTTCCGAATCAGCCTGCGCTGTGCGACTAGTAGCAGTGTCGTTGTCAGCAGTCGGGTCCGATGTCGCGGTGGTACTAGACGACTGTTCGGACGATTTGCTTGTGGCATTGTTGTCATCACGTTTCGTGGTAGCCGCTTGTGTTGCTGTTGCTGACGAATCGTCAGTGGTCGGGTCTTGACTGGCCGAAGAGGTGCTTTCGGCATCATTGCTGACCTCACGTGCTGATTCAGTGCCGGCTTCTTCAGGAGGTGAGTCGACTGCGGAGCCCGCGGCCACGGTGAAAGTTATTGGTTCAGCGGTCATGGTGTGGGTCGTCGGTTTTTCACTACTGGCGACAGCTGAAGCGGTAGTGGTCGCTAATGCTGGCCCAGTAATCAGTGCTTCCGCGGTCACTTTGTAGGTTTTCGCTTCACTGGCACTCAATACCAAATCGAACGTGGTACTGGCTGTCGGATCAGATGGCGTCAAAGTTAGTTTCCGGTTGTCAGCATCAAAATCCAGCTCAGCGAGGCTCGCTCTGTTGGCTTGCCGGGTTTTAGTTTGGTCAACGGTGAGGGCCTCAGGAATAGCGACCATGACTTGGTGTTCCTGGGAACCTTGTACGGCCAACTGAAGTGTAAAAGGTTGCCCAATCACTAATTCCGTGGGTGGTTCCTCGAATTTGATTGGTGTGGCCGTGGTGGTCGCTGTCGCATAAATGGCACCGCCGTTGACAACGAGTAGACTCATTAAGAGAACGAGTAACCCGAGCCAAGCCGTTATTAATCTTCGTGGTCGTTGCAAATTGCTCACTCCCTTCGGCGTTGCATGAGCCACACGAGCCAACCGGCTAAGACAGCTGTCAACAGACCTAACCAGACTAACAGTTGGCGGGCTTCATTCGTTTGTGGTAGCACTGATTTATCTGGACGTATTGCCGCGGATGATGGTGTCTGAGTCGAAGCCTGTTGATTAGCAGTGGCGATGATGTTGGGCACCGCTAGATATTGATAGGGACGGGGGTGCTGGAAGTTTGTCAGGTCCGTCCCGGCTTGCCAGTCGGTCAATGTCACACTAGTGTCAGTTGGGGTAGCCGCTAGGGCATCGGGACTCCGACAGCCACCAGCGAGGGCTAGTCCAAGGCTTAATGATAGTAAAACTAGCCGCCTGAATTTAGCCATAACGATAACCTCCTTGTTTGAGTACCAAGTTAGAAGATAATCTAAAATTAACTGCTTATTTAGGTTCTGCGATTGTGTCGTTTCATAATTAGATAAACGATTCCGGCGGATAAGCCAGCAATTACAATGACGATTAGGACGTACCACCAGATACTGATGGGGGCGGCCGGGTCATTCTTGGCTTTTTGATTATTTTGACGTGCTTGTTCAGTCGTAATCTTAAAGTCCCGGGACCAATGCCAAGTTTTTTTGGCCCATTTGGAGTCGTTAGTCGTTGCGGTGACGGATAAGGTATAATCACCCGCCCACATGACTTGATCGTCTAAAAAAGTGGGGTAAGTGAAGTTCGAATTGGGGGCCATGATCAAGTTGTCGCTACTGTTCTGATAGAGTACCTTGGAACTGCCTTTTCTCGTGACCTTAGTGGTCAGTTTTAATTGCGAGACCACTGCTGGTTCTGGGTTCCGAATGGTCGCGAGCACGACTTTGCGATAGTTGCGTAATCCGGGAGTGACCGTCCCCAAAGTCAACTTAGGCTGTGCAATTTCTTTGGCCGTCAGTTTAACCGCTAACGCATAACTATATTTTTGGTTAATATTGACGCCCTTGGATGCTTTTTTCGCGCCTTGCCCCATTTTTTCGAAGTACCATGAGCCTAAGATTACACCGGTATCGAATCCTTTGGGAATGTTGATTGTGGCGCTGACGACCCGGTTACTTTTGGCGGGGACCGTGACTTTATCGGAACCGGCTGCCAAAGTCGCAATTTGATCAAAACGATATTTTAAGCTGGCATCGTATCGTTTGGCTGTTTGGGTGTAAGCGATTTGGCCTGAATCATTCGTAAATGTCGTGAGTAGCTGGGTCTTGACCGTAATTGATTGGTCAGTCGGGTTATAGACCCGCGCCTGAATTTTACGAGTGGTGCCCGCCTTGGCCTTAGGGTCGAAAAACGGACTGCTAGCATCGACTTCTTGGCCGGGACTGATTTTGTTAACACTATATTGAACTTCGGCATTGGTAGCGGTGGCCTGGACGCTTGGTGAGGTCCAACTCATGAAAACCAAGCCACCAATTACGCCGAATAAGCACATCAATTTTTTCATGATTACCTCCTAGTTAGTGGTAGCGGCGACTAACGTCCAAACTAAGTTGTTCGTGTAGTTACCGACTTGGGCTGTCAGCTTGGGGATTGAAAGGGTCACGGCACCCGCGTTCCAAGTGTTTGTGGAAGTGGCTTTACCAACACCCGCCCGGTTGGGGGCACTGAAAACGACTTGGTCAGCGGTGGTGACGCTTACACTGGGGGCAACAACTAAATTGGAATCGGCTACTGAGGCGGGCTCGTTTAGCGAATTACGCGCAGTTCCTTGGGGTAGGTGAATCACCGCACCAGTCAGCACGTGATTATTACTAGCGTTAGTTAACGTCCGGTCTTGCTTAACGTTGACTTGCCAGCCGTTGGCAGTGGTGCGTTTGTCCGAGACTTGTAGATATTGATTGTAGTTGCCAATTGCAGTGTAAGTTTTGGCTGCGTTGGACGTAGTGACGGTACCAAAGTCGATAGTTTTTGGGGCTACATCGAGGGTCAATGTTCCGGTATTGTTAGTTGCCGGATTATTCGGATCGGTGGTTGTCAACGGGACGTTGGGACTAGTGGGATCAACTGGGGCCGTGGCACTAGTATCATCTTGAAAAGTCACGGTACCATTAGTCGTTGCCCCGAGAGCCGTCAAACTGGTTGCCATTAACCCTAAAATCGCTAACCCCGTACTAAGACAAAAGCGGTTAAACATGGCAATCCCTCCTTATGGTTAGCTAGGGGTAGCAGCGGTCAAGGTCCATGTCAAAGTGTTGCTGTAGGCTCCTGGTTTGGCCGTGTTTTTGGGAATCGTCAAAGTGACATCACTTGGATCCCAAACTTTAACCGAAGTGCCTTTACCAGCGCCGGTAGTGGCCGTTGTATTAAAAACGGTCACGGCACCACTCGTATTGGTAACATCGGCAGCTGTAGTCGTCAGGTTGGTATCGACCGCCGTAGGGTCAGTTGCCAGACTATTACGTGCAATCCCGGCTGGTACGTGGATGGTGGTACCGGTCAAAACATGCGGTGAACTTCCACTAGTTTCGGTTAAATCTTGATCTTGCTCGACGGTTACGGTCCAACCCTGTTCATCGGTCCCACGGTTATCGGTGACCTGTAAATATTGTTGCCCATTAGTGGTCGTCGTGGCCTTATAAGTGTGTTCGGCGGCATAAGTTTGAACGGAGCCGAAGTCGAAAGTTCGAGGAGCCACGTCTAATGTTAGAGCACCAGTATTACCAGTAGCTGGATTGTCTGGATCTTCTGGAACTTGTGGATTGGCCGGGTTAGTGGGATCTACTGGGATAGTTGGTCCAGTATTTTCTGTCAATTCCAAATTAGTAGTTGTGTTCGCAGTTGAATCGGCGGTTGCCATGACGGCGGGCATTCCTAGTAAGCTTAACAACATGGTCGCGGTAAGCACTGTTTTTTTCATGATGGATCGCTCCTTTTTGGTTGTCCGTGCCTGCGGTGATCAACAAATGTTTGGTAACGATAATCAACTCCTGGCCAGAAGATTGTCTTGCGTTTATCGTTGCTATAAGGCTAGCATAATCTATTAGGTTGCGGCTATTTTTATGCATATATTTAATGATTAGCAATTAGTCTTAGCTTATTATGTTCCGAGGGGGTTCTGAATTTATTGTGATAGCACTGATATTTGCGCCAATGCTGGCGATAGGGGATAATAAAATCATAAATTTTTATTGATGACTTTGAATAATTAGACTGACTAGCGAAGTGTGCGTGAAATGATTAATCATAATTAACTTGTCAGCTGATTGATCTGCTAAATAGAGACGTATATTTCTAGCGCAATAATAATTCATGCTTGACGCGCTAGACTTAGTACGACGCAAAAAAAGCCACCCTGACATGTTAAACGTCAGGGTGGCTTAATTAATTTAATTAGTTAGAGCTTGATGAAGATGAGGTTGAAAGGTATGACGATAAGATATCCTTCAAATCGTTATCCTTGATTGAAACGTTCCCACCCTTAAGCACTTTAGAAACAACGTTTTGTAAGACAGTGGAGTCGCTCATATCATTGTCCCAAATTTGTTTCTTCAAATCAGCGGTGTGATCAGACATCTTACCCTTACCAGGGTTCTTGATCATCCGGATGATTTCATAACCGTTGCTGGTCTTAACAGCGGAAGTCGTGTATTCACCGTTCTTCAGCTTGAAAGCAGCCGTTAAGAATTTAGATGAGTAGCTCGTGTTAGTGTTATCAAAGGCTGATAACTTACCACCATCATTCTTAGTCGTTGTATCAGTTGAATACTTCTTGGCTAACTTCGTAAAGTTGGCTTGGCTAGAATCCTTCTTCAAAGCGTCTAAGACTTTGTCAGCAGTTGCTGATTTGGCAACTAGGATATGTTGAACCGTGACTTTAGGTTCGTAAGACTTCCATTGCTTCTTCAAAGCTTTATCAGTAATCTTGACCTTGTCTTTAACGGCTTCCTTCAATAATAAGTTAGAACGTAATTGTTCCTTGAAGGTCTTGGTCGTCAAACCATTTTGCGATAAGACGGTTGAGAAAGAACTACCATATTGTGACTTGTAAGTATTATATTGCTTCGTCACTTGCTTAGTCGAAACTTTTGAGCCGTAATCCTTTTCGAGCACCTTATTCAGGATCATTTGTTGCAAGACTTGCTTACCTGAAGAGGTTCCCTTCATACTACTGTAATATTGGCTTTCGGTAATCTTACCACCGGAAGTTGATGCAACGGTCTTGCTACCACAACCAGCTAAGGTGAAGGTTAGTAAGACACCAGCAAGGGCAATGAGCCATTTCTTCATTCCTAAAACACATCCTATTCTTGAAATCGTTCTGCGTTAGCAGACTTCAACGACTACTATACCATATCTATTAAAGCTTCTGCATGCATATGGAAATCTTTACAAAATTTTCAGAGATTTCACAGCCTCTTCATAAATTCTACCTAATGCGTCAGTGAATTTAAACGAAATCAGCTTGTTAAGATAGCAAACAAAAGAATCGTGGGCCTAATGCGACCTCACGATTACTTGCTCAGTCGGTTGTCTTGGTTAAATGGTCTAAAGTGTCTTGTAAGTGATCCGCACGTTTTTTCATGATGGTTACGTGGGGTTCAATCTTAAATTGAAATTTATCCAATTCAGTCTGAATGTCATCAAAAACTTCCGCAGCGTGGGCCATTTGAACACTGAGATTGCTCTGGGCATCGCTAAACTCTTCACGTGCGTCTTGTAAGTTATCAGCAGCATCTAAAACGTCTTGCACGTAACTTTTGATGTCTGTGTAGAGCGCTTTAGGTGTTTTCTGATTGATCAACATGTAGGTAGCAGCACTGAGACCCAGACCGATCAGGCTGTTACGAATAAACTTTGCCATGGGAGACCTCCTAATTAGCTAATTCAGTTTTAATGGCGTTCTGTAAGCGAGTGTAGTCGGTTTCGTCATATTTTTTGGCGTTGTCCTTAAAGATCATCCGAAAATCATCTTTATCGCTGTAGCGGGGGATGAGGTGAAAATGGGAGTGGAAGACGGACTGATAAGCGACCGCACCATTATTGTTAACGATATTCATGCCAATGATATTCTCGTCAGTTGCTTTGATAGCGCGGGCGATTTCAGGAATCCGCGCAAACACGATGCTGGCAAGATCACGATCGTAACCGAAAATATCGGCAACGTGCGTCTTCGGTACGACTAAGGTGTGACCAGGAGTACCTTGCGAGATGTCAAGAAAGGCTTTGACCATGTCGTCTTCATAAACGGTATAGCTCGGAATATCGCCCTTAATTATTTTACAAAAGATACAATCGTCATCGAGTTTTGGTTCAAAAGCTGTCATGTGATAACCTTCTTTATTTATTAGTTGGGTTCATTATACACTATCGATGTTGCGGCAATCAAAACTAGGTAGCTTGATTGACGACAAATTACTGAAGTTTCGGTAAAGTCGGGGATCAATGAGCCAACCAAATAGAGGGTGTCGTGATGGCTATGCTATAATGGGAGCACTTATACCAACACAGAAAGAGGTTAACGTTATGACATTAGCGGTACAACACTTAGTTGGTGGGTATTCGCAAATTCCCGTCTTAAAAGATATTAGTTTTCAAGTTGAGCCCGGTGAATTAGTGGGCTTGATCGGACTTAACGGGGCCGGTAAGTCAACGACCATTAATCATATTATCGGTTTGTTGACGCCCATGAAAGGATCAATTGCGCTCAATGGCGTGACATTAGCACAAGATCCTCAAAGCTATAAAAGCCAAATTGCGTACATTCCAGAAACACCTATCTTATATGAAGAGTTAACATTAAAAGAACATCTAGAAATGACGATGCTGGCGTATGGTTTAGACCAAGAACAGGCTTGGCAACGGGCTCATGACTTATTGAAAACTTTCCGATTGGCTAACAAGTTGGATTGGTTCCCCGCGAACTTCTCAAAGGGAATGAAACAGAAAGTCATGATTGTTTGTGCGTTCATCACTAACGCTAAGTTGTTCATTATTGATGAGCCTTTCTTAGGACTGGATCCTTTGGCGGTGCACGACTTGTTGGCATTGATTGCGACAGTCAAAGCACAGGGAGCCGCTGTCCTTATGTCGACGCACGTTTTGGACACGGCTGAAAAAGCTTGTGATAAGTTTGTATTATTGCATGCTGGTGAAGTACAGACACAGGGGACTTTTGCTGAAATCAAAGCGAATTATCCGGATGCGGGTGAGTCGTTAAACGATATTTATCTTTCATTGACCGGGGTGACCCGTGATGAATGAGTTATTTCAAACGCGGTTGCAGCGGCATCTGCGTCGGATGTTGCGCTACCTAAGATTGGTGTTCAATGATCACTTTGTCATTGCATTGATGTTTTTTGTCGGCGGACTCGGGCTGGCTTACTCCAATTGGCTCAAGACGCTTGGCCCTCAGCAGACGTGGATCGTCTGGGTGCTCGGTCTCTTATTATGGGCGGGCCTAAGTGTCAGTCATATCGCAACGTTATTAGAACCGGCCGATACCGTTTTCCTGTTACCACGTGAACGGGATATGCATGCGTACTTCGTGAAAGCGTGGCGCTACAGTTGGTGGTTGGCGCAAGCAGTCCAAGTGATTTTTGTTGGCTTGACCGTGCCGTTGCTCATGATCGTTGATCAGATGACGGGCTGGTCGTTGCTGGCGTTACTCATCACCCAGTTGGCGTTAAAGGATGCCCAGTTAACGCTGAGCGTGACGCATCTCTATCAAGTGAAGCCAAGCATGAAGCGGTGGTTGCGCCCCCTGAACTGGGCCGGCGCGTTCGTCACGTTGGCAGTGGGACTATTAGTGACGCCGTGGTTGAGTGCCGCAATGGCCATCGCGATTGCGGTGGGACAACGTTATTTGCACCAACGAATTTGGTCGACCACGGTGATTGCTTGGCGTGACGACATCAAAGCCGAAGCCAACCGTATGTTAGGGATTTATCGATTCTTTAATTTATTTACGGATGTACCAATGGTGCAAGGCAGTGTCAAACGTCGTCGGTACCTGGATTGGTTACTACGGTGGTTACCTAAGGACCAGCAGCATGCGTTTGGCTACCTATATACACGTGGCATGTTGCGCGGCACGGAATTTAGCGGGTTAGTGGTTCGTTTGACAGTTATTGGTGCGGTGCTACTGTACTTTAGTGGGCACGGTTGGTTAGCGATGGCGTTGGACGCCTTATTTATTTACTTGATTGGGTTTCAATTGTTGCCGTTTTACAAGCAATACGATAATATAGTTTTTACGCACATTTATCCGCTGGCAACTAAACAGCGGTTGAAAAACTTTCAGCGGTTATTGCGAAACGTGTTAAGTTTGACGGGATTAATCTTTTTAGTTGCGTTCTGGTTAAGCAACGCACCGTTAGCTCAAGTTGGGATTTTGCTCATCATTAACGTGATTGAAATCTATCTCTTAGTTACTTGGTATTTAAAATTAAGATTAGCTTAAAACCTTGATGTATCAAGGGTTAAAAAGGACTTGACGGATTCAACTTTCGTCTATAAAATGTGATTGTTAAGTCAAATAATAATGAGTCATTAAATAAATTTTGAGAGGAGTGGGGCTGATGGATTTCGAACTTGATGATGGCTGGGACGTTTACCCGATCTATGGGAATACGAATAAAGCTTTCATGGGCAAAAAAAATCACCAACGATTGTTCTTAAAGCGAAACGCCTCGCCGTTCCTAGCGGCGCTGTCGATGGAAGAAATTACCCCGCGATTAATCTGGACGAAGCGTATCTCAAGCGGGGATACGCTGACAGCCCAAGAGTGGTTGAATGGTCAAACTTTAACGAAGCAACAAATGCGGCTGCCTGAAGTGGCGCATTTATTGGCACGTGTGCACAATTCCGAGTTGCTTCACCGGATGTTAAGAAAAGTCGGTGGTCAGAGTGTCCGCCCACAAGACTTTATTCAGCAATACTTACAAGATTTACCAGATGATTTACGGCACCATCCGTTAATGGCCCGGGTTCTGGATGAATTAAGAGGAACCGCACCCACTTTACCGGCCACTGATTATCGCGTTTGTCACGGTGATCTTAACCACAAGAACTGGTTACTATCTGATCGCCAACAACTGTACTTGGTTGACTGGGATTCCGCACGATTTGCGGATCCGGCGTCAGATATTAGTATGCTACTATGCGAATATGTCCCGTTAAGTGATTGGCAACAGTGGCTTAGTGAATACGGTGAGACTATGACGACCGCCTTACGGACGCGAGTGGTCTGGTATGCTAAGATCAATTTACTATTGAATATCAAAGATAATTATTATCGGAATCAGTACCATCAGATGAACCATGAAATTATCTTTTTAGAAGAATTATCGCAGTACGAAGTGTAACGACGAGCAACAAAATCGCCGCGAGTCCCAGATGGAATTCGCGGCGATTTTGTTGAGTAAGCAAATGAAGAAGGAGTCAATCAAGATGCGTGTCAGAAATAAACCGTGGGCGCCAAAGTTAATTGCCGCCCATCCCGAACTTATTACCGAAGATCCAACTCAGCTAAAAGGCCGCTGGCAAAGCCGTTTTGCCAAACCCCAGCCACTCCAGATTGAAGTGGGGAGTGGAAAGGGCCAGTTCATCATTGAAATGGCTAAGCGTCATCCTGAGATAAATTACGTTGCCATTGAAATTCAGACCTCGGTGATTGCGATTATTTTGAAAAAGCTAGTCGAGGCCCCGTTGCCTAACCTGCAATTGGCACATGCGGACGGTCAAGCGGTGACTGCCTTTTTCGAACCCCATGAAGTTGATCGCTTATATCTGAACTTCTCTGATCCGTGGCCGAAGTCGCGTCATGAAAAGCGGCGTTTGACCTACAAGTCGTTTTTGAGCAGTTACCGGGAAGTCTTAAAACCCAACGGTCAGATCGAATTTAAGACTGATAACCGGGGGCTATTCGAATTTTCATTAACGAGCATGAATAACTTTGGGATGCAATTTGAACAAGTTTGGTTAGACTTGCATGCAGTTGCCACACCTGAGGATAACGTCGAGACTGAATATGAACAGAAGTTCAGTGCGGCGGGCCCAATTTATAAGATTATTGCAACTTTCCCAGCAAAATAGACTGAATGAGAACAGCGAAACGCGTCGGCGATCGCTGTTTTTTAATTGAGTGTAATTGTCGGAAACATCAAAAATGAGCTTCCAGAATTTTAATTCCAGAAGCTCATTTTTGATTTTTGATGCGGATAGTCAATTGTGAGTTATTAAAGCCGGTAAATGTCTAAAATACTACCAGTATTGGCATCGGCCAAAAACTCGTACTGTACCAGCTGACCATCTTCATAGCGGGTAATGCCGCCATAGTAGACATCCGTGCGCAATGCGAACTTTTGTAATGGGGATTTTTTCATTTCAATCCACGAGCCTTCAATCGGTGCTTCCTTCAAAAACGCGCGCTTGACTTGGCTAAGAATTTGGTTAGGGGTGGGGCGGCGCAACCGCTTGAACAGGCCGCCAACGGAAAAGCCCCCGGCGATACCAGCCATCCCAACCGCTAACAAGCCGCCATATTGTAATTGTTTATTCATGATGTTGCGTCTCCTTTCAGCTAACTTGACTAGGAAATGTTTTATTTAAATTTAGTATACCAATGATTGACGAGAATACAAAGAAAAGTCATAATTAATCAGTATGATTTAAGTAAAATACGCTATAATATAGTGTTGAACGCTAAAATGAGAGTAAAGGGGTTTCACATGTTAATTACAAGTTATAATCCATCCGAATTAGGTGACACGTTAATCACCATTTTACGACCAGATGCGGCCACCCAAACGATTGAAACACATGCCAATGTGACGCGTATTAGCGATGCTGACAGTGGGGAAACCTTGGGCTATAATTTCTTTGACGTTTCCAAGACGTTAGGCGACTTAGATGCCAATGGTCAAGTTCACTTAACGGCCGAACAAGTTGAGCAATTAAATAATTTATTAAAAACCAATGATTTTGAACCTGAATTAGTTTTAGACACTGACCCTAAGTTTGTGGTCGGCTATGTGGAATCAGCCGAAGCACATCCGAAGTCTGATCATTTACAGATTACCAAGACGAATGTTGGTTTGGATCAACCACTTCAAATCGTGAGTGGTTCACCTAATATGCAGGCGGATATTGTGGTTGTTGTTGCCAAGGTCGGTGCAATGATGCCCAGTGGCTTAATTATTTGGCCGGGCGAATTACGGGGCGTTGAGAGTGATGGCATGATTGTTTCAGGCCGAGAATTACAATTACCGAACGCGCCACAACGGCCAGGGGCTTTGATTTTGCCCGCCGATTATCAGCCAGTGGGTGCGCCATTTGATTTCAAACGCGCTCAGACGTTATTTACCGCTTAATTTGCAGATATTAAAAACTAGGATGATTGAAAATGAACCATTATGATGGCCCGGCATTTTTCCGGAAATATCGATTTAACAAACCACAAGTGAATAATTCAGCGGCCAGTCAATCAACTCCTGTAGCGGCATCGGCTAGTCCACAATCGACTGCTGGTGCACCTAGTGCGGCGCCAAAACGGCCAGCCAGTCAAACTAGCGCCAAGCAGGTGACGAGTCAGGCAACTACTTCGAGTAGCAGTGCTGCAACTAGTGCGACCCTCTTTAACGGTGGCACCCATGGGACTTTTCACCCATCCCGGGTACCAGCCCAGCTTAGTGCGGCGCTGACAAATGGCGGTATCATTCAGGATCACGATGACCGTAATTATTTAGAAATTGAAGCGAGCTTGCATAAGCGGCCCGAGACCTTCTTATTGTTTGCGGATGCAGCAGCTAATGATTTACCGGCTGTTGATTTGCAACAACCGCTTTCTGATAGTGGGACGGACACGAGTCAAGTTGAACACCCGAGTGATTCGGCAGTTCTTAGTCAAGCGGAACGGAAGATGGCTTCAAGTGTTGACCCGACAACGGTAACTAGTCAGGCAGCATCGAGCGTGGCTGCTCAAACGGTCGTGGCTAACACGTCACAGACCGGCAGTGATTCCACGGTGTCCGCAGCTTCGGCGACGGTTGTGCGACCAACGGAAGTGTTTGAACCTACCACTCCTGAATTAGCTGTGTCGGCTGCGGCAATTAATACGCCTAAAACCGATGATTCAGTGGTAGTGACGGCTCCCACGGAAGTATTTGAGCCCACTGACCCAAGTTTAGCAGCGTCGGCAGCCGCCATAAATGCGCCTAGCGCGGTAAGTTCGGCAATATCGGTAGGCCCCACGGAAGTATTTGAGCCCACTGACCCAAGCTTAGCAGCGTCGGCGGCCGCCATAAATGCGCCTAGCGCGGTAAGCTCGGCAGTATCGGCAGGCCCCACGGAAGTATTTGAGCCCACTGACCCAAGTTTAGCAGCGTCGGCGGCCGCCATAAATGCGCCTAGCGCGGTAAGTTTGGCAGTATCGGCAGGGCCGACAGAAGTGTTTGAACCAACTGATCCCGCGCTTGCTGAATCTGCTGCAACTGTTAATGCGGCTGCTGATCATGATAAAATAGAATCTGCTGCGACTAGTGCGACACCCAAGTCAGCACATGGGCTAGGACTATCCTTAGGGGATATTATGACCGCTGAGCACGATGCCCAGGCGGACTTAGCGTTATTTAAGGATCAGCCAACAACGGCGGCTTCTGCAGCACCACAGTCAAGTACTGCGCAGACTCGTTCACACGTTAACGAAGAACCTTATCAACCGGTTGGCATGCGGCCAACTAGCACAAGTCCTGCTGTGACGTCAGCAACGGCCACGCCAGTCAGCGTTGTGGCATCATCCACGGTCCCTTCACAAGAAAGTGGGGAAGCGACTAGTGTGACTATGGCACCGTCACAGGCGGCTACTTCTGCAGTTACAACTAGTCCCGCTTTGTCAGAGACATCTGCAGTGGCTTCACAACCTGAGTTAGTTCATAGTGGCGGTTCAGCGGCCCCCGTCCTTGAGGATAAAGAATTAGCGGCTTATCATTTGCCACCGCTGAATCTGTTGAAAGCACCGATCGTGGCCAATGAATCTGAGATGGATGATTGGATCGAGCAGAAGGCCAGTGCGTTAGATGAATCTCTGGACGCATTTGGTGTCAATGCCAACGTTGTCGATTGGACGATTGGACCAACTGTGACTCAGTTCCAAGTAAAACCTGCTCGTGGCGTCAAGGTCAGCAAGATTACCAACTTAAATGATGATTTGAAATTGGCCTTGGCTGCAAAAGATATTCGAATTGAAGCGCCGATCCCTGGCCGTAATACGATTGGGATTGAAATTCCAAATGCGAAATCGCGGCCGGTGATGCTGTCTGAAGTTTTAGATTCTGACAAATTCCGCGACAGTAAGTCACCATTGACGGTCGCACTCGGTGTCGATTTATTCGGGCAACCACAAGTCACTGACCTGCGGAAGATGCCGCACGGTTTGATTGCGGGGGCTACGGGTTCTGGAAAATCAGTCTTCATCAATAGTATCTTGGTTTCGATTCTGTACAAAGCGAACCCACAACAAGTTAAATTGTTGTTAATTGATCCGAAGGCCGTAGAACTAGCACCATACAACGAGATTCCACATTTATTAGCACCCGTGATTTCAGAACCCAAAGCCGCTTCGGCAGCGCTGAAATGGGTCGTTGATGAAATGGACAACCGGTATGATAAACTTGCCGCTGGTGGTGCCCGGAACATTGAGCAATTCAACAAACTGGCCGACGAACATGACGAGCCGGCTCTAAAAATGCCGTATATCGTGATTGTAATCGACGAATTAGCTGATTTGATGATGGTTGCTTCTAGTGAGGTCCAGGATTACATTGCCCGAATCACCCAGAAAGCCCGTGCGGCAGGGATTCATTTATTAGTTGCGACTCAGCGGCCAAGTGTTGATGTGGTCACTGGTTTGATCAAGAATAATATCCCAACGCGGGTGGCCTTCATGGTTGCCAGCCAGATCGATTCGCGGACGATTCTGGACGCGAGTGGGGCGGAACGTCTGTTGGGACGCGGTGATATGTTGTATCTTGGCAACGGTCAACCCGCACCGATTCGGTTGCAGGGGACGTTCGTGGACAGTGAGATCGACAGTATCACTCAGTTTGTCCGTGATCAGGCAGCACCGCACTATGAATTTCAACCAGACAGCCTAGTGAAGCACGAGGAAGCAGCACGCAATGAAGATGACTTGATGCCTGAAGCATTGGCTTACATTGCTGATGAAGATACCATGTCGACATCGAAGTTGCAACGAAACTTCTCGATTGGCTATAATCGGGCGGCCAATATTATTGATGATTTGGAAAGTCGCGGCTACGTTTCAGCAGCTAAGGGTTCCAAACCACGAGATGTTTATTTCACAGCGTCAGATTTAACTAAATTACAAGCCAATTCATAATTAAAAATAAAGCGATTCACCTCATGATTGATGAATTGTGAATATGGGAGATTATTAGCATAATGGATAAAGCAACGGTTTATTATTTTGTTGGGATCAAGGGCTCTGGGATGAGCTCACTAGCCTTGATTTTACATGACAAGGGTTACCAAGTTGAAGGCTCAGATATTGAACAATATACGTTTACGCAAAAAGGTCTAGCTGCAGCTGGCATTAAGATGCTACCGTTTTCCGAAGATAACATTCGCGAAGGCCTCACAGTGATTGCGGGGAACTCATTTACTGATGACCATCCTGAAATCAAAAAGGCGCGTGAAATGGGGTTGCCCGTTTATCGCTATCATGAATTTCTTGGAAAATTAATGGAAGGCTTCACGAGTATTGGTGTGGCCGGGACTCACGGGAAGACGTCGACAACTGGTTTGTTGTCCCACGTTTTGAGTCATATCGCTCCCACCAGTTACTTGATTGGTGATGGGACCGGTAAAGGCACCCCTGACGCGCGTTTCTTCGTTTTTGAAGCGGATGAATATCGGCGGCACTTCGTTGCTTACCATCCCGATTATGCCATCATGACGAACGTTGACTTTGACCATCCTGATTACTACAAGGATTTAGCTGACGTTCAATCCGCTTTCCAACAATTTGGCAATCAAGTGAAGAAGGGCATCTTTGCTTGGGGTGACGATGAAAGTTTACGACACCTCGATGTTGATACCCCAATTTACTATTACGGGACGAATGACCGTGACGACTTTCAAGCGGTTAATATCAAACGAACGACTAAGGGGTCTTCATTTGAAGTGAAGTATCACGATGAATCGTTAGGGGAATTTGAAATCCCATTGTTTGGTGAACACAATGTCTTAAACAGCACGGCTGTCATTGCGGTTTCTTACTTTGAAAAGGTGAACTTGGACGAAATTCGGCGGGAACTCCTCGACTTTAGTGGGGTTAAACGACGTTTCTCAGAACATCAAGTTGGCGATATGGTCATGATCGACGACTACGCACATCATCCATCAGAAATTAAAGCAACATTGGATGCTGCACGCCAAAAGTATCCGGATAAGGAAATCTTGGCCGTATTCCAACCACATACGTTCTCACGGACGAAAGCATTGATGGATGGCTTTGCAGCCAGCTTAAGCAAGGCAGATCACGTCTTTTTGACCAATATCTTCAGTTCTGCCCGTGAAAAATCTGGTGATGTTTCCTCCAAAGACTTAGCTGCTAAGTTACCCAATGGTGGTGAAATTATCACGACCGATGACATGTCTGCTTTAACGGCTTACCACAATGCCGTCGCTGTCTTTATGGGTGCTGGTGACATTCAAAAGTACGAAAAAATTTATGAAGACCAAATGAAATAATTCTTAAAAAAGCGGCCCCAGCAGGGCCGCTTTTTTAGTCCGTCTTTAAATTGATTTAGCGTAAACCGGCGTTAGCATCCAAGATGAAACCCTATGAGAGATGTTAGATTATTGCTAGACAACAGTTGTGCGACCTATTTTGACCTTACAAGTTTTAATGGAACTTATGCAGTCGATAAATAAAGCACCAATGAGGATAATTCACTAGAATCTCCGTCATTGGTGTTTTATTAGTGTGTATGATTTCTAAGGATTAACCACGTGGTTAGTGAGGCAGGTGCAGTAGTCTTAGTTTTGTTGCTTCTGGGCTTTGTTTAACATTTTCTTAGCTTCACAATCATAGTCGCAGGCCGCACATTTGCCCTTTTTAGCACGTTTGACCACGCGATAAATCTGATAGCCAGCAGCCCCAATAATTAGTGCGATAATTAAGAAATTAACGAATAATGCCATGTGAATCAAACTCCTTTCAGATAAATAATTGACCAACTTGGTAAATGACGAAGGCCAAGGTGTAAGCAATGACCAAACTCGAGCAGACGGCGTAAACAGCCCACTTGGTCGATCCAGTCTCGGACTTGATGGTCCCAATCGTGGCGAAGCACGGGACATATAGCAAGATGAAGACGAGCATCGCGTATGCGGATAACGGTGTGAAAAAGCGCCCCATCATGGCAATCAAGCCGGCCTGATTTGCGCTGTGGAACATTACCATCATACTAGAGCTGATGACTTCTTTGGCTAGAATCCCAGTAAAGAGGGCTGAGATAACTTGCCAAGCAGTCACACCGAGTGGCGCGAACAGCGGTAATAGTGTTTTGCCAAGTGTCGCGGCAAAGCTGTTGTCGATGTCGCTGACTAAGCCGCTAGTGCCGAATGAGGAAAGTAACCAAATCAAGACCGTACCGGCAAAAATGATAGTACCTGCCTTTTTGATGAACCCTTTACCCTTATCCCAGGTGCCACGCCAAATAATGTCAGCCCGGGGAATATGATACTGTGGTAACTCAACGATGAAGACGGAACTATCATCGACGTTGAAAATCAGTTGATAAAATTTAGCCATACCGAGGGCGACCGCAATGCCAAGAAAGTAAATCGACAAGACAATTAGGGCCTGATTTTTCGGGAAAAAAGCGGCCACAAATAGGCTGTAGATTGGCAGACGGGCGGAGCAACTCATAAATGGGGAAATCAGCGTTGTAATTAAGCGTTCTTTAGGTTGTTCAATTGTCCGGGCGGCCATAATACCAGTGACGTTGCATCCAAATCCAATAATTAGGGGGATAAATGCCTTCCCGTTGAGTCCAATCATCTGCATCAAGCGGTCCGTAACTAGTGCTGCTCGTGCCATGTAACCTGAATCTTCCAAGATTGAAATACAGGCAAACAAGACAAAAATTTGGGGAATAAAGACGAGCACGCCACCGACCCCTGCAATTAGGCCGTTAACAATCAGTGAGCGCAAGACCGGGATGGCTCCAGCCATGGTCAACCAGTGACTCACGGTGGTGGATAGTGGTCCGGAGACGAAGCTATCTAACAAATCTGACAGGGGCGTGCCGACCCAATCAAAGGATAATTTGAACATCAAGTAGAAGATTCCCACGAAGACGGGTAGCCCTAAGAACGGATTGGTGACCCACTTGTCGATTTTAGCAGTCATCTCGACGTGGCTGGTGCTTGCCAAGTTTTGACTAGCGCTGGCTAAGGTTTGCTCAATAAAGTCTAGTCGGGTTTGGAAAATCTGCTCGTCGAATTTTTGAGCGTCGTAATAAGCGGCTTGACTAGTGAGTGGTGTCAATCCCATGTGTTTCGCGTAGGCTCGAATTGGCTTATTTTGATTAATAAATTGAATCGTCAGCCACCGTGCGAAGTCTGCTGTCAAATCAAATTTTTTGATGAGCTGTTGGCTAGCCTGACGAATGGCTTGCTCAATCATGAAAGGATAGTTGAGTTTGAGCGGTGTCGCGGCCGGATGGGGACCTGCCAATAAGTCTTCGCGTAGCTGATGCAGCCCTTCTTTATTGCGGGCGTTAGTCGCTTTGATCTGACAGCCAAGTTGTTCAGCTAGCGTGTCAAAATCATAATAATGGCCCGTCCGTTTGAGGTCATCAATCATGTTGAGTGCGATAATCACCGGTGCGCCAAATTCCAACACTTCGATCGACAGTAGTAAGTTACGCTTGAGCTGACTCGCGTTGGTCACGTTCAGAATTAGATCAGGGTGGTTATGTAGCAGATAGTTGGTGACGACTGCTTCATCTTTGGTGATTGGATTAAGTGAATAGACTCCGGGTAAATCGACCATTTCAACTTCAGAGTGCCGAATCCGGCCCATCTTCTTCTCAACGGTCACGCCGGTCCAGTTACCGACGTACGCGTATTTATCCGTCAGTTCATTGAATAGCGTGGTCTTACCAGTATTGGGATTTCCGAGCAATGCAACCGTCGTCATCTTAATGGCCTCCAATCAACGTTTGAAATACGGTGTACCGAATCCCAATCCGTTGTTGATCAATCTGAACAATTACTGGTCCGTGAAACGGATAGTAGCGGACAACGGCCAGCGGACTGCCGACATGTAGCCCTAAGCTGTGCAATCGTTGAACGGTCTGATTATCCAAACCTGTGAATTGTTGAATATGTAGTTGTGATGTATTAGTAACGGATTGACTTAGCATAAGGCTCAGTCCTTTCTGAATATTCCAATAGTGAATAATTCATCAAAAATATTATACCTACATCATAGCATGAAAGGGCTTTTATTAATATGGGGAAAAGCCTTATTTTCTTTTGAAATGAAAACGGTTATACTCTAAGTATAGAATACAAAAAGGCCGATGCTACGCTATTTTTGTTGAAGCCGTTGACTAATCATTATATACGGAAGGAATAACGGCTTGGGTAATAAATTCAATTGTTGGAGGATGATTTAAATGGCAACCTTGGAAGTTAAAGATTTACACGTTGAAGTGACGGATGATGAGCAAAAAAAGTCTCGTGAGATTTTAAAAGGCGTCAATTTATCTATGAAAACTGGTGAAATTCATGCCATTATGGGACCAAATGGGACTGGTAAGTCCACTTTATCACAAACTATTATGGGCCAACCGGCTTATCACGTTACTCAGGGTGATATCTTGTTGAACGGCGAAAGTATCGTAAACATGCCAGTTGATGAACGTGCACGTAAGGGACTCTTCCTCGGCATGCAGTATCCAGCTGAAATTCAAGGGGTCACCAACGCTGAATTTTTACGGGCAGCAATGAACGCACGCCGACCAGCCGATGATCAAATCTCAGTGATGGCCTTTCTTAAAGAACTCGACAAGAACTTGGCACTACTTAATATGAGCGAATCCATGACGGAACGTTACCTAAACGAAGGTTTCTCCGGTGGTGAAAAGAAGCGTAACGAAATTTTGCAATTATTGATGATCAAGCCATCATTCGCCTTATTGGACGAAATTGATTCCGGGCTTGATATCGATGCGTTACAAGTGGTTTCTAAGGGTGTTAATTCGATGCGGGGCGATAATTTCGGCTCATTGATTATCACGCATTATCAACGGCTGTTAAACTACATTGTGCCCGATGTCGTTCACGTGATGATGGGTGGTCGAATCGTGAAGACTGGTAACGCCGACTTAGCAAAGACCCTTGAAAAAGAAGGTTATGCTGGTTTACGTGACGATTTGAACATTGATGTCAAACTTGTTGACGACGAAGATTAGGGGGTGGCAGTAATGGAAGCAACTGCTGATTATGAAACTATCAAAACAACGCTAGCTGCGGCTGCTAACGAACATGGTGAACCGCACTGGCTCGTTGAACGCCGTTTAGCGGCTTTAGATGCGATGCAAGGCCTAGCGGTTCCCAAAGCTGATCGCTTTAGTATTCGCGACTGGCCACTGACGCCCACCGACCAACCACTAAAGTTCAGTCGTTCGGATCGAACTTTAGCAACTGATGTAACGGCCGAAGCTGGTCATATCCAAATCGTACAAGTTGGGCAGACAACGGTGACCGTCAATTTGCCTGATGAACTAGATGATCAAGGCGTCATTTTGACCGATATGTTCACGGCCTTTCGCGAACATCCGCAACTAACTGAAAAACATTTTATGGACAAAGTCGTCAAAACTGACGAGGACCGATTGACCAGTTACCATACCGCGTTTTTGAACGCCGGGGTCTTCCTCTATGTTCCTAAAGGGGTTACTGTCAAAGAACCAATCGAGATCACCACGATCCAGGATAGTACCCGAGTGCAACCGTTAATTAGTCATGTCTTGATTGTGGCTGAACAAGACAGTCATTTCGCAGTAACTCAGCACCTGACAACGAAGGGTGACGTCGATAATATCGCCAACTGTGTTGTAGAAATTTTGGCACGGGCTGACAGTGAAGTGCATTTTTCAGCGTTCGATGAACTCGGGGCCAACACGACTGCTTATTTGAATCGGCGGGCCGCAATCAGTCGGGGAGCCAAAGTCGATTGGGCTATCGGGATGATGAATAATGGTAACACTTTCGGGGACTTTGACTCGGAACTGATCGGTGAAGGCGCCAAATCCGATGCCAAGGTCATCACAGTGACGACTAAGGCCCAGGATGTCTGCGTTAATACGCGGGTCACTAACCGTGGTAAGAAGACTGACGGCAATATCGTACAACGTGGGGTCATTATGGAAAAGTCTAACCTGATTTTTAACGGAATCGGTCACATTATTCACGGGGCCTCCGGTGCACATGCTGAACAGGAAAATCGGGTTTTGATGATGTCTGATGATGCCCATGGTGACGCGAACCCGATTCTATTGATCGATGAAAATGACGTGTTAGCTGGACATGCAGCAAGTGTTGGTCAAATTGATCAAAATCAAACGTACTATTTGATGAGTCGCGGGATTGATAAACCACAGGCCCAACGGTTGGTTATTCGGGGCTTCTTAAGTACCGTGATTGGTGCGATCCCATCGAAGACTGTCCGGACTCGCTTAACGAACACGATTGAAAGGAAGCTTGAAGATGGAATCCAATTTTGAGACGTTACGGTCAGATTTTCCCATTCTAAACCAACAAGTGAATGATGAACGACTTGTCTACCTGGATAATGCGGCGACTGCTCAGCGCCCCAACCAAGTCGTGGATGCGCTCGTTCACTTTTATCAACACGATAATGCCAATGTTCATCGCGGTGTGCACACCTTAGCAGAGCGGGCCACTAGTCAATACGAAGCTGCGCGCGCCAAGGTGCAACGGTTCATCAATGCTGCAAAAACGGATGAAATCGTCTTCACCAAAGGGACGACGGATAGTCTCAATCTGATTGCCAGTACTTATGGCGAAGCCAATATTCAAGCGGGTGATGAGATCGTCATTTCCATTATGGAGCACCATAGTAATTTAATTCCGTGGCAACAGTTAGCATTGCGTAAGCACGCCACCTTGAAATATATTGAGTTAACGGCGACTGGTGAATTGGACATGGCCGATGCTGCCAACAAGATTACGGATCGAACAAAAATCGTTTCAGTGACCCATGCTAGTAATGTATTGGGAACGGTCAATCCAATCAAGGCGTTAGCACGATTGGCGCATCAACACGGTGCCCTGATGATTGCGGATGGGGCGCAAGCAGCCCCTCATATGCCGGTCGATGTCCAGGCACTCGATGTTGATTTTTACGCATTTTCGGGGCATAAAATGCTGGGACCAACCGGCATTGGCGTTCTATATGGTCGTGAGAATTTATTAGCTACGATGCCACCGTATCAATTTGGTGGTGAGATGATTGGCTTTGTTCACCGTGATGACAGTACCTGGGCGGAACTACCGTGGAAGTTTGAAGCGGGCACTCAGAACATTGCCGGTGCGATCGGCTTGGGCGCGGCGGTTGATTATTTGACGCAACTCGGTATGGATCAAGTTCAGCAACACGAACAGCAATTAGTCAATTACTTATTGCCTAAGTTGATTGCAATGCCTGGTGTCACGGTCTACGGTCCCCAAGATCCCCAACATCATACGGGCGTCATCGCCTTTAATATCGACGGTTTGCACCCGCACGACGCGGCTACCGCGTTGGATATGGAAGGTGTCGCCGTTCGCGCGGGTCATCACTGTGCACAACCCCTGATGGCAGCGCTCGGCTTAGTAGCAACTGCACGGGCTAGTTTTTACATTTACAATACACAAGCGGACGCTGATCAATTATTAACGTCACTCCAAGCAACAAAGGAGTTTTTCGAACATGGGACTGTCTAAATTAAGTGGCTTATATCGCGAAGTGATTTTAGATCATGGTGATCATCCGCATCATAAAAATGCGTTGCCAAACGCAACACATGCCATTACGTTGAAAAATCCAACTTGTGGCGACGTCATCAATTTGGCTATTCAATTGGATGCGCATGATCAAATCGAAGATATTGGATTTACGGGTGAGGGCTGTACCATCAGTCAAGCATCGGCCAGTATGATGACGGATGCGGTGATGGGTAAGTCGAAAGAACAGGCATTGGCAATGGCTAAGACATTTTCGGATATGGCGATTGGCAAGCAACACCCGCAGGCCGATATGGATGCCTTAGAAGACGCCGCAATTTTATCGAATATTATGCAATTTCCGGCACGAATCAAATGTGCCACGCTAGCTTGGTGGGCTTTGCAACGGGCATTGCTTGCTGAAAATGGCAATGAGGAGGAATCAGAAGTATGAGTGAAGTACCTGACGTGGTCAAAAATGACCGTGATTATGAATATGGATTTCATGACGATGTCAAACCAGCATATTCAACTGGGCGAGGATTAACGGAAGCCACGGTGCGCGAAATTTCCGCGGCAAAACATGAGCCACAATGGATGTTGGATTATCGGTTAAATGCCTATCATGAGTATTTAAAGATGCCGATGCCTAAGTTTGGCCCGGATCTCACGAAACTCGACTTGAAGGACATGCTGTATTATCAGAAGATGACCGATAAAAAGTTCCGTGACTGGAAAGAAGTCCCAGCTGACTTGAAGCGGACGTTCGACCGGTTAGGTGTGCCTGAAGCTGAACGGAAATACTTAGCCGGTTCATCGGCGCAGTATGAATCTGAAGTCGTTTATCACAATATGCGTAAAGATTTTGAAAAGTTAGGTATTATTTTTACCGATACCGATACGGCGCTTCACGATTATCCAGAACTGTTCAAGAAGTGGTTTGGGAAACTCGTCAAACCAACCGATAACAAGTTTGCGGCTTTAAACGCGGCAGTCTGGTCAGGTGGGTCCTTCATTTATGTGCCTAAGGGTGTCCAGACGAAGACGCCAATTCAGTCATATTTCCGGTTAAATGCTGAAAACTCGGGTCAGTTTGAGCGGACTTTGATTATCGTGGAAGATGGTGCCAGTGTCGACTATGTCGAAGGGTGTACGGCCCCTAATTATTCTTCAGATAGTTTGCACGCGGCCGTTGTTGAAGTCAATGTTGAGCCCAACGCTTACTGCCGTTATACAACGATTCAAAACTGGTCTGACAATGTTTATAGCCTGGAAACTAAGCGAGCTGCAGCGGCCGAAAATGCCACGATGGAATGGGTCGATGGGAATTTAGGTTCGAAGGTTACGATGAAGTACCCAAGCGTTTATTTGAATGGGGAAGGTGCCCGCGGGACCATGTTATCGATCGCGGTTGCCAGCAATGGCATCCACCAAGATTCTGGTGCTCGGATGATTCATAATGCTAAGAATACCTCCAGTTCGATTGTTTCGAAGTCCATCGCTAAGACTGGTGGTGCGACTGATTACCGTGGAACCGTGCGTTTTGCCAAGCATTCAGACGGTTCCAAAGCACATGTTGAGTGTGATACGATCATCATGGATGACCAGTCGTCTTCCAACACGATTCCGTATAATGAAATCGACAGTGCTAACGTCGCGATGGAACACGAAGCTAAGGTGTCCAAAATCTCAGAAGAACAGCTCTACTACTTGATGAGCCGAGGAATTTCAGAAGCTAAGGCAACCGAAATGATTATCATGGGATTCGTAGAACCATTTACGAAGCAATTACCGATGGAATATGCTGTTGAATTAAACCGGTTAATCAGCTTTGAGATGGAAGGTTCAATCGGGTAGTAAGGGGGATTGGTTAAGCTGATGTTAAAATAAAACTTGAGTGGCATGCGAGATTGCGATTCGAGTTTTTTGGTTAAATGATTGTTGATGAATGTTAGCCATTATAATCGTGCCAGCTAGGATGGTTGATAATTGTAGTAATTTAAAATTGTATCTCGGTTAGTGTTTTTATCATGCTGATTCGCCTTTTCGTTAATATTGGCGACGTACTTTATTATAAATTAGGATTATTAACGTATATTCTAACAATGGTATAATTAAAAACAGTTTTAAACAGACAGGAGTGTGGCAGAATGGCAGACGAACTTGGCGAGGATAAGGCCCTCTCACCCGTTGAAGACGCGGTCATGAAGTCGTTAGAGCAGGTGATTGATCCAGAACTGGGCGTTGACATGGTTAACCTTGGTTTGATCTATGGTGTTGACGTAGACGATAATGGTAGCTGCACGGTAACGATGACGTTGACGACGATGGGGTGCCCATTAGGAAATTTATTGGCAAGTCAAATTAATCAAGCAATTATGAGTGTGGATGGTGTTAAGAATTGTGAACTTGACTTGGTCTGGGAACCTGCTTGGGGAATTGATAAAATGAGTCGTTTTGCTAAGGTTGCCCTTGGCATTCATGGCTAACGGGTGAGACAAGGTGGTGTGCGATGGATATTGAAAAGTTTATTGCCCGGCGAAAAGCTTTAAAAATTTCACAAGTCAAATTATCAAACGGAATTTGTACGCAGGCGACTTTAAGTAAGTTTGAACGGCGTGGGCGAGTACCAGCATTAGCAATTTTAAATCAGCTCTGCGCTCGTCTGGGATTGACAGTTGATGATCTAAGTGAAAACCAGGCTAATTCAGTGACCCAAATTCGACAGCAACTTGATGAGATTGAGCGACGACTGATGATGGAAGATTATCAATCAGTCCTGCAATCATTGGTAGACCTGAAAGTTGAGCAAATTGATGCGGTACCTTCACGGATGCAATATTACTATTTATGTGGCATGCTAAGTTCGTTGATTAATGGAACAGCCAGTGATATTTGTTTTTCCTTCTCGCAAATCGTTGATGATTTGGATAGGGCTCACCAAACAATTTTCACACCGCTAGCTTATGTCGGTCTGGGTGTCATGTATGGCCGGTTAGCTGAGCCTGAGAAAGCTCAATTTTATTTCAGGAGAGTACGATACTATGTCGAGCACGCTGGCTCATCAGGATATGCAAATGATTACTTACGGCTGTTAACCCTAATCTTTTATACGGCAGAGTATTACGCAATTAGTGGTGATTTCGTCACAAGTAATCGTCTAATAGATGATGGGGTAGCGCTTTGCTCAGATGAACATGTCACGTATTACTTACCAAGATTGAAATACTTAGCGACCGAGAATGCTGTTAAGCAACAACTTTCGGATAAATTGATTAAGCGGTTAATGAGTGAAACAGAAGCTTTTGCACGGATTAATCATAATCAAGTTGTTGAGGTTAAGGTAGCTGCATTGCGACAACGATATTTGCAGGGTATTTCTGCTTCAGAAAACAATTAACAAGACAATGGCTAGATTTAGTGTTTTATTGTAGTTTCCAACATGCTAAAACTAATCAATGCTTTGTACATTAAATAATAAGAAGTCCCACACTAGCAAGTCAATACTAGTGTGGGACTTCTTATTTAGAAAGTTATGTATGACGCCGCCCGCCCCTAAAAAATCTTCCCCGGATGTCCCGCAAAAAGTCCTACCGATTGAAGTTCTATTATAAACGCTTATGGTGTCCCATTCCGGAAAATCCTAATGTAGCGGTAATCCATTAAAGACAATGATTGAATGGAATTCACTTAGACATAAGAAATTCTTATTAAATTCACAGGCACAAACTATTTTACCTTCTTTGACTAATTTGATAGACTTAAGTTAAGAAAGTTGAGGTGACTGATTGAGATGGCTAGTCATAGGCAAATGATTGACAAACTAGTGTGGTGTTGTTACTAGCGCAGTCCGCGTTAGTAACGATGCACAAACTCAATTTTTAATCTTAACTCGGAAAAAGTAACGAGTAGTCAATTTTTAGGTGAAAGAGGGATTTTATGAACAATTTTCAAAATGACCCACAACCACGGACCATCAACACACAAGTTGGCCTCCGTAGTTTCCTAACTAAAATGTATGGGTTTATGACAATCGCCGTGTTAGTTTCGGCCTTTACCGTTTACTTAGCGATGACCACGTTCCAAGCACAAATTAATGCCGCCTTTTCACAACACCCATTCATCTTCTTGATGATCTTCATTGTCAGCATGTTTGTGATGATTGGTGGGATTCAAGTCAACGCGACACGCAATCCAGCGATGAGCTTCACCTTACTGATGCTCTTTGCCATCATCTTTGGGGTTGAAATGTCAGTGACCTTGTCCTTATACACGGGTGCCGTTATCACCGGTGCGTTCGTTGCAGCTGGAGCTGTATTTGCGACCATGGCGGTGATTGGGACGACGACTAAGCGTGATATTTCACGTATTGGGACGCACTTGATTGCAGCTTTAATCGGGTTGTTTGTCGCTTCACTGGTCAATATGTTCTTACAAAGTGCCATGATTAGTTACATCTTTTCATACATTGGTGTATTGATCTTCGCCGGCTTATCCATGTGGGACGCTAACCGGATGCGCAACATGTATTTACAATATGGTGACCAGGTTTCATCGACTGGTTTGGCCGTTACTGGGGCCTTACAATTATACTTGGACTTCGTTAACTTGTTCCTCTACTTCGTCCAAATCTTCGGTGGCTCAAGCCGCGACTAATCATTAAGATAATTATTAAGGATTATGACCAAGATGTCATAATCCTTTTAATTTACCGAAAATGAGTTATTTCACGGGTTTTCGGTGGACCGAACTCCCGTTTTACTTAATTGTTTGGTACAATTATAAGGGTAAATAATTAGTCGTTCAGCCTGTACTGACAGGCGCTGCGAATCAGACCGTCAATCGAGTGGTATTAATGGTCTGAGTGACGGATTTTCATAAAAATGATGATTTAAATTAAGAGATGGGGAGCAAACTAATGGCAAAAAAATTATTACTGATTGATGGTAACAGTGTGGCATTTCGGGCGTTCTTTGCGTTGCATAGTCAACTGGAACGGTTCGTAAATCCAGACGGCCTGCATACCAACGCCATTTATGGCTTCAACACAATGCTTGACCACATGATCAAGGCAGTCGAACCCACGGATATGTTAGTGGCTTTTGATGCGGGTAAGACCACGTTTCGAACAGCCATGTACGATAATTACAAGGGTGGCCGGGCTAAGACGCCCAGTGAGTTTTCTGAACAAATGCCGTATATCAAACAGCTATTAGACGCATATGGTATCAAACATTATGAATTAAAAGACTACGAAGCCGATGACATTATTGGTACACTGGCCGGTCAAGCGGATCAAACCGGCTACACCACGACGGTCGTCACTGGTGACCGTGATTTGACGCAGTTGACGACCGAGCATACCACGGTGGCCGTGACCGTTAAAGGTGTTTCTGAAGTGGAACGCTATACGCCGGCGCACGTTGAAGAAAAGCTGGGCATCACACCGGCACAAATTATTGATATGAAGGGGTTGACAGGTGATACCTCGGATAACTATCCGGGTGTCACCAAGGTTGGTGAGAAGACCGCCCTTAAATTACTCAAACAGTATGGTACGATGGAAGGCATTTATGAAAACATCGATGCCATGAAGCAGAGCAAGATGAAGGAACATCTGATTGAGGATCGCGAACAAGCGGCGCAAGCTAAGGTGCTAGCAACAATCAAGCGGGATGCGCCGATTGATGTTCAATTGGCTGATTTATCCTATGATGGCCCGGATCTTGACCAGCTGGCCGCGTTTTATCAGAAGATGGACTTTCAATCATTTTTGAAGAAATTACACCTACAGTCGGACGAACCAGCAACGCCCATTGATTATACCGTCTTGACGAAAGCTAACCTGACGGAATTGCAACAATTTACCGACCACGTGGACTTTTACTTGGAGATGCCAACGCCAAACTACCACACGTCGGCCTTTGCTGGCTTTGCCATCGGAGCGGATGATCACTGGTACATCAGTCGGGATGTGGAATTATTAATGCAACCGACTGTGGCTGACCTCTTGAGTAGCACAACGATTACCAAGGACGTTTTTGATATGAAACGCACGACGGTCGGGCTTAATCGTTTGGGTATTCAGCTAGGTAAAGTCGACTTTGATCTCTTACTCGTTTCATACTTATTAGATACAAATGATAACAGTAACGACTTGGGAAGTTTAGCTGAGCAACACGGGTACACTGACTTGCCGAGTGACGAGACCGTTTATGGTAAGGGCGTTAAGCGTGCCATTCCTGAAGATGATGACGTCTTCTTTAGTCATCTCGCCCGGAAATTGGCCGCAATCGCTAGTTTGAAGCCACAGTTATTAAAGGAATTGGCAGCCAATGAGCAGGATCAACTTTACGATGATATCGAAAAACCGATGGCTAATGTCTTAGCTCAGATGGAAATCGCCGGCATTACGGTCGACAGCAGTCGACTTAAAGCCATGGGCAGTCAGTTTACAGAACGGTTGAGTGAAATTGAACAGACGATTTATCAAGAAGCCGGTGAAGAGTTCAATATTAATTCACCTAAGCAACTAGGTCACATCTTGTTTGAAGAAATGAAATTACCCGTAATCAAGAAGACCAAGACAGGGTATTCTACCGCCGTAGACGTTCTAGAAAAGTTAGCACCGGAAGCACCAATCGTCGCTAATATTTTACAATATCGGCAGATCTCGAAGATTCAATCGACCTACGTTATCGGTTTGTTAGATGCCATTCATTCTGCTGATCAAAAAGTGCATACGCGCTACTTGCAAACGTTGACCCAAACTGGCCGGTTATCGTCCGTTGATCCAAACTTACAAAACATTCCGGTGCGCTTGGAAGAAGGACGTAAGATTCGACAAGCCTTTGTTCCTAGTCATGAAGGTTGGCAGATTTTCTCGTCTGATTATTCGCAAATCGAATTACGGGTTCTCGCGCATATTACTGATGATGAAAATATGCAGGCCGCTTTTAAAGCGGGTGATGATATTCATGCCGCAACGGCCATGCGAATCTTTCATTTGAACTCAGCTGAAGAGGTGACGCCAAATATTCGACGGCAAGCCAAGGCGGTTAACTTTGGAATCGTCTATGGAATTAGTGATTACGGCTTGTCACAAAATATCGGCATTACGCGTAAACAGGCTCGCAGCTTTATTGACGCTTACTTCAAAGAATATCCGGGTGTCAAAAAGTATATGGATGAAATTGTCCAAACGGCGAAAAAACAAGGTTATGTGGAAACCATTTCACATCGACGCCGGTACTTGCCAGATATTAATTCCAAGAGCTTCAACCAACGCTCATTCGCTGAACGGACAGCCATGAATACCCCCATCCAAGGGAGTGCGGCTGATATTATCAAGATTGCGATGATTAAGATGCAAGATAAGTTACAGGCTGCGGGTTTGAAAGCAACCATGCTGTTACAAGTTCATGATGAATTGATTTTTGAAGCGCCAAAAGAAGAAATTCCAGTTTTAGAAAAATTAGTGCCAAGCGTGATGGATTCCGCCGTACAGTTAGCCGTACCGTTAAAGGTTGAGAGCCACTACGGTGATACTTGGTACGATGCAAAATAGGGGGAACCACCATGCCTGAATTACCTGAAGTTGAAACTGTTCGTCGCGGCTTAAATCGTCTGGTTAGCGGGGCAACGATTGCTAGTATCGAGGTTTTTTGGCCGAAAATTATTAATAATGATGTCGATAGTTTCAAACAGCGTTTAGCCAACCAAACGATCCAGACCATTGATCGGCGGGGGAAGTATTTGTTGTTTCGCTTTAGCAATGGTCTGACGATGGTGTCGCATTTGCGGATGGAAGGCAAGTATAATGTTGTACCGCGTGGTGAAGATCAAGGTAAACACACGCACGTGATCTTCCATCTGACCGATGATCGTGATTTGCTGTACAACGATACGCGTAAGTTCGGGCGAATGACGCTCGTGCCGACCGGTGAAGAAAACACGGTGGCGGGATTGCGGACAATTGGCCCGGAACCCGTTGCTGAACAGTTAACACTGGCTTATATGACGGCCACTTTTGGCAAGTCGAAAAAGATGATCAAGCCACTATTGTTGGATCAAAGTAAGATTGCGGGCATTGGGAATATTTACGCGGACGAAACGCTATGGATGAGTAAGATTCATCCAATGCGGCCTGCTAATTCACTAACTACTGATGAGATTGCAACATTGCGCCAAAACATTATTGATGAAATGGCGATGGCAATTAAAGGTCACGGCACCACTGTTCATTCATTTTCAACGGCATTTGGTGAAGCCGGTCAGTTTCAAAATCACTTACACGTCTATGGTCGTGAAGGGGAACCTTGCGAACGGTGTGGCACAATTATTGAGAAAATCAAAGTGGCACAGCGAGGGACCCATTTTTGCCCGTTAGAACAACGGTTGTAGGTGATCAAGATGACAAAGTTGATTGGATTGACTGGTGGCATTGCCACTGGTAAGTCGACTGTTTCTAAGCTGCTGGCAACTAAGTTACCAATCGTTGATGCGGATAAAATCGCGTGGCAGGTTGAAGGGCCAGGCCAACCGACGACCCAAAAGATTGTGGCGCACTTTGGTCAGCAAGCAGTGCTGGCAGACGGGCGACTGAATCGGCCATGGCTTGGCCAGTTGGTTTTTAACGATGCTCAAGCTTTACAAGACTTAACCGCAATTACACGGTTACCGATTCAGTACGCGATGTTCGAAGCGATTGTCGCGGCAAACCAGCAACAGCCCGACGCAATTATTTTAGATGTGCCGTTGTTATTTGAAAGTGGCTGGCAACATGTTTGTGATCAAGTGTTGGTTGTGACGGCATCACCCGCCGTAGTATTGCAGCGGTTGATGGCGCGTAACCACTTATCGCAACAGGCGGCTCAGGCACGAATTGACAGCCAAATGCCACTTGCACAGAAGGTCGCAAGGGCTGACGTTGTCATTGATAACGGGGCCAACATTGATAAAACTAAAGCAGCCGTGTTAAAATGGCTGAAAACTATTACTAAATAAAGAAAAACTGATTGTTAGTTGTTACAAGGGGTGAGAAGTCTATGCAATGTCCACATTGTCATCATAATGGCTCCCGCGTGGTTGACAGTCGACCAACTGATGATGGTCGCGTGATTCGACGGCGCCGGGAATGCGAAAACTGTGGGTTCCGGTTCACAACATTTGAACGGGTCGAAGCCACGCCATTATTAGTCATTAAGAAAAATGGTGCCCGCGAAGAATTCAATCGTGAAAAAGTCTTGCGCGGAATTATTCGCTCGGCCGAGAAACGACCCGTTAGCATGGAAACCATGACGGGCGTCGTTGATGATGTTGAAAATAAGGTCCGGTCACTGGGCGAAAATGAAATTTCAAGCCAAGTTATCGGCGAGTATGTCATGGAGCAATTGGCAGATATTGACGAAATTTCGTACATTCGTTTTGCCAGTGTTTACCGGCAATTCAAGGATATGCACGTCTTCTTGAATGAACTCCAAGATATGATGGAGCGTGATAAGGTCAAACTGGCAAAACCGTCAGCGAAGACGACCCACGCACCTAAACGAAAAAAAGATTAGTTAAAAAGAATGGTGAACAACATGCCAAATGATGAACCCTTAACACCCAAAACTGGGTTAGTGGTCCCGCAAGCACCAGCGCTCAGTGCGGCGCAACAAGCTGTATTGGCGGAATTATACTTGCCACTGATGGGGCCATTGGCATATAGCTTGTACGCGGCGTTACGTAGCTTACAGAGTAGCGAGAATGAGCTGAGCAATCGACGCAGTCACGCGGAACTGCTGGGCATCCTAAATGTGGACTTGCCGACGGTGTTAGCGGCTCGGCGTAAACTTGAAGCAACTGGCTTGTTGCGCAGCTATTATCAACAAGATGAATTGGGTGCCATGTACATTTATCAATTACAAGCACCATTACTGGCGTTACAATTCTTTGCGGATGATCTATTGAGTGTCCTATTGTTAGATACGGTCGGTGAGTTACGTTATCAACAACTTGCTGGCGATTTTGCAGCACAGCCGATTGACTTGACGGCTGCCAAAGACGTGACGGCAAATATCTTAGATGTGTTTCACGTTGATAGTCAAAAAGTTACGACGCCACCTCTTTCAGTGCAAAAGGTGCGCGCCCAATTGGCGGCCAATGAACCGGCCGAGGATCACTCGCCCGTGCTCAGTGACGATGACTTTGACTGGCAACTGTTGGGGCAAATTTTGAAGCAGAACTATGTTGATCTCAAACAGGTTGCGAGTTCACGGCAACTGATCATTACGGAAAGTCGGGTCTACGGCATCAGTGAGATTGAGATGGCTAAGTTAATCAGTGAAGTGGCTAGTTTAACAACGGGTCAGTTTGATGAAAATCAATTGAAATTATTGATTGCGCGGCGCTATGAACGGCCCGCAGTTTCGAGTCAGCAGGTCGCTACGGAAGCAACGGTTGCAACGACGACCACTAAGGATAACAAGGCTTCAGCACAGCTCTCAACGGCTGAGCAGCAACTCGTGACGTATGCTAAGCAGACAGCGCCGTATGACTTTTTATCAGCTTTGAAGCAGGAGAAACATGGTTTTGTGACGAGCGGTGAGAACCGACTAGTTCATGATTTAATTGGTCGGGGGGTATTACCCAATGCCGTCATCAACATGGTGATCTACTACTTATTGCAAAATCGGGAGTTAGCTGCCCTTAATCGTAATTTGCTAGAAACAGTCGCCAATGATTGGCAACAACACGGCATTACGACGCCGGAAGCGGCTTTGATGTATTTGAAGCAACGTAAACAGCCGAAATCAACACCAACACGGCGCAAGAACAATCGACCGACGCGTAAGGAGATTATGCCAAAGTGGGCCCAACAACAGCAACAGACTGAGAGTGGTAAGCAACCAGCTCAGACCGGTAAACAAATTACTGCTGCCCAACGCAAACAGCTTGCTGATCGACTAGCAAAGCTTGAGACAAATTCGGAAAAGGAGGACTAAAACATGGAGAATATCTCAGAAACACTCCGGACGTTAATGAATCGGAAAAACTTGAATCATCGGTATGAGGCGTTAATGACAGCTGTGTACCAAGATCCAGATGTTCGCCAGTTTTTAGCTGCTCATCAAAACGAATTATCTTCGGATGCGCTAGAACGTTCAGCGGCTAAATTATATGAATTTTGTGAAGAGAAACGTAAAATTGCGCGGCACGAGCCAACTCAAGCACCTGGGTATCAGCCGACATTAGTGATGAGTAATCACTTGATTGACATTGCTTATCAGCCAACACCACAAATGCAAGAACAGCAAGCTGCTCACGCATTGCAACAGCGGGTTCGATCAATCAGCATGCCGAAAAATATTCAGACGGCGGACTTAAAGATGTATGATCAAGATGGTGACCGGGCGACAGCATTAATGGCAGCACTTGATTTTATTGATGCCTATACACAAGCGCCCAAGCGTTTTCACCGGGGCTTATATCTCTACGGCTCATTTGGTGTCGGTAAAACTTATTTACTCGGTGGGATGGCGAACGCGTTGGCAGCTAAGGGTTTCAATACGACCTTGATTCATTTTCCGAGTTTTGCGGTCGAGATGAAGCGCTCGATTAGTAACAATACGTCGGCGGATAAGGTCGATGCGATTAAACGGGCACCGATTCTCATGATTGATGATATCGGTGCGGATGCTTCGTCGACTTGGATTCGGGACGATGTGCTCGGGGTTATTCTGGAGTATCGAATGCAGGAGGAACTGCCAACTTGTTTCTCGTCTAATTTTTCGATGCAAGAATTGCAAGATGGTTATTTGACGCTCTCACAAAAGGGTGATGAAGAACCAGTCAAAGCGCAGCGAATCATGCAACGGGTACGTTACCTTGCGAGTGAGATTGAGATGGTCGGTCGTAATCGACGACTCAATCCCGATGCTTAAAATCAAGAGTTGACTTTTAGTTTAAAAGTGGTTTAATGAAAACAGATGCAAAAGACACGCTTTGTTTACCATGGATTGCAGAGACCAAGACCTTGTTCTGGAAGTCTTGGACCGGGTTTACGAAGATACCACTTTTGTGAACATGCTCAATTGAGCCGGAACGCTTCCGTTATTAGCGCTAATGAGTCAGTGTCTTTGATGACACTGAAAAATCGGGTGGAACCACGTCAATGACGTCCCTAATGCTAGTTCAGTCTGGCATTAGGGACTTTTTTGTCGTCCCGGCGCGGTGTTTTGGTGAGTGGGTAAATTTTAAGGAGAGTGTCAAGTATATGGCAAGTATTAATGTTAAGTTCCCAGATGGTGCTGAAAAGCAATTTGATGCCGGCGTAACGACGGAAGCAATTGCAAAGTCAATTAGTCCTTCATTGGCTAAACGGTCGGTTGCTGGTAAGTTCAACGATCAGATCGTGGACTATCGCCAACCACTGACAACCGATGGTAGTATCGAAATTATCGCTGCTGATAGTGAAGACGGCCTCAATGTTTTACGGCAAACGGCTGCCCAAGTATTAGCTAACGCGGTTAAACAATTATTCCCTAACATTCATTTTGGGAGTGGTGAAGGGAATGCCAACGGTTTCTTCTTTGATACCGACAATCCTGACGAAGACGGTAAACAAGTCAGTGAAGATGATTTGGAAGCCATCAGTGATAAGATGGCTGCAATTATCAAACAAGATTTACCAATCGAACGCGAAGTCTTATCAAAGGCTGACGCTTTAGCTTTAGTTGGTGACAACCCTTACCAACAAGACTTAGTTAACGAACGTGCCGCTGCCAACAATGATCAAGTCGTTGTTTACAAGCAAGGGGACTTCGTTGATTTATCTGACGGGGCCCAATTAGCTTCAACGGGGAAAGTCAAGGTCTTCAAGTTATTATCCGTTGCCGGTGCATACTGGCAAGGTAAGTCCAGCAATCCAATGTTACAACGGATCTACGGGACGGCCTTCTTAAAGCAAAAAGACTTAGATGCTGACCTCAAGCGGCGTCAAGAAGCCCGCGAACGTGATCACCGGGTCATTGGTAACGAATTAGACTTATTCTTCGTTGATCCTAAGGTCGGGAATGGCTTGCCTTACTGGATGCCAAATGGTGCAACGATTCGTCGCCAAATCGAACGTTACATTATCGACAAGGAAGTTGCAAATGGCTACCAACATGTATACACGCCAGTTTTAGCTAACTTGGACGTTTACAAGCAATCTGGTCACTGGGACCACTACCGTGAGGACATGTTCCCACCAATGGACATGGGTGACGGCGAACAATTGGAATTACGGCCGATGAACTGCCCATCACATATCCAGATTTACAACCATCACATTCGCTCATACCGTGAATTACCATTGCGGATCGCTGAACTCGGCATGATGCACCGTTACGAAAAGTCTGGCGCCTTAACTGGATTATCACGGGTTCGTGAAATGACTTTGAACGATGGTCATACCTTCGTTGCGTTGGATCAAATTGAAGAAGAATTCAAAAAGATCTTGAGTTTGATGGTTGAAGTATACGAAGACTTTGACATTTCTGATTACCGGTTCCGTTTGAGCTACCGTGATCCTGAAAACAAGGAAAAGTACTTCGATGATGACGCTATGTGGGAACGCAGTCAAAAGATGTTGAAGTCCGCTATGGATGATATGGGCTTGGATTACTTCGAAGCTGAAGGTGAAGCTGCTTTCTATGGTCCTAAGTTGGATGTTCAAACTAAGACGGCCCTTGGTGGTGAAGAAACCTTATCAACTATCCAATTGGACTTCTTGTTACCAGAACGCTTTGACTTGAAGTACGTTGGTGCTGATGGTGAAGAACATCGTCCAGTTATGATTCACCGTGGTCTTGTTTCAACGATGGAACGGTTCGTCGCTTACTTAACTGAAATTTACAAGGGTGCTTTCCCAACCTGGTTAGCACCTAAGCAAGTAACAATCATCCCAGTTAACAATGGTGCGCACGGTGCCTACGCTGAAACCGTTCGTCGTCGTTTGGCAGCTGAAGGTGTTCGGGTAAGTATCGATGACCGTAACGAAAAGATGGGTTACAAGATTCGCGAATCACAAACGAAGAAGGTTCCATACTTGTTAGTTGTCGGTGATCAAGAAGTTGCTAACGGGAGTGTTTCAGTTCGGAAGTACGGTGAAGAACGGACTGAATCCGAAGCCGTTGACATGTTCATTGGTGCCATCACGCAAGAAATCAAGCATTACAGTCGTGGTGCAAGCAAATAATTAACAGCCAATGGCATCAATATTGATTGATGGGTTGACAAGGGCCGTGGTTCTTGTTAATATATTGGAGTTGAGAAAAAAAGCAGAAGCACCCGCTTCTCGCCTTGGTGACCAGAGTCATCGGGCAGATGAACGATGAATTGATTCCCATTAACGGGGTTGAGCGGGCGTACTATGCGCCCGCTCTTTTTGTGAATTTCTCTAAAATATTTCGGAGGTGAATTACCATAGCTAAAGATTCAATGGTTAATGACGGCATCCGTGCTCGCGAAGTACGTTTGATCGCCAGCGATGGTGAACAATTAGGTGTCAAGTCACGACAAGAAGCAATGCAGATTGCTGAAGACGCTAGTTTAGATCTAGTATTGGTTGCGCCGAAAGCGAAACCACCCGTGGCCAGAATTATGGATTATGGGAAGTACCGTTTCGAGCAACAAAAGAAGGATCGGGAAGCCCGTAAGAAGCAAAAAGTGGTCAGCATCAAAGAGGTCCGCTTGAGCCCAGCTATCGACACCAATGACTTTAACACGAAGCTGAAACATGCTGAAAAGTTCTTGTCAAAAGGTGACAAGGTTCGCGTCTCCATCCGGTTTAAGGGCCGCGCTATTACCCATAAGGATATTGGTCGGCAAGTCTTAAATCGAATGATTGAAGCTACTAAGGAATTTTCTACGGTCGAAGCCTATCCTAAGATGGATGGTCGGAGTATGTTCCTAGTACTAGCACCAAAAACAGATAAGTAATTTCTAGGAGGATTATTGATTATGCCAAAACAAAAGACAAACCGCGCTGCTGCAAAGCGTTTCAAGGTAACTGCTAAGGGTAAGATTAAGAGCGCCAACGCTTTTACTAGTCATCGTTTCCATGGTAAGACTAAGAAACAACGTCGCCAATTACGTGGTACGGCTATTATCGAAAAGCCAATGGTCAAGACATACCACAAGTTATTACAAAAATAATTCACAACGTTTTAGTTAAATCTAGGAGGAAATAACATGGCTCGAGTAAAAGGTGGAACTGTAACACGTAAACGTCGCAAACGGATTTTAAAATTAGCTAAAGGTTACCGTGGTGCTAAGCACATCCAATTTAAGGTTGCTAAGGACCAAGTAATGAAGTCATACCTATACGCCTTCCGCGATCGTCGCCGGCGTAAGAGTGACTTCCGTCGTCTTTGGATTGCCCGGATCAACGCGGCAGCCCGGATTAACGACATCAGCTACAGTCAATTAATGCACGGTTTAAAGTTAGCTAACGTTGACGTTAACCGTAAGATGTTAGCTGATTTAGCTGTTAACGATGCTGATGCTTTCAAGGCATTGGTTGACACTGCTAAAAAGGCACTTGCTTAATTTAAAACTTAATTAGGGCTTGCTCTAATGTTTGAACGACCGTCATCCTGTATGGGTGGCGGCCGTTTTTTTGACGCTTGATTAAGGGAACACGATTCCTGGACAAGATGGTTCGGTGTGTTGACGTCCTTACTGAATCTTGAGATTGATTTGACACATTATTGTGATATAGTAACGATGTAAGCGCTTACTTATGTGTTGATTAATTATTTGGCTGGGAGCTTTGGAGAAGGGGTGTCATCATGGCAACAGTTTTACCTAAAGCAGTTAAGGTCTGGATGGGCGCCAACATCTTGCAGATTGAGTTTGATAATGGGGAGTTTCGATACATGCGTACACATTTCATTGATGACTATGTTTCTGCGTGGTCACCAAAAAAGGGTAAGGGGAAGCGGCGCAATTTGTGGTTAATGCCATCTTGGGAATGGTTGGGTGCCAATGCTCGGATTGAACCGGATGGCACTGTCGTGTTGTTCGAAAAGGATGTTTATACGGCCCAAGAACTTTGGCATAATAGTGTGACGCGAATTGACTTGGTCTCTGGCGTGCACTGATTCATAAAAGATGATGCCAAATAAAAATGGACTTGGTCATTTGACTGAGTCCATTTTTTGATGCCGCTTGGAGTATACGTGGATAACGGCCTAAGTGAGCCATTTAGTGCGCGACTCTGATTTATGAAAATCGAGTGTGATTTCTGATTGGTTAAGCCAGTCTGCCATTGTCTATTCGTGATAATCTTCGTTATAAATAAAGCGATGCAGTTTTAGGTATTGTGCACCGAGTTTGCGTTCATTTTCATTATCTTTAGGGTAATAATAACGACGACCAGCCAATCCTTTAGGCATGTAGTTTTGTTGGGCAATCTGATGTGGCATTTGGAATGGATTATCGATCAGACCACCACCTGTAATTTTCTCGGAGTGTTTGTAGTGCATATCGCGCAATCCACGGGGCATGGGGTGCTGACTTGGATTTTGTGTGTCCTGGTCTAGTTTTTCCCAAGATTGGTCAAACGAACCAGACTTGGGTGAAATGCACATCAGCATGGTGGCAAACATTAGTGGATATTTTGCTTTGGGCATGCCAATCTTTTCGGCTTGATTGGCAGCGACCACAATTTGTGTGACCTGTTCCGGGTTAGCTAAGCCGATATAAGTGTATGGAATTTCACGTAGCCGGCGGACCACTGAGGGTAAGTCATCATTTTTTAACAAAATGGTTAAGTAGTAGAGCGCCGCGTCAGTATCTGAGCCAGCCATCGAATCCGAATAAGCCGACAGATAGTCATAATGCTTAGTTGCCTTCCGGTCGTAGCTAAAATGCTGTTGCTGGGCAAAGTGTTGTACCGCAGCAACAGTGATTTGCTTCTGGTCAATAGCGTGGAGCGTTTCCAAGATATTTAACGCAATTCGCAGATCCCCTTCGGCCGAAATAGCGATCAGGTTGAGGGCTTTAGCATCCACCTGATCGTCGGTTAGGTTGTAAATGTCGGTTACCGCACGGCGTAAAGCAATCTCGATATCTGTATCGCTCAGTGGTTGAAACTCAAAAATTTGACAGCGCGAACGAATGGCCGGAACGATTGACATAATCGGATTTTCGGTCGTTGAGCCAATTAGCATCACGTGCCCATTCTCTAAGTAGGGCAACAAAAAATCCTGCAATGTTTTAGTCATTCGGTGAATTTCGTCAATTAATAGAACAAACGATTGCTCTGGGTATTGTGCGATGGCTTTCGTCAGCTGTGCCTTATTTTCGGTCGAAGCAGTAAAAGCCACGAATGGATAATCGTCTTGACTCGCAATAATCTGCGCCAAACTAGTTTTGCCAGTTCCCGGCGGCCCCCACAGAATGAGGGGAATATTAACATGTTGATCAATAATCTGGCGTAATGGCTGGCCTGCCTTCAACAGATCCTGTTGCCCGACCATCTGTTCCAGTGATTGCGGGCGCATTTGATCAGCCAGTGGTGTTTTAAATGCCAATTTCAAAGTCCTTTCTGATTAAGTGTTTTAGTCAAATTGATGCTATCATCATAGCACTAATATTTTGGAAACTGAAAAAGAAAGTTTGGCAGGTTAGCGGGGAACGATGCTGAAATGAGTGAGTCTGATACCATAGGTTTGACGTTGGCTCGAGTGATGGGTTGAAGGCGTATTGATTTAAGTTTTCATGCTTGTTGATGAATGAGAAAGGCGATATTGTTTCGTAGATGGTATTGAGTCAGCTTGGGGAGATTAATAGCTTGGAATTACCCCCCGTGTATACGGAAAACAGATTAAACGAATCCCGGGGAGTGCAACATCAGTTGTAAGCACTAAAAGACAGAAAAGGACAGCGTATTTGGCGAGTTAAAGTTGATCATTATCGCGCGAGCCGTAATACCCGTCAACTCATTTCCATCCTTCAATAACTACCTTGCCAATCATATGATGTTGCTCGATAAGTTGATGGGCCTGCCGCAAGTTAAGCGCGTTGATTGGCCGTAGTGTCTGCGATAGCGTGCTTTGAAGCAAGCCACGGTCAAGTAAATCCGCAATGGTTTCTAAGATATCGTGCTGACTAATCATGTCGGCCGTGTGGTAGTAGGATTTTGAGTACATCCATTCCCAAGCAAATGTCCCGCGTTTCTTGGTTAGTTTTTTAAGGTCGATTGGACGCCGATTTTCGGTAATTGATGCGATGTGGCCACCGGGTTTAATGAGCGTACATATCTCATTCCAGTGACTGTCAAGATCGCTTAATCCGAGGATGTAATCGACATCTTTAATACCTAAAGCATGTACTTCACTAACCAAATCATGATGATGATCGACGACTAAATCGGCGCCGTGTTGCTGCGTCCAAGCGATACTTTCAGGTCGTGAAGCACTACTAATAACTGTGAGTCCCGCTAATTTTGCTAACTGAGTAGCAATTGAACCGACACCACCAGCGCCATTGATGATGAGAATGGTTTGATTGCATTTTTCGGAATTAGGTTTAGCTGGGTCAAAAGGAATGTGAAGTTGTTCAAATAATGCCTCGTATGCGGTCAGCGAAGTAAGTGGCATGGCCGCACGGGCAGCGGTTGTTAATGTCGCGGGGGCGTGACCGACAAGGCGTTCATCAACCAGGTGATAAGCACTGTCGCAGCCGGGACGTCTAAATGAGCCAGCATAAAAGACGTGGTCGCCGGGTTGAAACAGGGTGACAGCTTCTCCAACAGCGGTCACAATACCAGTGGCGTCCCAACCGAGGATCTTGGGTCGCATGAGGTGCTCATGCCCCGTTTTACGAACGCTAACGTCAACAGGATTGACAGCGACGGCTTGAGCTTGAACAAGTAAGTCATGACCTTGAGCGCTAGGTTTTGAAATCGTCACGTCTCGTAGACTAGCAGGATCTTCAATAGGTAAGTGGTCGGTAAAACCAATTGCATGCATTATTAATCAAACCCCTTTCATGACATTACTATAGGTTACCAGTGAGGAATAAACAAGACGTGAATTATTTGCCACATAGGGACATATTTGTCACGCCTATTAGTCCGGTCTGACGGCAAAGTTGTGCTACAATCAAGACACTTAATTAAGGTAGGGGAAGTTAGATGCAGCGACAAGTATACGATTGTACGCCGGGTTGTCCGGTTGAAAGTACCTTGCAAGTTATTGCCGGCAAGTGGAAGAGCGTGATTTTGTATCATTTATTTACGGCAGGAACATGCCGGTTCAGCATTTTGCAAAAACGACTGCCGGGTTGTTCGCGGCGGATGCTAGCTCGCCAGTTACAAGAATTGGTTCAAGACGGGGTGATTGCAAAACGAGTTTATCCGGTCGTGCCACCGAAAACGGAGTATTGGATCACGCCATTTGGTCAGACCTTGAAACCGGTGATTATGGCTATGGAGACGTGGGGCCGACAGTATAATTCAGTGAATGGAAAACCTCGTCAATAGGAATGTGAGAACGGGCATAGTGTGAGTTTCAAGGAATTGTTGTCGGTTTTGTTAGGGGCGATTGTGCTTGGTGCCTTGCTCGCATTAATAGTGACTGTTTAACTAGGCTAGTAAAGAATTGATGTGATTTTTTACTAGCCTAGTTGTTTTCTAATCTAATAAAACGGGAGTCTGATGTAAAAAGTACACCGATAGATCACTGTTTGGCAGCATTTCTTGAATAATCATGGGTTTGCAGTAAGCAATGATACCGTATTAAGTCTGAGATAGGTTGTGGATTAGTTGCTTGTTAGGAGGTGCATGTTAGATAATTATTAACAACTTAATGAAGTGCAGCATGGCCGTGAATCTCGTTCGCTAAATGGGGGTGCCATTATGAAAAATTGCTTTGGAATCATTGGTGGGATGGGAACAATGGCGACGGAGGACTTTGTGCATACCGTGAACCGGCTGACCGTTACCCATCGTGACCAGGATTATTTAAACTACGTCATTTTAAATGATGCTGAGATACCAGATCGCACCGCATATATTTTGGATCATAACTGTGCCAACCCGTTACCATCATTGGAAGCGGATGTGCAGCTACTTAATCAATTAGGGGTCATGTTTATTGTGATGACGTGTAACACAGCACATTACTTCATTCCCGCATTGACGGCGCTTTCTAACGTGCCAATTTTGAATATGCCGGCCTTAGCGGTAACAGCAGCCTGTCGATCACAGCAACCGCGACCGTTACGAATCGGTATTTTAGCGACAACGGGAACACTAGAGTCGCAACTTTATCAACAACTTATTCGGTCTAATGGACATATTCCTGTGATACCCAATAAGCAGCAGCAAGCTCAAGTGATGACCTTAATTTATGACGACATCAAGCAACGTGATTTTGTAGATCGGGTCAAATTTCATGGCTTAATTGATCAATTATTGAATGCTGCTGATTGTGACGCCGTCATTCTCGGCTGCACCGAATTGTCGGTGGCTCAGGATGCTGCGCCATATGATTCTGAACGAATTATTGACGCACAGTATGAACTAGCTCGAGCAACCGTCCAACGCGCACAGGCAACTAAGCCAGCGTTGATACTTCGTCGGCGGCCATCGATTAGGCGGTAGGAGGGTGCAGGTAACTGGATAAAAATGATTTTTGATCTATTTAGTACGTGTGATTGTAGCTGTTATAACACCACTTTCGTATACATGAAGAATAGTAAAATTGTAAGCGCTCAAATCGTTGCTAACTAGCCTATTCTCGCACATGCAAGGTTGGGTCCGTCTCCACACAGTCCCGCACAACAAAAAAGCGAGCCTTCAATTGAAGGCTCGCTTTGTGTTCTCGATTATTCAGTGTGGTGCTTCCGAACTGGGCTGACCCAGGTGCCGCTGCCGTAACCCAGGATGGTTTTAACGGCTGGAATCAGCGTAGTGACCAGAGCGAGGGCGTTAACCTGCCAGTAAATCAGCATGTAGAGTGGCATGAAAATCAGATATTTAAACTTGCGGCCACGGTCGTCAACGATCAATGCGGACAATAGCTGCAAGACGCCGGCGAACATTTCGAAGGTCACGAAGATGAAGGCCATGCAGAACATATGATAGACGCGCTCGTAATTGCCAGTAAAGAAGAAGGTGACGAGCGAGATCAGGAAGATCAGTGTTGAGACAAAGAAGAATAGGGACCAGATGATGCTCAGTGTTTGATCAGTAATAAAAGCCCATTGCTTCAAATACTTACCGGGATGACTGACAACCCGTTTAAAGTTGGTCAACAGCACTTCGGTACCACCTTTGGCCCAACGTTTGCGTTGATGATAAAGGGCGTCTAGATTCTCGGGGACGTTCATATAGAATAGAATGTCTGGCGAGAAAACGGTCGTCCAACCATTCAACTGGTGATCCCAAGCAATACTGATATCTTCGGTCGCGCGATCTTGCCGGAATAAGCCGACGTCAATCAGAGCGTCACGACGGTACATTGTATTGGCACCACTATAGGCATACATGTTACCTAAAGCACTGACTTGGCTCCGCTTGATAACACCAACGATACTTGAAAATTCTACGGTTTGCGACTTAGCGATGATCGTGCTTCGGTTCTGAACGTCCATGTTGGCCGTGACCGCTGCCGTATTGGCGTGTTCTTCGCCCATGAAGTAACTCATATATTTCCACAGTGCATCGGGTTCTGGAATGGAATCAGCGTCATTACTTAAAATGAATTCACCACGGGCAAAGCCGACACCGACGTTGAACGCGTGGGCCTTACCCTGATTTTTCTTGATTGTTACCACGCGTAGGTTGTCGTACACGCTCTGGAGACGTTCTAAAATAGCTGGGGTCTCATCAGTCGAACCATCGTCTGTGACCAGCACTTCATATTTTTCATAATTTAAATTGTTCATTAAATAGTTGATTGTGTGTTCAATCATGACTTCTTCGTTATGCGCTGGAATCATGATCGTGATAAAGGGTTGTTCTTCAGGCGTTAGCGGTTGAAATTCAATATCGTCTTTGTGGCGATGACGGTAAATCAGCTGGTAGCAGAGAACGCCGATAAACCAGGCAAACGCACCGAGAATCGGGTAGGAGACTAATAATAATAGAACAAAGTTCCAGATACTTTCGAAGGGCTTAAGTGTTTGCATTATTTCCATTGGCTAGTCCTCATACAATCTGTGGATTTCGTTAACATCGAGATTTTGTTCGGGGTCAACCGTGTAGTGCTTGACGTGTTGCCGGAAAGTGGCCTGCCCGAATCGTTGGGTATAAAAGTTATTTAGTTGCCGCTTCCGAATATCTAACAGGTCTTCGTTGTATTGCCGTTCTTTACTGATATGCTGCTTGACCCGGTGATTATTGTGAATCGTGGAGACAATGACCACAATGGCGATTAAGATAAACGCAATAATAAAGAACCGGTCAAAAAAGTAGAACAGCGTCTTACCTTCTTCGTATTTCCAGGCGTGAATGAACTGGGGATTATTCGCAAGTAACGTTGACGAGATAGTCCAGTAGACAGGTACGGCAACGCAGATCCAAGTAATAATTGCGACTAGGGTTTGCCAAAGTTTCGTCCACCAGTGCTCCTTGGAAAAATATTTATCGGTAACGTATTGTTTCATAACATCTTTTTTCTCCATAAACGAACCTCCGAGATGACATATTGTTTAGTGATCGTGCGGATCATATAGTTTATATCATTACTGATATTGTCAGTTTATCGACATAGAACAACACCAGGGTGCCTAACATTAACTGCGATGAACAGTTTTAGAACAATCTGAACATTTAACCATGTCAATAAGCTTACATGAGGATTGCATTGATGTGCAATCAATATACATATCAGTATCATGATATAAGTAAAAGCCACGTATCTTTAATTAATATACACTTAATGGGATACTTTGTTAATCTAATTTGACAAAACGGTCAGTGCGCCGATTGAATGTCAGATTGTGGTTTAGCCATTGCAAATAAACTGGCGAGAAAAGGGCAACCGGCAAAACAGCGCTGAATTTACTGGCGACTTTTAGTGCTATTTTCAATGTCTTACTCGGGCCCCAACCTATCAAATAAATGCGGGTGCGATCAACTTAGTCAAATTTGATCCAGGTGGTGTCATCAAGTTACGACAACTTGGAAGGATTTTCGTTGCTTATTTTCAAAAAACAAATTATTATATAATGATGACTAAAATTTAGCACAATTGCCTAGTGAACTCCGGCTCCAGACCTGATTTAGTCCGGTATTTCACCAATAGTATGATAAAATGGGCTAGTGGGGTTATGCCAATAACCAAAAAATCCAGTGAGAAGCGAAGGGGATAACGATGATTAAGCAATTTAAACCAACTTGGATGATACCAGCAATCTACAATGTGACACCGGCGCAGTTACGAGCGCAGGGCATTAAGGCGGTATTTACCGACCTTGATAACACGTTGATCGCATGGGACAATCCGGATGGCACCCCGGAACTGAAAAAGTGGCTGCACGCGTTACAAGACGCGGGCATTCCGTTAGTGGTGGTGTCGAACAATTCCGAAGCGCGAATTGCTAAGGCGCTGCAAAGCCTGGAACTGCCATTTGTTTCGCGGTCACTGAAACCACTACCGCTGGGGATCAGTAAGGCGCGTCATGACCTGGGCTTACACAAAAATGAAGTGGTCATGGTTGGCGATCAGTATATCACCGACATGTGGGCGGCCCATCTTGCGGGCGTGCCCAGTATCTTAGTACAGCCAATCGTGAAGACGGACGCGTGGAATACCCGGATAAACCGTTTCTTTGAACGATTTATCAAATTACGATTAGCACATGTTTATCCAGAAATGCATTTTCAGGAGGACCTTAATAAGTGAGTGAAACATCAGAAGAAACTTTATACTGTATTGGGTGTGGTGCGGCGATTCAAACGACCGATCCTAAGGCGGCCGGCTACACACCGAACAGTGCGTTACAAAAATCATTAGCTAGTGACGCACAGGATTTATACTGTCAACGTTGTTTTCGGCTTCGGCACTATAACGAAATCGTGCCGGTTGGCTTAACGGATGATGATTTTCGTCATTTGTTAGCCACGATTAGAGATGCGAACGCACTGGTTGTGTACGTTGTCGACATTTTTGATTTGAATGGAAGCATCATTCCTGGTCTCCAGCGCTTTGTTGGGGATAATCCCGTTTTGTTAGTCGGTAATAAGGAAGACGTGTTGCCACGTCAGTTACGCCGGACGAAATTGCGGGAATGGATGAATCAACAAGTTCGTGCACAGGGAATCAAACCGGTTGACGTTGCGTTAACGAGTGCCAAGAAGGGGCATTCCATTGATGAGCTCTTGGCGATGATTGAAAAATATCGTCGTGGCCGCGATGTTTATGTCGTAGGGGTCACGAACGTTGGTAAGTCAACGTTGATCAATCGGATTATTGCCAATAATACTGGTTTGAAGGACTTGATCACGACATCCCGGTTCCCAGGGACCACGTTAGACAAGATTGAAATTCCGTTGGATGATGGTCATATGATGGTTGATACACCCGGAATTATTCATCCTGAACAGATGGCCCACGTGTTATCAGGCGATGACCTGAAGTTAGTCTCACCACAACGCGAGATTCGCCCAAAGGGTTTCCAATTAGGCAACGGTCAAACTTTGTTCTTAGGTGGGGTGGCACGGTTAGATATTGTTGATACGTTAAAAGCAACTGGGACGGTCTACGTTGATAATAACTTGACCTTGCACCGAACCCGGACCGAGAATGCGGACAACTTTTATACCAAGCATGTGGGTGAACTGATTACCCCCCCAACTGGCGATGCTGTCGCTGACTTTCCACCATTAGTTCGCCACGAATTCAAAGTGACGGAAATCAGTGATATTGTCTTTGAAGGCCTCGGATGGGTCACGGTGGCTGCGGATACGCGTGTAGCGGCCTGGGCACCAAAGGGTGTTGCAGTCTTGACGCGCCCAGCTATGATCAACAAGCGTTGATGAGTTGTGGTCGGAGTAGAATCTGATTCGCGATTATCAAACAGAAAATTATAGGAGTAAATCAAACTTAATGGAAAACTTACGTGGAAAACAAAAACACTATTTACGTGGTGAAGCCCACCACATGCGGCCACTATTTGCTGTCGGGAAAAACGGCTTGACTGACGAATGGTTGACCCAATTAACGGGTGCGCTGGATAAGCGAGAATTAATTAAAGTCAACATTTTACAAAATGCTGATGTGACAACGGCTGAAGTTAAAGCTGCAATTGAACAGAAAACCGCGATTACGGTCGTTCAAACAATTGGCCGGGTGTTAGTCTTATACTTGCCAGCTAGTCATGAAGAAGACCAGCACTATTCATTGGAAGTTGCTAAGTTATAGGAGGAATGACGGGTGCAGACGGTTAATCAAACAGCGACAAAAGTTCTGACGGAAACGGTGACGGCAATTCCGCATCGCCGTGTTGGTATTTTAGGTGGCACGTTTAACCCACCGCATTTGGGACATTTGATCATGGCCCAGCAAGTTGGTGATCAACTGGGTTTGGATGAAGTTCGCTTTATGCCGGACGCTCAACCACCGCATGTCGACGAAAAGAAGACGATTGCGGTGGAAGATCGTGCGAATATGGTCCAAGAAGCCATTGTTGATAATCCACTATTTCGGTTGGAGACGGCGGAAATCGAGCGGGGTGGCAAAAGCTATACTTACGAAACGATGAAGTTTTTGAAAGCTAAGCATCCGGACACGCAGTACTATTTCATCATTGGCGGCGACATGGTCGATTATTTGCATACTTGGTATCACATTGACGAGCTAGTTAAATTAGTCACCTTTGTTGGTATCAAACGCACCGGGTACCCAACGACGAGTCAATATCCGGTTATTTGGGTCGACGCACCGTTGATCGATATTAGTTCCACTCAGATTCGTCAAAAAATCAGCCATGGGCATTCGGTCCGTTATCTGGTTCCGGAAGCCGTGGCCGCTTATATTAAGGAGCATCATTTGTATGAGCAAAACGATTGAGTATACTGAAGCGATTGTTCCATATCGTCACGAGGAGCTAATGGCAAAAGTTGCCGCCCAGTTGACTGACAAACGCTATCAACACTGCTTACGGGTCGAGGAGACTGCGCGGCAGTTAGCTGCTGACAACGGTGTTGATGTCGAGTTAGCTGGAATTGCGGGGTTATTACACGACTACGCCAAGCAACGCGATGATCAAACATTTATTCAGCTCATTAAGACGCATGGCATGGACCCCAACCTGGTTTCGTATGGGAACGGGGTCTGGCATGGCTATGTTGGCGCTGAACTGATCAAAGATGAGTTGCACATCTACAATGAGCCAATTTTGAATGCGGTGCGGTTACACACGGTCGGTGCGCCTTATATGACTAAACTGGACCAAATCATCTTCATGGCCGATTTTATTGAACCAGCCCGGGACTTCCCCGGTGTTGAAGCGGCTCGTGAAGCGACGGCCAAGTCGTTGGCTGACGGTGTTCGTTTCCAGATTCAACATACACTAGATTATCTGATTCAGAAGGGTGCGCCAGTCTACCCACAAACGTTAGCAACCTATAACGCGTGGGTCGGCGGTGTGGCCCCTCAATTTGCCAATTAAATTTAAGGGAGAGTTTTATGGATAGCAAGGAACTTTTACAATTAACTGTTGAGGCCGCTGACGATAAGCGTGCCGACGATATCGTGGCCTTAGACGTCGCGGAAGTCAGTTTGATGGCGGACTATTTTGTCATCTTATCCGCGGATTCCAAGCGCCAAGTTCAAGCGATTGCTGATAATATCGTGGACTTTGTGCGCAAGGCCGGTTCGGACGTTAAGAGCGTCGAAGGTCGGACTTCGGGCGAATGGGTCTTGATCGATGCCGGTGACGTCATCGTGCACGTCTTCCAAAAGGATGCGCGGGCACACTATAATTTGGAAAAATTATGGTCTGATGCGCCCATCGTCGACGTTGCACAATGGGTAAACGCATGATTTATCAGACGTTTGCCGAACTTTATGACGAACTTTTTGATCCAGCCATGTACCAGCAATGGCTGGATTTTGTCCGTCGTGAGTATCCTAACCAAGATGGTCAGTTGCTCGAATTAGCTTGTGGGACGGGACGCTTAGGGGTGTTGTTAGCCCAAGCCGGCTATCAGGTCACCGGTTTAGATTTGTCGGAGAACATGTTAGCACTGGCACAGCGCCATGCGGACGAGGCAGCCGTGACCTTACCGCTATTACAAGGGGATATGCTCGATTTATCTGAAGTTGGGACCTTTGATGCGGTTACCTGTTTTGCTGATTCGTTCTGCTATTTGCCCGATATTACGACAGTCCAACGTGCATTTGAACAAGTGGCTCAACATTTGACAGCGGCCGGCGAATTTTTATTCGACGTCATTACACCTTATCAGACGGATGAGGTCTATCCTGGTTATATGTACAATTATCGCGATGAGGATCGGGCTTTTATGTGGACAAGCTATGCCGGTGAACAGCCGCACAGTGCTGAGCACGATTTAACGTTCTTTATTTATAATGATGATAAGCAGGCCTTCGACGAGGTCAGTGAATTACATCAAGAACAAACTTATGTGTTGGCTGATTATCAACAAGCTCTGCAGGCAGCCGGTTTTAATCATGTCACGGTCAGCGCCGATTTTGGCCGCCAACAACCGGATGATCAGACCACGCGGTGGTTCTTCAAGTGTCGTAAGTAGTAGGAGGAACAAGAATGCAAGCAGTCGGGTTAATAACTGAATACAATCCGTTGCATAATGGGCATCGCTACCATTTGCGGCAAGCACAACAGTTGACCAATGCCGACTGTGTTATTGTTGTGATGAGTGGTGATTGGCTGCAACGCGGTGAACCGGCCATTTTAGACAAGTGGACACGTGCGAAGCTGGCTTTGGAAAATGGGGCGGATCTAGTAATTGAACTGCCCGTGTTTTTTGCGACCCAACCTGCCCATTTATTTGCACGGGGTGGTATTGAACTACTCAGTGCACTGGACTGTACGAGTGTTGTTTTTGGTGCGGAACATCCTGAGCTGGACTTTCAACGGTTGGCCACGGCAATTGCGGCGCAACAGGGCGACTTTACCCATTATAATGAGACTTTTGCCACTCAGTTTAACGCGGCCTTGCAAGCTGCCACGGGCGTGACGTTGACGGCAGCCAATGATATGCTGAGCTTCTGTTATTACGCTGCCAATCAGACCCTGGCACATCCGATGCAGTTACTGCCGATCAAGCGTCGCCAAGCGGATCACGCGACGACGACAATTGCGGCCGATAGTCGCTACGCCAGTGGGACAGCGGTGCGCCAAGCGGCACTTGCACAGGATTGGGCGGCGCTGAAACCAGTTGTCCCGGCCGACACGTTCACGGCGCTGACTACGCAACGACTGCAGCGCTGGAGCGACTTTTGGCCGTTTTTACAGTATCAATTGCTGACCGTTGACGTTGCCCGTAGTGGACAGTATGATCAGATGGCGGAAGGCTTGGAATACCGGATGCAGGCGATGGCCCAACACGCCACGACTTTTGATGACTTTATTCATCAGGTCAAGTCAAAACGCTATACGTATACACGATTGCAGCGGGTGGCGACAGCCGCACTACTACAACTTACTCAGGCAGAAGTCCAGAAAGCACAGGCACATAATTATCTGCGCGTCTTAGGCTTCACACCTAAGGGGCAGGCTTATTTGCATCAAGTGAAGAAACAGCTCCCGTTGCCGCTGTATACGAAAATCAATCAAGACTTACGCCAGCATGCTCTGAATCTCGATTATCGGGCGGGGCGCGTCTATCAATTAATTAATGGGCAATCGCAAGATTTATATCGACAACCATGGCGGTTACCGGTAACAATTGGTTGACCGCGGCGGGCTTTCTTGATATGGTTAGGTCTAATGACGGGCATTTTGGACTGTCAAGGAAAAAACATTGACAAAGGATTTTTACACAGGTATAATTTATCACGTTGCATTAGGAGGTTTTTAAATGAAATGGTCACTTTCACAGCTTAAAACATACCGTGAAACGCCACTTCAGTTTGATGAAGCATTGGATTTAAAACACTCCTTGATGAGCCGTTATCCAGAAATTATCGATGTTAAGTCAGTTCACGCAACTGGGTTAGCGAGTTATGATAAGGATAATGTGTTAATCACGGCGAAGATTGACGCAATGTTAACATTGCCGTCTAGTCGCTCGCTGACGCCAGTGGATGTCCCATTGGCTTTTCAAATGACGGAATATTATGTTCCTCAGGGAACCGATCTGAGTCGTTTTGACGAAGAAACTGATACGGTAATTATTTTACCTGAAGATGATATTTTAGATTTTGATGTCGCTGTGGAGGATAATATTTTAATTCACATCCCCATGCAGATTCTTTCTGAAGCTGAACAAGACGGCGCCCCGATGCCAACTGGTAAGGGCTGGGAAGTTCTCTCCGAGGACGACCAAGCGTTGCAAGCTGCAGAACTTAAAACTGTTGATCCGCGTTTAGCTAAGTTAAAAAACCTGTTCCCTGATCAGGAAGACAAGGATTAAGTTAGCTAGGCGTATCAAAACACACATTATGTGAATTCACTTGAAGGAGGTGTAGGTTGATGGCTGTACCAGCAAGAAGAACATCTAAGATGCGTAAACGCAACCGTCGTGGTCATATTAAATTGGCTACACCAAATTTGGCACCATGCCCAAATTGTGGCGAATTACGTGTATCACACCGTGTTTGCCCAAGTTGTGGATACTACAACGGCAAGCAAGTCGTAAAAGTAAACAACTAATTGTTAGTTGGTGAAAAGTTGCATTGCGGCCATGGCGCATGGAACTTTTCGTTACCATAATACGATCAAAAAGCCCGCTTAGGTGGGCTTTTTTTGTTGTCTTCAATTAAGTTTGAGTCGGGACCAGCACTTCTTGAAATAAGGTTTGACTGAGCTGCCAGCGCGGTCAAGCGAGTGGCCTTGCATATTGATTGCGATGAGGCGTCTCCCTTCCGTATACTAAGACTATCAAATAATGGGTACGGCTTCATAATAAGTGTTACTGACGCAGCGACAAGGGGGTTATGGAGATGATGAGCAAAAAATATGGGATCGGGTTAGCACTGCTCACCGTGGTTCTGTTAGCTGGATGTGGCACCCAACAGTCGACGCAAAATAAGGCGACAAGCCAATCAACTAGCAGCCAAAGTAATTCGACCAAAAGTGTGACAGCCAAAACGAAAGTGTCATTAGCCGCAGCCATCAAAAAGTTTCAGCAACAATATCCGGACGCCAGTGTGACGAGTATTGAGTTAGAAGACCAACTCGGTCGACCGGTTTACACGCTGGAAGGCGTTGGCGGCACCCAGGAACATGAATTACAACTCAATGGGCGAACCGGGAAGGTCATCAGTAAGCAGTCTGAGATGCTGGATCAAGATGATCAAGCTGACGCTGAGGGTGACCGGCTGAATCTTAACAAGGTAATCAGTCCTAGTAAAGCGGTGGCGATTGCCATCCATGATCGTAACGGTGGCTATGCTAGCGAACTCAAGCTCGATAAGGACAATGGCACCACTTACTGGGAGGTCCAGGTACATCAAGGAAAGCAGCAAGTCGATATTAAGATTGATGCCTATGAAGGTCATATTTTGGAAACTGAGCACGACGATTAGTACCACGTGGTTGCTGGTGAAAAGGGGCGGTATGTAGCCTCATTTTGTCAGCAACTAGTCTTGAAATGGTCAGCCGGCTAAACGTATCGCCTATTTTGTAAATCACTGATTTGATCAATAGCTAGTCGTAATCATCACGTCCGTTTCCATCACACCGAATTCTTGCCACATGATTTGATTGATGGTTTCAATCAGACGTGTGATTTCAATCGCCGTCATCCGAGGTGGCACAACGATCGTGGCTCGCAGCATGATGAGATTACCATCATAATGAGCCTTGAGAAAAATGACTTTGCGGACACTAGTTAAATCAGCAATTCGCCGTTGATAGCGACCTTCAAGGTAAGGGTCGAAATAGTCAACTAGGTTCAGACTACTTTCTCGAAAAATTTTGGTGCCAGTATTGAGGATGTATAGCCCTAAGCCGATACTAATCAGGTTATCGAACCACTGAAGGTGGAGCTTGACCGTGACAAGGATCGTAAGAACGGTAGTCAGACTGGTCAACGCGTCCGTGAAGGTATCACGGCTCGCTGCGGTCAGGGCAGCATTGTTAAGTTTGCGACTCCAATAATGATTGAAGGCCCATAAGACCAGTAGCACCACGAAGGAAAACCCGGCGGCCAAGCCGGCGATACTGCTGAGGTTTTTGAAGGGGGTACGGGTGGCGAATGTCATTACGCCTTTGATAATAATGTCGATTCCAATGGCAGCCATGATGGTGCCGGCTAGTAAATTAAAAATCGTCTCAAAACGAAAGCGGGATTGCTGGATTCGGGGTCCTAATTGCTGCTGCTCCGTGGGTGCGATGGGTGCGCCAAATAAATCGTCATCGTGCGTGCGACTGGCGATGAATAGACCAGTCATGAGTAGCCCGGTCGAAAAAATTCCAGATAAATTATTAAAGGCATCCGCACGTAGGGCCTGTGAGTGGCCCCAGCGTGCCCCTAGAAGCTCGATAATAAATAAGCCCAAATAAACGGCCACGTTGCCCCAGAGATGGTGACGGGCCGTTTTAAGCGAAATAACAACGGGTTGTTCAATTTGATGCCAATCTGGCAGTCGTTGGATAGACATGATTAGGGGCCTCCTTACTTATCTTGAATTGGACTGCTGGTCAGGATTAGTGGTGCTAGGGTGTCTCTCTGGTAAAAGTGGCCACCAGCGGGCATGTACGAATAAAAAAAGTGCGGAACGTCATAATAACAATGAGGACACTAGCCTAAACACCACGAACCGATCTATGAAGGTTATCCGTTTATTTTACTGTAAGCCTAGCACGGTGTTTTTAACTTTGTCAGTTGGTGCTGTTTGAAAAGCAAGTAACCTTGTTGGATGGTTCTATGAAAATTAATTTCTTCCCGCGATAAATTATATGAAATTAATTTTAAAATTTGCGGTCATTTACTTTATTAACAGCGTGTTTTTTGGTACGATAGTTGCGTATTAAAAATTGGGAGGCAATAAACTAATGAGTAATGAAAAACCACAAATTGGTGTCATTGGGATGGCCGTCATGGGTAAGAACCTGGCGTTGAACATCGAAAGCCGCGGCTACAAGGTTGCGATTTTTAATCGGACTGGTGCCAAAACTGAAAAGGTCGTTAAGGACCATGCTGACAAGCAATTAGTACCAAGTTATAAGATCGAAGACTTCGTGGCTTCACTTGAAACGCCACGACGGATTATCATGATGGTTAAGGCTGGTAAGCCAACCGATGCCGTTATCGATGAATTATTACCACTATTAGATAAAGGCGACGTCTTGATTGATGGTGGGAACACCAACTTTAATGACACGATGGCGCGTAACGCCCGCTTAGATAAATCCGGAATCAACTTTATTGGTATGGGTGTTTCCGGTGGTGAATTAGGTGCCTTACAAGGCCCTTCATTGATGCCTGGTGGTCAAAAGGAAGCTTATGATTTAGTTGCCCCAATCTTGGAAAAGATTTCTGCTAAAGCGCCTCAAGACGGTGCACCATGTGTGACTTACATCGGCCCGAACGGTGCTGGTCACTACGTTAAGATGGTCCACAACGGGATTGAATACGGTGATGAAGAGTTAATCGATGAATCATACAATATCATGCGCAACGTCGCGGGCTTGTCCGTTGATGAAATGTCCGATATTTTTACGGACTGGAACAAAGGCGAATTGAGCAGTTACTTGATCGAAATCACCGCTGACATTTTGTCACGTAAGGATGATTTAGGTGCGGATAAGACTAAGCCAATCGTTGACATGATCTTAGACCGTGGGAACAACAAAGGAACTGGTAAGTGGAGTTCCGAAGATGCCTTGAACGTTCAAGTGCCACAATCCGTTATTACGGAAGCGGTCTATGCGCGTTACATCTCAATGATGAAGAACGAACGGGTTGCCGCTTCTAAGAAATTAGCTGGCCCAACCGCTGACGTTGACTTGCCAGCCAAGAAAGAATTGGTTGAGAAGATTCGTCAAGCCCTCTACTTCAGTAAGATTATGAGTTATGCGCAAGGCTTCGAACAACTTCGTTTCGCTTCTGAACATTATGGTTGGGACTTGAAGTTCGGTGAACTTGCCCAAATCTGGCGTGCTGGTTGTATCATCCGGGCCCAATTCTTACAAAACATCACGGATGCTTTTGATAAGAAGCCTGATTTAAATAACTTATTGATGGACGACTACTTTGCCGACATCGCCGCCAAGTATCAACAATCAACACGTGAAGTGCTTAGCTTAGCAATCCAAGCTGGTGTACCGGTACCATCATTTAGTGCGGCATTGTCATACTACGACTCATACCGGGCCGAAGTGTTACCTGCTAACTTGTTGCAAGCGCAACGGGACTACTTTGGTGCGCATACGTATGAACGGACTGACCGTGAAGGGTTATACCATTACAGTTGGTACGAAGAACAATAAAATCATTTTGAATGAACTAAACTGTGTCTAATGACGTTACGCGTGATTAGGCGCAGTTTTTTTGTGCTGTGGGTGGCTGTGCGGTAATGATCGTTGGTTTGAGTGGATTAGAACGTACGTTTGCGTTAAAATTGAGAGTAATGAATAAACGCGAAAGTGGGGGTCGCCATGCGACAAGAATCATTATTTAACCCGGATAAATCTAGTAGTAGTCCGTTGGCTTACCGGGTCCGGCCAGTGACGCTGGCGGATTTCAAGGGCCAAGAGCATCTACTTGGCCCGGGTAAACTATTACGACAATTAATCGCAGAAGATCAGTTACCATCCCTGATTTTTTGGGGACCACCGGGAGTCGGTAAGACCACGCTGGCCGAAATTATTGCGCAACAGACCCAGTCGCACTTTATTACGTTTAGCGCGGTGACGAGTGGCATTAAAGAAATTCGGCAAATCATGGATGAAGCGGAGGCTAATCGAGATTTTGGTGAAAAGACCATTGTTTTTATTGATGAAATTCACCGGTTTAATAAAGCCCAACAAGATGCCTTTTTGCCATATGTTGAGCGCGGCAGTATCACGTTAATTGGTGCGACGACGGAAAATCCCTCATTTGAAATTAACGCGGCCCTATTATCACGGTGCAAAGTATTGGTCTTAAAGGCATTGACGCCTGATGCATTAGAAGCTGTCTTACAGGGCGCTTTGCAGAATCCGAAGGGGTTTCCGGATCTTGAGATTACGATGCAGCCTGATACACTACGGTTGATCGCAGAATTTGCTAATGGTGATGCTCGTATGGCGCTCAATACGTTAGAAATGGCTGTTTTGAACGGTGACCGCGATGGCAAGCACGTTACGATTACTACGGCCGGGTTATCGCAACTGATCAATACTAAGTCGTTGCGCTACGATAAGCATGGCGAGGAGCATTATAATATTATCTCCGCGTTACATAAATCAATGCGTAATAGTGATGTTGACGCGGCGATTTACTGGTTGATGCGGATGCTAGCCGGCGGTGAAGATCCGCTGTATATCGCTCGGCGTTTGATTCGGTTTGCGAGTGAGGACATTGGGCTAGCTGACCGGCAGGCATTGCCACTGACGGTAGCAGTCTTTCAGGCGTGCCAGTTGATCGGTATGCCTGAGTGTGACGTGAATTTGACGGAAGCAGTGACTTATTTAGCCTTAGCACCGAAGTCCAATGCATTATACGCGGCTAAATCGGCAGCGCAAGCAGATATCAAAGCGACGGGTAATTTACCGGTCCCCTTACAGATTCGCAACGCACCGACAAAATTAATGAAAGATTTAGGTTATGGTTCTGATTACAAATATGCCCATGATACAGCGGCCAAATTAACCACGATGACGACGATGCCACCTGAGTTAAAACAGCACCGGTACTATGAGCCGACTAGCCAGGGACAGGAGAAAGCCTGGCAACAGCGCCTAGCTGCTATTCGCCAGTGGCACCAGCAACATCCGCAAACCGAACCGTCAGATGATGAGACATAAAGATTGCAATTTAATGAGAATTCACTAAAATTAGATTTGGGTGAGGAGCAGACCCTGGTTGGGGTGTAGGAAATTCAGCGTTTTCATGTTAAAATAACATGTTGTACTAGCTTAATGCAGGTTAGTGGTGATAAATCACTGATTCGTACGGTTTTTAGATAAGTTGAATATTAGGAGTGACTAAAAGTAAATGAGTCGAATATTAATTATTGAGGATGAAAAAAACCTCGCACGCTTCGTTGAATTAGAATTAAAATACGAAGGCTATGATATTCAAGTCGAATATAACGGCCGTAAAGGGTTAGACGCAGCGTTAGCTGAAGATTTTGATGCCATCCTATTAGACCTGATGTTACCAGAACTGAACGGTTTGGAAGTCTGCCGGCGGGTTCGTGAAGTCAAGAACACGCCGATCATTATGATGACGGCCCGTGACTCCGTGATTGATCGAGTTTCCGGCCTGGATCATGGGGCAGATGATTACATTGTTAAGCCATTTGCTATCGAAGAATTACTTGCCCGCTTACGAGCACTATTGCGGCGAATCGATTTGGAAAGTGAACAACAAAGCACTAAACAAACGACCGTCACTTATAAAGACTTGACGATTGAAAAGGAAAACTTAGTCGTTAAACGTGGCGACGAAGTCATCAACTTGACGAAGCGTGAATATGAACTGTTATTAACTTTAATGGAAAATATTAACGTTGTCCTCGCTCGTGATGTCTTACTAAACAAAGTATGGGGTTACGAATCAGAAGTTGAAACGAATGTCGTCGACGTTTATATTCGTTACTTACGGAACAAGATTGACCGACCAGGAGAAAAGAGTTACATCCAAACTGTTCGTGGGACTGGATACGTGATTCGTTCTTAATGACTGACGCTGATACGAATCAAGTGACGCCTAAACCACGGCGCCGTTGGTCATTAAAATGGAAATGGGCGCTCGGGACCGCAATTGGGTCCGCGCTCATTTTTATTTGTTTTTCATTATTGGTCTATAAGAGTTTCACGAACCTCTTATTGCACCAAGAACAACGGAACGTGGCTAGTGCTGTTACAACGGTGCAACAATCGTTGCGAACGGAGTCGAAAGGGCTGACCATTAAGTCGGTGGCCGCTAAATTGCAACCCGAGGCGAGCGTTGAACCGGCAACTACCATGAGTGAACGTAAGCATGGTGTGCTGCAAAGTAAAATCTTTTCAGATTCCGATTTAACAGCCTTATCCCGCACAAACTTAGCTGTGACGGTTTATGATCCACACGGGAACACACTCTATCTATCCCGCAAGGATGCACATGAGTTCTCTAAGAATAAGACGCGTCAGGTGGTGTTGATTGGCCGAGGAAGTGATGCTGAATTAGTTGGGCGGGCGCCCATTTATGCGGCTAGCAATCACCGTTTGATCGGTTACACCCAGGTCACTGATAATTTGGCGGAATACCATTCAACGACTCAGAATTTGATCTGGATCTTTATTGTAATGACAATGATCACTATTTTTGGTGCCACGCTACTGGGCTACTTCTTAGCTGCGTTTCTATTACGGCCAATGCGTAAAATCAAACAGACGATTAATGCGGTCAATGATGATCCGCAAACTGACTCGCGAGTGCCCGATCTTAAACGCAATGATGAATTGTCGGATTTAGCAGTTGTATTCAATGATATGCTTGATCAGATGCAACGCTATATTAATCAACAGCAGCAATTTGTTGAAGACGTTTCCCATGAATTACGGACCCCGGTGGCAATTATCCAGGGCCATATGGAGTTGCTGAATCGATGGGGCAAGGATGATCCACAAGTGTTGTCGGAATCATTGGCGGCTAGTTTGTCAGAAACCAAGCGAATGCAGAGCTTAGTTCAAGAAATGTTGGACTTATCGCGTGCTGAACAATTGGAAATCAATTTTAGCCATGAGACGTCGGACGTTCAGAAGTTAGTGACGCAAGCATTTAACGATTTTACGATGATTCATCCCGACTTTCATTTTACGTTTGATGATGATGTTAAAAAGCCGGTGTATGCTCAGATTTACCGTAATCACCTCGAGCAAATTCTGATTATTTTATTGGATAATGCGGTCAAGTACTCGACACGACGTAAAGAAATCCATTTATCATTATCCACGGATTATCGCTACATTGAAGTCGCCGTCCAAGACTTTGGTGAGGGTATTTCTAAGGACAATCTCGATCGGGTTTTCAACCGTTTCTATCGGGTTGATAAGGCGCGTAGCCGTGATAAGGGTGGTAACGGGTTAGGATTATCCATTGCGCAACGGTTAGTTGAAGGTTACCATGGTCATATTAGTGTTGAATCTGTGGTGGGCCAGGGCTCGATCTTTCGGTTCCAGTTACCGATTCTACGGGACGCGAAGCTCTTAGCTAAGGCCGAGGCTGAAACGAATGATGTTGAAAAGATTGCCAAGTCGGAACTGCCAGCCGGAATCCGACCAGCTACTCGTGATGAAGATGAAGCGCCCTTGGATGATCATGAGCACGACCACTAGGTAATCGAGTCATTTATGAATTTAAAACGCACATTCAAGTTAATTTAACTTGAATGTGCGTTTTCAGTATGGATAATTGCGCTGTAATGAATTTTAAAGCCGCGGCCTATGGGATCATATCGTGATTTTGAGGGAGGCCTGGATCAATATTGAGCATCGACTGACAGTTCGATAGGGCGCAGTAAGATGCTGATTAAACGACGAATAGGTTGTACACCAGCAGGCTGGGTTTAATCCTGATTCAGATTGATCCGACTCGAAATATATTTAAGCTGACCGATATTTGTTGGTATGTTCATCATGAAACCATTTTCACAAGTAACCTTTTTTGGTATAGTGGAAGAGTAGTTAATTTAATCAGGGGGCGAAGTTGTTGACGAACGAACCAACTTATCGGCCAATGACGTTCAAAATTTTTTTGGAATTCATTCGGCTAAATGCCAAGGCAGCTAGTGTGGTGCCGTATTTTATTGGTATTTTATTTTCAATCTATTATTTTCATGCGTTTAATTGGATCAATTCGTTAATTTACTTAGTTGCACAAGTAGCGATTGCATTGTTTGTGACGGGGTTTAATAACGTGCAGGATTACTACTTGGCTAAGGATTTACATTATCGGGATACTTATAACATTGTTGGCCGTGAGCACCTATCACCACGACGATCATTGAATTTGATGCTAGCGATGTTAGCAACTGCAATTATTTTAGGATTAGTGCTAGTCGTCAGAACAAACCTATTGTTACTGTTCATGGGCGCTGCAGCGATTGGTGTGGCTATCTTCTATACCTATGGCCCGGTGCCGTTTTCGCGCTTCCCGTTGGGTGAATTACTGTCAGGATGTGTCGAAGGATTTGGCGTTTTCTTTCTGAGTGTTTATATGAACGTCGCGACCCCCGTACTGGCGGGCTTTAAGTTTGCTTGGCCGCAGTTTGCGATTGTGGGGAACTTAGAGAACATATTGGTCATGATTTTAGTGGGGCTACCAGGGATTTTCTTGGTTGCGAATATCATGTTAGCTGATAATATTTCAGATTTACAACAGGATATTCGCAATGAACGTTATACGGTTCCGTACTATATTGGTCATCGTTGGTCACTACGGGTCTACGATACGCTAGCGCTGTTAGGTTATTTGCCAGTGCTGATGAGTGTTGTTTTACAAATACTACCGATTTATCAGCTGGCAGTGTTGCTCGTTTTACCAAAAATTTTGAAGAATATTCGGGCCTTTAACGCGGTGCAAGTGAAAGAAACCACCTTTAATACGGCACCACAAAATTTGATGATGTTTCAAGGCATGCAATTACTTGGACTGATCCTGGGTATTTTCTTTTAATCCGGTCTGATTAATTGGGATGGTTCACAAAAACGGCGGCCGTCATCCAGCATAATTGCTGAATGACGGCCGCCATTTTTTGTGTCGCTGTTTTTTAGACCTTGTTAGTCATGTACTGCGGTTGTTTTCGGCGGCTATTTACTGATCAACCGCACGGTACTGCGGCCACCCCCCATCTTTTTGATGAGAACTTGTTGGCCAATCGTTCGTTTCATTGATTCAATGTGACTGATAACACCGACCATTCGGTTTTCACCAATTGTTTCGAGTGCCTGCATCGCTTTTTCCAAAGTTTCATCATCCAGAGAGCCGAAGCCTTCGTCGACAAACAGTGCGTCGATTTGGACGCCATTAGCCGAAGATTGAACGACCTCACTGAGCGAGAGTGCAATCGACAGAGCAGCAATGAAGGTTTCACCACCGGACAACGTGTTGGATGAACGCGAGTTGCCGGTTTCATTATCGTAAACATTGATATCGAGGCCGTGGTCACTGCGGTTATCACTCGCTTCGGCAGCTAGTTCAAATGTGTAGCGGTTATTGGAAAGCAGGTTGATAAAGTGATCATTGGCGTAGTTTAAGACGCGTTGCAAGTAGTTTTGGACAACGTAGGTCTCTAACTTGAGCTTGTGATCGTTGCCATCTTTACCAGTCATGATATTATACAGGCTTGTAATTTCGGCGAACCGCTTTGCAAATGTGCCTTGCTGGTGCATGATTTGTTGGACTTTTTCGAGACAACTTTGCGCGTCGGTTAAGGCTTGTTCCGCCACGGTTTGGGATTGCAGTGCCCGATCCTTATGAGCTTGCAGGTCGGCCAGCTGAGCTTGGATACCCGTAATATTCGGTCGTTCAACGTTCGTTAAGGCGGTTTGCAGTTGCTTGATTTCGGTTGTCAGACGCTCCTTGTCTTGCCGATAGGTGGCAATTTGGACTTGCAGGGCGGTCAGTCGACCATTGGCGAGTTCTTCTAACCAATTTTCAAGTACAGTTTGGTCATGAGTCGGTGCTTCTGGAGCAGCTAAGGCCTGTGCGATTGTTTGCTCAAGCTGCGTGCGCGTGGCCTGTGTTGTCTTCAACCGGTCGTTTAAATCATCGAGCTTAGTTTGATGTTTTGATAAAGTAAGTTGACTGGTTTGAACGGTGGCTTGGGCGGCCTCTAGGCGTTGTTGGTAGGTCGCGACGATCTGATTGAGATGCGCTTTTTCGGCCAGCAGGTCAGCGCTTGTGACTTGTAAGTCCGTACCAATGGCTGCCTGAGCTACCGTCAAATCGGCTGTTTTATTGCGCAATAAGGCCCGTTGTTCGCCTAACTGTAACTCCGTTTGTTGGGCCTGTTTTTGTTGTGCTTCCAGTTCAGCAGTATATTTCTCAATAGCTTGAACCACTCGTTGGGCTGCCTCAAGCTTCTTCGTAATTGTGGCGAGTTGCTCAGCGAAAAAAGCCCTGACTGCGGTCAAATCGTAGGGTGACTTTAGTGCTAGTCCGTTGGTTTCAATCAACTGTTGGTAAGTTGAAGTTAGTTGCGTTTGGGCGGTGGTTACTTGCTGCGTAGCCTGGTCAACTTCTTTTTCAGCCTGTTCGACACGTTGTTGAGTTGCTTCCACTTGCTTGTTGGCTGCCGCCAGCGCGTTTTGAGCGTCGTCAACGGCTTGCATGGATTGTCGTAAGTCAGCTTCATTTGCAACGATGGTTGTGAACGGCATCTGTGAATGATCGGTTGATCCACAGACCACGCAGGGCTGGCCGTCAACGAGTTCTTGTTGTAATTGGGCAATCATTAAGCTTTGGCGTTGACCACGTTGTTGTTCAAATTGGACTTGCGCATTGTGCTGATTCTGTTCATCGCGGGCAAGCTGCGCCCGTAAATCAGTCAGTTGCTTGGTGACGCGCTGCTGTTCTTGTTGCGCACCTCGCCATTGACTATCAAGTGGTGTCAGGGTGTCGACGAACTGTTCTCGTTGTTTAATCAGCAAATCTTTAGTGGCGTGTAAGTCATCAATAGATGGCAAGTTCGCTTGTTGGGTGGTGATTTTGGCTGTTAATGTCTTTATTACGGTTTGGTGCTGTTCAAAAGTCGCCTTCAGATCAGCGACACTCGGCTTGAGCTTTGCGAGCTGTGCGATGAGACTTTCAACGCGTTGCGCTTGTGGAATCAACGTGGCCAATTGTTCCAAGCGCTGCTGGTGCTGATGGTTAGCTTCACTTTGGTCATGTAATTGTTGAACTGCAGCTTGCGCTTGGCGATAGTCGTCCTGCGCTTGTTGCACGTTATCCATAGCTGCTTGCTGGTCAAGTGTCAATTGCTTTTGGTCACGTGTTTGTTGAGTGAGGGCTTGCATGGTGGCTTGTAGGGGCTGGGCCCAAGTTAACGCGTGCAACTGTTGCTTGGCTATGGTAATTGCCGGTGTTTGTTCTTCAACTTTAGTTTGATAATCAGCTTGCGCCTGTGTGAGCCGGTCAAATTGTTGTTGGCGATCGCGTGCTTGCTGGTAGGTCGTTTCGGCCGCTTTAACAGACCGATTGATTTTACTAGTCGTTTGCTGTGCTTGGTCAAAAACACTTTGACGCGTCGTAACAAATGCTCGTAGTAGTGGAATTTTTTGATCGTCCGGAACTGCTTGAAGTTGAGCCTGTTCCGCATCATTCCAAGTTGCTGAGGCTAGTGCGACCCGCAAATCGGCGACAAACTGATCACCAGTCTTGCTGGCGGTTTGATACTCCGCTTTAAGTTCCGCAGTAAAGTCTGAATAAAGTTGCGGTCCAAAAATCTTTTTAAGGATTTTTTCCTTGTCAGTCGTTTTTGACTTTAAGAATTCCGAGAAGTCATTTTGGGGGAGTAGAATGATTTTTTTAAATTGATCAGCAGTCAAATTCAAGATGGTCGTGATCTCGGGACCAACGTCGGCCGGCTTGGTTGCAATGCTCTCAATCTCCACGCCACCAACGTGATCAACGACAGCTAATTTGGCCGTACTATTCTTTTTCGTCAGTCCAGATCCTTTTTTCTTAGCTAAGTATTGTTCAGGGGAGCGCGCAATCTTATAGAGTTGATTGCCTTGCTCAAAGTAGAAGGTGACGCTTGTCGGTTGGTCAGCGGGGGCGAACTGACTGCGCATCTCTTTGGCTGCCCGACCATCCGTCCCATCATTCGTCGTACTGCCAAAGAGGGCAAAAGTCATGGCATCGAAAATAGTTGATTTACCGGCCCCAGTATCACCACTAATCAGAAAAATCGGGGTACTTTCTAGCTTGCTAAAATCAATAATTGAATGTTCGTGGGGGCCAAAATAGTTCATGGCTAAATAAACGGGTTTCACGGCTAATCCTCTTTTCTTAAGTTGACGAAAATCTGGTCAACGAGTTGTTGTTGTGTCGTTGAGAGCTGGTTACCAGTAATCGCGTGGAAAAATTGCCCAACAATGGCATCAGGACTCAGTTCGTTCATGTTTTTTGGGCCACTAATGGCGGTGGCTTGGTGGTTCGATTCGTAGTCCAGTTCGACAATTGTGCCGTAGATTTGTTCGAGTTGCGCCCGGACGTTCAGATGCTTACTACGGTCGAATTCCTGGACGGTGATCGCAAACCAAGCCTGCTTTAACGGCTGTTGCTGATAAAAGTTGGGATCAAGTAACGTTTCCCAAGGCGCACGCAACGTAACCAAGTCAGTTTGCGGCTGAATTGGCTTGAATTCATGGGTGATCGCAGTGGGTGTGATTGTCACAATTTCAACACCTTTGCCATGGAACTTAGGGTTGGCTTCCTTGACGTTAAATTTGACGGGGCTACCGGCATAACGAATTCGATCTTTGTCGGGTGAGGCTAACCGAGTGTGAATATGGCCCAGCATCACGTAGTCGAAGTCTGCGAATAAATCGGTGGTCAGCGTCGCCAAACCGCCCACTTTGGAAGTTGTTTCACTTGTTAATTCCAAGTCGTCATCTGCTTTGGGTGTAACGGTAAAATGAGTAATCAACAAGTGCCGTTTTTCAGGATCAAAGGTGGTAACGAGGTCACTAACCACGCGTTGCATCGCATCGTGAATGGTGTGAATCGCCTTGACTTGTTTTTCGGGCAAACCTTGTTGCTGATAGTAGACCCGCGCGTCAATGGGGTCAAAAAACGGTAACATAAAGATTTGTGCCGTTGGGGTCTCGATGGGCGTGAAGGCCTCGGCTAGTAACGTATTGATATGAAAATTATTATAGGCTAGCCATTCACGACCGTAGTTGAGACGTTTGGCGCCATCATGGTTGCCAGCAATGGCATAGATTGGTAGGTGATGCTCGATATTAATAGCCTGCAGCATGTGGTCGAGTGAAGTGACCGCATCGGTACTCGGAACGGCCCGGTCGTAGATGTCCCCAGCAATCACGATACCATCAACTTTTTCAGCCAATGCAATCGTTAGAATTTGCTTGAACGCTGCTTCCTGTTCATCTAACAAAGAATAACCGTTAAGCGTCCGGCCGATGTGCCAATCCGCTGTATGTAGTAACTTCATGGGAGTTCCTCCTTGAGTTTGAATTGTTAATTTCCATTATCGCATATTTACATAAAATTTCAGGTCTCGAAGTGTCGTCTGCCCAAAGTAGATTAATTTTGACGAAATACGTTTGATTTAGTTTGGAATGTTGGCGGACAAACTTGAAAGTGGGCAAGTTCTACCCCTTATTATGCAATTCAGCTATAATTGCGCTTAACTAGTTGAGCAATTATTGATTGCAACATACGGGTGAGTGATTTGCTGGTCATCCTTGCTCTCAGCGATTGCGTGTTTTAGTCACGCATCACGCATAACGTCGGACTCGGTATTAGAATAATTATGGTGCTGCAATCTCATTGGGTTAGCAGTTTAAAATGGGGGCTTACTCATGATTCCAGAAAAATGGCAACAGACGCTTGGGGTTAAATTGTTTATCATGGTAAATTTAATCAATTTGGTCATCTTAGCAGTGATCAAACTGGCCAGTGGTGCGCCCGTGTGGCGAGTTCGTAATGCACCGTTGGCCGTGGTTGGTGGGTTATTTTTAATTGGGATTAGTTTAATTTTGATCTGTAAACAGAATCCCAACTGGCGCAAGGGAACGTATCTCGGTGCTGATATTAACTTGACCGTTTTATTTTATTTGTTACTTATTGATTTCAACCGGATTTCCACGCTTGGCTTTGCGCTGATTGCGATAATCATCTCGATTGTCGCATTACCGATGGCATATACTTCTCGTAATCGCTTGGTTGGAATCCGGATTCCGTGGACCTATTTGTCAGAAGAAAACTGGCATCGGACTAACGTGCTAGCAGGCAGATTATTTGGAATCTCAGGACCGCTGTTAGTAGCGATGGGAAAGATGTCAACAGACTCATTTCTCAATGCCTTTGTTACGATTATCGTGTTGGTCGTGATTTTGACCGTGGGTTATTCCTACCGGTTAAGTAAGAAATTAATCTGATCGGGCCTGGCAGCGTTAATTGGCATCCCGTGGTAATGTTTGCAAAATCAGTTAAGGTGACGGCTGTGTGCCGGTTAGGTGCAACGTAAAAAGCACCGCCATGAGAATTTTCATGACGGTGCTTTAGTGTTGATTAAGCTTCAGTGGTTATTTACGGTGTCGTTGTTGTTTACCGGCATTCCGACCACGCCCCGCATTATTTTGCGGACGAGGATGACTAGGCTTGGATTCAGTTGCATTAATCGGCTTTGGTTGCGTCGGTGTTGGTGTTTTGATGGGGTGCTTTTTGAGTTCTGCTTCAACTTCACGCCGAATACGTGGCCGGAAGAAGTTGATGATCAGTGTTTGCAAGCAGGCAAACAAACCACCAACGAAGAAGTAAAGTCCTAAACCTGCGGGAGCGGACATGGAAACAAATAAAATCATGACCGGACTCATAATGAGCATGAGACGCATCGTCTTCTTCTGTTCTTCAGGTAAACCAATCATGGATAGGTAACCCTGTGCCAAGTAGGATAAAAAGGCTAAAATGGCTAGAATCAGACTGGATTTCCCAAGGGAGATCCCCATAAAGGTCGCCTTAGATAATTCAGGCGAATAGCGAATAGCGTAGTACAAGGCGGAGAAAATTGGCAGTTGAATCAGTAGTGGTAAACAGCCAATACCACCAGTCATGCTAATACCGTTGTCACGGTAAAGTTGCATGAGCTCATTACTGATTGCGGCTTTTTCTTCCTGAGTCGTCGCTGCTTTTTGCCGTGCCTGGATTTTTTCCATCTGTGGCCGAACCGCGGACATTTTTTCTTGTTGGTAGGTTGATTTACGTTGTTGATTAATCATCATTGGCAGTAAAACGAGTCGCACAATGACCGTCAAGCCGATGATTGCCCAACCGTAGTTGTTACCGAATAGTTGTGACAACCATTCCATCACGTTTTGCCCTGGCTTTGCAAGGTACTCGTAAACAAACCCGTATGGTTTACCAGCTTTGGTCGTTTGCACACAACCGCTTAGAAACAGTGCTAACGTTCCTAAGGTGATGGTGAGCGTAAGGCCTTTTTTTGATTTCACTAGTTAATAATCCCCTTTGTTAAAGTCATATAATGATGATGATACTAAAGATGTCGGGGGAATTCAATTGGTTATCCGAAAATCGTGATAGTTTTGTGGTTCAACTTCATGCACTTCGAGGTGCTTGACCTTGCCAAAATCGGTTGGCGACTGCCGAACAACGTCGATAAAGACTTGCACTCGTTGATCTTCACCCTCGGCTTCAATAAAGACTGAGCCGTCCATCAGGTTACGAACGATTCCGTTCACGCCGCATTTGTCAGCGGCAACTTTAGTGGCCCAACGGAAGCCCACCCCCTGGACCCGGCCGATTGCTTTTAATGTTACTGCACGCATTGTGTCACTTCCTTACTTAACTTGTTCAGCTAGTCTAACCTGTGACTAGCATCTTGATTGTATTGTGTTAGCATAATTAGTACAATCTGTATTACTTATATAATAGCATGGAAATGTTCAACGGGCGATATGCTATACTTGGGATAAAACGGACACTTTCGAATGATACAGGGTGCCCCGAATTGACAAGACCGGCTGATGTTTCAACCGATTAATTAAAGGAAGTTGACGATGGAAAAAATTAATTCATTACAAAATGCGCACGTCAAGGCGTGGAAAAAGCTCCAAACAAAGAAGGGACGCAAACAACAGGGACAATACTTGCTAGATGGTTGGCATTTAGTCAACGAAGCAGTTAAAGCACACGTCGCGATTCAGACCTTGCTCATTACTGCCAAGCAACTGGCGACCGAACCGGATTTGACTCATTTTCCAGCGGTCATTGAAATCTCTGATGAAGTCGCCAAACATATCAGTGCGACGGTGACGCCGCAGGGGGTGTTTGCGCTGGCGACCCTGCCTGCTGCAATTGAAGATCTATCACAATTAGATTTAACGCGGCCTTGGTTACTGCTCGATAATGTTCAAGATCCCGGAAATATTGGAACCATGGTACGGACTGCGGATGCTGCGGGTTTTGCCGGCGTCGCTTTCGGTACCGGGACGGTGGACATCCATCAACCCAAAGTTGAACGAGCTATGCAGGGGAGTCAGTTTCATTTACAACTGATTAGTACTGATCTCGACAAGTTGGTTGACCAATTGCAGGCGCAGGGTTCACCAGTCTACGGTTCAGAGTTAAATCCACAGGCAGCCCGGTATTTAGATATTGACGCGCCGGCTAGTTTTGGCTTGATCATGGGAAACGAAGGTAATGGAATGAGTCGGGAATTATTGGCACGGACAGACCAAAACTTATACATTCCCATCAAGGGGCAAGCAGAATCGTTAAATGTAGCCGTGGCTGCTGGCGTTTTAATGTTCGGTTTATATCGCTAACTTACAATTAGTAAGAAAATGCTAAAATCCAGGTAAAATACTTTCAAAATGACTGGCTTTTTAGTAGAATAGCCGTAGATATTAGCAAAGGGAGCTTTAGATGAAAACTAATAATGCGTGGCAACAAGATTCTGAATACGTGGCGATCGTCGAAGATTTATTAGCACAGCCGGCCGTTCAGCGGCTTGCTGAGTTTACACAGCACCACCATTCAAATCGATTGGATCATTCGATTGCAGTTTCATATGATAGTTATGTTTTAGCGAAGAAATGGCATCTAAATACGACGGCAGTGGCGCGTGGTGGATTATTGCATGATTTGTTTTATTATGACTGGCGTGAAACCAAGTTTGATCTCGGCTCGCACGCATTTATTCATCCGCGGGTAGCGTTACGTAACGCTGAAAAGTTAACGAAATTAACGCCGATGGAAAAAGATATCATTTTGAAGCATATGTTTGGTGCAACTTTAGCTGTGCCTAAATATCGTGAAAGTTTGCTCGTCTCTTTAGTTGATGATTATGAAGCAGAACATGAATTTTTTGGACCATTACGTATGAAAGTGGCCAAACAACTAGATCGGTTCCGAGGCAAGGTCTCCGCCGGTTAATTCAATAATTGGGGGTCATTGCATGTCAGAAATGCTAGCTGACACGGTAACAGAATCCAACGTGGATTTCGAACTGTGTCCAAAATTTGAAAAGACGTTCTCAATTCTAGGGAAAAAGTGGAACGGTTTAATTATCGATGTTTTACTGGAAGACGGTCCCCAACGCTTTAAGAATCTGGCACGCCGGATTCCTAAGTGCAGTGATCGGGTGCTGGTCGTTCGTCTCAAGGAATTGGAAGAAAACGGCATTGTGAGTCGGGTAACCCATTGTGACTCTGCCCTGATTGAGTATCGCTTGACTACGAAGGGGCAAGATTTACGACAGGTCATGGATACGGTCCATAACTGGTCTGATAAGTGGTTCAGCCCGGCCGAATCCTAATACGGGGTTGACGTGCAGGGCACTTTGCCATAAACTGACAATGTAGATAAAAGCCTTGACGAGAAATAGTAGTTAGTTACGGCGTCGTAGGGACGGGTGTCACCGATTGAAAGCACCCTGGCGACCAAGATTGACGAATTCACTCTCTGAGCTGAAATTGGGCGTTTGTGTAAACAAATAATTTTCCGGTATCCCGACCGTTATGACGGGTAGTGAGTGTGCATAGTGACTGCTATGCAAACAAGGGTGGTACCGCGATGACCTCGTCCCTTTTCAGGGATGGGGTCTTTTTTTGTCCGCAACGCAACTAAAAATTGGAGGCAGCATATGAGTTTACAAGATCGATTAACCGAATTACGCGATCAAGGCTTGGCCGATATTAAATCCGCCGATGTTTTGAAAAAGGTTAACCAAGTCAAAGTTGATTTACTTGGCAAAAAGGGTCCGATTACAGAAGTATTGCGCGGAATGCGCGACTTAAGCCCGGAAGAACGGCCAAAGGTGGGCGCTTATGCCAACGAAGTTCGTGACCGGATTCAGGCTGCGATTGATGAACGCCGTGAAGAACTGGAACAAGCAGCCGTTAATGAGCAATTGGCTGCCGAAAAACTGGACGTGACGTTACCGGGTCGGGAAGTTCCACAAGGTCAGCCTCACGTGATTACCCAGATTATTACTGAATTGGAAGATCTATTTATGGGAATGGGCTATCAAATTGTTGATGGTGATGAAGTTGAAGAAGATTACTACAACTTTGAACGGTTGAACTTACCGAAGGACCATCCCGCCCGTGACATGCAAGACACGTTCTATATTACCAAAGACGTGCTACTACGCACGCAGACGTCTGCTGATCAGCCGCGGTCACTTGAAAATCACGATTTTTCTAAAGGACCGCTGAAGGTCTTGTCACCTGGCCGCGTTTATCGGCGTGATACGGATGATGCAACCCATTCCCATCAATTTCATCAAATTGAAGGGTTAGTCGTGGACAAGCATATTACGATGGCTGATTTGAAGGGCACCTTAATTCTGGTTGCCAAGACTTTGTTTGGCGATCAATTCGATGTTCGGCTACGGCCAAGCTTCTTTCCATTCACGGAACCATCCGTAGAAGCTGATGTAACTTGCTTTAATTGCAATGGCAAGGGCTGTGCAATCTGTAAGCAAACGGGTTGGATCGAAGTACTGGGTGCCGGCATGGTTCACCCCCACGTGTTAGAAATGTCTGGCATTGATCCAGAAGAATATGGTGGTTTTGCCTTTGGGTTAGGACCAGACCGCTTTGCAATGTTGAAATACGGTGTTGACGATATCCGCAACTTCTACTTGAATGACGTGCGGTTCTTGTCACAGTTCTATAAGAAAGGTTAGGCGTCCACATGAGAATTTCTACGACATGGTTACGCGATTATTTGAAGCTGGACATTCCGGCCGATGAATTAGCAGAAAAGATTGAACGGACGGCCGTTGAAGTTGACGGTGTTATTCGTCCCAGTGAAGGATTGAAAAAAGTTGTAGTGGGGCACGTCTTAACGTGTGAGCCACATCCAGATTCTGATCATCTCCACGTTTGTCAAGTGGACGTAGGCGAATCAGAACCCTTGCAAATCGTTTGTGGGGCACCTAACGTTGCGGCTGGCGAAAAGGTGATCGTGGCGTTACCCAATTCATGGATTGGTGGTCACACTAAGATCAAGAAGAGTAAGATGCGGGGAGTTCCATCAAATGGGATGCTGTGCGCCTTAGACGAACTTGGTTTTGATGAAAAGTTAGTTCCAAAAGAAGTTGCGGATGGTATTTTCATTCTGCCTGACGATGCCACGCCAGGTGATCCGGTCTTTTCATACCTAGGGATGGATGATGAAATTATTGACATGTCCGTTACCCCTAACCGTGGTGACATGCTTAGTATGAATGGTACGGCGCATGAACTTGCTGCCATTTACGACCAACAACCAACGATGCCGAAAGTTGATTTGCATGAAGATGCTACGACGGTGGCTGCGGATGATCTACATGTGGCTGTCGCTGCCGACGAACATGATGTCCCAATGTACAAAATGCGTCTAATTAAAAACGTTACGATTAAGCCAAGTCCGTTATGGCTCCAAATTCGAATTTGGAATGCTGGTATGCGGCCAATCAATAACGTCGTTGACGCAACGAACTACATTTTGATGCAATATGGACAACCGCTACATGCTTTTGACTTTGATCAATTGAATGACGGTCAAATTAACGTCCGGTTGGCGAAAGCTGGCGAGCATTTAACGACGTTAGATGGTGAAGATCGCGAATTACTAACGAGTGATCTGTTGATTTGTAGTGGCGATCAACCAATTTGTTTGGCTGGGACGATGGGTGGCCTAGCGACCGAAGTCACTGATCAGACTACGACCATTGCGTTGGAAGGTGCGGTTTTTGATGCAGTTAAGATTCGTAAAACTGCCCATAATCATGACTTACACAGCGAAGCTTCAATGCGCTACGAACGGGGCATTGACCACGGCATGACCGCAACGGCCTTAGACGCTGCCGCAGCCATGATTGCAGAACTTGGTGATGGTCAAGTTGCTAGTGGTATGGTCATCGGTCGTGACGAGGATGTGCAACCAACGACAGTAACCATTGACTTAGCACGGATCAACCACGTCTTAGGAACTGAGTTGTCATTGGACACGGTCAGTGATATTTTTAAACGATTGGACTTTCCAACGGTCGTTGCTAATGAAACGTTCACGGTTACGGTGCCATCACGGCGTTGGGATATCCATATTCCGGCTGACCTTATCGAAGAAATCGCCCGGCTATACGGTTATGATAACTTACCAGCGACCCTACCAACGGGCCAACCAACAATCGGTAAGCTTAATGAGATCCAACAGGTGATTCGTGACTCACGTAAGTTAATGGAAAGTGCTGGCCTCACGCAAGCCATCAGTTACTCATTGACCACGGAGACTAAGTCGAAGGCCTTTGCGCTTCATGCTAGTGACGTCACTAAATTAGACTTTCCAATGAGTTCAGAACGGACCACGCTACGCTTGAGTCTAGTTTCTGGTTTGCTGGATGATTTAGCTTATAACAATGCTCGTAAGGAACACAATGTGGCATTGTATGAAGAAGGACGGGTCTTTTACAGTCAACCTGAACAAGTCCGGCCGAAGGAAATTGAACACATTGCCGGAGCTATTACGGGTTCCATGGTTCCCAAGAGCTGGGGCGTTGCCGAACAACCCGTTGATTTCTTCCAGATTAAGGGTATCGTGGCTGGTTATCTGAAGAGTCTGGCGTTGCAAGATGCCGTTAGTTACGTTGCCACGGCCGAACATCCAGAGATGCATCCTGGTCGGACAGCTGATATTTACGTTGGTGACCAGTTAGTCGGTTTCGTCGGTGAAGTTCATCCAACGACTGCCAAAGCCTACAAGATTCGGGAAACTTATGTCTTTGAACTGGATTTAACGGCGTTGATTGCCTTACCAAAAGCGCGTCAACAGTATCAACCAATTTCCAAGTTCCCAAGTATCACCCGGGACGTGGCGATGTTGATTGATGACGATGTGACCAACGCAACCGTAGTTGCCTTGATCAACAAGAAGGGCGGCGCGCATTTACGGCACGTTCAACTCTTTGATGTTTATAATGGGAGTCACGTGCCAGCGGGTAAAAAGTCGCTAGCTTATACGTTAACGTATCAAGACCAAAACGCAACGTTAGTCGATGATGATGTTACGACAGCATTTGAAAAAGTACTGACAGCCTTAACGGATGAATTAGGTGCTGAAATTCGTTAGTTTGTTGATAGTCTTGTTAAACGCCGAATGATTTGAAGTCATTCGGCGTTTAATGTGTGTCCAAGATCCTAAAAAACCATAAAACTAATGGCGAACTAGTGCAAACTGGGCAACAGTTTTGTATAATTGATAAGATTAATCAATAAATGGAGGGGCGAGTCTTGAATAACAACCAGGATAACCAAGATCAGAAGGATCAAAACGATTCACAAGATCGTGGGGTAAATGAACCTAATCGTTCAGAACAAAAACAGCGGAAATCATTTTCGAAACACGTTATTGGTGGCGTTGTTGGTATTTTAGTCGTACTTTTAATTATTGTGGGGGTATTGGGTTATCGATATTTTGATAATGCGACGCAACCATATGACAGTAGCGACAATCGCGTCGTTCAAGTTGATATCCCGTACGGTGCTAATGGTAAGAAAATTGCCGATATTTTACAGCGCGAAAAGGTGATCAAGAGTGGTTTTGTCTTTGAATACTGGACGAAAGCACACAACTTATCAAACTTTCACGCGGGCTACTATCAGTTGAAGCCTTCGATGTCACTTGCTCAAATCGCGAAGGCCTTGAATAAAGGTGGTTCATCGGAACCGGTTCAGAGTTCTAGTGGTAAAGTCCTAATCGTTGAAGGTAGTCAGATTAAGACGATTGCGAAGACGGTTCAAAAACAAACTGATTTCACGTCGGCAGAATTTCTAGCCTTAATGAAGGATCAAACATTCATCAAATCATTGGCCAAGAAGTATCCACAATTGTTGAATTCAGCGATGAGTGCTAAGCAAGTTCGCTATCGTTTAGAAGGCTATTTGTTCCCGGCAACTTATGTTGTTGGTAAGAAAACAACTTTGAAACAATTAGTAACGCAGATGGTTTCGAAGACTAATGATGAGCTTGAACCATACTACGCGCAAATTAAGAAGTCGAAGATGTCCGTGCAAGAAGTAATGACCTTAGCGTCCTTAGTTGAACGTGAAGGCAGTACGACGAAAGATCGGCGGTTGATTGCTGGCGTCTTCTTGAATCGGTTAGATGCTAAGTGGCGCTTGGATTCTGATATTTCAGTGTTCTATGCGATCAATTCTAACAAGTCAACGTTAACGAATAAAGATTTGCAGACTGATTCACCGTATAACTTACGGTTGAACTTAGGCTACGGCCCCGGACCGTTCAACAGTCCTAGTTTAACATCGATCAAGGCAGTCTTAGATCCTGCACAACGGAGCAAGGGTTACATGTATTTCGTAGCAGATTTGAAGACTGGTGATGTCTATTATGCAAAGGATGCTGCGGGTCACGCGGCAAACATCAAGAAGGTTTCGAAGCACAACGAAGCCGCTGAAAAATAAGAATGAGGCGTAACTTAAATGACTGAAAATAAACATCGCCGACCAGTAGTCATCGGGGTAACTGGTGGTTCCGGTAGTGGTAAAACTACGGTCAGCAATGCAATTTACAACCAATTATCTGGTCAATCATTGTTGATCTTACAACAGGATTCCTATTACAATGATCAAAGTGAAATGACAATGGCTGAGCGCCATGCCGTTAATTACGACCACCCACTGGCTTTCGATACAGATTTGATGATTAAGCAAATCAAGCAGTTGCTGGCCTATCAACCAATTGAAAAGCCGGTCTATGATTACGAGCAGTATACGCGTAGCGACAAGACCATTCATCAAGAACCGCGTGATGTGATCATTGTCGAAGGGGTATTGATCCTAGATGATCAGCGTTTACGCGACCTGATGGATATTAAGGTGTTCGTCGATACCGACGATGATATTCGAATCATTCGGCGCATTCAGCGTGATATCAAAGAGCGGGGCCGGACACTAGACTCTGTGATTGGTCAATATTTGGCGACGGTCAAACCAATGTATCATCAGTTTGTGGAACCAACGAAACGTTATGCCGATCTAATTGTGCCAGAAGGTGGCGAAAATGAAGTTGCCATTGATTTATTGACAACTAAAGTTCGTTCAATTTTATAAAAAATAACGTCTTAACCAGCGCTATTTTAGATTTAAGAGTTTACTTTTAAAATCTGAAATGGTAGGCTGGTTTTTGATAACTATATTGCGTATTTGAGGAGTGAAACACATTGGCTGAAGATAAGACATATCCAATGACAGAAGAAGGCAAGGTCAAGCTGGAAAAAGAGCTTGAAGACCTTCGAATTAATCAACGTCCAGAAATTATTAATCGTATTAAGATCGCACGTAGCTACGGTGATTTATCAGAAAACTCTGAGTATGAATCAGCAAAGAATGAACAAAGCTTGCTAGAAAACCGGATTAAGACGGTTGAACACATGCTTCAATATGCTGAAATCATCGATAGTGACAAGATTGACGAAACGGAAGTCTCCGTTGGTAAAATCGTGACGTTCAAAGAATTACCTGATGAAGAACCAGAAAGCTACACCATTGTTGGTGCTGCCGAAGCTGATCCAATGGTTGGCAAGATTTCTAATGATTCCCCGATCGCCAAGGGCTTGATTGGGCATCACGTTGATGAAGAAGTTGCCATCAACATTCCAGCCGGTACCATGACGGTTAAAATTTTGAAGGTTGAAAACGCGTAATTTTATGCTTAAGACTGTTTTGAGGTAGCGGATACCTTGAAACAGTCTTTTTTGGTGGTTTAGAAGCGCGATTACTGATTACCAGCCACTATTTAACGAACGTTACTGAACAAGCACGTTTGCGTGTGAGTTCGGAATTCAAGCAAAACACCCGCTTATCTGCACAAAGCAGGTAAACGGGTGAGTAAATTGGACGTGTTACATTTTTTTAGCATTTACTATGATTAAAACATGCCAGTTGTGTAGGTTCGAAAACAGCCAGCTTAGACCCGCTGGAAACAGCTCGAACTCGCGTAGACTTTTGTTGTGGGTTCGTCCTACGCCGACCTCCAGGCATTTCTGCCAATTGCCGGAACGTGGTGGGCACAGATTTGAGCCGAAACACCACGTCTCAAATACTGGCCTTTCACTAACCAAGCAAAGGACGCTTGCTAAGTGAAATTTCACCACTGGGCATTGTCAGAAACGCCTTCCAGTCGGGATAGTATTCGAATGGCAGACGGTGAGGTACCCAACTTTTGATAAATTGGCCATTGCTTTTCAAAAACGGTAATTTTGTCAATCAACTGTCAGACTGAGAGTGATATTGTACTTAAGGTTCCAGTATTAAAATAGTCGACGACCAATTGCACCAAGTTAAGTGGCCGTTTATCAGCCATTCGAGCGGGTTTCCGAAATGTGCTCGGTACCACTGAAGCCTGTGCGTGCTACGCCAACGGACTAATGCCAAAACCGCATTAATCCGATGGCTAGGCAATGCTCGGCTTCAACCCGTGACCCCTCACAGGCTTGAGACCGGAGGGGCTGGGTGACAATGCTCAGTAGCCAAATTATTCTTAGCTGGAAGTGGGTTGCTTCCGGCTTAGAATAAGACTCGTATTTGAGATGACGCGGGTTATGCGTTAGCTCAAATCGACGTCGGCTGCGTTCCAGCAATTGGCACCCAGCCCCGGAGGTCGGAATAGGACGCGCAAGTGCTGATGAACAGTAATCCAACCAACTGGCATGTTTTAATCATGATTTATGACAGATTGATCAGGATATGGCCGACAGCAAAGTAGGGTTAGATATAGATAATTCGTAATTCACCAAGCGAGACGCTGCCGGTTAGTATGACACCCGGGCCAGCAGTGGTCGGTGTACCTGTCGATGAGATGTGGCCCATTGAGTTGCTGAGATTTTCCTGTAGCTGCCAAGTTTGAGGGAGGTATAACTCAAGGCTACCTAATGAAACGTCGACATTGATGGTTGCTCGGCCTTCTTTGATGTCAGCGTCATCGAAGTAGATTTTGGCACCAGCCATTGATACGTTCAGATCCGCAGAACGAAAATTTTCGCTGTGAACGTAGCGGATACTGTTGCCTAGTGAGAGATCTAAATTAACATGGTCATCGTTGATTGTGCTCGTTGATTCATGGACGTCATCGTGGTTATGATGATTGTAATGAGCATGATCATGGTTGTGATAGCGATAATGATATTGATAACGGGGATGAATCAAAAGACCCAAACCAATGCTGAGTAATACGGCAGCCCCTAAAATTGTCCATGGTACGAGCTTAGTGATTCCAAGTGGTTGCGCATAGATCATGGTTAAGAATGCGATAGCGAAGACGACGCCCGGCATATTCAAGTAACGAAGGCTACTAATTAAAGCCGCAACTAGAATCAATGTTAACAAGAGACTCCAGATGCTGACGTGGAGCGTGAAGAGACCGAGTTGACTAACGATAAGAACAACGGCGCTGGCAATTAAGAAGACGGGCCAAAACCAATTTTTATGCATTTATAACAGTCCTTTCTGTTCAAGACTTATTTTGAGTTGGCGATAGTAGCGTCTTGAAGCGTACAGTTGTTTAGGTGAGTGGTGAAACGCAATCAAGTTCCCGGTCAATGTCTTGGTTAAGGAATAGACTTGTTTGGTATTGACAATGGCAGATTTGGAGACGCGAAGAAAGTAAGCAGGTAAGCCTGTGCCCACAGCGGTCAGCGACTTGGGAACACGATAAACATTATCCAGCGTATGGGCGGCGACCTGGTGACCAGTTGCTTCGATGAATAGGATCGAAGTAAGCGGTAACTGTACGAGTTGACCACGTTGTGAAACGGTTAACGTAGCGGCCTCAATTGAAAGATTTTTGAGAGCAGCAGTGAGGGCGGCCGTTTCGGGGTAGTCGACTGGAACATGCAGTGTGACGGTTGGAATTGAGGTGTCGGGCTCCGTTTCAATGTTCACTTGCATGGGTTTCACCTCCTTAAGTAGTTTAAGTACACCACAAAACAATGACGCTGTAAATAAAGACTCCCTTAGCGGTCATTTCAGGAACGCAACTGGTCATTGGCTTGCTCATCGACTGTCAATGTTGCGTTTTATGGGCAAAAAGGGCACAATTACTGTAAACGATTTCAATGATGAGGTGTTAGTAATGAAAATAACAATTACAGATTTGGCCAGTAAGTGGTTTCATGATGACATGGGTGTAACCACTGGTAATGGGGTGCGCTTTTACGGCAAAACTTATGGCAAGACAGCAGTTCACAGTGGCTTCTCAATCGGGATCATGCGTGATGACGAACCCCATCAACCGATTGCCATGGTTGAAAAGGATGGTGTCAATTACTATGTCAACGACCGTGATGAATGGTTCTTTAAGGGCTATGATCTCACAGTTGATTATGATGAACAAAATGACGGCCCGAAGTATGACTACACGCCCAATAACGAGTAGTTCTGGTGAGTGCTTGCCAATAGCGATTAATATTTGGACAAAAAATCAGCGTTACCTGAATTAACAATTCAGGTAACGCTGATTTTTGCTGACCACATCTTTGACTGTGAACCGGGCTAGGCGTGGTGGCGTCGACGCCGGACGATAAACCAACCAGCCGTTGCGAGGGCACTAATCCCAGTAATCAGACTACCAGTGATTAAGAATGGCGGTCGATACGTCAAGGTGACCGTATGCTTGCCCTTACTTAATGGGACAGCAACAAAGGTATTAATCACTTTCTTAGTTGCGACGGATTTTCCATCAACAGTGGCATGCCAACCCTTGGAGTAAGGAATGGTCGTCATCAAAACTTGGTGACGATGCTTGATGTTGATTGTACCAGTAATCTTACGACTTGAGTGGGCCGTAATGTTCCAAGGGGATTGCTGGAGTTTCTGCGCCGACTTCTTGAATTGGGTATTATCCAACTTGTAGAGGGTGAAGTTTTGTAACCAGAGAGAAGTCTTCTTCATCTGAATCCCGAAGGTCACGGTCTTGCCCTTGCTATTTGATGCAACGTTAACAGCGATCGTGTGCCGGTAAGTTGGGTACTGCTTGAGTTCCTTACCGTTAATGTAGTAACTCGCATTCGAAGTAGTTAGATTTTGCCCGAGTGTGATGTAGTAGGAATCATTGGTTGTCGGCGTGAACTTAAAGTAAACCGACCCCGTTTTCGCTAAATTTTGTTTGTTCAAGACGGCGCCAGTTAACGTCGTGACCTTCTTAACGTTTTGGAAGACCACTTCGTTAAAGTTTTCGGCACTGATCAAGCCGCTGGTTGAACGATTTGCTAAGGTTTGGTAAATCAACTCTTGCCGGGCAATCGGATCGCCAGTTGTTTTGGAGACTTTCAAGCTAGTAATCTTGTCAGACGCTGCGAAACCAAGACCCAGGGCGTATGGATTTTTGTAGGTCGTGACTTTGTTAGTGCTGAGCTTTGCCGATTTTTGGTAATTCGTCAGATCTTTCTTGGTACTGGTGACCGGAATGTAGCTACGATAGTTCGCGTTATCAGTCTGGGATGTCGGTACTGTTTTATCCATAAAGTACTGCATGTCCAGTAACGAATCGGTAATCATGGTCCCGTTGGTGTAGGCGACCACACCGTCCCCATCCGGCTGACCAATTGAACCGAAAAAGTTAGGGATAATACTTTCGAAGGTCGAACTGAAATGATCAGCACCGTTATAGGCCGCCTGCATCGGATCGTCTTTAGTTCGTGTAAACGTCTTACCAATTCGATAAAAACGATTGTTGCTAGCTTTAATTTTGTTGACGGCATTGTCAAGGACTTGCGTGTATTTACCAAACTCACTTTGTGACACGTAGGAAATATTATTTAATGAAGCGACCACGTTGATCGACATATCAGTCGCAACTAAAATTAACGCGACGATTTGATAAATGAGACGTCGTTCCTTAGGCAACGTTAAGAAAATCAATGTAATTGCTGCCAAGCCAATTGTAATTAAGAGATTAGCTTGGGTGACGTAGGTGACTTTCTTAATGTTCAAGTAAATGGTTGTAAACAAACCGACCAGCAATGCGAGCATCGTTAGCGCTTGCCACAGTTTGATCGTTATTTTGTCTGTCAGTGCTTGGGCACCAATCCAGACGACCCAGAAACAAAAGACAAAGGAGAAGCGGTAAGGGTACCAAACTGGAAATTGGCCCGCATGCCACAATAAATCAAGTGGTTCGTAACAAAATGATAAGATAAGCGTCGCGGTTACAATCAAGGCGCTCAACTTCACGGACCATTTGAACTGGCGCCGTAAGAAGAAGAGCACAAAGGCGAGAACTGCTAACCATGCCACGTAAAAGTTCGGTTGACCGGATGGCATCTGATCGAAGTTGAAAGTACCGGTGACGAACTTAGCTAACATTTTCCAGGGCGCGTATTCAAGTTTCCAATGAACCTTGGTCACATTATATTGAGCCTTACTTTGAATGAGCGCCCAGAAAGTTGGTAATAGCAACCATGCGGAGAATGCGACACCTAGCAGACCACCCCAAGCAAATTTGAGGGCGTGAGTTGCTAAGGTCTTCACGTTTTGCCAATACTTAGTTGCGCCATACAACCAGTATAAACAACTGAATAAAATGACCATGTAGCCCATATAATAGTTGTCAATTAGCATGACGGCCAGCCAGCCAGCGAAGTAACGGACTTTACCAGTTGTAAACAAGCGTTCCAGTCCCAAAATGACCAATGGTAAAATGGCGACCGTGTCTAACCAGATCATGTTGAGCTGATTGGCGACCATCCAGCCCATCAGTGCGTATGCGGTACTGAAAGTTGGCACCAACCAACCCTTTTGCGTCTGCGTTTTAGTTAGTAGCCAGGCGAAGGATAGCCCTGCGAAACCATACTTTAGTACAGTGACGATAAAAATGCCGGTAGTGATTGATTGACCAGGGAATAGTAAGTAGATTAAATTAAAGGGACTCATTAAGTAATAAGCCCAGACCCCAACCATCTCGCCACCAATCGTTTTGGAGAAGGAATAGAAGAAAGCACTCGGATCGTGCAGTAGGGTATGCCGGAAATAGGAAAACAAGTCAACGTATTGTTGGCCTAAATCGACCGTTAACAGACTGCTTGATCCAAAGGGAGCCATGTGCCGATAAATAAAATAACCGGTCATGATCAGTAAAGGTAACCAAAAGCTGATCCATAATGGCCATGTGCGCTTGTCAAAAAAACGACGGAGTTTCAAAAATTGCCACCTCAATCTCTAATAATTCACAGCCAAACAGAAAAATAATCAAAAAAACATTAAAATCCGTAATAACGGCTGAAATTTTTATGTCTATCGTTTAGAATAACATAAGTATGGTATTTATCTAGGATTGCTAGTATCATCTGGTAAATTTTTGCGAAATGTTTACCAAATTAAGAATGGGAGCGCCTGAGAATTGAAATTGTTTAAGAAAATTACGATAAATCGTGATCCCAACAAGTCGCATATTCCATTTCGGCTGAACTTCTTGTTTTTCATCGTTTTCTTGTTATTTGCTGCGTTGATTGCGCAGTTAGCTTACTTACAAGTTGACTACGGACAGAAGTTCCGAAGTACAGTGAATTCAGCCAATAATACGACGGCAACGGGAAACGTTCAACGGGGATCGATTTATGATTCAACCGGTCGGGTCTTAGTGGGAAACAAATCCCACCAAGCGATTCAATACACGAAGGGGCTGTCAGTTGCGTCGACTAAGATGTACGAAGTGGCGAATAAGTTAGGTGAGTACTTAACCATTCCAACGGATACATTAACGGATCGGAACTTGGCTGATTATTACTTAGCGGGGGCGGCTAATTTAAAGTCGGTTGCTAAGAAGGTTAAAACGTCTAGCGACGATGATGTTTTGTACGCACGGGAAGTCGCCTATGCGGAAAAACATATCATTAATAATTTAACGTCTACGCAAAAGAATGCGGCGGCGATTTATTATAAGATGAGTTCGGCGTACTCGCTGTCAACGGTCAATATCAAATCGACTGGTGTGACGAGTACGGAGCTTGCTGAAATCGGTGAGCACCAATCCGAAATGCCAGGAGTTAAGGTCGGAACGAGTTGGACTCGGAGTTATCCTAATGGGACTGACTTGAGTAGTGTGCTCGGGACAGTTACGACCGAAAAGCAAGGGCTACCGAGTGATAGCATTAAAACCTTGCTGGCAGAAGGCTATTCTCGTGATGATTCGGTTGGTCAGAGCCAATTGGAAAAGCAGTACGAAAATGTCCTTCGTGGAACCAAGTCACAGACTGAGGTCAAGACGCAGGATGGGGTCATTCAAAAGGAGATTAAGAAGTACGGTGGCCAGAAGGGTGACAACGTTCAGCTGACGATTAATTCGAAGTTCCAGAAAAAGGTTCAAAGTATCATTATGTCTGAAGCCAAAACGGTGGGGAGTAGCAATGCCTACTCGCCAGGAGCCTATGCTGTTGTAATGAACCCTAGCACTGGTGCCATTTATGCGTTAGCAGGTGCCAGCCGGAATCTATCCACTGGTAAAGTGACTGAAAATGCGTTGGGAACCATCAACCAATCCTTCGTTATGGGGTCGGTCGTTAAGGGTGCTACGGTCATGGGTGCCTTGCAAGATGGTGTGATTACACCCACGAATAGTACTTTGACCGATACGCCGATCAAGTTAGCCGGAACGGCCACCAAGTCGTCATGGTTTAACAAGAATGGTGGAACTAGTCTGAGTCTTAACGCTTCGACTGCCATGGAAGTTTCTTCTAACTCCTATATGATGCAATTAGCCATGAAGGAAGGTAACTTCAGCTATGCGTCTGGGAAAGCCTTGACGATGTCTAATTCGGTCTTCTCTAAACTTCGTGGTTATTTTAACGAGTTTGGCTTAGGTGTTAAGACCGGGATCGACTTGCCGGGTGAAGCCTCAGGTTACCAAGGTTCTTCGGCACAGAAGGATATTGGTAAAGCGTTAGACTTGTCCTACGGGAACTACGATGCTTACACGACTATTCAGCTGGCGCAATACATTGCGACAATGGCAAATGGTGGGCAACGCATTGCACCACACATCGTTTCCGCTATTACTGGGACTAAATCTAACGGGTCCCAAGGGGCTGTTAAGACTAATGTTAAGCCACGTGTCCTGAATACCATTGACGTCCCATCCTCATACTTTGATGTCGTACACCAAGGGTATTGGGATGTGGTCCATGGGAGTATGACGCAGCGGACGGGGAGTGCACTAGCTAGTTTATCACCAGCGGTTGCAGCTAAGTCCGGGACTGCCGAGACATTCCACGGAACGACATCTACTGAAACGTTAAGTTTGGTGACTTATGCGCCTTATAAGAACCCTAAAGTAGTGATAGCGGTTGCCTTTCCAGGAATTACTGCTACTAGTGGTGATTATAATATGGTCGTTGCTAAGCAAATTTATGCAGCGTTCTGGAAGTATTATAACAAGTAAAAAATCAGCTTTTTTCGTGCCAGTATCTTAATTGATACTGGTATTTTTTAATCATTAATGGTATAGTAGTTCAAGTTAAGGGTTCCGGCCCTGTAATATGCGAATGAGTTTGGAGGGTCAACAACATGCGGGTACACATTACACTTGAATGTACAGAATGCCATGAACGCAACTACTTATCTTCAAAGAACCGCCGGAACAATCCGGACCGGGTTGAATTTAAGAAGTATTGTCCACGGGAACACAAAGTGACATTACATCGTGAAACAAAATAACAACGGGGACTCCTGTTGTTTTTTCTGTAACATTGTCATCAGACAATGGGTTTCTCATTTGTTGGCAACTGCCAAATTGATTTTTCAATTTGACATGTTAATGAATGAGATTTTTTTATACCAATTTTATTTTCGGGGGTGCCGTACGTGGAGAAAAAAGCATTTCGTAAGCAACAGCTTGGGCGATTAAGCCAAATGACGCCGGCTGACCGGCAACGGCAAAACCAGGCGTTACAGACTCAATTATTTGCAAGCCCAACATGGCAAACTGCCCAGGTCATTGCCATGACAATTAGTAGTGACATCGAAGTAGCGACGCGCCCACTTATTGAACAAGCTTGGGCGGAGGGCAAAATGGTGGTTATTCCAAAAACGCTGCCGCATCGTCAAATGGCTTTTTATCCTTACCAAGCGACTGATCGACTTGAGCGAACGTCTTTTGGAATCCCAGAGCCCGTCACGGGTGAACCAGTCGCCAAGCAACAGATCGATCTGATCTTAGTTCCTGGTCTTGGGTACAGCCGTGACCGGCACGCCCGGATTGGATTTGGTGGTGGCTACTACGATCGTTACCTCGCTGATTATCCGGGTAAGAAGTTGACACTGGCTTATGACGAGATGGCTTTTGAACACGCTGAATGGCCGGTTGATCAATATGACGTCTTGTTAGACGAACTCTTGGTAGCAGGGGATGAACAACATGATGAGAATTAAACGCTGGTGGCAAACTGAACCGGCTATCACGCAGGTGCTACTTGGAATTACTGTGGCAGTCTTCTTAGTCGAGTGGCTGATGGGCGACGGCGCCATGCTGGTTTTTAATTCACTAGGTGCTAAGAACAATCAAGCAATTGCGGCCGGCCAGTGGTGGCGATTGGTGACGCCGATGTTTTTACATATGGGACTTACCCATATTGCACTGAATGGTGTCGTTATTTATTTTATGGGCATGCAAATTGAAGCAATGTATGGTCATTGGCGGATGCTGGCAATTTATATTTTGGGTGGCATTAGTGGTAACATTATGAGTTTCGCGTTATCCAATAATCAGTCAGTAGGGGCCAGTACGGCGTGTTTCGCACTCTTTGGTGCCTTTTTGACGATTGGGGAATCGTTCTGGGAAAATCCAGTGATTCGCCAGCTCACGAACCAATTTTTACTACTAACCGTTTTGAATTTAGTATTCGATATGTTCTCGAATGGCATTGATATCTGGGGACATGTCGGGGGTCTAGTTGGTGGCTTTTTGTTAGGCTATCTGCTGGGTGTACCACGAATTGGCAAGATTGCGCCGCTGAAACGAATTGTGGCAACGGTTATTCTAGTCATTGGCTGGTTAGCTTTATTAAAAATGGGTTTTACAAATGCTAATTTAACTGTATAATTAATCGAGGATATGCACATGAAAACACTTTACGACGTCCAACAATTACTTAAAAAATTTGGCGTGTACGTGTACGTAGGCAAGCGAATTTGGGATATTGAGTTAATGGCCATTGAGATCGATCATCTCTATCAAGCTGGTGTCATTGACCCGAAGATGTATGCCCGCGTCAAGCTCGTATTGAGCCATGAGCACCGGATAGAAGCAGAACGCGCCCGTGAAGACGCGGCGCATGACTAATGGAGGGATTTAGCAACATGGAGCGTAAGTTAATCGGAGTCGACCTTGGTGGGACGACAACTAAGTTTGCCATTTTAACAGAAAATGGTGATATTCAACAAAAGTGGAGTATTGAAACCACGATTTTAGATGAAGGGGCCCACATTGTGCCTAACATCATCGATTCCATCAACCACCACATTGAGTTATATAAGATGGACCGTTCTCAATTTATCGGAATTGGAATGGGGACTCCCGGGACCGTTGATTTGGATAATGGTACGGTTATCGGTGCCTACAACTTAAACTGGAAGACCTTACAACCAGTTAAGGCTCAAATCGAAAAGGGAACTGGCATCAAATTTACGCTGGATAACGACGCTAACGTTGCTGCACTTGGCGAACGTTGGAAGGGCGCTGGCGAAAACGGTAGTGACGTTGTCTTTGTAACGCTTGGAACTGGTGTTGGCGGTGGGATCATCGCCGATGGCCGTTTACTCCATGGTATTGCCGGTGGTGCCGGTGAAATTGGTCACGTAACGGTTGAACCAAACGGCTACATGTGTACTTGTGGTAAGAAAGGTTGTTTGGAACAATACGCTTCTGCAACTGGTGTCGTTCACGTTGCTCGCGATATGGCAGAAGAATTCTCTGGTGCTTCTAAGTTGAAACAATTATTAGACAACGGTGAAGAAATTAGTTCAAAGATCACTTTCGATTTAGCTAAAGAAGGCGATGTCTTGGCTAAACGCGTTGTTGATCGGGTTTCTTATTACTTAGGCTTGGCATTAGCTAATGTCGGGAACACGATGAACCCATCTTCAATCATTATCGGTGGTGGGGTTTCAGCTGCTGGTGATTTCTTATTAGATCAAGTCATCAGTTACTTTAACCAATTCACATTCCCAACGATTCGCGACACGACTGCTTTGAAGTTAGCGGTCTTAGGTAACGACGCTGGTGTTATCGGAGCAGGTTCATTGGCCCAACGGTTTATTTAAGTTAAAATCAATCGTCAAGAAGCTTGGAAGTAATGTCCGAGCTTCTTTTTTATACTAAGCTCCAAAAACTGTGCTGATTAGGTTGTGGTTAAAAACTGAGCGCCAATTGCCGATGCTGATTTGGGCTCATGTCCTCAGACTATGCGCGATTTTAGTTTCATGTCGGTATGTTGTTGTAACGGCGTATGAACTGTTACGCGATTTGGCGCAAGGGATACGGATCGACTAGCGTGAATTGAATTAGATGACAGAATTGATTGGAGAAGCAGGATGGTAAAGTTATTATTGTCTTCACGGGCGTTTAGCACTGTGGCCGTAACGGACGCCTTTTTCACTTTAGTGGCGCCGGTGGCTAAGAACAGTGCGAGAATTGTGATTATTGTCAATTCGGTCAGCACGGGTAAAAATCACCCCCAAATGGTGGCACTACAACAAACGGTTCAGCAGCTTGGATATGCGCACGTGCAGCTCCTAGATGTATTGACGGATGATTTGGCCGCATTGAATACGGCAACGGTCATTATTTTGAATGGTGGCTACGAGTTTTTACTGTTGAAGAATCTGCGTGAAACGCACGTGCTGGAACGACTGAGGACTCTCGCGCTGGCGGGCAAGCCAATCTACGGTATTAGCGCCGGGGCCATCTTGTTAGGCCCGGATTTAGACCTGTACGCCTATTTATACCCGGAGGACAACACCGAGCAACTGGCAAGCACAACAGCCATCAATGCGACGACGATCCGTATTTATCCGCATTATGATGTTCATTGTGAAGTAAAGCCGCAATTGCCGCAGTTGATCACCGACTGGGAACATAAGACGGGCGTTACGGTCAAACGGTTGACTAACAATCAGGGATTACTGGTGCATGGTAGTCAGATTAAGATGATCGATTCGGATTCATAAATGTGATACCGCGATGCTTGGTTTTGAATTAACAGCGTGGTTAAATGCGGGTCTCAGGCCCCCGACCGTTTTAATGGATGCCTTTAAACTGTGGGTGAGTACGGCCATAAAGCAATCAGTGGGACTTCAGGATTAGTCAGCAGTTTAATCGCGGCTTTTCCTGCTTACCCCTAGTAAAAGTAAGCGGTTTTGTGTAAAATAGATAAGTAGAAATTAGGAGGGATAACGTGGTTTTAGGTGCATTGAGCGGCATGGCGTATGTTAACATCGTGTTAGTTATCATAATCGCGGCCTACTTTATTTATGAGTTGTATAGTTACATTCGACGGCGTCAGGTGTCCACGATGTTGGACGAAGAAGCGTTTCAGGCGGGAATGCGTAAGGCGCAAGTGATTGATTTGCGTGAAAAGAAAGAGTTTGACGCTGGTCATATTCTGGGGGCTCGGAATATTCCGTTCAACAGTTTGAAAGTTCGGATGAACGAACTTCGCAAGGATATGCCAATCTACGTTTACGATCAAACCCATACGTTAAGTACACGGGCCGTCGTCACATTAGCTAAGAATGGTTATTCACAGCTATACATTTTAAAACCCGGTTACGCACGTTGGGAAGGTAAGACGAAAAAAGCGAAGTATTAAAAAATGGCGGCTAGAACAACAACTTGTTCGGCCACCATTTTTTATTTAATTAACCGTTGTGAGCTGAGCGGCTCTTGCGCATCGCCTTTTTCCGGTTTTCTTCGAATTTGTTTTCTTGGTCTTCGATTGGATCAACAACTTGCTTCTTAAATGATAAGACGGAGCCAATTACGGCACCAGCAGTTGCGACGACCCCAAACAAGAAGCCACGGGTAAATGATTTCATTAGTAAAACCTCCTAGCAATTGTTAGTTTTATTATGCTTGTTTTATGCGGAGATAGCAATCAATTCAATCTAATTTTTAAAAAAGTGGGGTGAAACGCAATGCTTACTCAAATTATTGCTCATCGTGGTAGCAAGGGGACCAGGCCGGAAAATACGTTACCAGCGTTTATTGCGGCTATCGAGGATGGTGCGGATGGCATTGAGACTGACGTACACTTGTCGCGAGACGGGCAACTGATTATTATGCATGATGAGCTCGTCGACCGCACGACTAACGGAACGGGTCGGATTGTGGATCACACGTTGGCCGAGTTAAAGCAATTGGACGCTGGTGTTAAGTATGCATCAGCCTATGCGGGAACGCGTATTCCGACTTTAGATGAAGTGGTTCAATTATTGATTCAATACAACTTTACTGGTATTTTTAATCTGGAAATCAAAACTAATAAGATTCATTATGAGGGGATCGAAGACTTGGTAGCGGATTATTTTAACCATCATCAAGTTCCGTTTACGCTAATTTATTCGAGCTTCTACGGAAAGTCGATCGAACGGTTGCATATTTTACAGCCCGAGGTCGAATCGGATAGCCTGTTCAAGACTAAGGTTCAAACTGCGAAGCGGCTTCATGCGCAACACATTGTTCTCGGTTATCATCCGGATATTCGTTGGGTGCGAGTTCACTGGCTCTTATTGCCAAAAGTGCAGTTGCGGCCATGGACGGTCAACACGGAACGCGATATGCGGTTCTGTTATCGTCATCGGTTTGCGGGACTGATTACCGACTACCCTGGATTAGCACGAAGAATTCGTAAGCAGGTACAAGGAGGTTAAACGAGTGACAACAGTAACTAAACATAAAGTATTGCTAATCGCGGGACCAACAGCAGTCGGTAAGACGGCATTATCGCTAGCGCTGGCTAAACAGCTGAATGGTGAAATCATTTCAGGAGACTCAATGCAGGTCTATCGTCACTTGGATATTGGTACGGCTAAAATAATGCCGGAAGAGCAGGCGGGCATTCCCCACCATCTAATCGATATCAAAAATATTGATCAGCGTTTTACAGTCGCTGAATTTGTCAGTCGGACGACGGCGTTGATCATTGATATTAGTGCTCGGGGTAAACTGCCTATTATTGTGGGTGGAACTGGCTTTTACTTGCAGTCCTTGTTGGCGGGCTATCAGTTTGGACCAGCGGATAATGAACCTGATATGGCGTATCGTCAAGCTTGGTTTGATCGTGCCGCTGTCGAAGGTTCGGATGTGGCGTGGATGGCGTTGAAACAGCGTGATCCGCAGGCGGCCACCGCAATTGCGCCCGCTAACTTGGTACGGGTCGTACGGGCGTTGGAGTACGTGCATACAACTGGTCAGCTTTTTTCTGAGCAGGCGGATACGCACGGTGACACACTGGATGCTTATACCTTATGTCTGACCGCGGAGCGAGCGCTGCTGTATACTCGGATCAATCAACGTGTCGATCAAATGGTAGCGGCCGGATTGGAACAAGAGGCGCGGTGGCTATTTGACCAAGGTGGCGCCATGTTACCGGCTGGTAAGGGGATCGGGTATCACGAATGGTTCCCTTACTTTAATGGGGAGCAGACGCGTGACGAATCAATTGCTAAGATCAAACAGGACTCACGTCGTTATGCGAAGCGTCAGTTGACTTGGTTCCGTAACAAGATGTCGGTCGACTGGATCAATCTATTGGAACACCCTGAATTACGGGCCTCGATTGACCAACGGCTAGCTAGTTGGTTAAGCTAAATTATAAATTGGTATACCTATGATAAAACGTGTGATATTTTCTAACATGAATGATTGACATTCGATGATAACATTGCTAATATTAAGTCTGTATTAAAGAGGAGGGTCGTTATGAAGGAAAAGGAACTCCGTCGCTCGTTGGCCGTCTTGCCAATTGGTACGGTTATGAAGCTGACCAATTTGTCTGCGCGACAAATTCGCTACTATGAAGAGCAAGAATTGATTACGCCGGAACGAAATGCCGGTAATCGGCGAATATTTTCGTTGAATGATGTTGATCGTTTGCTTGAAATCAAGGATTACTTAGCAGATGGCATCAATATGGCTGGAATCAAAGAAATATATGCGCTCCAAAAACAGCGAGCTGAGCAGAAGCAAGCTGACTTGGCTAAGCCGCTAACTGATCGCGATGTGCGCCGAATCCTTCATGATGAATTCCTGAATCTCGGAGGCTTGCAGTCCGACAAGGGCCCCAATTATCCGGCACACTAAGATGTTTGCATTCGTTAGTCAATCAATTTAAGGAGCGATTTTCATGGCAAAACAGTCCTACTCAAAAGACGATATCCGCCGCATCGTCAAAGAAGAAAACGTTAATTTTTTACGGTTAATGTTTACTGATCTATTCGGCACAATTAAGAACGTTGAAGTTCCAGTTTCACAACTCGACAAACTCTTGGATAACAAGTTGATGTTTGACGGTTCATCCATCGATGGGTTTGTTCGGATCGAAGAAAGTGACATGTACCTGTATCCTGACTTATCAACTTGGTTGATCATGCCTTGGAACACGGAACATGGTAAAATTGCACGGATTATCTGTGAAGTTTACACGTCTGACCGTAAGCCGTTCGAAGGGGATCCACGGAACAACTTAATTCGTGTCTTGAACGATATGCGCGAAGCAGGTTATACGTCATTTAACTGTGGGACTGAGCCTGAATTCTTCTTATTCAAGATGAATGAAAAGGGTGAACCAACGACCGAATTGAATGATAAGGGAAGTTACTTCGACTTATCACCAATGGACTTGGGTGAAAATTGCCGCCGGGACATTGCACTTGAACTTGAACGACTTGGTTTTAACGTTGAAGCCAGTCATCATGAAGTTGCACCTGGTCAACATGAAATTGACTTTAAGTACGCGGATGCTTTATCTGCAGCCGATCATATCCAAACGTTCAAATTGGTCGTTAAGACCATCGCACGGAAATACAATTTGTGGGCAACCTTTATGCCTAAGCCGTTAAACGGTGTCAATGGTTCTGGGATGCATGTGAACATGTCCTTGTTCCATGATCAAGGCAATGCCTTTTATGATGCTAATGATAAGAATGGCTTAGAATTATCATCAGACGCTTATCACTTCTTAGGTGGCTTGATGAAGCATGCCCGGTCATACACTGCTGTCACTAACCCGACAGTCAACTCATACAAACGCTTGGTTCCTGGATATGAAGCGCCCGTTTACGTGGCCTGGTCAGCATCTAACCGGTCACCAATGATTCGGATTCCAAGTGCACGGGGCTTGTCAACGCGCCTTGAATTACGGAGTGTGGACGCTTCAACTAACCCATATTTGGCCTTTGCAGCGGTTCTTGAAGCTGGCTTGGACGGAATCAAGAACGGTATTGAACCACCAAAGAGTGTTGATCGTAATATCTATGTTATGGATGAAGATGAACGGGCTGCAGCTGGTATCGCTGACTTACCGTCAACGTTACACAATGCGCTGAAAGAGTTCCAGACAGATCCGACGATGAAGAAGGCGTTAGGGCCACATATTTATCAGAGTTTCTTGGAAGCTAAACGGCTTGAATGGGCTTCATACCGTCAACAAGTTAGTGAATGGGAACGTGATCAGTACATGGAATTGTACTAAACCATTAATTGAGATAAAAATACGACGGTTAGGGCACCTTAAATGGCGAACTAGCCGTTTTTGTTATAAAATTGGTAAATTAGTGGTGTTAACCTTTATTAATGCACTAATTTTCGGTAACATTAGGAACAGCAATGCAATTCAGCAAGTTTTCAATTATTATTGATTGCAAGGAGATTATTATGGAAAAACAAAATCAGCCTGATCTTGAAAAACAAGATCAACCTACGCGCGCGCTTACGAAGCGACTTCAACAAAAGTTAGACTATGTAACTACGGTGCGCCAAGCAATTACGGCTGGTGACGACCGGTTGATCTACGAATTGATCGATGGTGACCACTATCACCAAGCCTTACTTAACGAGGAACCGGATCCAACCCGTAACGCCCAAGTGGATTTAATTACGGATGTCTATCCGGCAATCAGTCACTACTTGAGTACCAAGTTAATTGATTATTTGGCTCATGAGTACCCATTCTTTTATTATGAAGAAACCCAACTCGGCGAATTTCAGATTTACTTTGGTAACTGGTGGGATCGGCGCCGGTTTGGTAAATTGAACGTTTTGAAAGTCGCCTTTGAATTTAGTTCGGAAGAATACAATAAATTACAAAAGACGTTTGAACTGGCTCCCGCGCACAAACGTTTCAATACAGATCGTATTCAGCAGATCTCAGCTGGTAGCGATCAGCTACAGAAACTGATTGACGCGCAATCAGACCGTGATGCGCAAAAAGAAGAATTGCGGCAGCAACTAAAGGAAAATGGGCAACGTAACTCACTATTTGATTCTGGTCGGATCAAAGAAGAACGGCAGCAAATTATTGACCAGTTAACTAAGTTGGCCGATGAAGACGAACAAGCTAATAATGCCCATGCAACCATGAAGGATAACGAAGCTAAGATTTTAACGCTTTCTAAGGAAGATACGATTTTAGCTTATGAGAAACAAGCGATTGAAAACGCCTTTAAGAGTTTTGAGAATTTTAATGAGCGTAACCGTAGTCTTTATGTTGACTACTTGACCACGCTGATTGGGAAGGCGCAGGTAGCGGCTGATGGCGAATAATACGGACAAGCAGATGGACACGGCAACACTGAGCACTCACGGTAAGCTGAGTACGTTCAATGAGGGCTTAAAAAAAGGACTCGCTAATGGTGAAAAATTTACGGCCTTGATGGACCAACTGATTGATACAACTGACGGAGAGACACTGTTAGCAGCGGCACAACAGCTAGCAGACTTTAAACTGGATACGGCTTACGTGACGTTTCCCCATCAATATCAGAATGCCGATTATTATTTGATCTTCATGAGTCGGTTATTGGGCATGCATGGTGATGAACAAGCGGTGCTGAATTCTCAACGGCATACTGAAGCGCTGTATCACGTTTACGGGGCGCTAACGGATGATTACACCTTCTTGTATCAAGTGGTGAACAACGGCAACGGTGGTGCATATTATCGTGAACAAACAACTGGCGAAAACTTGTTTTATATTCATTTAGAACGGCGCTTGTTACGGTTTAATAGTTCGGCGTTTACGAATTTATTTATTAATAAATTATTGTTGAAGGGAACTGGGGTTGACCAAATTAATACGGTTCTCGCAACGCTAATTAAATTTGGACATTGCTTACAAGATGATTTTGGCTTTAACGTCGACTTTAATATTTTGGACGTTGCTAACGCGGCTAAATATGAACTGCGGTCGGCTAATTTAGATCGGGCAATCGTTGACAAATTGTTTGTCAGTGCGGCTAAGAATGAGCACATGTTGCGTAATTCACAGCAAGGACATGGTGCCCAAATTGAACTGCGGGCTGGTTTGACAGTTGATATCTTTGATGCAGCTGAAGCTGGCGGTAGTCAACAATGGGTCCTGACTGTTCATGATCCTGATCAAGCAGTTTCGTGGTTTGACGTGTTGTTACACTTTGGGTTCATGCGTGATTGGTACTTAGAAAATATCGATTCGCTAGAAATAAAAGCGGATCCATTAGTATTTGCTTAAGTAACGGGGGTATTAGATGTTAGAACTAACAACGTTATTACAACAGTCGATTCGTTTAGACCGCGATATTACGGCCCGTCAACAGATTCATTGGCGGCCACAAGAACGGTTGCAAAATGCGATGGTCTCACTGGACGTCGAATTGGCAGAAATGGCTAATACGTCGGAATGGTTCAAAGTTTGGAAGATTCATCGTGGCAAAGCGGATCCTGATAAGACACACCGCGAAACGCTGCTGAACGAATACGTAGATGCGATGGACTTCTTATTCCTTGTCTCAGCGATTCAACAGTGGACGCATTTGATTCCAGTAACGCCTGAGCAATTGACTACGATTGCGGCTAAGCCGGCGACTGATTTGAATAAACAGTACTTGGCGATCAAGCACCTCCTCTATGATGCTTACTTTAACCATCGTCAGGAGAGCTACCAGCACGCTTGGCACGTTTTCTTGAAGATTGGGCTAGTTGATTTTGGTTTTACTCAGGACGAGATACAAACGGCGTTTACGGCCAAAAATCATGTCAATGAGCAACGACAAGCAAATAACTATTAAAAAAATAACCTAATTGCGCGATTTGATCACGTAACTAGGTTATTTTTTAAGCGGCTGTCATTAATTGCGCGTCATTATCGGCGTCTTGTGCAACTAAGTCATTAACTTGGTCGATCAATGTTTGTCGTTGATCAAGATCATCGTCGCATTCAAAGAAGGCCCCGAGTTCCTCAGCTAAAGTATCTTTGTCCGCATCCATATACCGAAAGTCATTGCTGGTGATCGTATAGTGCTGGTGATCTGGCATCCGGACGATGACACAACCAGTGGCTGACTTTCCCTTGGTGGCTTTGTCCGTAAACTCGACCGCGAGTACGTAGGGCCCGTCAGTTGAACGATCTTTGATGGCATGCGCGATATTTCCGGCAATTGCTTCAAGTTTCAATATGTTTCACCTCAAAACATATTATACGCACTATTAGGATGGGATGCGAGAATTGATTTAGTCCATCAGCTGCTCGGCCAGCCGCTTCTGTTCAGCGTAGAAAGCGTTAAAGGCATGGTGGGCGTTGATGACTAGGTGGTAATGGTGCTGTGCGACTAATAAGTTATGATGAAATTCAAAGGTGTCACGCCCTTGCTGAATAAACGTTAAGTAATCGTTCAGATAAATGTTACTGGTTAAGCCATGGCGTAAAAGCATTGTTGATTCCCCCAGACAGTATTAGATACGTTGATTGTACTACACCAAGGTTGTGGTGGATTGGACGGTGTCTTGATTGTAAATTGGTTGAATGAACACGAAGTTCAGGTTGGTGCGCAATTTATGGGGAATTAAATAATGCACTCATAATTAAAATAATGGCTGGTGATATGAGTGATGAATATAGCTAGCAACCAGCTCATCAATTTAAAGAGTAAACTAACCATTTCAAAGCTGGAAATGGTCAAAAAGTCAAAATTAATGATCAACTCGGCCATTAAGAGTGGGAGCAGGGTCCAATGATTGAGCATGTGCAGATGCTTGCGCTGACTGGTATGCTTGATGTGTTTAATCGGCAAGTCGGATGCGACAATTAGCGTGACCAAGCTGCTGATAGTTGAGTTGAGATACCATGGCAATTGGAAATAAGACTGGTTGATATAATAATTTGTCAGCAGTACAAATAGATGCCAACTGACAAAGTAGGCTTTCTGTTTCATCGGTGGGAATCTCCTTTCAGTAACTTATTCAATTATTACCTGTTTAATGATGGACATCAAATTATGTCGGGTTATTTACCAGGCGCCTAAACGAATCTGAATAGCGATTGATTGTGCGAATTTTAAATAATAAATTGACACGCTTCAGCTTCTTATCTATAATTAGTCTTGTTGTTGTCACGGTAGCTCAACTGGATAGAGCATCCGCCTTCTAAGCGGAGGGTTGTGAGTTCAAGTCTCACTCGTGACATATTTGAAATAGGCTTGACACAAAAAATCCCTGTTCACAGGGATTTTTTTGTTGTCTATAGAAAAATGCAGGTTATTATTAACGCGCAGTTATTCTCGCGTAATATCTTTAGGCATTAGTACAGTTATATGTAAACAGAAATTGAAAATGTAATATTTGTAATGAAAAAGCACTAAATTACAGTAAGCACATTTTGCTGAGATAATTGGTCATTATGGTGAAAGTCAAAAATGAAGTTAGCCTGGTGAACGAGGAAATTGTTTTCATGAATACCAATTAATGCTTGAAGAACGACACAATATAAACGCTGTAATAGCGGTAACTAAGTCCGGTCATCATTAATTTAATCTTTGCAAGGCGGGGTTGTTAAATGGCGACGGCGAAGAACCAATATCTCCTAAAATACTTAAGAAAAGATAAAGAAACTAACAAAACTGACTAAAATAGTTTATTTCGCTTGAAATGTTACTGTAACAAAACGATAATAATCATGTAACAAGGAAGGAGAATTCTTATGGGTTCAGTATTTGCAATCGTCGGTATCATCGCCATCGCTGGTGGCATTCAATATTATTCAAACTTTGTTGCCAAAGAAAATGCAAGCAGTAAGCATTTCACTGCTTCCCGTAATGACCGTTAGTCAACGGGAGTTCTTATCTTGCACATTGGCATTATACAATCAATCAATTAAAAAAGAACTGCTCATTCAAGATGAGCAGTTCTTTTTTAATTACTTGATTTTTGGTGTTTTTTCGATGGTGTCAGTCTTGCCGGCAGCCCAACGTTGGATAGCAGCAACTTCTTTTTCGCGACGAATGCGCTTTTGCTTCCCAGCAACTGGCCGACGTGATGCCCATGTGTTATATGGTTTTGCAACAACAGTCATAAGAGTATGTCCCTCCTTTGATTAGTCCAATAACGACTATATTAAACAAGAATAGTGTACATTGCAACCGAATTAACAGGAAAAGCCAGACTTTTCCCAAAAATTGCATTATTAGTATAACGGTTATTTTGGTCGGTTGTCAAGATAAAATCCTTTACAGCGTTCCTAAAGATCAATTTAGCTTTGAATTGATGCTAAGGCATGTAAGGACTAACCAGCTAGTATGATAGTGGCAGATAGGTGAGCCCCATATCAATCATGTGTCAGTCGAATGAATGGGCCAGATAGATCACTGAGAACCATCTTAGACGTAATCTAACTATTTGTCCGGCTGATTATCATCTGTTAGACGCTCTTAGCAATTAATGTTATATTAATTATGAAATGAAAGTAGGGAGCAGATATGAGTCATGAAGTTGATCCGCGTGTCGATAAAACTCGGCGGCGCTTGCGACAAGCATTAATTACACTATTACAGACAGAAACAGTCGATAACATTTCCGTGCAAAAACTGACTAGTACGGCAGCAGTTACCCGCGGAACATTTTATCTCCACTATAAAGACAAGCCAGCATTTGTTGATCAGGCCCTAGATGACTTGGTAAGTGAATTGTTTGAAACGGCCATCGTGACGGTTTCAGTGGATGATATTATAACCAATCCGGCTGACCCGTTACAGCGGGTGCATGTTTTTTCCTTATCAAAGGCACTCGGTTACATCAGTCAGCACGCGGAAGCCTTTGAGACGCTATTGTTAGATCAGCGCCAGTTAGCGGTCAATCAACGGATCAATCAGCAGATGACGACGTGGATGACGAAATTTCACCGTGATTTTCAGGATCAATTTGCTGATTTGGAAGTACCGGTCAGCATTCAAATCGCGTATTACGTTTCTGCGACAGTCGGCCTGATTACTGATTGGTTAGCTAATGATATGATCTACACGCCACATTACTTAACCAAGTGTATTAAAAAAATGCACCATTTGATGACGGTAGGGAGCATTAGTTTCACGGACTTTTTTGTGAAGTGAAATCAATCCTTGACTATTATGAAAAAATTTGATAATATTTTCCTGTTGTATTTGTGGACTTCTACAGCTACAACCGCACGGATTGAGTCTTAAGTTCAGCAATGGCACTTACATTCGGCGAGTCTAAGTGATTTATAATTTAAGGAGGTGCACAAACGTGTACGCAATTATTGTAACTGGTGGTAAACAATATAAAGTTGAAGCAGGCCAAGCAATTTACGTTGAAAAACTTGACGCTGCTGCTGGCGACAAGGTTACTTTTGATCAAGTAGTCTTTGTTGGTGGTGACACAACTAAGGTTGGAACGCCGACTGTTGATGGTGCGACGGTTGAAGGTACTGTTGAAAAGCAAGGCCGTGACCGTAAAGTGGTTACTTTCAAGTACAAGGCCAAGAAGGGCCAACATACTAAGAAGGGTCATCGCCAACCATACACTAAGGTAACGATCGACACAATTAATGCATAATTAAGAAAGTAGGCATTCTTTATGATTCAGGCAACCATTTCTCGTAATGCGACCGGTCAAGTGACCGCTTTTAAGTTGACGGGACATGCTGATTCAGGTGCTTATGGACAAGACATCGTTTGTGCAGCGGTTTCGGTGTTAGCAATTAGTACAATCAATGGGATTGAACAAGTTGCCCGCTTGCAACCCGTAGTACAAAGTGATGAAACCAATGGTGGGCTATTAATTGCAGATTTCACTAAGCTGGACTTGGCGAACACACAATTACAAACCTTACTTGAAAGTTTCACACTTGGTTTGAACGATGTGGCCACGAATTACGGAGATTACATCCGAGTTCGTGAACAAACACGATAACCACATTCGGAGGTGGACTTTACTATGTTAATGAACTTGCAATTCTTCTCTCACCATAAAGGTGGCGGTTCAACTGCCAACGGTCGGGATTCAGCTGGTCGGCGTTTAGGCGCTAAGCGGGCTGACGGCCAAACTGTTAAGAATGGTAACATTCTTTATCGTCAACGCGGAACCCATATTTACCCAGGTGTAAACGTTGGCCGTGGTGGCGACGATACATTATTTGCAATGGCTGACGGTGTCGTTCGTTTTGAACGCAAAGGTCGCGACAAGCGCCAAGTATCTGTTTACCCAGCAAAATAATTTTTGAAGAGCCTCTGCAGGGAGGCTCTTTTTTTGTGAAGCAATCTAGGGATACCTGCGACTATTATTGGTTCACGGGCCGCTTAGCCGTAAACGTAATTGATTGACGAATGGCCTTCAATAAATCATTACCTTCAGTTTTTGGAAAGTTTGGTATAATGAAGCGTGAGGTAATGATGGGAGTGACGAAATAATGAGTCGAGTTGAACGGTTACAAAATAAGTTTGATCAGTTAAAAATTGATGCGTTCTTAGTTTCAGATGGAGCTAATCTTCAATATTTAACAGGAATGGCTGATATGGCCGGCGATGGTTATCTGCTAGTACTGGCACAGGAAGCCTATCTGATTACGGATGCCCGTTATCAGACAGCTTTTGCCGGTCACTATGATGACCAGCACCTAGTCATTACACGTGATTATCTGGGGGCCGTTTGTGATATTATTGCCAAAACCGGTACTGGGGTCATGGGCTTCGAGGCCGAGATTCCATATACAGCCTACAGTTACTTAGATGAGAACTTGGTCAGTGATTTGGTTGCGTTACCAGACGTGGTCGATGAGTTGCGCATCACCAAGAGTGTTGATGAGATTGACCGGCTACGAGCGAGTGCACGTTTGGCGGATGCTGGTTTCGAATACGTAACGAGTATCGTGCGACCAGGCATGCGTGAAATCGACGTTAGCAACCTGTTAGACGCGTTTATGCGGACGCACGGTGCAAGTGGGCCGTCGTTCACGACAATCGTACTTGGTGGTGCACGAGCGGCTTTGCCGCATGGGACGGTTTCTAAAGCGCTCTTGACGGCCGGGCAACTTGTTACTCTTGATTTTGGTTACTTTTTGGACGGGTACACGTCAGATATGACACGGACGTTTGCTTTAGGTACTCCGGATGATAAGTTGGTTACGGCCTACCAGGCGGTGCAGGCCGCTCAACAGGCTGTGATCGATCAGGTCCAAGCAGGAGCAGCCACTGCTCAACTGGATGCAGTTGGCCGCGATTTGCTGACAAAAGCGGGCTATGGTGACGCCTTCAATCATGGTATGGGTCACGGCATTGGTCTTGCCATTCATGAAGGCCCGTTGATCTCAAAAAACACGACTGGCACCTTAGTTGCAAACAGTGTGATTACTGTTGAACCCGGGGTATATTTCCCAGATTTAGGCGGAATGCGGATCGAAGATGATGTCTTAGTGACTGCTGAGGGCCATGAACGACTGACGACTGCAACTCGTGATTTACTGATTTTATAGTTAAGACAGTTGCCACAGCGGCTCGGTCTTGTTATAGTTATAAAGATATATTTGAGGAGGATTTTTAAAAATGATTTCAACTGCAGATTTTAAAAATGGTTTGACGATTGAAGTAGACAACGCAATTTGGCGCATCGTGGAATTCCAGCACGTTAAGCCTGGTAAGGGTGGCGCGTTTGTTCGTTCAAAGCTTAAGAACTTACGGACAGGAGCCGTTCAAGACAAGACTTTCCGTGCCGGTGCGCGGATGGAACAAGCGCCAATTGAAAAGAGTACGATGCAATACCTTTATGCCGATGGTGACAGCTATGTCTTCATGAATACGGAAACTTATGAACAAATTGAAATTCCTGGCGACCACATTCAAGACGAATTGAAGTTCTTGAAGGAAAACATGGAAGTTCAAGTAACGCTTTATAAGGGTGAAGTGTTGGGAATCGATTTGCCAAACACGGTTACTTTGGAAGTTGCTGAAACTGAACCAGGGATTAAGGGTGATACTGCTTCCGGTGGCTCCAAGCCAGCTACGTTGGAAACTGGTGCAATTATTCAGGTACCATTCTTCGTTAAGGCCGGTGACAAGCTGATTGTTAACACCGTTGACTCCACTTACGTTTCACGGGCTTAATTTTTAGAAAAACTAATACCGGCAAACATGGAATTGGAGGAATGTCAAAATGGCTGACAGTAGCAATATTACGTTACAAAGCAAAGAACCCAGCTTAGGACAAATTCAAATTGCACCAGAAGTGCTTGAAATAATCGTTGGTATCGCGGTAAGTCAAATTGATGGCGTTAACCGGATGCAAGGGACGATTTCTTCCAGTGTAAATGAGTTGTTCGGTCGCAAGAAGAATCTTGGTAAGGGTGTCAAGTTAACAATCGTCGATGATCAGATTAGTGTTGATGTGTTCGCATACTTGGACTATGGTGTTTCGGTACCAAAAGTCGCTTTAGCGATTCAAGATAAGGTCAAGCAACAAATCTTATTTATGACCGACCTCGCCTTAAGTGAAGTCAATGTCCACATCACTGGTATCGTGACTGAGAAGACTGAAAGTGCCATTGATCCAAACAACTTGTTTGGTGATGAAGATACCCAGACCGATGAAAATGAAGATGGTGAAGAATCGTGAGTTTAACGCGTCATGAAATCCGGGAAAAAGCATTTCAAGCTTTATTCGCGTTGAATGCTAACCCAGACGCTGATGAAAATCAGTTGTTCCAACAGTTACTCAACCCTGAAGAAGCGGATGCAGTTGAAATTCCCGCATATTTAAGTACGTTAGTAACTGGTGTTCGTGAACATCAAGCTGAATTAGACGCTCAAATTCAGCCTTATTTAAGTCAGAAGTGGTCGTTGAACCGACTGGCTAAGACCGATTTGATTATCTTACGCATCGCGTTCTTTGAATTGCAATTTGTTGACGACGTTCCAGCTAAGGTCGCGGTTAATGAAGCAATTGAATTGACAAAGGCGTTCAGTGATGACCGCTCTCGGAAATTCGTTAGCGGGGTGCTTGGTAAAGTGGTTAAAAACCAAGCCAATTAGTCTAAAACCGAACAATCTTATGTTCTACCGTAAAAGTCTGGCGATTTGCCAGACTTTTTTTAATAACTTATTAGTAAACCGGTCATAAATCATTGTGGTGATATGCTAAAATAAGACCAGACAGAGAAAGAGGAGTGTGGCACTTGTGACGAAGATTATTGATGGTAAGGCAGTAGCTAAGAAAGTTAACGCGCAGACGGCAACGGCAGTAGCGGAATTGGCTGCTCAGGGAATTCAACCAGGGATTGCTGTAATTATTGTTGGGGACGATGCAGCCAGTCAAATCTATGTTCGAAATAAGAATCGTAAAGCCACTAAGTTGGGGATGCACTCCGTGGTGCGGCAGTTGCCAGCGACTACTAGTCAGGACGAACTGTTAGCCATTATTGCGGCATACAATGCGGATGACAGCATTCATGGCATCTTGGTGCAGTCGCCACTACCAGCCCAAATTAATGAACCATTGATCACGATGGCCATTGATCCTAAAAAGGACGTCGATGGTTTTCACCCGACGAACGTTGGTAAGTTGATCACCAATTTTCCAGGTAATTATCCTGTAGCAAATACGCCTCGCGGTATTATGACGATGTTGGCTGACTATGGGGTTGATCCGGCTGGTAAAACGGCGGTTGTTATTGGTCGGAGTACCATTGTTGGTAAGCCGATGGCCGCTTTGTTAACAAATGCTAACGCAACTGTAACGATTGCACATAGTAAAACAGCTGACCTAAAGGCGGTCGCCCGGACGGCGGATATCTTGGTGGTTGCAACGGGGATTGCACACCTGATCACTGGTGCTGATATCAAACCAGGCGCGACGGTCATTGATGTTGGCATGGATCGTGATGAAAATGGTAAACTAGTGGGTGACGTCGATTTTGATTCTGCTCAAGGCATCGCAGGGTTGATTACGCCCGTTCCTGGTGGTGTGGGCCCAATGACGATTGCCACCTTGATGCAGACAACGGTGGAACTTGCAAAGTGGAGTGATGTAAGTGAGTGAAAGTCAACAATATTTGACAGTGACAGCTTTAACTCAGTATTTAAAACGTAAATTCGAGGTTGATCCATATTTAGGTAAAGTGTACCTAACGGGGGAAGTTTCTAATTATCGTCCCCGGCCTAATACGCATCAATATTTCAGTTTGAAAGATGACCATGCCAAGATTTCAGCCATTATGTTCAAGTCGGCGTTTGCCAAGGTCAAATTTCAGCCTGAAGAAGGTATGAAGGTTCTGGTCGTGGGCCGGATTGGTCTGTATGAGCCCAGTGGTAGTTACCAGATTTATGTGGAACGCATGGAACCAGACGGCGTGGGTGCGTTGTATCAAGCCTACGAACAACTTAAAAAGAAATTAGCGGCTGAGGGCTTGTTTAGTGCACCCAAAAAGCCGCTTCCGCGCTTTCCAAGGCGAATTGCAGTGGTCACTAGTCGCAGTGGCGCAGTGATTCGCGATATTATCACGACTACTCGGCGCCGTTTTCCGATTGCGCAGATCGTTTTGTTTCCATCTCAAGTTCAAGGTGATGCGGCTGCGGCCGAAATTAGTCGGCAGATCGAACGTGCCAATGCGCAAGGTGATTTTGATACATTAATTATTGGGCGTGGTGGTGGTTCAATCGAAGATCTGTGGCCATTCAACGAAGAAGTGGTTGCGCGTGCAATCGCACAGAGTCAACTGCCAGTTATTTCATCCGTGGGGCATGAAACGGATACGACAATTGCTGACTTGGTCGCAGATGTGCGGGCGGCCACCCCAACTGCGGCTGCCGAATTAGCGGTACCAGTATATAACGATGTTTTATTACAATTAAAGCAAGACCAGACCCGCGTGTTCAATGCATTTCAGAATTTCGTTCAACGCGATCGACAACGACTTAATAAATTACAAACGTCGTACGTGTTTACTCAGCCGAACCGCTTGTACGAAGGGTATTTGCAGAAGTTAGACTTCTTAAATGAGCGACTTAAACAGGCTGGTCAAAATAACTTTAATCTGGCAAGCCAGCACTACCAGCGTGTTTTTCAACAATTACGACAGCAAACGCCGATTCACCAAGTTCGCCAGGCACAAACGCAACTGCTTAACTTGCAGCAACGGCTGAATCGGGGTACCCAGTTAGTCGTGCGGCAAAAACGGCAACAACTGACGCAGACCGTCCAATCGTTGGATCTACTTAGTCCGCTTAAAATCATGACGCGTGGTTACGCCTTTGTGACGGCGGATGAACAGGTGGTTCACGGGGTCAAACAATTGCAGCCAGAACAAACGGTTGCAATTCACATGGCTGATGGTGAGGCTCAGGCACAGATTACGAAGATTGATGGAGGAAAATAATGGCTGAACAACCAACTTTTGAACAGAATTTATCACAATTAGAGACGATCGTAAACCAATTAGAGCAGGGTGATGTTCCTTTAGAACAAGCCTTGGATCAATTTCAAAAGGGCGTGGCACTTAGCAAGCAGTTGCAAGCAACCCTTGAAGGTGCTGAAAAGACGCTCACTAAGATGATGAATGAAAATGGCGACGAAGTTCCATTTGAGCAAGCTGACGCCAATGAATAAGCAATTATTAACTGAATTTGAATCCAAGTGGCGTCCTCAGATTAATCAGTATTTAGATGAGCAGCTTCAAGCGTGTTCTGACCAATCAACCCTGACTGACGCCATGCGTTATTCGGTACTAGCAGGTGGCAAACGGTTACGGCCGTTATTGACGTTAGCCATTTTAGATACTTTTGATATCACAACGACGGCTGCAAACTTGCGGGCAAGTGTGGCCGTTGAGTTGATGCATACTTATTCGCTAATTCACGATGATTTACCGGCGATGGATAATGATCAGCTACGACGTGGCGAACCGACTAACCATGTTAAGTTTGGGGAAGACGTTGCCATTCTTGCAGGGGATGCTTTACAACCGTTGACTTTCGAATGGATTGCGGATAGTGGGTTACCGGCATCGATCGTCGCTAATCAAACCTTAGCATTAGCGCAGGCCACCGGACCTCGCGGGATGGTGGCTGGTCAAATTGCTGATGTCCTTGGAGCGGGACAACATCTGGCTTTGCCAGCCTTACAACAGCTGCATCGCGAGAAGACGGGGGCGTTAATTCACTACGCTGTCCAGGCAGGGTTGATTCAAGCTCAAGTGCAACCAGCCGTGCAGGAATTGCTATTACAATATGCTGATGCCTATGGATTGGCGTTTCAAATTTACGATGATATTTTAGACGTGACGAGTACGCCTGCTCAGTTAGGAAAAGCTACGCATAAGGATGCCGATGAGCATAAGAATACGTATCCAGGTTTGCTGGGGCTTGCAGGCGCACGAACAGCGTTAGAACAAGCGGTAACAGCTGCTCAAACGGCGTTAGTAAAAGCTAGTGCTGCTAGTCAACGAGGCATGGGCTTGCTTGCAGCTTTTCTAACGTATTTTACAGATTAAGGACTTAAATTTAGATGGAAAAAGAACGAGTTGACGTATTATTAGTACAACAAGGATTATTTGATACCCGCGAAAAGGCTAAGCGTGCCGTAATGGCCGGTGAAATCTTAGGTGTCAACGAAGAACGCTTAGATAAGCCGGGCATGAAGATCCCAGTGGCAACTGAATTACATTTGAAAGGCAAACCGATGCCCTACGTTTCACGTGGCGGTCTCAAACTTGAAAAAGCACTCAAAAGTTTTGAAATTGACGTGACCGACAAAACGGTCCTAGATATTGGCTCGTCGACTGGTGGTTTTACCGACGTGGTTTTACAAAATGGGGCAAAAATGAGTTACGCCTTGGATGTCGGTAGTAATCAGTTGGTCTGGAAGTTACGCCAAGATCCGCGCGTGGTTGTGATGGAACATACTAACTTTCGGTATAGTAAACTGGCAGATTTCACGCAGGGGCAACCTAACTTTGCGTCCATCGACGTTTCATTTATTTCACTACACTTAATTTTGCCCCCATTACACGCGATTATTGAAAACGGTGGTTCAGTCGTTGCCCTAATCAAGCCACAATTTGAGGCTGGTCGTGAGAATGTCGGCAAACACGGAATTGTCCGTGATCCTGCTGTTCATCAGGCGGTGTTGACAGATATCGTGGAATTTGCGCAAGCGAATGGTTATAACGTTCTAGGGCTTGATTATTCACCAATCAAGGGTGGTGAAGGTAATATTGAGTTTCTAATTCATCTACAAGCTACCGATGAAACACCACGGATTGCGCCGACTGTGTCGATTGAAAAAACTCAGGCGGCCGCTTATGAACAATTAAATCAAGCTTAAAATTGAAATCCGGACTTTCATATTTATGCATTTTGGCTTATGATGTGTTTAAATAAGTATGAATAGCTACCGGGGGTGATCGGGTGAAGAAGCAAGAGCGCCAACGCTACATTAAACGATTATTGAGTTCGAACGAAATTGAACGTCAAGAAGACTTTGTCAAGCTGTTACGTGCTGAAGATATTGACGTGACACAGGCAACCATTTCGCGCGATATTAAAGATATGCAGCTGGTCAAGGTTCCCTCGGCAACGGGCGGTTACCACTATAGTATGCCAGTTCAGAAACAAATGGATACGGAGAAAAAGCTCAAGCGGACACTGAAAGATGCTTATGTCTCGTATGCGACTCAGGATAAATTTGTCCTCATCAAGGTGTTGCCGGGTAACGGACCAGCACTAGCAACGTTGATTGAAGCAATGCATTATGACGAAATTTTTGGAACGCTAGGCGATGATGCTCACGTTCTGATTATTTGCAAGTCGTTAGCGATGACTTTAGAGCTACAACAAAAAATTCAACGCTTACTGAGTGATCACTAATTAGTAAGCTATCTTCGACCTGCTCACATGTGTGTCAGGTCGCTTTTTTTCAAAATTAACTAACGGATGCTGGTAACCAATTGCTTTTAAGGAGGGCTTGCAGTGTTACAAGAATTATCAATTACGAACTTTGCAATTATCGAACACTTAGACATTGCTTTTGAAGCCGGCATGACGGTTTTAACTGGTGAGACCGGTGCTGGTAAGTCAATTATTATTGATGCAGTCGGTTTATTAGCGGGTGGCCGCGGCTCGGCAGAGTTTATTCGGACCGGTGCTGATAAAGCCGTTTTGCAAGGCATGTTTATTTTGCCGGCTGACGGCGTGACGGCCCAATTGTTGGACGAAGCGGGGATCGAACATGCGGATAATACCGTCATTCTACAGCGCGAGATTACTAAAAGTGGCCGTAATACATGTCGCATCAATGGTATGCTGGTCAATACGACGACTTTGAAACAGATTGGTGAAACAATTGTTGATATTCATGGTCAGAATGAACATCAAGAGTTGATGCAACCTGAAAAACACCTGGGATTGCTGGACGAGTTTGCCGCCGCTAAAATTCGTAAATTGAAGCAGCGTTACCAGCAACAGTATGATCGTTATCAGCAGTTAAACCTTGAATTACGGCAAAAGAATGCGAATGAAAAAGAGTGGGCTCAACGCTTAGATATGCTGAACTTTCAAGTGGACGAAATCGCAGCAGCACAAGTCAAAGTGGGTGAAGAGGCCAGCTTGACTGCGGAACGTGACCGCTTGGATAATTACCAAATGATCAATCAAGCGCTTCAACAGAGTTACACATTGTTAGCTGCAGGCGAAGAGACGACTGGTGCGGTTGATATGGTCGGTACGGCGATGAATGCACTAGAACCGATTGCCAATTTGGACCCCGCCTTTAATGAGATTACCGTGAATGTCAAGAATGCCTTTTATGGGCTGCAGGATGCGGCCGGTCAGATTTCTAATCAGCTCGATTTGCAAGAATTCGACGAGGGTCGCTTGGATGAAATCGAACAGCGGCTGGACATCTTGGCCCAGTTAAAACGTAAGTATGGGGACTCTGAACAACAAATCTTAGATTATTACCAAAAAATCGCGGCTGAGTTAGCTAAGATGACTGACTCTGAAGAAAATAGTGAAGATCTGGCCCAGCGGGTCGCCGACCTGAAACAACAACTACTTACGACGGGCGAAGCGTTGTCCGATAAACGGCGGGCTGCGGCGAAAGTGTTACAACGACAGATCCATCAAGAACTCAAAGATCTGTATATGGATAAGGCAATCTTTGAAGTACGATTCAAACCGACTAAGGGTCAGATCTATCGGAGTGGTCTGGACAGTGTTGAATTTTATATTCAGACTAATCCTGGCGAGCGCATGCGGCCATTGGCCAAAATTGCGTCTGGTGGGGAACTCTCACGGATGATGCTGGCTTTGAAAACCATTTTTTCTGAATCACAGGGAATTACCAGTATCATTTTTGACGAAGTTGATACGGGTGTTAGCGGTCGGGTCGCTCAAGCGATTGCTGAGAAAATCAACGGCATTGCACACTTTTCACAAGTGCTCTGTATTACCCATTTGCCACAGGTTGCGGCGATGAGTGATCACCACTACTTCATTGCCAAGAAGATTACTGGTAAGCGCACGAAAACGAGTGTGACTAAGCTAGATAATGCGGCCCGGGTTCAAGAATTGGCACGCATGCTGGCGGGAACTAAGGTCACTAAGTTATCGCTTGAGCATGCGGAAGAGTTATTGCGACTGGCCGATGAGGAAAAAGACGATTAAGTTTAATTGATCGGTACCACAAGGGACGGACAACTATGGTCGGTCCTTTTTTGATGGTGTTAATTAGTGACGATGGTGTCGAGTGAGGTTTCGGTATTATTGCCAAGGCGACGATAATTCTTTACAATATAAAACGCAAATAGACGAAATATGGGTCAACGGACACGTTTTAATGAACTGTCGGGCTGGTTGGTAGTGGGTGGCTAATCTGAAGCTCCGACTACCAAAATATACCGTTAAAACGATAAAATGTTCAGTTTACATGTCATGACGTTTGCATTTTGCTTTCGTTATAAGTTATGCTTAATTACAGTACAGTTTATTCGGCAACGAAATAAACTGAGTAAATGATTGGAGTGATGAGGTTGTTTCTGACAATGGAACATTTGAATAAAACGTATCCTGGTGGCAAAGTAGCCGTTGAAGATTTTAATTTGGAAATCGAAAAAGGTGAATTTGTTTGTTTCATCGGGACGTCTGGTTCAGGTAAAACGACCACGATGCGGATGATTAATCGGATGTTAAGTCAGACTTCCGGTACCATTAAACTTAATGGTAAGGATATTAGCCAGATTGACCCGGTTAAATTACGGCGACAAATCGGTTATGTGATTCAAAACATTGGGCTAATGCCCCATATGACGATTCGAGACAATATCACTTTGGTACCACGATTGCTAAAGTGGCCCCAAGATAAAATGAATGAACGTGCTAAGAAGATGATCAAGCTGGTGGAATTGCCAGAAGATTACTTGGATCGGTACCCGTCGGAGCTTTCCGGTGGGCAACAACAACGGATCGGGGTTGTTCGGGCGTTAGCAGCAGACCAAGATTTAGTATTGATGGATGAACCATTTGGGGCGTTAGACCCGATTACCCGTGAATCTTTGCAAGATCTCGTTAAGGATTTGCAGGAACGCTTAGGTAAGACGTTCGTCTTTGTAACCCATGATATGGATGAGGCGTTAAAATTAGCGACCCGAATCGTAATCATGGATGGTGGCGACATTATGCAAGTGGATACGCCAGACGGTATCTTACGTCATCCAGCTAATGAATTCGTTGAGAACTTAATTGGTAAGGATCGTTTGATTCAAGCACGGCCAAGTATTACCACTGTTGGGCAAGTGATGTTGAAAGACCCAATTGCCACCACACCAGGAAAGTCATTGACGGTCGCATTACGACAAATGCATGATAAACGCGTTGACTCGTTGTTAGTCACCGATGAAGCCGGCATCTTGAAGGGTGTGATCGGCATTGAAGACGTTGATTACAACTTTAACTCGGCTACTAGTGTGGGCGACATTATGAAGACTGATTTGTTCTATGTTCAGTCAAATTCATTGATTCGGGATACGGTCGAACGTATTTTGAAACGCGGCTTGAAGAACATTCCAGTCGTAGATGAACAACATCGCCTGGTCGGAATTGTAACGCGGGCCACCCTGGTCGATATTGTTTATGATGCTCTCTGGGGTGATGAAGACGAAGATGAAGCTGAAAATAATATTCATCATGGGGAGGACGATGCGCCCGCTGAAGGCGGTGAACAGGCATGATAACTTTCCTACAAAACTACGGCATGCAGCTGCTGGTTAAGACGTGGCAACACTTGTATATTTCGGCGTTTTCATTGTTCTTAGGCATTATCGTAGCGGTTCCGATTGGAATTCTGCTTACGCGGGTGAAGCCGATTGCGAATGTGGTCATGTCAATCGCTAGTATGTTACAAACGATCCCAGCGATAGCGTTGTTGGCATTGATGATCCCGTTTTTCGGGATTGGTGCAATTCCAGCTATCATTGCGCTGTTCATCTATTCTTTATTACCGATTCTCCGCAATACCTATCTTGGACTGGAAGACGTTGATCCAGCCTTGATCGATGCGGCTAAGGGAATGGGAATGACCGGTTGGCAGTCAATTGTTAAAGTTGAGTTACCGATGGCAGCCCCAGTTATTATGGCTGGTATTCGATTATCCGCAACGTACGTTATTGCCTGGGCCGCGTTAGCATCATACATTGGTGCCGGTGGCCTTGGGGACTTTATCTTTAATGGGTTAAACCTCTATCGAACTGACTTAATTTTAGGCGGTTCAATTCCGGTGATTATCTTAGCCCTCATCGTTGATTGGCTGTTGGGTAAACTAGAAGCAGCGGTTACCCCAAGAACCACACAAGCGTAAGGGGGATTAAAGATGAAGAAAATTAAAAAGTGGTTGTTAGGTGTTTTCGCAACGGTCGCCAGTGCGTTATTATTGGCCGGCTGTGGCTTTCCGGGTTTGTCAGGAACTTCATCCGATACGATCCGGATTGCGTCACAAAACACGACTGAACAACAAATCATGGCGTACATGATTCAAGATATGATTAAGCATTATTCTAATTTGAATACGACGATCATTAACAATTTAGGTTCTGGGACGGTTAGTTTCAATGCCTTGAAGAATGATCAGGCTGATATTTCAGCGATTCGTTACACTGGGACGGACTTAACGACGATTCTGGGCGAAAAGATGGATCGGAGTAATATCAAGTCGATTGACCAAAAAGTTCGCTCACAGTTCAACAGCAAGTATCAAATGACCTATTTCCCAAGTTATGGGTTCGCAGATACCTATGCTTTTATGGTGACGAAAGCGACGGCTAAAAAATACCATCTAAATACGGTTAGTGATATGAAAAAAGTAGCCTCGAAGCTGACGGTCGGTTTGGATCAAATCTGGACTGAACGAAAAGGTGACGGTTATCCTGCCTTTAAGAAGTTGTATGGCTTTCAATTTGGGAAGACTTATCCAATGCAAATTGGTTTAGTTTATGATGCCTTGGAATCAGGTAAAATGGATGCCATCCTCGGATACTCGACTGATGGTCGGATTGGTAGTTATGATCTGAAGATTTTAAAGGATGATAAGAATTTCTTCCCACCATACAATGCGAGTGCGGTTGCAACGAACAAGATCTTGAAAGCTCATCCGAAGTTGAAGCCAATCTTGAATCGATTAAACGGTAAAATCAGCTTAAAGACGATGCAAAACTTGAACTATCAAGTTGATAATAACTTAGTGGAACCGGAAGTTGTGGCTAAACAGTTCCTTGAAAAACATAATTACTTTGAAGGGAGTGACAAATAATGGCTCAGATGAACTTGCTGCAACAGTTGATATATTATTACCAACAAAACGGTGTGTACGTGTTAAGCCAGTTCTCACGTCACTTCTTGATTTCAATTTATGGCGTGCTGTTTGCGGCAATTGTTGGGATTCCAATTGGCATTTTCATTGCCCATCATAGTCGGTTGAGTGCGACAGTGATCGCGATTGCCAATGTGATTCAAACGATTCCGTCACTAGCGATGTTATCAATCATCATGATTGGTTTGGGACTAGGTGTGAACACGGTAATCGTCACGGTCTTTTTATACGCATTGCTACCGATTATCAAGAATACCTATACTGGAATGCAAAATGTGAGTGCTAGTATTTTAGATTCCGGTAAGGGGATGGGGATGACGCGTTGGCAACTGTTACGAATGGTGGAGTTGCCACTGTCACTTTCCGTCATTATGGCTGGACTCCGGAACGCATTAGTGTTGGCTATCGGGATTACGGCCATTGGGACCTTCGTTGGTGCCGGCGGTTTAGGGGATATCATTATTCGAGGAACCAATGCTACGAATGGTGGTGCCATTATCTTGGCCGGGGCGTTACCAACAGCTTTAATGGCAATCATTGCTGATACGGTCTTGGCTTGGATTGAAAAGCGTGCTGATCCAACTCAAAAATAACGTCAGTGAGCGACAAGTAAAAGAAGCAATATAAAAATTAAGTTACTAAAAAAGATTGATTTACAGGTACTCCGTACTCACTCATTCAGGGAAGTCAGTGGAGCTGTAACATCAATCTTTTTGATTTGCATCAAAAACACCATGAGAATACGCAAGGTTGTATTGAACATGATTTCACCTTTTGATGCAAGTATTAATGATTAAACTAAACGCGTTTGATATAACGGATGGCGTCCGGGTCGACCAAGTGGGTCAGGTGTAACTGCCGATTAACTAGAACCAACTGACCACTAGCGAGGTTTTTTAACACTCCGTGAATATTATATGGTCGGGACTCAGTGAGCTGAGGCTGCATCTGGAGCATGATTTGATAGTGTTCCGTGTGCGCTTGAGCTAAGAACAAATCCCGCTGGAAAGCCGGCATCATTGGCAGTAACGGCGCAACGACGGTCGGGGCAGCAGTAAAGTCATCCATAAATTGGCGATAGGAAGCGTGTAAGTTCTTGGAAATTAGTTTCAAATTAGATTGTTGATTTTGCATATTAGCCACCTCGAACATTTGTTTGTGTTTCCATTATACGAACAGGCGTTCTAAAAAGCAAGCCTAAAATTTGAGAAAATTCACGAATAAAAATGAAAAAAAGCTGTGTAACCTTGATAATACTTGCAATATAGGGTTAAAAAGTGCAAAATAAACTTTAAAACATATTTTAATTAAGGGGAATTTGTGATCATGGCGAAACAAGGCATGTTAATCGTCTTATCAGGTCCTTCGGGTGTCGGTAAAGGTACCGTCCGCAAGGAAATCTTTGACTCAGATGATAACGATTTTCAATATTCAGTCTCGATGACGACGCGGCAAATGCGTCCGGGCGAAGTAGATGGCAAGGACTACTATTTTGTGTCCAAAGAAGAGTTCGAGGATGAAATTAAGAGCGGCGGTATGCTTGAATATGCCAAGTATGTTGACAATTACTATGGGACGCCCTTAAAATATATTAAGCAGTCGTTGGCGGCTGGCAAAGACGTTTTCTTAGAAATTGAAGTTAACGGGGCCATGCAAGTCCGCGAAAAAATGCCTGATGGCGTCTTCATTTTCTTGACGCCGCCGGATTTGATGGAATTGAAGCACCGCATCATTGGTCGTGGGACTGATGATATGAGTGTGATCAACAAGCGGATGGCAAAAGCGGTTGATGAAATCAAGATGATGCGTAATTATGATTATGCGGTTATCAATGATGAAGTTCCGCTAGCTGCTGAACGAATCAAGGCTATTATTCGTAGTGAACGGTTTAGTGTTAAACGGGTCATGCCCGAGTATGAAGAAATGTTAGGAGATGCGGAATCATGATCTTATATCCATCAGTTGATGACTTACTGAAGCAAGTTAATTCGCGTTACTCATTGATTATGTTAGCTAGCAAGCGGGCCCATGAATTGGACGCTGGTGCAGCACCAATGCTTAGCGAATACAAATCGGTTAAAACGATTGGTCGGGCCATGGAAGAAATTGCGGCCGGTGACTTAATGATCGATCCAGATGAAACTGACAAAGATTAGTAACAAAACGGTGTGCTGAGCCAGCTGGGGCTTGGCACTTTTTTTATGAAGAATGACGCGGACGTTCAGCTTCACGTTACTGTCGATTCTTGATACAATTGTTTTATTAAAGTGTAAAAATCTCGCTGGCACGGTTGCGAGATTTTTCAAAGGACGTGAAGAAGTGAGTATATGGACAAAACGCCATGTAACGGTAGTCGTTAGTGGTGGGATTGCGAGTTATAAAGCGTTAGTATTGATTCGTAGTTTGATGAAACAGGGCGCCGTCGTGCGAGTTGCGATGACGACCCATGCGGCAAAGTTTATCACGCCATTGACCTTTCAAACTTTAACGCAGCAGCCAGTGGTCATTGATGAATTCACAACGACTGACCCGCATCACGTCGTCCACGTCGCGTTAGCTGACTGGACTGAAGTGATGATTCTCGTTCCGGCTACCGCCAACTTGATTGCTAAGGTGGCTAACGGTCTAGCCGATGATGCCGCAACGACGACAATTTTAGCGACGACCGCACCCAAGTTTGTGGTGCCAGCAATGAATTCACATATGTACGCTAATCCAGCAACTCAGCGCAATTTGAAGCAGCTGACGACGGATGGGTTACACGTCTTAACTCCTGCTACGGGTATGTTGGCGGAAGGCTACAGTGGTCAAGGACGCTTGCCGGAACCAGCGGTGATTTTGGCCTGGTTGACAGATCAACTGATTCAGTTGACACCTGATTTGCCATTAGCAGGACGGCGAGTTGTCGTCACTGCCGGCGGAACCCGAGAAGCCTTAGATCCGGTACGATTTATCACGAATCGTTCATCGGGGAAGATGGGCTACGCAGTTGCTCAAGTCGCACGGGAGTTAGGTGCAACTGTGACACTGATCAGCGCCACGACTCATTTAGCAGCGCCTAGTGGTGTTAAGGTCGTGACGGTTGATTCGGCTCAATCCTTATTGACGGCAGTCAGTGATATTTTTGATGATACGGATATCTTGGTCATGGCGGCGGCCGTATCTGATTATCGGCCGGCTGAATTAGCTGATCAGAAGATTAAAAAGCCAGCTGACCATGCTGACTTAACGTTACGATTGACAGAAACACCGGATATTTTAAAAACGTTAGCGGCCCGGAAGCACCAACAGTATGTGATTGGCTTTGCAGCTGAAACTCAATCATTGCTGGCCAATGCCAATCGTAAGTTAACTAGTAAAAAATTAGATTTAATTGTTGCTAACGATGTTTCCAAACCGGGAGTTGGGTTCAATGGTGATACCAATCAGGTCACACTGTTGCGGCCTGAGCAACAACCAGTTACGACGGAATTGACAACGAAAACTGCAATTGCCAAACAGATCTTGATGACGGCAATTGCGGATGGTGCAGGAACACAGGCATGATTAAGTAGAGAGGAAGAGTTGTGTGGCACAAATTGCCCAAGTATTAGTCGATGTGCCCACTATGCAGACAAATCGACCTTATAGTTATCGAATTCCAACCGCCTGGCAATCACAAGTGCAACCCGGCATGCGCGTCGTGGTGCCGTTCGGCCGTGGTAAACGGCGGGTGCAGGGGTTTGTGTTAGCTCTTGATGACGTTACTAACTTTGATGGTGAGCTGAAACCAATCGACGCGGTCGTTGACCTAGCACCGGTTCTGAATACTGAAGCCTTAGCACTGACCAAGTGGTTGGCTGCCAGCACGTTTTCATTTCAGATTACCTGTGCACAGACCATGCTGCCGGCGGTCATGCGTGCAAAGTATGAAAAACAGTTGCGAACAACAGCAACAACGCCCGCGACGATTCGAACGACGCTGTTTGGGGACCAATCGATGGTGCCGTTTGATGACGTCGCCACGACGCCGGCAATCGTCAGCCAGTTATTACGGCTGCAGGCGGCTGGGCAAGTCGATGTGTACTACCAAGTTAAAAATCAAGCACGGCGTAAAACGCAAACGGCGGTGAAAGCGGCCTTAACTAACGAAGCGCTACAGGCTGCAGTGGACCAGGTACGCGCCGGGGCTACACAACAATTGGCGGTGCTCCAGGGGTTGCTCACTTTAAATGGTGAACAGCTCTCGCAAAAGGCGTTTTGTACTCGTTTTGATGTCACGGACGGTGCCATTCGTACAGCAGTACAGAAAGGCTGGCTTAAAAAAGTGGCCGTCGAGGTTTATCGTGATCCCTACGCAACTAGTGATATTAAGACTACCAAGGCGTTACAATTGAATGATGAACAGCAAGTGGCCGTCGATCAGATTACGCAAGCCGTTGACCAAGCCGCAACCACCACGTTCTTGTTAGAGGGTGTGACGGGGAGCGGTAAGACTGAGGTGTACTTGCAATCGATGGCGGCCGCATTGGCACAAGGAAAAACGGCGTTGATGTTAGTGCCGGAGATTTCACTGACACCCCAAATGGTTCAACGCGTGAAGGGGCGCTTTGGTAAAGCTGTTGCCGTTTTGCACAGTGGATTGTCCAGTGGTGAGAAGTATGATGAGTGGCGGCGAATCCAACGAGGTGAGGCTCAGGTGGTGGTTGGCGCACGCTCAGCGGTGTTTGCCCCGCTAAAAAATCTTGGCTTAATCGTGATGGATGAAGAACATGAGAGCACGTATAAGCAGGATGATGCCCCGCGTTATCATGCTCGGCAAGTGGCTTTATGGCGTAGTCGTTACCATAACTGTCCAGTCGTACTGGGTTCGGCGACCCCATCGTTAGAAACGCGCGCCCGCGCAGAAAAGGGCGTTTATCAGCGCTTACTGCTTGCGGATCGGGTCAATCGACGGCCCCTTCCTAAGGTTTCAATTATTGATATGAAAAAGGAAATGCAACAACACGCTGAAAGCAATTTCTCAGCACCACTGTTAGTTGCCTTGCAGGATCGGCTTGAACGTCATGAGCAGAGTGTTCTAATGCTCAATCGGCGGGGCTATTCATCGTTTGTGTTGTGCCGAGATTGTGGTTTTGTCTTGAAGTGTCCTAATTGTGATATTTCACTCACGCTACACATGGATACGCACACGATGAAGTGCCATTACTGCGGTCACGAAGAAGCCATTCCGCGGAATTGTCCGAACTGTCATAGTCGTCAGATCCGTTATTATGGGACGGGAACTGAAAAAGTCGAAGAAGAATTGCAAGACTTGCTTCCGGACGCTAACATTATTCGGATGGACAATGATACGACCCGTAAAAAGGGCGCCCATGCCAAGCTTTTAGCACAGTTTGGGAGTGGTGAAGCTGATATTTTGATTGGTACCCAGATGATTGCGAAGGGACTGGATTTTCCTAATGTGACCTTGGTCGGTGTCTTGAATGCCGATACGGCCCTAGGATTGCCGGATTTTCGCGCCAGTGAACGGACCTTCCAACTATTAACCCAGGTGAGTGGTCGAGCTGGACGGGCGGAAAAGAGTGGTCACGTGTATATTCAGACATTTAATCCGGATCATTATGCGATTCGGTTTGCACAACACCACGATTACGAAGGCTTTTTCAAGTATGAGATGCAGATGCGGCACCGGGGTGGTTATCCGCCGTACTACTTTACGGTTCAAATTACAGCGAGTGACTTAGATGAAGGGGTAGCAGCCAAGCGCATGTATCAGTTACTGCAATGGTTACGCCCGCGGTTGGCACCGTCAACGATTCTATTAGGCCCAACGCCCAAGCCGATCGCACGAGTCAATCGCCGTTATTATTATCAAATCGTGATTAAATATAAACAAGAACCCAATTTAGCTCAGACGCTGACAACGCTACTGCATGAGACGCAGGCGCAACAACGACAAGGGCTACAGATTGGAATTGACGTGGAACCCTTACATTTCATGTAATGGGATTAGGAGGAAGTTTGACAATGACATCAATCGTTTTTATGGGAACGCCCGCGTTTGCGGCACCGATTCTCGAAAGTTTAATTAAAGAACAATACCAGGTACTAGGCGTTGTGACCCAGCCAGACCGAAAAGTTGGTCGCAAACACGTCTTAACAGCTTCGCCAGTCAAAGAAGTCGCGGTTGCCCATGATATTCCCGTCTTCCAACCGGAAAAGATTAGTGGTAGTCCTGAAATGCAACAGATTATTGACTTGCAGCCCGATTTAATTGTGACGGCCGCCTTTGGACAGTTTTTACCAACAAAATTGTTGAAAGCTGCCAAAATTGGTGCCGTTAATGTCCATGGCTCGTTGTTGCCTAAGTATCGTGGTGGCGCGCCTGTTCAATATTCAATTATCAACGGTGAGTCTGAAACTGGAATTACTATCATTTACATGGTTAAAAAGATGGATGCGGGCGATATGCTGGCGCAGCGTGCGATTCCAATTGAAAAAAACGATGACACCGGGACGATGTTTGATAAGTTGAGCTTAGTTGGTCGCGACTTGTTACTGGAAACGTTGCCCAAGTTGATTGCTGGCGAAATTACGGCGGTGCCACAGGATGAATCCCAAGTGACCTTTGCACCGAACATTCGGCCAGAACAAGAGGTTTTAGACTTCTTTACAAAAACGGCCGTTGAAATTGATAATCAAGTTCGGGGCATGCGGCCAGCACCAATCGCCTATGCGGTCTTGGATGGAAAGCGCACGAAGTTCTGGGATGTGACCCCCTTAGCTGACGAAGTGGTCACGCAAGCTCCTGGACAAGTGGTTCGCAAGACGAAACATGAGCTTGTGATTGCAGCTGCTGACCACACAGCGATTGCAATCAATCAGTTGCAGCCAGCTGGTAAACCGAAGATGACAATTACAGACTATTTAAATGGGGCGGCAGATAAGTTCGCTACCGGAGAGCAGGTTATTAATAAATGAGTACAGTTGGTAATACCCCCCGCTGGTTAGCGGTCGCCGCCTTAGCGAAGATTAAGAACGGTGCATATTCAAATTTGCAATTAAACCAGTTAATCAATGATCATCAGATGGATCGGCGTGACATTAATCTGCTGACAAATATGGTTTACGGTGTCATTCAACATCGGTTGACTCTCGAATACTGGTTGACCCCGTTTGTTCGACATCCGCACCAGATTGACCCCTGGGTACGGGAGCTCTTATTGAGCGCATTGTATCAATGGCAGTATCTGGATAAGATTCCACAACGGGCCGTTTTCAACGAAACGATTGAAATTGCTAAGGTCAAAGGTCACCCTGGCATTCGGCGGTTTGTAACCGGCGTCTTACATCAAATGGATCGCTCAGGACTACCGAGTTTTGATGCGATTAAAGATCCTGATGAACGGTTGAGTGTGACTTATAGCATGCCAATATGGTTGATTCAAGAATTGCGGCGTCAATTAGGTGCTGAAAAGATGGAGCGAATCTTATCATCATTGAACCAACCAGCTAAGCAAGCCTTACGTGTCAACCCGGCCTTGTCGACGGTTGAAGATGTGACAACGGCGCTGATTAATGATGGTTTGACAATTACGCCGAGTGAAATCTCACCGTTAGGGCTGATTGCAACGGATGGTCAGGCCATTAATACTGAAGCGATGCGGTATGGCATGTTCACAGTTCAAGATGAAAGTGCACAATTAGTTGTGCCAGCACTCAATCCGCAGCCGAATGATCGAGTCTTGGATGCTTGTGCGGCCCCCGGGGGCAAGACGACCCAGATTGCGGCTAGTTTAGATGCTGAGCAGGGTGGCACAGTCGTTGCCCTTGATATTCATGCCAATAAAGTGAAACTGATCGGTCAAAATGCGGCGCGCATGCACGTTGCTGATCGCGTTGAGGCCACCGAACTCGATGCCCGTAAAGTTGAGACGCAGTTTAATGCTGAAAGTTTTGATCGAATTTTAGTCGATGCTCCGTGTTCGGGACTGGGATTGATGCGCCGGAAGCCTGAGATTCGCTATGAGAAACAGTTGCAGGATAGTTTGAACTTGCAACGAATTCAGCTGGCAATTTTGACAGCGGTCGCCCCAACCTTGAAAAAAGGTGGTATCATGACGTATAGTACGTGCACGATTTTGCAACAGGAAAATCAGGATGTGATTACCAAATTCTTAGCGGATCACCCAGATTTTGAGCTGCAAACAACGCCAACTGAACGAGACTTGAAAACTGATCGAACGGAAAAGACTTTGTCGATTTATCCCGATGATTATTTATCCGACGGCTTTTTCATTGCTTGTTTGCGAAAAAAATAATGGTGGAGTGGTAAACAATGGATTTTGCATACCGGTCGGATATTGGCCAACAACGTGAAGAAAATGAGGACTATGTCGGCTTTTTTCAAAATAAAGCGGGCATCAATTTTGCAATTGTTGCGGACGGTATTGGTGGCCACCAGGGGGGCGATGTCGCTTCCGAGATGGCAGTCTCGCACATGGGTTTTCGGTTTGAAAATACAACATTCAAGGAACCCAATGATGCCGTCAAGTGGCTAGCAAGTGAAGTTCAAGATGAAAATCAGCATATTATTGAAAAGGCCCGTGAATTTTCAGATCTAAACGGCATGGGTACGACAATGGTCGCCGCTTTGCTTTTTGATCAAAAGTTTTTGATGGCTAACATTGGTGATAGTCGGGGCTATCTTTTTCGCGATGGGCAACTCCACCAACTGACGGAGGATCATTCTTTAGTCAATGAGTTGGTCAAGCGAGGAGAGATTTCAGCCGAACAGGCCCGACAACATCCGCAGAAAAATATTATTACGCGGACACTAGGCATCTCACCAGATGCGGATATCGATACGAACCTTTACCAGATACAACCTGGGGACCAATTGTTATTATGTTCAGATGGGCTGACGAATATGGTGACTGACCAACAGCTTGCGACGGTTTTGGCAACGACGCAGACTTCGACCCAGAAGTGTGAGACGTTGATCAAATTAGCCAATGCAGCTGGTGGTAAGGATAACATTACGGCGCTGCTGATGGCGCTTGATGGTGAGGTGGCCAGTAAATGACACCCAACTATACCCTTAGCGGACGATATCGGATCGTTCGGTCCTTAGGTGAAGGTGGGATGGCCAACGTTTACTTGGCACATGACTTAATATTAGATCGTGATGTTGCGGTCAAACTGCTCCGGTTAGACTTACGTGATGATCCTAAGACCATCAAGCGATTCCAACGTGAGGCACTGGCAACGACGGAACTTGTTCACCCCCACATTGTCAGTTTGTACGATATTGGCGAAGAAAATGGCATGCAATACTTGGTCATGGAATACGTCAAAGGGATGGATCTTAAAAATTATATTAAAGAGAACTTTCCGTTACCGTTACAGCAAGTAATCGACATCATGGAGCAGATATTAAGTGCCGTGGCAACGGCCCACGCGCATAATATTATTCATCGGGATTTAAAACCACAAAATATTTTAATTGATGAGCAGGGCAATGCTAAAATCACTGATTTCGGCATTGCGGTCGCGTTATCTGAACATACCATGACGCAGACTAACACGATTTTAGGTTCGGTCCATTATTTGTCACCGGAACAGGCCCGCGGTAGCATGGCGACAAAACAATCGGATATCTATTCGTTAGGGATTATTTTATATGAGATGTTAACAGGCTCAGTTCCTTTCAAGGGTGAGACGGCAGTTTCCATTGCGTTAAAGCATTTTCAAAATGCAATGCCATCCGTGCGAGAGTTTGATGCGGATATTCCGCAGGCACTTGAAAACGTCGTCTTGCAGGCGACAACGAAAGATCCACGGGAACGTTATGCTACGGTCGAGGACATGGCCGCTGACTTATTGACGGTGCTTGCTAGTAACCGTGCGGGCGAAAAGCGCTTTGTACCGCAAGATGTCGGTAATGATGAGACTAAGATCATGCCCAGTGCGGATATTCAAGCAGCAATTGCGGCCAATCAAGACGGTAAGACCCAGGTCGTGGCGCATAAAAGCAAGCAACCAACACTCCAGCGCCCGGCTGAAACGACTGAGAGTCAGACAGATGCTGATGAAGAACCGTTACCAACACGTTCTTGGTCCAAACGACATCCGTTGCGGCGTCGGCTCCTCTTTTGGGGCGGTATTATTTTGTTATTAGTCGTGGCCGTGATCGTCGGTTTGGAATTAAGTCGGCCACAGATGACGACGGTGCCGAAAGTAACGGGCTTAAGTCAGCGTGCCGCAACTAAGGTCCTCAAAAAACACCATCTCACGGTCGGGACTGTTCAACATGCTAAAAGTAATCAGGTAGCCAAAAATCAGGTGATCAAATCAACGCCCAGTGTTAAGACGCGGGTCCAAGAACGTGCTCGCATTAATTTGGTTATCAGTAACGGTGCCAAGGTTATGAGCTTTGGTAATTATGTCAATGATAATTACCATGATGTTCGACAGACGCTTAAATCGGCGGGATTCAAAGTTAAGGAAACTTACAGTACGTCGTCGGTTGCAGCAGGACAAATCATCAGTCAGGATGTTGTCGCTGGTAGTCGCGTGATGCCGACAGATACGACGGTGACGTTTACGGTCAGCGCTGGTAGCCGCTACGTCGAGCTAAAAGATTTAACTGGTGAGAGCAAGAGCGATATTCTGGACTATGCTGAGGCAAATGATCTTAATGTTAACTTTAAGCAGGGCTACTCTTCGGAACAGAAGGCAGGTTATTCCTATGATCAAGATCCAGATGGCGGTGGCAATGTCCGGACTGGGTCGACTATTACGGTGACCATGTCAAGGGGCAGTGATAATAACGTGACGACACCACAGAATTTTTATGTTAAACTAACGGTGCCATACAAAGCGTTATCGGCCACCACTGCCCAGGCCAACGATGTTAAGATTTATTTGTATGATGATACCCATATGATTGAGACCGTTTATCGCGATATTGCAATCATGCGGTCGACTAAGATTAGTTTACCGTTTCAGCTGACCGGTAATACGAAGGGGCATTACCGAATCGTGCGTAACGGGGTTACGATCATGGAAAAGAAGAATATTACAAGCAAAAATGCAACAAAATAAAGATAAGTCATGCGCAATGCATGACTTTTTTGGTACAATAGAGAAAAGTGGACCGTACCAAATAATATAAAAGGTGGTGCTAATTTGAAAATTGGACAAATTCGGCAATCGCTAAGCGGCTTTTATGACGTTTATGCTGATGGCCAAATGTATCGGACCCGTGCACGCGGGAATTTCCGGAAGCGGCGGATTACGCCACTTGTCGGCGACAATGTGGAGTTTGATGCGGCGACCCCACAAGAGGGCTACGTGTTAAATATTCTTGATCGACAGACCCAGTTGGTACGGCCGCCAGTGGCTAATGTTGATTTAGGTATCGTGGTAACCGCTACAACGGAACAAGAATTTTCAACGAATTTATTGGATCGACAACTGGTAGCTTTGGCAGTGGCAGGTATTGAACCATTACTCTACTTTGCGAAGACTGATTTACTAACCGATGAGGTGTACCAACAACGATTAACATTAGCGGACGCTTATCGGCAGATTGGTTACCAGGTCATCTGCGAACGAACCGCATTTTCACCGGCCGCCTTAGCCGCAGTTAAAACGGCTCTGGCTGGTCATGTGGCGGTTGTCATGGGCCAAACTGGTGCTGGTAAGTCAACACTGCTAAATCATTTACAACCAGGGCTGGCGTTAGCGACTGGTGAAATCTCGCAGGCGCTGAATCGTGGGAAACATACGACCCGTAAAGTCAGCTTGATCCCGATTGCGGATGGGTTGGTCGCTGATACGCCGGGTTTCTCATCCTATGAAGTTTTCGATATTGCCGCTAACGAGTTGCCCCATTATTTTCCAGAGTTTGTGCGACTTAGCGCTGATTGCAAATACCGAGGCTGTGTGCATATTAACGAACCGCAATGTGCGGTTAAACAGGCATTGGCAGCTGGGGAGCTGTTAGCAAGTCGCTATGATAATTATTTACAATTCTATGAAACCATTAAAAATAAAAGAGTAATCTATAATAAGAAAAAGTGAGTGAGACTAATGATTAAAGTTGCCCCTTCAATTTTAAGTGCAGATTTTGCGAACCTTCAACGTGACGTTCAGATGGCTGAAAATGCCGGTGCCGATGCGTTGCATATTGACGTGATGGATGGTCAGTTTGTCCCCAACTTGTCATTCGGAATGAGTACTGTGGCGGATTTACGGCCAGTAACGTCATTAATGTTAGATTGTCATTTAATGATTATGGACCCAGAGCGGTTTGTTGGGCAGTTTGCAAAGGCCGGTGCAGATTTGATTGGTGTGCACGTTGAAAGTACCCGTCACATTTATCACGCCTTACAATTAATCAAAGATGCTGGTGTGAAAGCCGAAGTGGTCGTGAACCCCGGAACACCACTCAGCATGATTAGTGAATTATTGCCACTAGTGGATCAAGTTTTGATTATGACCGTCAATCCTGGTTTTGGTGGTCAACATTTTCTGGACCAAATGGTTGCTAAAATTGCGGCGTTGAACGAATTGAAGCAACAACACGGTTATCAATTTGAGATTGAAGTTGATGGTGGAATCAACGACCAGACCGTCAAGGCGTGCTATGACGCTGGTGCTACGGTCGCTGTTGCTGGTTCGTATGTCTATGACAGTGCGGACCCAGCGCAACGTATTCAAGATTTGAAGGTGGCGACCAATTAATGGCAACCATCGTAAACTTACTGGTTGGCGGACCGACCGCTAATTATCCAGCAGATTTAACGACGATTCCAGGACCATGGGTCGGCGCTGACCGTGGCGCGTTGCGTTTGGTGAAACGTGGTATCCAGCCCGTGATGGTCGTAGGTGATTTTGATTCAATTGATGCGGCTGAACTCCAGACTGTCAAAGATGCGTTGGTGGGCGCTGTCGTTGTCAAACCCGACCAAGACCATACGGATACACAATTGGCGATTAAATCCATTTTCGAGCAGTTGCAACCGGATGAAGTGCATCTATATGGTGCCACGGGTGGTCGGTTAGACCATTTACTGGCCAATATGTGGTTAGTACTTGATCCGGTATTTCGTCAGTGGGCTCCGCAGATCAAACTGATTGATAAGCAAAATTCGGTTCGGTTCTTTCTACCAGGGGACTACCAGATTACGAAGGAAGCGGATAAACGCTATTTGGCGTTTGTACCGCTGATGCCGATGCATCTCACGTTACCCGATGAGAAGTATCAGTTGGACGCTGCTTATAATGCGTACCCGATTTCATGGGCCAGTAACGAATTCAGTGGCAATACTGGTCACTTTAGCTTTGATGCGGGGGTTCTAGCTGTTATTCAAAGTCGTGATGACAGCATGGCGGATGCGTAGGGTACCCAAAGGTTTCAGCTAAAATAAGACCGGTCGGTGAGTCATAAACTCATCAACCGGTCTTTTAATATGCAGTAACGACGTATCATCGGGGAGCTTGTTGGTGAAACGTGCTGATGTTTAGGTCGGTGGTCGTTAGTAGACCTAACCGGAAAGCTTATGTTGAAGCAGAACTTTTTGGTCAGACCCAGCTGGTTGTTTCCGACGATGGTACGGCAAGCACCCTCAATGATTCAGGTCATCATAATGGGCTGGTCAAGGCTGAATTATAAACTTTATAAAAAGTTGACGAGAAATTAGTAATTTTAGACAACAAAAAACGCCAGCCACAAAAAAATGTGCTGGCGATTTGCTGCGCTAAACGCGCGTAACTTTACCTGATTTCAAAGTCCGAGCTGAAACCCAAACCTTCTTTGGTTTACCATCAACTAAAATGCGAACTTTTTGCAAGTTAGCTTTCCAGCTGCGGCGGCTGTGGTTTAAAGCGTGAGAACGCGTGTTACCAAAGTGCGTCCGTTTGCCTGTAACGTAGTCTTTTGCCATGTTGATCTGCCTCCTTCGGTAATTCATTGATAAAAGGTCGTCTTTATCATTCACTAGAATAATTTATCATAGATTAATAAAGGTTGCAATACATTTCTATCAAGTAATTTTACTTTACTGCTAAATTCCCAGTTTCCGGGCTTCTGTTAAGCAGTCGCTTAATTTTTCTTTCAAGAGTGGTTGTGCTATGATAAACTATCGTAAATGAACGCGTTAAAACAAGGAGGCTATTTTCATGGCTGTCAAAATCAAAACGCAATTTGGAACCATTGATATTGATAATGATGTTATCGCGACGGTCGTCGGTGGCGCCGCAACGGATAACTACGGGGTTGTCGGTATGGCGAGTCGGAACCAGATTCGTGATAATGTTAATGAAATTTTACGCCGCGAAAACTATGCGCGCGGTGTGGTTGTTCGCCAAGAGGATAATGGGGTGGCTATTGATGTCAACATTATCGTCAGTTATGGGACCAAAATTTCAGAAGTCTCACGCAATGTCCAAGCCAAGGTCAAATATAACTTACAAAACATGCTTGGCGTTACGGCCAATTCGGTCAACGTCATTGTCCAAGGTGTCCGGGTAATGAACGACTAAATTGATGTTGGTGGAAGCCAAGGAGGAATTTTGAAATTGAAAATCACCACGATTACTAATCTTGAATTTGGCAAAATGGTGCAGGCTGCTTCACAAAAGCTGAACCAACGTGCTGAATTTATTAATTCTTTGAACGTCTTTCCGGTACCAGATGGTGATACCGGGACTAATATGAGCTTATCGATGGCCAGCGGTGCCAAATATGAACGTGAAGAAACCAGTACAAAAGTAGGCGACCTAGCGTCAGCCTTAGCCAAGGGACTCTTGATGGGGGCCCGTGGTAATTCTGGTGTGATTCTATCACAAATTTTTCGGGGCTTTTCTAAAGCCGTAGCGGATAAGGAGAGCTTAACCGCTAACGATTTAGCAGCCGCCCTCGCAGCCGGTGCTCAGACCGCCTACAAGGCCGTTATGAAGCCGACTGAAGGAACTATCCTCACTGTCATCCGCAAAGCTGCTGGTGCCGGTAAGGAAGCTGTTAAAACGACCGATGATATTTGTGAAGTTATGGATGCCGTCGTTACGGCTGCTGAAGCTGCATTGAAGTCCACGCCGGACTTGTTACCCGTTTTAAAACAAGTTGGGGTTGTTGATTCCGGTGGTCAGGGGCTGACCTTCGTGCTGGAAGCCTTTAGTGACTCATTAAGCGGCAAGGTCGACGAATCACAGGACTATGTTCCGGACGATGCTGAAATGGATTCGATGATTGATGCTGCCCACCATCAAAGTGTGCAGGGGCAATTAGACCCGAATGATATCAAGTATGGCTACTGTACCGAAATTATGGTGCGAATCGGCGATGGTAAGTTAGTTGATCACAAGTTCGACTATGACACTTTCTATGAGTACTTAGCAAAATTGGGCGATTCATTACTTGTCATCAACGATGATGAAATCGTTAAGGTGCACGTTCATACGGAACATCCTGGCGATGTCATGACGTGGGGCCAACGTTTTGGGGCGTTGATCAAAGTTAAAGTTGATAATATGCGTCTACAACAAGAAACCATCATGGAACATGATAAGGAAGACGAAGCGCAAGCCGCTGCTGAGCCCGCCTTACCTTCACAACCACAAGTTGACATGCATGGTTATGCGATCATCTCTGTGTCATCGGGTGATGGGATCGGCAAGCTATTTAAGGGCTTGGGTGTCACCGACATCATTGCTGGTGGTCAAACGATGAATCCAAGTACCGCGGATATCGTCAAAGCTGTTAATGACAGTGGTGCCCAACAAGCATTAGTATTGCCAAACAACAAAAACATCTTTTTGGCAGCTGAACAAGCTGCGGAAGTTGCCGATGTCCCAGTTAAAATTATCCACAGTCAGACGATTTCGCAAGGCATGACTGCAATGTTGGCATTCAATGCTGAAGCTGATTTAGACGATAATCAGGCCGCGATGGAAGAAACCTTGAGTACGGTTGTTAGTGGTCAAGTCACACATGCTGTTCGCGACACGACGATTGATGGCCTTGAAATCAAGAAAGATGATTACATGGGCTTAGTTGATGGCAAAATCGTAATTACGAATCCAGATCGCGATACCGCTGCTTTGGATATGGTCAAAGCCATGCTCGACGAAGATAGCGAACTCGTAACGATTATTTACGGCAAGGATGCAACTAAAACTGACGCTGATCATTTGGCAGCTAAGGTGCAAGAGTTGGATGATGAATTAGAAATTGAAATTCATGAAGGTGACCAACCAGTTTACCCATTCCTTGTGTCAGTTGAATAGGACTAACCGTTAAAAATAGGGCTTAGCAGTGATGCTGGGGCCTGTTTTTGTACGGACGGATACTTCCCGCGGGATTGAAACGTTTTTTTGGTATAATTAATATTGGTAAAGGCAATTATTTTAGAAAGGGCGGTGGTCAGGCATGGGACAACAGTTGAGTGACGCGGTTGCAACTTTAAGTGGTGTCGGCCCAGCCCGCCAAAAAGGTTTAGCGGAGCTTGGGATTAATACGATTGCAGATCTATTGACCTATTATCCCTTTCGCTATGAAGATCTACAGGTCAAAGACGTCAATGAAATCGCCGATCAAGAAAAGGTGACACTAAAGGGTACTGTGGCTTCTGAACCTGTGCTAGCACGGTTTGGCCGTAAGAAGAATCGCCTGAATTTTCGCTTGTTAATCGACCATGACGTCTATATGGTGACTTTTTTTAATCAACCATACTTGATGAAACAGATTGAGACTGGCCAAGATTTAGCCGTTTATGGCAAGTGGGACGCCACGCGCAGTAGCTTGACGGGAATGAAGATCATCAATCCCAATAATGCGGATTCAGCGTTTGGTTCGATTTATCCGGCCAGCAAGACGGTCAAGCAGGGGACGATTCAGAAGATGATCAAACAAGCATATGAGTTATATGCCCCAGTCATTACGGACATTGTGCCTGCTAACTTACGTGCTAAATACCGACTGTTACCGCGGCGCCAAATGATTCATGATATGCACTTCCCAGCTAGTCAAGCCGATTCAACGGCCGCTCGACGCTCAGCGACCTACGAGGAGTTCTTGTTGTTTCAAATGCAAATGCAAGTTCTGAAGCAAACGGACGCGACGACGAACGGTATTGCGATCGCTTATGACAATGACCGACTAAAGGCGTTTATTAAAACACTGCCATTTGAATTGACCCACGCCCAAAAACGTGTCGTCAATGAAATTTGTTTGGATTTGAAGTCACCGAAGCATATGAATCGGTTGCTTCAAGGTGACGTGGGGTCCGGGAAAACGATTGTGGCTGCCATTGTCATGTATGCGGCGATTACCGCTGGTTATCAGGCCGCGTTGATGACGCCAACCGAAATTTTGGCTGAACAACACGCAAATAACTTGGCCCAGGTCTTTGCCGACACGGATGTCAACGTCGCACTGTTAACGGGTGCGACCAAGCCAGCTGCCCGCAAGACATTGTTAGCAGCGCTGGCTGCTGGTGAGATCAACTTATTGATTGGCACGCACGCCCTGATCCAGGACGGGGTGACTTATGCTAATTTGGGATTAGTTATTACCGATGAGCAACATCGCTTTGGGGTTAACCAACGGGCCGCCTTTCGTCAAAAAGGCGGGCAACCTGATGCACTAGCCATGACGGCAACACCAATTCCAAGGACATTGGCGATTACGGCGTATGGTGAAATGGACGTTTCTGAAATTGATGAATTACCGGCTGGTCGGCAACCGATTCAAACCACTTGGGTACGGAGCAACCAAGCTAATTCGGCGTTAAGCTTTGTTCATCAACAGATTGACAATGGATCGCAAGCCTATGTGGTGACACCATTGATTGAGGAATCCGAGACGCTGGATGTTAAAAACGCCGAGGCTCTGTCAGCTAATTTACAAGAGTATTTTGGGGCGAGTGTTAAAGTTGGACTGTTGCACGGTCGAATGAAACCTGAGGAAAAAGACGCGGTCATGGCGGCTTTTAAGGCGGGAGACATTCAGTTACTTGTTTCCACGACCGTGATTGAAGTGGGTGTTGACGTCAAGAATGCCACAATCATGATGATTTATGATGCTGACCGTTTTGGCTTGGCGCAACTACATCAATTACGCGGACGCGTCGGTCGTGGGACCAAGGCTTCATACTGTATTTTGGTGGCTGATCCCAAGAACCAGCAAGGGATTGAGCGGATGCAGATCATGACGCAGACAACAAATGGTTTTGTTTTGGCACAAAAAGACTTAGAATTACGAGGAGCCGGTGATGTGCTGGGTGTCAAGCAATCGGGAATGCCGGAATTTAAAGTGGGTGATCCGATTGCGGATTTGACCGTGCTACAAGTTGCCCAGCAAGATGCCCACGCAATCGTACAGCAACCGGATTGGCAAAGTCAACCGGATAATCGGGCACTAGCCGCCTATTTGAGCCAGAAGTTGGCTGCGGTGGGGACGCTCGATTAATAACCTAAATACAGTACTGTGATGAGAGGAATGGTGACACAATGATTAAAATTGCGATTGATGCCATGGGTGGCGATTACGCCCCTAACGCTGTGATCGAGGGGGTCGAACAGGCTCGTGATTTATTTGAGGATACGGTCTTTTTATTATATGGTCAACGCGATGTGATTAACGCGCAACTGAAGAACCGTGATCGGATTCAAATCATCAATGCTGATGAAGTTATTACGATGGAGGATGAACCCGTACGTGCCGTTCGCCGTAAGAAGCATTCATCAATCGTAATGGCGGCTCAGGCCGTGAAGGATGGCCAGGCGGACGCCTTCTTTTCTGCCGGTAATTCGGGGGCCGTTCTGGCGGCCGGGTTATTTATCGTGGGCCGGATCAAAGGCATCGACCGACCGGGATTAGTGACGGTATTGCCAGTGGTACGCAATGCTAACCAATCGAACTTTGTGATGATGGATATTGGTGCTAATGCTGATAGTAAGCCACTGAACTTGCAACAATACGGTGTGTTAGGGACGTACTATGCAGAACGGATGATGCAAGCTAAGCATCCACGGGTTGCCTTACTCAATAACGGGACGGAAGATGACAAGGGAAATAAGGTCCATAAGGCAGCGTTTGAACTCTTGTCACAGACTGACGGTATCAATTTTGTCGGTAATGTTGAATCCCGGGACTTATTGAACGGGGTTGCTGATGTCGTCGTAACGGATGGTTTTACGGGTAACGCCGTTTTGAAGAGCATTGAAGGTACGGCGCGTTCCATGCTCGGTTTAGTGAAAGATGCCGTCTATGACACCGGTATCAGTGGCAAGTTAGGCGGCCTATTGCTTAAGAATGGGTTTAATGAAATCCGGTCTCAAATGGACTATTCTCAGTACGGTGGCGCGGTCTTACTAGGATTGAAGGCGCCGGTCGTTAAGACGCACGGTTCCAGCAAAGCGCCAACAATCGTGAATACTATCCGCCAAATTCGCCAGATGGTCAGTACGGATATCGTCCCAGGAGTTGCGGAATATTTTGCTAATCAACAAGCTAATCAGCAAGCAAGTGTAGACATTCCTGCTGAAAACGATTAGAATACTTTAGTGAATTCAAGTTAGTGAGGGATCTTTACATGACGAAAGAAGAAATTTTCGATAAAATTGCGGATATCATTGCTGATCGGTTCGAAGTTGATAAAGCAACGATTACCAACGAAATGAACTTGCAAACCGATTTGGATGCTGATTCCATCGATTTTGTTGAGTTTGTACTGGAATTAGAAGACACCTTTGGTAGCGAAATCTCAGACGAAGATGCCGAAAAATTGTCAACGGTCGGCGAAGTCGTCGATTACGTGGCAGCGCACCAAGCAAAATAAGTTAATTGACCAAGCAAAAACAGGTAGCCAACATGGTTACCTGTTTTTGCTTGTCTGACTACGAAAGTACCGATATCATTGTTATTGACCACTAAATCATAGTATAATGTTATGATATGCAATGTGTGACCTGTTGACTGACTGATTATCAGATGAATCCTTACTTAAGCGGACTTTTAACTTGTGTTTCTATATTGTTGGCTTCTGATCATCCACGGTCGATTGCCACGGCTGGGTGAAACTGAACATTGCGTGTAAGAGTAGCACTGAATACATGTCGGAAGCACTCGAACGGCAGATGAATGACCACCTTAAATAATGATTCATGCTAAGTTAGGCACCACCAGTAACAGATTGTGATAACTGGCTGATCCAATGGGGTTAGTCGATAGAATGATAACGAAAGGAAGTTTCAAATGATTACAGAATTAGCTGCAATGTTGAAGGAACGGTTTGGCATTGTGTTTAACGATCCCGATTTATTGGCGGAGGCGTTTACACAAGCCTCGTATGTCAATGAACATCAGGACCAACAGTTGAAGTATTACGAACGGGTCGAATTTTTGGGGGATGCCGTCTTGGAGTTAGTGGTGTCCGAATATTTATACAAACGTTATAAAGACATGCCCCAAGGTAAGTTGACTCGTTTACGGGCCGCCATGGTTTGTGAAGAAAGTTTTGCAAGCTTTGCCCGTGAATGTGACTTTCCTCAGTACATCCGGTTAGGCAAGGGCGAACAAAAAGCGCATGCTTGGGAACGAGATTCACTTTTATGTGATATTTTTGAATCATTTGTCGGGGCACTGTACCTGGATCAAGGACGGGAACCTGTTTTGAAGTTCGTTCATCAAGTAATTTTTCCTAAGCTGGATGAGGGTCGTTTTGATGGCGTTTTTGATTATAAGACGACCTTGCAAGAATACTTGCAACGGGATGGCGATGTCGCAATCGACTATCAATTAATTGAACAAGATGGTCCAGCCAATGAGCGGTCTTATGAGATTGCCGTACTTGCCGATGGTCAAAAAATCGGTGAGGGCTGGGGGCATTCCAAGAAGGAAGCCGAACAGAGCGCTGCTCGGCAAGCTTATTCACAATTACAGCAAAAGTAACCATTAATAATTACAGGAAGTTTGTGTCGAATGCAACTTAAATCATTAGAAATCAGCGGATTTAAATCATTTGCTGATAAAACCAAAATTGATTTTCAAGCCGGAATGACGGGGATTGTCGGCCCAAACGGTAGTGGTAAGAGTAACATTATTGAAGCTATTCGCTGGGTCCTCGGAGAACAGGCCGTCAAAAGTTTACGCGGCACTAAGATGACCGACGTCATTTTTGCCGGCTCGGCTAATCGAAAACCGTTGAATATGGCTAAAGTCACGATCACGTTTGATAACAGTGACCACTTTTTACCTTTGGATTACGCAGAAGTTAGTATTACGCGGAAACTCTTTCGTAACGGTGACAGCGATTATTTAATTAATAATCAGAGTTGCCGGTTGAAAGATATTACGAATTTGATGATTGATACTGGTCTGGGAAAAGACTCATTTTCAGTGATTTCTCAAGGTCGTGTTGAGGCGGTCTTTAATGCGAAACCAGAAGAGCGCCGCAGCATTATCGAAGATGTCGCTGGGGTCTTAAAGTACAAAAAGGATAAGTTCACGACGGAGAATAAATTAGCGGAAACGACGGATTATTTAGACCGCGTGAACGATATCATTGCTGAATTGAATCAGCAAAAGGGGCCGTTGGAAGAACAGGCGAGTCTTGCCCGGGATTATCAAGATCAAAAACAAAAATTTGATTATTTGGACCGTTCGCGGCTCGTTAAGAAGTTGACGATTGCTCGTGATCAACTACAAGGTGTCAATGAAAAGTTAGCTAGTGCCAAGGCGTTAGTGGCTAAGTATCAGCAACAAGTTGATGCTGGTGCAACCAAGCTAGCTAATTTAAAAACCCAGCAGACAGCTCAATTAAAGCAAAAAGATGAGCTGGTAGCACAAAATCTTGAGCTGATTAAGACCATCGAAAACACGCAAGGACAACAAGGGGTTGACGCTGAACGGCGGCAAAACCAACAGTCTGAGCAGGAACGGCTGACGGCCAGTTTGACCGCAACTGAGCAACAGATTGCGACGCAAACCGAGCAACAAACCCAATTAGAACAAACATTATCTGAGCAGCAAGCCCAAGTTAAGGCAGTCAAAGCGCAAGTTGCCGAGTTAACGACGGCAACGAGTGCGGCCGGCCGTCAGCAGTTGGCTGATGAGCTGGAAAAATTACGCAATGCTTATATTGATGAAAAACAAGTTCAGGCTGAACTGAATAACGAAGCGAAGAACCTCGTTAAGCAACATCAACAGTCTGGCAGTCAGAGCACAGCGTTAGCAGAACGGCTAGCACAGGCTCAGGCTAACTTGAAACGGGTGCAGACGACCGTAGACGTGCACAATCGTGAGCAACGTGATTTAGAAAATCAAGTTAATCAGCAGCAGGCCACGCTAACAGCCCAACAAGCCCAAGTAAAAACGAATGCAGAGCGGATCGACGAGCAACAGCAACGTTGGTTAGACGCGGCTGGCTTGATGCAGCGTGAAAAGTCACGGCTAGAGGCGTTGCAAGCTGTTCAGGAACGCTATACGAACTTTTATGCGGGCGTTCGAATGGTCTTACAACATCGCCAACAGTTTAGTGGCGTTGCCGGGGCCGTTTCAGAACTCCTGACCGTTCCTGATCAGTATACTAAGGCGGTCGAAGTTGCGCTGGGCGGACAGTTGCAAAATATTGTTTGTGACACACAACAGACGGCTAAAACTGTTGTTAATTTCTTAAAACAAAATCACGCCGGTCGGGCAACCTTTTTGCCTATCGAGCGGATCACAGCTCGTCAACTTCCCGTTAACACTGAGCGCGATTTATCACAACAACCTGGTGTGTTGGGCGTGGCTAGCGAGTTGGTCGATTGTGAATCACGATTGACGGCAATCAAACGTTACTTGTTAGGAACAACGGCGATTGTGGACACGCTAGACCACGCGATGGCAATTTCACGGAGCAGACGTTTTCGGTGCAAATTGGTAACCATTGATGGTGAAACGATTGCGGCCAGTGGGGCCATCACCGGTGGTGCGACTCGCCATGATGATAATGGGCTACTCCAACAGCAACAATCCGCGGAAAAAATTGCAGCTAATGTTGCCCAGATGCAGTCTGAATTAGTAACCTATGAACAAGGGCTAGCAGACCTTAAAAAAGCTAACCAAGACTTGACGGTTCAGGTTGAAACGACCCGCCAACAACTAAGTGAACTTAAGGATCGCCTTAGTCAGACACAGGCCCAGTTACAGGCGGCACAGAGCGAGCAAACGCAGCTAAGTCGTCAAGTTAAGGCTTTAACTTATGAGCAGCAACAGACGCAAGCTGATGATAGCTATGAAGACTTAGTGGCTCGTAATCAACAAGCGCAAGCGGCTAATGCGGCTAAGCTTAAAGACTATCAGGACCAAATGAAAACAGTCCAACAACAGCAAACGGATTACGAAAGTTATCAACAGACTCAAACGACGAAATTACAAGCCCAGCGTGAACAACTGATTACGTTGCAGGAACACGTGAAACAAACGCAACGACAATTAGAACAATGTCAGGCGACCTTGGCGCAAAATGAAGAGACGAAAAAGCAAATTCAAGCGGATTTAACAGCAATTAAAACAACGTTAGCGAGCCAGCAAATGTCGGTCGCAGAACGCGATACGGTCTTGAAAACAGCTAAGGCTAAACAGGCTGCGGTTGAAGAACAACGGAAAACGTGTGAACAACAGCTAGCAACGCTTAATGATCAGGTTGAAGAATTATCGACCCAGCAAGTTCGGTTGCAACAACTCGCAGCGGCCGCAACGGATGATTACCGTCGCTTGGAATTAAGCCAAACAAAATTGACTGGCGAAGTCGACCACGCCACGGCTGATCTGGCTGAAAAGTACCAGTTGACAGTTGCCGCAGCACAAGCTGACGTCAGTGACTTAGCGTTACCTGCGATTACAGAACAGTTGAAACTGCTTAAACGGGGCTTGGATGAGATTGGAACGGTAAACCTCGGCGCGATTGACGAATTCGAGCGGGTCAAGGAACGCTTTGACTTTCTCAATAACCAAGCTTCCGATTTAACTGAAGCCAAGGAACACTTACTGCAAACAATGGCTGATTTGGATACGACCGTTGCCACCCGCTTTAAAACGGCATTTGATCAAGTCGCTAGCGAATTTAGTACGATTTTTGAACAGATGTTTGGCGGCGGTAAGGCTGAATTGATCTTGACCGACCCAGAACATTTATTGACCAGTGGGGTTGATATCATGGCCCAGCCACCGGGCAAAAAATTTCAGCGATTAAGCTTACTTTCTGGTGGGGAACGGGCGTTAACGGCTATTACGTTATTATTTGCCATTTTAGCAGTGCGCCCCGTGCCATTCAGTATCTTAGATGAAGCCGAAGCTGCGTTAGACGATGCCAACGTGGATCGGTTCAGTCAGTATTTGAATGATTTTCAAACGGGAACGCAGTTTGTGATCATTACTCATCGAAAAGGAACAATGATGCACGCTGACGTACTTTATGGGGTAACCATGGAAGAGTCAGGTGTCTCCAAGATGGTCTCAGTCTCCTTGGCAGATTTAAAAGATGAACAAAAATAATTAAAGGAAGTGTTGAAGATGGGACTATTTAGTCGGTTAAAAAAAGCGTTTAGTTTACCAGAATCAGATGACGCTCAAACAACGTCAGCTGCCAGTGAAGCGCCAGCAACGACAAGTCAAGCTAACGCACCGGTCAGTGACGACCGGGCCCCTTCGTCACAACAGCCAGCTCGCTCGGAGGGCGCAACAACTGAATCAACTGCGACACCGGTGTCCAGTACAGCCGTAAGCGAAGCGACAAGCACTGCGGACGAACCAGCGACAGTAAAATCGGCAGCTACTAGTGAAGCCCCGGCCGATAGCACGGCGGCAGTGAGTGCACAGTCTGGTTCACAAGCATCACTGCAATCGGCGACGGTGTCGGAAGCGCCACTCACAGCCAGTGCAATGGTTGCCCAGTCACTAGCTGCATTAAGTGCGAGTGCGGCACAAGTTAGTCAAGCGGCCGCGAGCGACGTGGCGTTAGCGACTAAGTCTGATGCGGTAGTTGAAGGCAACGCTATGTCAGAATCAGTAGCCAGTACGGCGCCAGCAGTCAAGTCATCAGCGACGACTGCGACTGAATCCGCCGCACCGACTGTTAATGCGGCGGCTGATTCGGAATCGGCTGAGCCGGAGCCAACTGAGGCAGAACGTTATGATGAAGGACTGAAAAAGTCGCGGAAAACGTTTGGTGATCGTATCAATGCCTTCTTGGCTAATTTCCGCCATGTCGACGAAGCGTTCTTCGATGATTTGGAAGATACGCTGATTGAATCTGATGTGGGTTATGAGACCGCGATGCGAATTAGTGACGAGCTACGTGACGAAGTTAAATTAAAGAACGCGAAGAGCAAGAAAGAAATCTCAAGCGTCATCGTCGAAAAGCTCGTTGATATGTACGGTGAAGCTGGTGAAGGCGAGGATAACTCGATTCACATGGCTAAGAGTGGTCCAACCGTTATTTTATTTGTCGGGGTCAATGGTGCTGGTAAGACCACTACAATCGGTAAGATGGCGAACATGTACAAGCAGCAAGGCAAGAAGGTCTTGTTGGCGGCTTGTGATACGTTTAGAGCTGGTGCAATCCAGCAGTTGCAAGTCTGGGGGCAACGAGACGGGGTTGACGTGGTCGCTAAGGCCGAAAAAAGTGATCCAGCGGCCGTTTGCTTTGACGCGGTTAAGAAGGCTAAGGCCGAAGATTATGACGTGCTCTTTGTGGACACTGCTGGTCGGCTTCAAAACAAAGTCAACTTGATGAATGAATTGGAAAAGATCAAGCGGGTCATCACCCGTGAAATCCCTGATGCACCACATGAGGTCTTACTGGTGCTGGATGCCACGACTGGGCAAAACGCGCTGAACCAAGCCAAATTGTTTAAACAGTCGACGGATGTCAGTGGGATTGTGTTAACTAAACTTGATGGTACGGCACGTGGTGGGATCGTCTTAGCTATTCGTAATGAATTGCATCTTGCTGTAAAGTACGTTGGTTTAGGTGAAAAGGTGACTGATTTACGACCATTCAATGCCAATGACTTTGTCTACGGGTTATTTAAAGATATTATCACGGGTTAAATCAGTTGATGATGGTCTTAAATTGAAAGCCAGTTAACGAATGGTAATTGTTCTCAGCACGAGGACGATTACCATTTATTTTTACCACAAATAGCGACTGATAGTTGACGAATGGCGATAAAATCGGTACTCTTATTTAGTGTGTAGTCTGTATGATAAGCGTGAGGAGTCCCCACATGGAAATTGAAAAAAATTATCGAATCAATTCGTTATTCGAGTTTTATGAACCGTTATTAACGAATAAGCAAAAAGCCTATATTCAACTGTACTACGCTGATGACTATTCCTTAGGCGAGATTGCAGCGGAGTTCTCAGTTTCGCGCCAGGCCGTCTATGATAACATCAAGCGGACCGAAAAGATTTTAGAAGGTTATGAGGCTAAGCTGCATCTCTACCACGACTTTGTGGAACGTAATCACGAAGTTGACGCGATCTCTGACTATATTAAGCAAAATTACCATGGGGATACCCAGTTAATTAAGATGATTCAACAACTAGTCAACTTGGAAGCTGACTCAGAATAATAATAAAGGTTAGGTGACACTAATGGCATTTGAAGGCCTAACGGAACGTTTACAAAAAGCAATGACCAATTTACGGCGCAAGGGGAAGATTTCGGAAAGTGATCTTCGAGCAACCATGCGTGAAATTCGGTTAGCATTACTTGAAGCCGACGTTAACTTTACGGTGGTCAAGGATTTTGTTAAAACGGTTCGCGAACGTGCGCTCGGCGCAAAGGTGCTGGAAGGTTTAAATCCAGCCCAACAAATCGTTAAAATCGTTGATGAAGAATTAACGAAAACAATGGGTGAAAAGGCAGTTCCACTGAACAAATCGCCGAAGATTCCAACGGTCATCATGATGGCTGGGCTCCAAGGGGCCGGGAAAACGACGACGGTCGGAAAATTAGCCCTCAAATTAAAGAACGAACAGGATGCCCGACCATTAATGATTGCGGCCGACGTTTACCGGCCAGCCGCGATTGAACAATTGCAACAAGTTGGTCGCCAAATCGACGTTCCAGTCTTCCAACTAGGAACCGATGTCGATCCCGTTGAGATTGTGCGTCAAGGGATGGCACAGGCGCAAGAAAACCACAATGATTACGTGTTTATTGATACGGCTGGTCGGTTACAAATCGATGAGCAGTTGATGAACGAGTTGGCCAATATTAAAGATCTCGTTCATCCTGACGAAATTTTGTTAGTGATCGATGCGATGACTGGTCAAAACGCCGTTAATACGGCGGAGGGCTTTAACGATAAGCTGGATGTGACCGGGGTCGTCTTGACGAAGTTAGATGGTGATACTCGTGGTGGGGCTGCACTATCAATCCGGGCCGTCACTGGTAAGCCAATCAAGTTTGTCGGTCAAGGCGAAAAGATGACTGATCTTGATGTCTTCCATCCAGACCGGATGGCGGATCGGATTCTTGGTATGGGTGATATGCTGACGCTGATTGAAAAGGCGCAACAGCAATATGACGAAAAACAAGCCGAAGAAATGAACCTGAAGATTCAGGAAAACACTTTTGACTTCAATGACTTTATCGACCAATTAGACCAAGTTGACAAGATGGGGAACATGGAAGATATCATGAAGATGATTCCCGGCATGGCTAACAATCCAGCGATGAAAAATATCAACATGGACCCGAAAGACATTGCCCATATCCGGGCAATCGTTTATTCGATGACCAATGCCGAAAAAGCAGATCCGGATTTGTTGAACCCATCTCGGCGTCGACGGATTGCGGCTGGTTCCGGGCGGCCAATTCATGAAGTCAACCGGATGATCAAGCAATTCAACCAGACCAAAAAGATGATGAATCAAATGTCCAAAGGGAACTTTGCTGGTATGGAAGGTCTCATGGGTGGTGCCAATGGCGGTGGTGGTATCGGTGGTAAGATGCAACAAATGGCCATGAAGCGAATGGTTCGTCAAACTAAGAAGAAAAAACAAAAGCGCTTAGCCAAAGCAATGCGGCGTCGCAAACGCTAATTTATAAGTTTTTTTAGCCTGTCAAGAAAAAGTCCTTTACAAGCTATTGATTTACTGGTATATTATTACCTGTTAAAGAATTCGGGAGGTGTTTAAATGTCAGTCAAGATTCGTCTAAAGCGGATGGGTTCTAAGAAAAATCCATTTTACCGGATTGTTGTCGCAGATTCACGTTCACCACGTGATGGTCGTTTTATCGCCCAAGTCGGCACATACAACCCACTTACAGAACCAGCCCAAGTTAAACTTGAAGAGGAAGATATCCTCGGTTGGTTGAACAATGGTGCCCAACCTTCAGATACGGTTAAGAATATCTTATCTAAGGCCGGTATCATGAAGAAGTACCACGAAGCTAAGTTCACTAAATAATAAAGCGGTAATAGATCATGGCAGATATTAAAGCTTTAATCACCACGGTTGTCACCCCGTTAGTTCAATATCCAGACGATATTAAAGTTGATTTTAAGGAAACCACGCGTTATCTTGAATACAACTTAACGGTTAATCCCGAAGATATCGGCCGGGTCATTGGTCGGCAGGGACGGGTTGCTTCGGCAATTCGGACAATTGTGTATAGTGTCCGAGTTTCAGGACCTAAACGTGTCCGGCTTACGATCGAAGACGGACAACAAAAAAACTCTTGAGCGAAGCAGTGATGTTTTGTTTAAGAGTTTTTTTATATCTTGTTCCGGTTTTTGAGGACGAGTCAAAGTATCTCGATGACCGTCGTTGAGTAGATTAGTTGTAACATGTTGATGACATTTAAAACGAATAACAATCAAGCTAATTAAGAGGAGGAAGCTAATGGATTACTATCGTGTTGGCACCCTAGTTAACACCCACGGCATTCGTGGTGAAGTGAAAGTCGTTGTCGTGACTGATTTTCCAGAAGAACGCTTTAAAGTAGGGCAACAATTGAGTTTATTTAAAACCCCAGATGAAACGACTGGCGGGATTACTGTCAAAATCGCGAAGGCCCGTGAGCAAAAGGGACTGTACTTTCTTACCTTTGAAGGGCTCGATAACATCAATGATGTGGAGCGCTATAAGGGGTGGACGATCAAAGTTCCTGCTGAAGCATTACATGCCTTACCAGCGGGTGAGTACTACTATCACCAAATTGTCGGCCTACAAGTTGTGACGACCGCTGACGAGCCTTTAGGGACTATTAAAGAGATTCTGTCACCTGGTGCGAATGATGTTTGGGTGGTCAAACGGGATCATGGTCAGTCTGACGTCTTACTACCTAAGATTCCCCAGGTCATTAAAGATGTTGACTTGGATGCGGGCGTGGTGACTGTTGAACTAATGGAAGGGCTGATTGATTAATGCAAATCGATATTTTAAGCCTGTTTCCAGAGATGTTTGCGGGGCCGCTTCATGAGTCGATGATTGGCAATGCCATTGAAAATGACGTCATCAATGTTGATGTCACTAATTTTCGGGATTTTACGACCGACAAGCATAACCATGTGGATGATTATCCGTATGGTGGTGGTGCGGGCATGTTACTCCAACCACAACCAATTTTTGATGCTTTGGCCAGCGTTCAGGAAAAACACCCGGCACCCGGTCGCGTGATCTTATTGGATCCGGCGGGAGTCCAGTTCAATCAACACGTTGCTGAAGACTTTGCTCAGGAAGAACACTTGACCTTTATTTGCGGCCACTATGAGGGTTATGATGAGCGGATTCGGTCATTAGTCACCGATGAAGTCTCGCTAGGTGATTACGTTTTAACTGGTGGTGAACTGGGTGCAATGGTCATGATTGATGCGACGGTGCGGCTCTTACCAGGTGTGCTTGGCAATTCGGAATCGGCTCCGGGGGATTCTTTTTCGAGCGGTCTCCTGGAATACCCACAATATACGCGTCCTGCTGATTTTCGTGGTATGAAGGTACCAGATATCTTACTGAGTGGTGATCATGGAAAAATTGATGATTGGCGCTTAGAACAGGCACTGAAACGGACCTATGAACGGCGCCCGGACATGTTGACGGGGCTATCATTGTCAGGAAAAGCTAAACAGATGTTAGCAGATATCAAGGCGGATGAGTCGGAAGTCTAGGCTATGCCGTTAATTAGGACAAGTTAGTCGTGAAGAGTTCAAAAAAACTTGCGTGCCCACCCTCGAATATGGTATTCTATTTATTGGCTATTGTGCCCATTAACGATGTTCCGCTGACCAGGTTGTCACGAATGTCGGCGAAAGGAAGAAATACATTATGCGTCAAAACCAATTGATCGAAAAGATCACCAATGAACAACTTCGTACGGACATCCCTGATTTCCGTGCTGGAGACACAGTTCGTGTTCATGCACGAGTTGTTGAAGGTACTCGCGAACGGATCCAATTATTTGAAGGTGTTGTTATCAAGCGCCATGGTTCCGGTATCAGCGAAACTTATACTGTTCGTAAGATCAGTAACGGTGTTGGTGTGGAACGGACATTCCCATTACACACACCACGCGTTGCCGCAATTGATGTCGTTCGTCAAGGTCGTGTACGTCGTGCCAAGTTATACTACTTACGTAACTTACATGGTAAGGCTGCTCGGATCCCAGAACGTCGTCGTGGCTAAATCACAACGTCAACAGTCATCGGTTGCAGCTTAGGCTGAGCTGATGATGGAAAGCTAGTTAATCATTTTTAATGATTAGCTAGCTTTTTTTATTGGCGAAGTTAGTGACACGCTCAATCGTCAAATCATCGACCAATTTAGGTCGGTTCACAATGTGAGCATGCTGTGCTTGGATTTATAATTTAACAATCTTACGAGATAGCTCGTAATTCCTAATTTGAAGTATTATGATAGTAATACGAGTACGCAATGCTTCTTGGGATGCGTCAATTAGCTGAATATGAATCACTTGATATCAGACTAAACTGATTTATTTGAACAGGGTTGTCGCGTACCTGACGTGTATAACTAGTGCTAAGCTGGCGGCCGGGTTAACTAAACGGGAGATTGCTCAAAGCGAGCACGATAAAATAAAAGAGAGTTAGGTGAAAGCCGATGTTTGGACGTACGGGGAAACATCAGGTCGATGAACAGGCGTTATTGAGTCAATTGGTTGACTTCGTTCTCGACCCTAATCTTACCGACCGTGAACGTAAGATCGGGTTGATGGCCAAAGCCGATTTGGAGCATCATCGCTATTCAATTGCTGTGTTAAATAAATTAGTGGTCAGTTTTCAAATGGAGGCGCTACGCAACAAGGGCCTCTCGAAGGCTGCTTCAAACTTTTATGATCAGATTTATCCAATATTAGTCGCGGCCAAACCAATGGGAACGAATTTAGGCTATATTGGGATGCATAGTACCTATTTAGATTAGGGTGTGTCAGTGATGAAGTTACTAGCGAAACCAGACCGTCTCCAGTCGGCTGACGATGGTTTTTGAACGTAAGCGGCCGGGCGTCATCGGAAGTGTATTGATAACAGCTTAAATGAGAACATCGTGCGGCATGTCCGTGCCCCTTTGAATGAAACCCATTCAGAGGGGCTTTTTGGTGTGGAAAAACAGTTCATGATCTGCGCGTCTTAACAATATTAGGTGATGTGGTTGGCGGGCGATAAAAATTGTTTGGTGCTGCTAAATAGCTGGTAAACGATTTCAGCCGTAGAACAAATGCTATACATTGTTTGATAAGTACCGAACTGGGATGCGGATGAGCCAGATTCAAAATAAGTGTGTCAATATGTTGGTTATATCAGTATTTTAATGCAGTGTTATAGCGTGAACTGATACTACAATTAAATAATCTCAAAAATAATTTCGTCTATTTTTTGTTATGCACTTGTTATTTCAACTTATTTGAACGTATACTAATGATTGAAGGGGTCAATTAGGTGATAGTTTGATGATTAACACAATCGTTTCGGCACGGTACGAAACGCACCAAATATTACTCAGCTAAATAACTTGATTGCTCCAGGTACGGTTGAACTTTGGAGGGCAGAATTATGCGGAATCGTTTAAATAGGTTGGGATTGGAAAGTAAGTCTCATTATAAGCTTTATAAATCGGGGCGGCGCTGGGTGGCTGCTAGTATCACAGTATTTTCAGTTGGCATCGGTTTGACTTTTAGCCAAGTTGAACAAGTGAAAGCCGCAACGGGTACGGGGGTTGACACGGCCGACAATAGCGCTAGCGTTAGTTCCGACATGGCAGAACCGAGCAATGCCGTCGTACTAAAATCAGCTAGTACGGCGACAGCTACTAAGACCGCGACTCAGGATGCAAAAGCTGCTACTGATGTAACGGCCGCGACTCAGGATACTAAAGCGACTACTGATTCAACTGGGGCAACTTCAGCTTCCAGTAATCGCCAGTCGACAGCAGCTACGAAGCCAGCTGCCGAAGTCGGTACTGCTTCAAGTAGCGCTGACTCAAGTGCTAGCATATCAAGTACTGATGGCGCAAGTGCTAGTGCACCAAGTGTCACCAGTAAATCTACTAACACGGAAGCCACATCAGCATCCGCAACTAAAACGGCTACTACGAGTGCTGACACAGATGTGCTAAACACTGAGACGACAAGTTCATCAGTGGCAAATGATCTCACTGATGCTACGACAGCTAGCCAAACGCGTACGGAAACTGGGAAAACAGCCAGCATACCTACTGCTGAAGCACCGACCATTACGACTGCAGTGACAAGTCGGGCACTCCCATTGACGGGTGCGCTAGCGAGCAGGTCAGCAAACACGCCGGTCACTAAGTCTGCAGTACAGGCGGTTTCAGCTATCACCAGTGAAGCTGAAACGAAGCCGACCGTATCGTTAGTAACTACGGGGACCGTGTCGATGGACTATGGCGAGGCGTCGCTGGCGGATCTAGAATCTCATATTAGTTCTCCAGATGAGACGCCGGCTAACGACGTCGCCTACTACATTCAAGATGCAGCGGGCAATTACTTAGAAGATGTAAACGGCAACAAGGTCAATTTGCTATATGCACTTTTTCTGGACTCTGCTGATGTCAATGATTACGTTGATGTTGTGTATACGGATGAACATGGGCAGGTCACGAAATATTCCGGAGATACGGACTTTTCAACGCTCGACCAAATTGGTAGTTACTCAGTGACGATCAATGCAGCGGGTAAAGCTGGGATGAGCCGGGTTATGCAAGACTATAATGCTTACGATACCTCGACCAGTGATTTGGATGACTTTGTCCCAACCTTTTCGACTGGGGCCTCCGATTATACCTTTACAATTAACATTGTCCCTGTAAAAATCACAGCCACCACTGGTAAGAATGGGCTAATTATACTTCGGCCTTCACAGTTGTATACGGGATCATTGACAATGTTGCCGGTAGTCACCGTTAAAAATGCAACAAAGCAAAATATCCTTCAAATTAGTAACGGCGAAATCGGCGATGCTAAACCAGGCGTAGCCGGCAAGGTCGGTCAACGTGTTTTAACGTTGGCAGATTTTACTTATACGTATCAAGGCACCGAAACTAACTTGACCGGTGCGGACACTGGCAAATATGCAATCACCCTTAATGACGCTGGTCGGAAGGCAGTTCAAGCTGCGCTGGGGTCGAATTATATTCTGGATGATGCGGCCGTTTTCACCACGACTGGTGCGGTGCAGGCTGCTGGTCTCGAGTTAAAGATAGCTAGTGGTACAGTGACCTATAATGGCAAGCCTCAGGGGACATCCGTAACGACTGGAACCGTGTATGATCATTTTGACTTTACCACGACGACTGACACGAACGTCGGTACCTATGACGACCTGACATACGCGTTAGCGGATCCCACGCAAGCGGCGATTTTGGCTAAAAACTATACCGTTACCACGACGGATGGGACGTTGGTGATCACGCCAGCAGATCTGACAGTCACGGTCAAGGATGATAATGCAGTTTATGACGGCCGATCACATGGCACGACTGCCACTGTTACTAGCGGGACCAATTATGATCAGTTAGTATTTACCGCAGTTGCAGCAGATGGCAGTGGTGCGACGACTTATACTACGGTCGGCACTTATGCAATGACTGGGACTACGGCAGCCGATACCAGTAATTATAAAATTTCGTATGTCAATGGAACGCTGACAATTGATCCAGCCAAAGCAACAATTACGATTCCCAACAAGATTTATTGGTCGGATGGGACGCAAAAGAATTTGGCGGCGGTGGTTACTGGGACAGTTAATGGTGAGACCTTAAAGTATCGTGTGACCAACGGCATGAGTGCGGTTGGAACTAAGACAATTACGGCCACTCCTGATGCTGATGATTCGGTGAATAAAAACTATACCATTTCAGTCATTCCTGGCACCTTGACAATTGGTGATATTGCGGTTAAGTACCTCTACGAACATGTAGATGCTAATGGTGAGACTCAGGTAGATGCTTCGGAAACTGGTACGGCGACACATGCTACGGACGCAACGGCCACGGACTATTTGACCTACACGACGGCAGCCAAACCCAAGACGGGCTATGTGTTAGCACCCAATACTGGACTAGCCTATAATGGCACGTTAACTGATCAGGGCGGTACCGTGACGTATCGTTATTTGGCCAAGACTGAAACGGCGATCGTAACGTATTTTGACCAAACTGATAACAAGGTTATTAAGACGGAACCCTTACAAGGAGCGTACGGGACAACGGATGCGTATCGGACGGCTGATACGATTGCCGCGTATGAGAATGCGGGCTACGACCTGGTCGATGATGACTATCCAACAGCCGGGGGAGTCTATGACCAGGACGGCATTGTTCAAAAGTACCAGGTTACACTTGTTCATAAATTTGTAACACGCACGCCAGATAATCCGGGTACGCCAGGCGAGCCGATCGACCCCGATAATCCAAACGGACCCACATATCCAGTGGGGACTGACTTTGAGGATTTAACTGAGCAAGTCAGTCGAACGATTCAGTATTTATACAAGGATGGTCGCACTGCTAAACCGGACAATGTTCAAGCGGTTAATTTTGGTCGTAACGTCACGGTGGATGAAGTTAATGGCACAGTCGTCTACACAGATTGGTTGACTGATGATGGGGCCGTGACTGGTCGTTTTGAGGCTGTTGATTCACCTTTGATTACTGGTTATACGGCTGATTCAACCAGTATTGCCGGCAATCCCGCCGTTGTATGGCAGGATGATGACACGACGATTCCTGTGACGTATACCGTGAACAAAGAGTATGCGACGGTCACGTATTTTGACCAAACTGATAACAAGGTCATTAAGACGGAACCCTTACAAGGAGCGTACGGGACAACGGATGCGTATCGGACAGCTGATACGATTGCCGCATATGAGAATGCGGGCTATCAATTGTACCGTGATGACTATCCAACAGCCGGGGTAGTCTATGACCAAGACGGCAGTGTTCAAAAGTACCAGGTTACACTTGTTCATAAATTTGTAACACGCACGCCAGATAATCCGGGTACGCCAGGCGAGCCGATCGACCCCGATAATCCAAACGGACCCACATATCCAGTGGGGACTGACTTTGAGGATTTAACTGAGCAAGTCAGTCAAACCATTCAGTATTTATACAAGGATGGTCGCACTGCTAAACCGAACAATGTTCAAGCGGTTAATTTTAGTCGTAACGTCACGGTGGATGAAGTTAATGGCACAGTCGTCTACACGGATTGGTTGACTGATGATGGGACCATGACTGGTCGTTTTGAGGCTGTTGATTCACCTTCGATTACTGGTTATACGGCTGACCCAACCAGTGTTGCGGGTCGTGATACGGTGAGTGGGACGGATCTCAGTCCAGATGTACAAGTTTATTATCAGGCTAATCCTGAAAAAGCCACGGTGACCTATGAAGATATGACAACGGGAGCGGTGCTGACGACAGATCCGATAACTGGTGATTATCAGACCGTCTCGAATTATCGGACAGCAGATCGAATCGCTCAGTACCTTAATATGGGCTATGAACTGGTCAGTGATGATTATCCAACATCCGGTGCTGTGTTTGATAAAGACGGAAGTACTCAGGCTTATACTGTCAAATTGCAACATAAACTCCTGCCGCTCACCCCAGAGAACCCGGGTACGCCAGGCGAGCCGATCGACCCTGATAATCCAAACGGACCCACATATCCAGCGGGTACGGCTGTGCAAGACTTGATTAAGCAAGTTGATCAAACCATTCACTATCAGTATCAGGATAAAAGTACTGCTGCCGACGCTAATACGCAAACAATCACTTTCAAGCGCAGCGTGACGGTCGATGAGGTTAACAATAAGCTAACTTATACCGATTGGTTGACTGGTACGGCAACGACTGGTCGTTACATGCCAGTCGATTCACCGGAAATTAAAGGCTATGTTGCTGATTCAACGCGTATTGCGGGTAATGACGAGGTGCACAATGCGGATGCTGACACGAACATCGTGGTCACGTATCAGGCTAAGCCAGAGAACGCCACGGTCACGTATGTAGACGTCACTACGGGTAAAACGCTCGCTATAAAAAGCTTGACTGGTGACTATCAGACTACGTCCAGTTACCGGACGGCTGAAACGATTGCGAGCTATGTCAAGAATGGCTATCAACTCGTACGTGATAACTATCCCACTTCAGGGGCGGTGTTCGACGTCGATAATTTTGCCAAAACTTATACCGTGACACTGAAGCATAAGTTAGCCACGGTTACACCAGAGAATCCGGGTACGCCGGGCCAACCAATTGATCCAGACAATCCAGACGGACCGAAATATCCAGTAGGAACGACCGCTCAAGATCTGACGAAACAAGTCAGTCAAACGATTAAGTATCGGTATCAAAATGGCGCTTCGGCTGGCACTGATAACGTTCAACTAATAACGTTTAATCGGGATGCCACGATTGATGAAGTTGATCCTACCGCAGTTTATACTGATTGGTTGAATGGCACTTCAGCTAGCGGTCGTTATACCACCGTGATGTCACCCGTCATTACTGGCTATACGGCTGATAAAACACAGGTTGCTGGTCGTGATTCAGTTGCTAATACAGATTCAGACACACAGGTGGTCGTCACCTATGCGGCCAAACCTGAAAAAGCAACGGTCACTTATGTGGATGTCACGGCGGGTAAAACGCTCGCTACGGCCAATTTGACTGGTGACTATCGGACACAATCCAATTATCGGACCGCTGAAACCATTGCAGGTTATGTTAAAAACGGTTATGAACTGGTACGTGATAATTATCCCGTATCGGGGATGCTGTTCGATGTCGATGATTTTGCTAAAACTTATACCGTGACACTGAAGCATAAGTTAGTCACGGTTACACCAGGTAATCCGGGTACGCCGGGCCAACCAATTGATCCAGACAATCCAGACGGACCGAAGTATCCAGTAGGAACGACCGCCCAAGATCTGACGAAACAAGTCAGTCAAACGATTAAGTATCGGTATCAAAATGGGGCTTCGGCTGGCACTGACAGCGTTCAACTGATTACGTTTAATCGGGATGCCACGATTGATGAAGTTGAGCCTACCGTAGTTTATACTGATTGGCTGGATGGGACTTCAGCTACTGGTCGTTATACCACCGTGACGTCACCCGTTATTATTGGCTATACGGCTGACCGGGCGCGGGTCACGGGAAACGATGCAGTAACTAGTGCGGCGCAACCGACCAACATTATTGTGACGTATGCGCTTAACGCAGAAAAGGCGACGGTCACCTATGTTGATGTCACCACGGATAAAACGCTCGCGACCGTCAGTTTGACTGGCGATTATCAGACATCATCCGATTACCGCACGGCTAACACAATTGCTGATTACAGTAATCAGGGCTACGTGCTTGTCCGCGATAGCTATCCAGTTTCAGGAGCTATTTTCAATGATGATGGTGTTGTTCACAGCTATCTGGTTCAGCTTGCACATGTGACAACTGCGACAACCGAGACCAAGACGATCACGCAAACCGTACATTATCAGAGTACGACTGGCACGCAGTTGCACGATGATACGGTCAGAGCGATGACATTCACTCGTACTAAACGGGTTGATCAGGTCACCGGGGACGTAACGTATAGCAATTGGTCGACTAATCAGGCGGATCACACTTTTGAGCGCGTCGCGGCGTTCAGTATTCCGGGCTATCATGCGGTGGTAACGGGTACTCAGGCAGTCATGGTTACGCCAGCTAGCGTGGATGATGTTCAAACGATTCGTTACGTTACCGATAGGCTTTCAACCGGTGAGACACCAAAAACACCAGTGAAGACGGTGACAGTTAATAAGTCGGATAAAATTAAGACGACTGACACGCCAGATAAAGTCGCAACGGTCAAGACGCCGGATAAGGCTCAGACCGTCGCAACAACAACTGCTAAACAAGCTAGCGTCAAGCGGTCAGTGGATCTCAAACAAGCACAGGCTGTTGAACAGCCTGCTCAGACACGACCAGCCAATGTAAAAACGGTTAAACTGGCGAAGACGACTAAATCCGTTAAGCCAACCGCGGCTCATCAATCAGCCACCCACAAACAAGCGACTTTACCGCAAACCAATGATGATCGGCAAGCTAGTGTTGCGGCGGAACTACTTGGTTTGACTGCAGCAACCTTACTAGTTGGTGTGAGTGCAATTTTGAAGAAACGTCATAATTAGCCGTTAAATGGAGGCGTTAATATGACTACTTTAATCGATATCACGGGTCAGAAGTTTGGCCGCTTAACAGTCATTAGACGTTGTGGAACTGCCAAAAATGGCAATGCCCTCTGGTTGTGTCAGTGTCGCTGTGGCAATCAGACCAAAGCTGATTCGTACGCGTTGCGGCATGGGCGAGCAAGAAGCTGTGGGTGTTTGACACGAGAAAGTCGGTCGCAGTTAATTCGACGTAATCCCAAAACGGCTGCCAGTATGGGGCGGTTAAGCAATCTGAAAATTCATGATCATCACACTGATTTACCGTCAAAGATTATGTCTAAGCGTAATAAGAGTGGTGTCATCGGTGTCAGCTGGGATAGCAATACTCAGAAATGGGTGGCGACATTTTTCTACAAGGGGCGCTACCTGTTACACAAACCGTTTCAGCACTTTGAGGACGCTGTTCTTGCCCGCCAGGCGATGGAAAACCGTTATTTAAATAACAAAGTGTAAATTAAAGTTCTTCCTTGAGAGGGCCTGATGCCTTGTCAGAGAAGAACTTTTTGGCGTTACAGCAACGGTACCAGCTTCTTAATTGGACTTAGTGGAGTTCTTTCAGAATTGTAAGTAACAAAAAGGCCTAACATGGGAATGCCAGCGGATAAATTGTGCTTGATTTATGGCGATGAAAATTCCTAAATGATTTGCTTGTATATGACAATTATTAAAAATAAGACGGTCCCTGATCGAACTAGAATCATAAGTATCTTGGGGGCAGGTGATTTAACGGTTCTTGGTTGCAATATGTTTTTAATCAACAGTCTGATGAAACTTGCCCTAGAAGTTGAGGTTAACTGATGCTTCTGGATCGGTGAAATCGTTAGTTTCATGATGGAACTAGTCATTGGCGACAGAAGCGTTAATCAATGAGCAACGTACCGCTCCGGTTTCGAATTTTCAGACGATTCCGGTATAATAAACCGTAACTGATGACTAGGGGGATAATCACATGATTGAAATTCACGAATTAACAAAACGTTATGGGGATAAGACAGCATTGAATCAGCTTACTTTAACCATCGCATCAGGACAAATCTTCGGTTTGCTGGGCCACAATGGGGCGGGTAAATCAACGACGATCAAAAACTTAGTCAGTATCATTAAACCGACGAGTGGCACGGTTACGGTCGATGGCTTAGACCTTGAACAGCAACGACAAGCCGTCAAAGAAAAGATCTCTTACGTACCGGACACACCCGATATTTTTCTTCAACTTTCGGCGATGGAATATTGGGACTTGATAGCTGCCGCTTACCAGCAATCAGAGGAAGCCGTTCAGCAACGGCGACAGCAGCTGGTGTCACTGTTCGATATGACTGAACACGTTGACGAACCCATGGCTAGTTATTCACACGGGATGCGGCAAAAAGCCATTTTGATTGGGGCGTTGCTTCCCGATCCAGATATTTGGATTTTAGACGAGCCGCTGCAAGGGTTAGACCCCCAAGCTGCTTTTGATTTAAAAAATTTGATGAAGGCCCATGCTGCCAAAGGCAAGACGGTCATTTTTTCCACCCACAATCTGGATACGGCGCAGCAGTTATGTGACCGATTAGCAATTTTGAAGCAGGGGCAATTGATTTATACCGGTTCGGTTGAACAATTACTAGCTCAACATCCGCAACAATCACTTGAGGCGATATATTTACAAATGGCCGGGCGGTTGACGGATGATCACCTTGTCGATGCGCTGGAGGGTGAGCATGATGCATAAAAGTCAGTTGCGTGTTTTGTTGGCTGTTAATCTCAGGTTGTTGAATCCGCAACTAACGGATCGGCTACGTAAAAAGGGCGCTTCGGGGCCAGCCTTGAGTAAGAAGCTAATGCGGCAATTTTACTTGAATGCTTTGATGTTTCTTGGCATTTATGGCTTGACGATGTTGGCCTTTGATTTTAGCAAGTTGCCAGGCATGTTTACGTTCTATGTGGCGTTATTTATCTTATTGGGAATTTCACAGAGTATCTCGGGTATTTATAACGTCTTTTTTGCCGGCAATGATCTTGTTGAATACTTACCGTTACCTTTCCGCAATCAAGAAATTTTTATGAGTAAGATTTTGGTCGTGATATTCAACACGGTACCCTTTACCATTCCGTTACTCTTAATTTTTATCATGACCGCAACACGGGCAGGAATCTTTGTGGTGTTAGGCGTGCTGATGGCCGTCTTGATGTATGGCCTAATACTGAGTCTGTTACTATGCTTGTGCGCCCTAATAGTTTTTGGCTTAACCAAGCTAACCGTGTTTCGCGCCCATCAAAAAATGGTGATGAACGTCATGTTAGGCCTTAACGCTGTCTTAGTGCTAGTCGGGCTCTACTTCATGAATCGCGGCTCATCATCTGACACCGGAACGCAGGTTGACCGCGCAGCATTACCCCTATTGATACCGATTTTTAAAGTTTTCACGACGCCGTTGACAATGACGAGTTTGCTAACCTGGGCGAGTTTAATTGTCATCTCGCTGATTTTATTCGCACTGACAGGACGGTTTGTTTTGACCCACTTAGCGGAACAGCTTACGCAAGTCAATTCAGTGTTAGTGGCAACACCACCGCGTCGACATTCACGACAACATAACCGCAATAAAATTTTGCGTACCTACCAGTTTCAGTTACTGAAAGAACCCAGTTTAGCCTTACAATTATTCACAGATTCAATCCTGCTGCCATTGATTTTAGTCGGGACCGTTTTCTTTTCGGGGACCGCTCCTAATTTTAGTCGGCTATCGCTGAACTGGCTCGGTGTCTGGTTTGTCAGTGGGATGGCCGGTGCGATCGTCAATGTTAATCAAACCTCATTAGTCGGTAATCTCATTTCACTTGATAAAATGAACTTTGACTTTGTGCGTGCACTGCCAATCCCAATGTCCCGTTACTTACGACAAAAGTTTTACTTGGGTTATTGGTTCCAGATCATGATTAATGGCGTGATGGTTCTAGTGGTGGGTATCGCTGGGCGAGCACCATTAGCCCTAGATTTGGCTCTAATATTGGGCGCTGCTTGGGGGACGTACCTAGCTGCCCAACATTACTTTAAGCGTGATTATCAGCTACGGCTGACGAATTGGACTAATGTGACCCAATTGTTTAATCGGGGCGGCGGTAATCTTGGTTTGATGCTTAACTTGTTGGCCTGCAGTATTGTGGGTGTGCTGACAATTGTGATCTATAGTGTGCTGATTCAGCTGTTCGCGGCGGCAGCTATGCTGATTAATATCATTGTATTAGTTGGCGTCGGAATTATTTCTGCTGGTTTGGTCTGGCATTACTACAAGACTTTTTGGCAGCAACTTGACTAATAAGTGTTAATTTCACAGTCACATAATATTAAATTAAGATAAAAGTGTTGACAAATTGCTCATTGAGTTTTAATGTTAATGACAACTTAATATTCGTCCATGAAACCGATGAAGTGGAGATCAAGATAATGATGCCCGTAAAGAGAGTCGCCGTTGCTGAGAGTGCGATCGAACGCAAATTATTAAATGGACCACTGAGGGCGCGACTAACGAACAGCTTTGTTCTACTACCTCGCGACGATAGGGAGCCGTCAATTCCCGGGAATGTGTTTGCATTTCGCTAAGCTGGGACCCAAGTCTAACCTGAATGGGGTAATTTGGTGTCCAACCAAGGTGGTACCGCGGAAAAATCCGTCCTTGACTGTCATTAGTCATGGACGGATTTTTTTGATAGGGGGCAGTTCAATGCAGCAACGATGGCAATTAACCACAACTCAAGTAAAACTATCTTATTAATGAGGAGTGGTTCAATATGAATCCAACATTACCAACCTTGATTCCTTATCAGGATCGTTATCCCTACGTACCAGTGATGGTCAAACGACCACTCGCCACATTTGACCCCATTGCGGTTGCTAAAATTGTCCACCAGATGGGGAACGGTTTCGCGCTGACGATTGATCGGCACCAACGATATAGCTATTTTAGTTTTAAACCACAGCGAAGTCTCACGGGCCGGCAACTAGCCAAGCACAAACGACCAGCTAATGAGACACTCCAAGCCATTCTAAACCAATATCGAACACCACGAATTCAAGGATTACCACCATTTACGGGGGGCTTGATAGGGTACTTCGGCTATGAGTATGTTCAACAATTTGTACCCAAGTTGCATTTGAAATCACCAGCAACCGCAGATCTCGATGACTTAGGTTTATTCTTAGTTACGAGTGTGCTCGTCTATGATCATCGACATCATGAGCTTGGGTTGACACAGCTGATTCCAACTGCGGATTTAGCGGCAACTTACGCCGTGACTCAAACGGCTCTAACGCAACAGTTAGCCGCCATTATTGAACAATTGCAGCAATCAATAGCTTTGCCACCATTTGACTTGCAGCAACCATTACACATGCAACTGGACCAAGCGACCTATGCGCGTCAGGTTGACCGAATTCGCCAACACATCTACGCTGGTGATATTTTCCAAATGATATATGCTAATCCATGTTTGGGGACCATGAGCGGGTCATTGCTGGCAGTTTATCAGCAACTTCAAAAAACAGCGGCCCCGTATACCTGTTATTTTAAACAGGCTAATTTCGAAATGACGGTGGCCTCACCAGAAACGTTAGTGACGAAGGATGGGGAACAAATCGCGACGTATCCATTGGCCGGGACGAGACGCCGTGGTCGAACACCTGCCGAGGATCAGCAGTTGGCTCATGAATTACAAACCAGCCCTAAAGAGATTGCCGAGCACAATATGTTAGTTGATTTGGGACGTAACGATTTAGGACAAGTTGCAAAGTTTAAAAGTGTCCGGGTGACTAATTTACGGCGATTAATTCGTTATTCGCAAGTCATGCACTTAGGGTCTCGGGTGGCCGCAGAAGTGGCGCCGACTACTACAGCACTCCAAGTGCTTGCCGCTACTTTTCCAGCTGGGACGTTAGCTGGCGCGCCTAAGATTGAAGCAATGACCCTGATTAATCATTATGAGCAGGTGCCGCGGGGTGTTTATGGTGGTTGTTTTGGTTACTTGGATTGTAACGGTAATTTGGACATGGCGATTGGCATCCGGCTGGCCTACCGGATGAATGAACGGTTAGTGATTCCAGCGGGTGCGGGCATTGTTGCTGACAGTATCGGCGCTCAAGAATTTAAGGAGTGCCAGAATAAACAACGAGTGATCGTTAATGCAGTACAAGACGCGAAAGGACGAGTTAAAGATGGAATTATTAATTGATAACTATGACAGTTTTACTTATAACTTGTATCAACTAATTGGTCGTCTGACGCCCGATGTACGGGTCATTAAAAATGACGATTTGACGGTTGCTGCAATCAAGGCATTACAACCTGACCATATCATTTTATCACCAGGGCCGGGGACGCCAGCCCACACGGGAGTTAGTCCACAAGTCGTGCAACAATTAGCTGGTCAGGTCCCCATATTGGGGATTTGTATGGGATTAGAAGTGATGGTCACCGCTTTTGGCGGTTCGCTGCAAGGCGCCCAGCATTTAGTTCACGGGCAAGCCACGTTAATGCACGTGCAGCCGTCATCACTATTTAAAGATTGTCCGATGCAGTTCATGGCAGCGCGCTACCACTCGTTGGTAGCTGATGCGGGCCGTTTGCCCGTTAACTTTCGAATCATTGGGACAAGCGATGATCAGGAAATCATGGCAGTGGAAGATGTGGGCCGTCAGCTGTACGGCGTTCAATTTCATCCAGAATCAATCATGACGCCAGCCGCCGTTGGTGAGCAACTGATCCGTAATTTTTTAGCACTTAAACATTAAGCAGACGAGAGTGGAGGAATACTTATGATTGAAACAGCGATTGCACAACTCACTAACCAAGAAAATCTAGACTTTACAATGAGCCAACAAGTCATTACGGAAATTATGAAAGGTCAGGCCACCGACGCACAGATTGGGAGCTTTTTGACCGCCTTAGCCATCAAAAAGGCAACTATCGATGAAATTGCTGGTGCAGCAACTGCGATGCGTTCCCAGGCGTTACCTTTTAAAGTTAAACGGCCCACGCTAGAAATCGTTGGGACGGGCGGTGACCGGTCGAATTCGTTTAATATTTCGACGACCACTGCGCTAGTGGTCGCCGCTGCGGGTGTACCAGTGACCAAGCACGGCAATCGTGCGGCGTCGTCCAAGAGTGGTGCGGCGGATGTTTTAGAAGCACTCGGTATCAAAATCGATCTAACACCTGCTCAGAGTCTAGCATTGCTAGAGCGGACCAATTTTGCCTTTATGTATGCGCGCGAATATCATCAGGCGATGCGATTCGTCGCCCCGGCCCGGCAACAAATCAAGATTCCAACCATTTTTAATATACTGGGTCCCTTAGCCAATCCAGCTCATGCTGAGATGCAACTACTAGGGGTATATCGGCAAGCTTTGATGGCCCCATTAGCCGAAGTGTTGACGCGTTTAGGTGTTAAACATGCCATGGTCGTGCATAGCCGGGACGGCTTAGATGAAATTTCAGCGGCAGCCCCTACGGATGTGATCGTAATTAATCATGGGCAGCAAGTAACGCGAACCCTGACGCCTGAACAGTTTGGACTGACGCGTTGTGACCATGCGGCTCTTATTGGTGGTAGTGCCCAAGTTAATGCCGCCATCACGCGAGCAGTACTCGCTGGAGAACCGGGGGCCCCTCGTGACGTGGTGTTGATGAATGCCGCCGCGGCGTTGCATATTGCCAAGCCACAGTTGGATCTAGCGGCCGCTTTTGAGTTGGCCCAGCAAACAATCGATCAAGGAGCGGCCGCGGCTAAGTTGGCCCAATTAATTCAGAGTAGTCAGGCGGTGATGGCCTCATGATTTTAGATCAACTCGTCCAGGCGAGTCAGCAACGGGTTCAGAAGGTACCAGTTAGGGAGCGTGTGAAGCGCATTCAACAAGCTCGAAAAATGACCACCCCCGTTTTATCATTTGAAGCAATGCTGGCCCAGCCGGGCTTACAGCTTATTGGTGAAGTTAAGCGGGCGTCACCTTCTAAGGGGCTGATTGCGGCTGAGTTTGACTATTTACAGATTGCGCAAGACTATGTTGCTGCTGGGATCGATGCCATCTCAGTGTTGACCGAACCCCGGTATTTTAAAGGACAGTTGTCTTACTTACAAGCCATTGCGCAAACGGTCTCGGTACCCACATTACGTAAAGATTTTATTGTAGCTGCTAGTCAGATTGCGAGTGCTCGTATTGCTGGTGCTAGTGCGGTTTTATTGATTGTTGCTATTTTAACACCGGTTCAACTGCAGGCTTTCATTACGTTGGCTCATGAGCTGAATTTAAGTGCGCTAGTTGAAGTCCATACAACGGCTGAGATTAAGCAAGCGGTGGCGGCTGGGGCCCGGATTATTGGCATTAATAATCGGAATTTGAAAGATTTCAGTGTCAATTTTGCAACGAGTCGCCAGTTGCGGCAAGCGGTTCCGGCTGAGTGTTATGTGATTGCCGAGTCTGGCATTCAAACGTCGACGCAAGTACAAACGTTGGCGGCCGCCGACTTTGACGCTATTTTAGTCGGCGAAACGTTGATGCGTGCGCCAGATAAGCAGCAAGCTGTCAGACAACTGCGGGCGGGGGTGCGTGGATGACACAAATTAAAATTTGCGGTTTGATGCAACCAGCGGATGTCGTGATGGTTAATCAAGCGCTCCCAGACGCAATTGGGATGGTATTTGCCCCCGGTCGACGACGACGGATTACGATGGCGACCGCGCGCCAACTGTCACAGCAATTAGATCCGCGTATCCGGCGTGTTGGCGTGTTTACAACTAATCAATTATCGGAAATTTTAGCTCTCGTGCAACAGCACATTATTCAGGTGGTCCAGCTACACGCTACCGTCGATGATCCTCGGATTGCGTCCTTAATGGCCGCCCATGTGCCGGTGATTCAAGCGATGACGCCAGCGAATGCTACGCAATGTCAAGCGGATTACTTATTATTGGATAATGCCCGTCCAGGTAGTGGACAGGTGTTGGATTGGAATCAATTACAATCACAGCGTCCCGTCCGGCCGTTTATCTTGGCTGGTGGTTTAACACCGACGAATATCGTAACGGCAATCAACAAGGTGTGCCCGGCAATGGTCGATGTGGCTAGTGGCGTCGAGACGGCGGGCAATAAAGACCGTGAAAAAATCAATCTGATGGTCCAACGGGCGCACCAAACGGGCGTGTCAACACCATTATTAACAGAAATTAGGAGGAATTAGTATGATTAAAAATCAATCACAGGCGGGGCGTTACGGCGACTTTGGTGGTCAGTACGTTCCAGAAACATTAATGACCGAGCTACAGCGGTTGGATCGCGCCTTTCAACATTACCGACAGGACGCGCAGTTTCAAGAAGAGTTGACTGACTTGTTGAATAACTATGCGAACCGGCCATCGTTGTTGTACCATGCACAACGATTATCAGATCAATTAGGTGGTGCTCAGATTTATTTTAAACGTGAGGACTTGAACCATACGGGTGCGCACAAGATTAACAATGTCTTGGGGCAGGCACTGTTGGCAAAGAAGATGGGCAAAAAGCGATTGATTGCTGAAACTGGGGCTGGACAGCACGGGGTCGCAACTGCAACTATTGCTGCTTTGTTCGGGATGGAATGCGACGTCTTTATGGGTAAGAAAGACACGGATCGTCAAGCATTGAATGTTTACCGGATGCAACTATTAGGGGCCAAGGTCCACCCGGTCACGACTGGTTCAATGGTGCTAAAGGATGCGATCAATGCGGCCTTACAAGAGTGGACGCGGCGCTGTGATGATACAGCTTATATCATGGGCTCTGCAACGGGACCACACCCATTTCCAATGATGGTACATGAATTTCAAAGTGTCATCAGTGTAGAAGCCCGACAGCAGATCCTGGACCAAACAGGTCATTTGCCGGATGCCGTCGTGGCTTGTGTTGGGGGCGGCAGTAACGCCATTGGAAGTTTTGCGGCTTTTCTTGATGATACGTCAGTTGAGCTGATTGGCTGTGAGGCAGCGGGTAAGGGTGTTCAAACGCCGTTGACGGCTGCGACGATTGAACGTGGTCGGACTGGTATCTTCCATGGCATGAAGTCACTCTTTTTACAAGATAAAGCCGGACAAATTGCCCCGGTCTATTCAATCTCGGCTGGGCTGGATTACCCGGGCGTCGGACCGGAACATGCCTACCTGGCTGCGAGTGGCCGGGCGCAATATGTGGGGATCACCGATGACCAAGCAGTACAAGCATTTGAACTGATTGCTAAGGTCGAAGGGGTGATCTGTGCGATTGAGAGTGCCCATGCAGTCGCCTACGTACAACAATTAGCACCAACGATGCGACGTGACCAAACTATTATTTGTACGTTATCCGGTCGTGGAGATAAAGATGTGGCGGCAATTGCAAAGTATCGAGGGGTGACAATTGATGACTGATTTAACAACAATTTTTAAAAATCATAAGGCGTTTATTGCTTTTGTAGTGGCCGGTGATCCTAATTTTGAAGCGACAGTTGACCAAGTTGTTGCGTTAGCAGAAGCGGGTTGTGATCTCGTTGAGATTGGCATTCCGTTCTCAGACCCTGTGGCTGATGGTCCCGAAATTCAGGCCGCTGATCTCCGTGCGTTTGACCAACACATCACACCCCAACGCGTTTTTGAATTGGTGGTGGCAATTCGAGAGAAGACAACTATTCCACTCGTGTTTTTAACCTATGCGAACATTGTTTATCAGTTTGGTTATGCTGCCTTTGCCCAGCAGTGTCAAAGTTTGAATGTCGCAGGCTTGATTATTCCCGACATGCCACTAGAAGCCTCTGGTGAACTTCGACCAACCTTAGACCACTATGGTATTGCTTTGATTCCATTGATTGCGCCAACGAGTGATGATGCACGCATCGCAGCGATTGCCCAGCAGGCGCGGGGCTTCATTTATGTCGTATCATCACTAGGTGTCACGGGGACCCGGCGACACATCACGACTGATTTAGCAACACTGGTGGCGAAGATTCGCCATGCGACTACGTTACCTGTCGCAATTGGTTTTGGTATCCATGAGCCAGCTCAGGCCCAGGCCATGGCACAAATTGCGGACGGGGTCATCGTTGGTAGTGCAGTCGTGCATTTGATTGCGACGCACCAACCAGCGACAGCAGTCTTAAGGGACTATACGCGACGGATGCGGCGCGCATTGGATGGTCGCACGGCTGATACAGTTGACTGATCTTATTTGTTACGATGTTGTTGTGCCGGGCTACTTCGATTAAATGCTGGGAAACGCTCGGATAATGTGCTAGTCTAAAAACAGCTTACTGCTTTGTGGGCGTCGTTAATAATAGTTGACGCTAACCAAGCCAGTTAAATTAATTTACGGAGGGGTCAACATGGCGGATGTACTGATTATTATTGATATGCAAGTTGGTGTCTGTCGCGGGTCCCAACCGGTTACCAATTTGGCAACCGTGATTGCGGGTATTCAACAACGCATTACGAGTTATCGGGCTCAAAATAAGCCAATCGTGTTTGTGCAACATCACGATGCTGACTTAGTCACTGGTTCTGCCGATTGGCAGATGATACCAGAGTTGCCAATTGAAGCAACCGATATTGTGGTCCAGAAAACGCACGCCAACGCTTTTTATCACACGGATTTACAAGCCCAATTGACGGTGATTGGATGTCAAACACTTGAAATCTGTGGTGCGCAAGTCGAGTTTTGTGTGGATACGACGGTTAAAATGGCTCATGGGTTAGGCTACCACCTCGAAATGGTTCGGGGGCTGACGACAACGACGGCCAATTCCATGATGAGTGCGCAACAAACGATTGATTTTTATCAAGATCGGATTTGGAACCACCGTTTCTTGACGTTGGTAACAGCATCGGGCCGTATTGACGATTTGTTAGAAAAGACGGGTGATTAGTTGAAAGCATTATTTTTTAATGATTTTGGCGATGCGTCGGTCCTACAGTACGGTGAGGTGGCGGACCCAATCGTTACTGCAAATACTGTATTGGTTAAAACAACGTATATCGGGCTCAACTTTGCCGACATTTATCGTCGTCGTGGTACCTATCATTTGGAAAAGCATCAACCGTACATTGATGGTTATGAAGGCGTGGGAACGGTTGTGGCAGTTGGTAAGCAAGTGGCGAATTTTAAACGCGGTGATCGGGTGTTATTCGTTGACGTGCCGTTTGCCAACGCTAGCCTTGTCGCGGTTCCAGCTGATCAGGCGATTAAAGTACCACGGGCAATCAATGATCAGCAGGTCGCTAGCATTGGATTGCAGGGCATGACTGCGGAGTTCTTAGTCCATGACTTGGCACAAAACCAACCGCACGATCGAGTCTTGATTCATGGCATCAGCGGTGGTGTTGGGCAGCTATTAACGCAACTGCTCGTGGCCAATGAGGTGGCTGTTTATGGTGTGGCGTCAACACCGGCGAAAGCTGAATTGGCCTATCAAGCTGGCGCAACCACCGTTTTTATGCGCCATGATCCTTGGGACACGACCCATCATAATTTTTTTGATACGGTATTTGATGGGGTCGGTAAGACACTACCAGTTAGTCTGGCGACTACCAAGCACCGTGGGCGGGTCATTTTTTATGGCATGGCAGCTGGCAATCCACCAGTAATTGATCCAGTCAAGCTAATGTCCGAATCCAAGAGTTTGATGACTGGTGATTTATGGGATTATTTGGACAGCGCGGCTGCTCGTCAGTGCCGTGCCAATCAATTGTTTGATGATGTGCTCACGCATCGCGTGACGATACGACCAGCGACAGTCTATTCATTAGCAGAAGGAGCCGCTGCGCACCGGGCCCTTGAGACCGGGCAAGTTGCTGGCAAGATTTTATTGCGCCCATGAAGTACTTGAATCGTATTTGAAATTAACTGGTTTAATCGAATATCACCAAACGGCATCGGGCAGTTTTTCCGATGCCGTTTTTGTGGTGGATTAGTAGTGCAGGCTGAATCGAGCGCCAGTTAGTCAATTCAACAATTGAATTATTAAAATTCCCAGTCATGACCACGGACTGTTACACTAAGTGCTAAATCGGTCAAATGGAAGTGTGATGGTCATGATTCAATTAGTACGTTATTCGACGACACGGGGAGCACTGAAGCAAATACAACAGTATCAACTGGTTAATGTGATGTACACGGCGACGCCACAACAAGTTATTCGTGCTTGCAAATCTGATTTAGAACGAACGGCCGTTATGATTATGAATGGCAACCAATTAGTGGGCTTTTTCTGTTTGCATGTTGGTCAAGGACCGCTCAGTTACGGTGAAACGGAAGTGAATACGATTTTGTTGCGAGCTTTATCTGTTGATGATCGCTTTAAGCATCAGCGGGTTGCGTCTGACGCGCTTGCCGAATTACCACGTTATCTTGCCAGTCATTATCCGATGATTCAAACAATATTATTAGCGGTCAATCATGCCAATCATGTGGCGCAACATTTATACCTGACCCATGGTTTCACTGATACGCATCGCCGCATAGATGGTCGATTGGGGCGTCAATTTATTTATGAACGCCCAGTCCATTGTCCCATGGATTTAAATTTTGATTGAAATTTGCTTAGTTAGTTCAGTCAATCTAGTATTTGGAATCTTATCGGAACTAGGTGCGATACTTTAGAATCGTTTGTGTCGTTGCGAATGAGATTAGATTTAAACGAAATCTGATTGAACGGCTCGTTTTACGATTGGCTTTCTGTTAGATTATGATAATACGATTAGAAAAAGCCGATCGTAAATTAAGCTAATGGAAGTGATGGTAATGGTAGCAATTCTTTCTCTAATGGTTGTCATGGGTTTTATGATGCTTGGCGAGTGGGTTTCCACGCGCAGTCGGGCCTATGTTCCATCCGTATTTATTACGGCACTCTTATTTCTAGTGGGTTTTTGGACAATTGTTCCCAAAAACATTGTCCCTGCTGCTTCATTTGGCACTGCCTTTATTCAAATTACCCAAGCCGTTTTATTGGTTCATATGGGGACGTTGATGGATCTGAAATTGTTGTTAAAACAGTGGCGCGCAGTTGTGATTGCCCTGAGTGGCGTGGTTGGGACAGTGGTGCTCACGATGGGAATTGGCCGTCTTTTATTTGATTGGCACACGATCGTTGCCAGTGTGCCCCCGTTGACGGGTGGGTTAGTGGCTGCCTTTCTGATGACAGCTGGACTCAAGGCCCAACATATTACCGCACTTGTGGCGTTTCCGGTGGCAATGTTTGTCATGCACAGCATGCTCGGTTATCCGCTAACCGCGTGGATGCTAAAACGGGAGAGTCGCCGACTATTGCAAGTCCGACATGTAGACGTCACGGTCGCGACCGCTGATTCTGCCACCAGTGCGACAGTTCAAACAACGGCGCAATTACCAGTGTGCCCGCTACCAACCGTACCAGCGAAGGTGAAATCAGTTCAACCTCAATTACGGCATTGGCAACTACCGGCCGCTTATGATACTTCAGCTTTTATGTTATTTAAAGTCGCTGCTGTGACTGGGTTGGCTGAATGGACTGCCCAGTTAGCCCATGGCACGGTTAATCAGTACATCATTTGTTTAGTGTTTGGTGTTATCGCGCATCAGTTGGGCTTTTTAGAAGATGCGGTGTTGGAGAAAGCGGGCGTCTTTCACTGGCTGATGTATGGTCTGCTAGCTTATATTTTTGCCAATCTAAACATTGTTAAAATCAGCATGTTAAGTGGTATTTTGATCCCGATTGTAACGTTGATCGTTCTTGGTGTTTTAGGGATGTGGATTGCATCTAGCTTATTGGCGCGACCGTTGGGATTTAGCCGCGAAATGGCTTTTGCAAGTGCATTGACTGCCTTATTTGGTTTCCCCGCGGACTATATCGTCACCCATGAAGTGACCGAAATTATGGGATCGACTGCGGAGGAAAAGCAATATTTACTAGACCAGATGTTACCTAAAATGTTAGTGGGCGGTTTTGCAACCGTCTCAGTGGCGTCAGTGATTATTGCGTCGATCTTCTTGAAAATTTTATAGGGGGCTTTTCAGATGATGACAACAACTTTAGCAGCTTGGATGACAACCTTGCGCCATCAATTACACGCACACCCAGAGTTAGCACTGCAGGAAGTCGCGACGACCGCTTTAATTAAGCAAACATTGACTGAGTTGAACATTCGGTTGGTAGACTATCCGGGAGAAACTGGGGTGGTGGCCGAGATTGGGCATGGTGCGCCAATCATCGCGTTGCGCGCGGATATTGATGCACTCCCAATCCAAGAAGACAATGAGTTATCCTTTAGATCAACGATTCCTGGTCGGATGCATGCTTGTGGGCATGATTTTCACACGGCCGCCTTATTAGGGGGAGCGCGATTATTGAAAGTGCATGAGGTAGATCTCAATGGTACGGTGCGACTGATCTTTCAGCCTGCGGAGGAAGGACACCGCGGTGCCAAAATGATGATTGATAATGGTGTTCTAGCAGGTGTTCGTGCGATTGCGGGATTCCATAATATGCCGAATTTACCAGTCGGCACTTTAGCGATGAAGTCTGGACCACTCATGGCTAGTAATGATAATTTTGACGTCACAATTTTGGGCCAGGGCGCCCATGCAGCGATGCCCGAAGCAAGTCATGATCCCATCGTGACGCTTGGTGAATTGATCAGTAATTTACAGACCATTCGTAGCCGAAATATTGCGCCAGACGCAGCACTGGTGCTAACGATTGCTGCCGTCCAAGCGGGAACGACTTTTAACGTGATTCCAAATACGGCGAATTTACGAGGCACGATTCGGACCTTCAACACGGCTAACCGGGATCTAGCTAAAGTACGTTTTTACGATATTGTGCGTGCAACTGCCAAGATGAATCAGCAAACCGCTACAATTGATTGGGACCGAGGACCAAGCTGTGTCAACAATAACGCGGCACTTACCGCTGTACTATCACGTGTTCTGAAAGATGATTTTGATATTGTGCCTGCCCAGCTATGCAATGCCGACGATGATTTTGCGTTATATCAAGAATGTATTCCAGGATTCTATGGATTCTTAGGTTCAGGCGGCAATGGGACCTTACATCAATCAAATTACCGCTGTGATGACGCAGGCCTAACCTATGGCGCTCGCTTCCATGAATTGGCAGCTACGGCACTATTAAAGTGGGTTCGAGCTTGAATTGAAAGTGGTCAATCGACAAAGGGAAGACGCCCGACCTTGCTAGGAAACTAACATGGTCGGGCGCATTTTTTATGGAAAGCTTCTGAATGATAAGTAACAAGCGAGTTTGGTCACAATTATCTGAGTAACTAAAGTATTTGTTGATACCCGACTTGGTGCAATCAGTAACTGGTGCGTGCAGATTATTGTTATAATATATGTGTATTATTTTTAATATTATTATTTTAATGATGAAGGGAACGACCGCTGATTGAATTTTGGTTGAGGCGGCCAAAGGTGATTAGGATGAAATCAACAATTTTCGAAAAAGCTGGACTAGTATCTGTTCAGGAAGTTGACAAACCAACATTACAATCTGATGATGATGTCATTGTGCGTATCGTGCGGACTTGTGTTTGTGGTTCCGATTTGTGGTCATATGCGCATGGTGATGACAAGGCTGCCCATTCGATCAACGAAGGACATGAAGCTATCGGAATCGTTGAGGCAATTGGCTCGGCCATTACGACGGTCAAGCCAGGCGACTTTGTCATCACCCCATTTACCCATGGCTGTGGTGAGTGCGCGGCTTGTTTGGCTGGTTTCGATGGTACTTGTGATCGGCATCTGGGCCACACAAATTGGTCTAATGGCTTTCAAGCAGAATACATTCGCTTCACTTATGGTAATTGGGCGTTAGTTAAGATTCCTGGTCAACCTAGTGACTATACGGAAGGGATGCTCAAGTCATTGTTGACGCTGGCAGACGTGATGCCGACTGGTTATCATGCGGCACGGTGTGCAAACGTTCAAAAGGGCGATAAAGTCGTGGTTATTGGTGACGGTGCCGTTGGGCAATGTGCTGTGATTGCAGCTAAGTTGCGGGGTGCCGCGCAAATCGTCTTGATGAGTCGCCACGAAGATCGGCAGCAAATGGCACTGGCATCTGGCGCGACCGCGGTTGTCGCTGAACGTGGTGACGAAGGCATTGCGAAGGTACGTGAAATCCTTGGTGGCGGCGCGGATGCGGCGTTGGAATGTGTCGGCACCGAAGCGGCCATTGACCAAGCTTTAGGTGTTTTGCATAATGGGGGTCGCGTAGGCTATGTGGGTGTACCACATTATAATAACCGGCCACTTGGGTCAACCTTTGCTCAAAATATTGTGGTTGCTGGTGGTTCCGCCTCCGTTACGACTTATGACAAACAGTTCTTACTCAAAGCAGTTTTGGACGGTAATATTAATCCGGGCCGGGTATTTACGCAAACGTATCCATTAGCCGACATTAATCAGGCTTATCAAGACATGCAAAATCGAAAGACAATTAAGGCTATGATTACCATTGATTAATCTCGACTAGGTAACTAGTCGCTTAAAAGCAATCGATTAAAAGTCGTTTCAGTACTGATTCATCGTGCTGAAACGACTTTTTCGATGGCGATAATTTAATGGTAAAAATCAATCAAGCTTAGTTGATTTAGACTAGTCTTTGCGTTGGTATTAGAAAAAAGACATGCAACCAGTTGAACCGTGTCATTAAAGCTAGCTGGTCGCACGATTGTAGTTGGCTTCGATAATTAACCGTTTAAAAGAACGCATTTTGCTGTCCGTGCTGTCGCCCGCTTGCTATACTGGGTCAAAAATGAGGTGAGCGTAATGCGAGTCTTTACTTGGATCGTGCGAACAATTGTGGCTGGTGCCGTTTTGATGTGTGTCATTATGATTGGTTTGGCACCGCAAACAGTTGTTACACATTTTAATAGTGCCGGCTTGGCTGATTCATTCGGCAGCCGTTGCTGGCTAGTGATGTTACCACTATTAGTTGTGGTCACGGGTGAAGTCATGATTAAGTTAGCCCGTCAAAAACGGCGCAAGCTCGGACTCTTGCAACTGCCGACGCTAACAGGCTTTGAAGGGCAGTGTTTAGGTGTCATGGTGGGTTTCAGCGTCCTGTTGTGGGTTATATTGCAATCGGAAGTGCAGGGCCGGCTAGTTAGCGGGGGCATTGGCGGATGGTGATTAGGATGAGAAATTGGCAGCAGGATGTTTATGAATTCGCCTGAAATTAATTTCAAGCGAATTTTGGGTGGTGTAGCTATTTTAAATACTTAGACCATCATGGCTTAATCAACAGCGCCAGGCGTAATGAGTGTGATTTTGCAGTTGTTTGAGTTGATTAATATCAGCTGTTAATGGCCTGCGCCAAAAAATGGCATATTATGTTATGATGATGACGTGATAAATCATTAAGCCGTTGCGATTTTCTATGTAAACTATTGTTATTGAAAAACATAGGAGGTCATTGAGATGGCAGTTATTTTAATTACGGGTGCAAGCAGCGGTATTGGGTTTCAGACAGCGAAAGACTTAGCACAGCAAGGTCACGTTGTTTACGGTGCGGCGCGGCGGTTGAATAAACTTGAAGCACTAGCCCCATACGGCGTTAAGCCCTTGTCACTAGATATAACCAATGAGCAGTCGCTTAGTCAGGCCGTAGCAACTTTAATTGCCAGTGAAGGACGCATTGATGTTTTGATCAACAATGCGGGGTATGGCTCATATGGCGCTGTGGAGGATGTTTCCATTGATGAAGCCAGGCAACAGTTCGAGGTTAATTTATTTGGGATGGCTCGGCTGACACAATTAGTTTTACCGTATATGCGCGCGCAACGTGAAGGACGCATTATCAATACCTCTTCCATGGGTGGACGGTTGGTGAGTTATATGGGCGCATGGTATCACGCAACCAAGTACGCTGTCGAAGCGTTTAGTGACGCATTACGAATGGAGACTAAAGACTTTGGCATTAAAGTTGCAATTATTGAACCTGGTGGGATTAAAACCAACTGGGGATTCATTGCTGCGGATCATTTAGAAGCCTCAGCACGTCACAGTGCATATCAAACACAAGCGACCAATGCTGCCGCGGGTATGCGCCGACAATACTCGTCGCGAATGATGTCTGATCCAAAAATTATTTCTAAAGCTATTTCGAAGGCGGTCAATCAGAAACGACCACGGGTGCGTTATTTAATTGGATTTGGGGCTAAACCGCTGGTACTTGCTAAGGCGATTTTACCGACTCGTGTTTTTGATTTTATCATGATGCATGCCAGTTAGTAGGAGTGATTAGTGTGAAGATTATGGTTTCTGAACAGTTTCAGTGTTTTATGGCAAGCCTTGGCGTTGATTTAAATAGCCTGCTTGAAGCTGCCGGTATTAATAAAGTGGTTTGGCAAGAACAATTAATGCTTTCTGATGTGGAGTATTGGCAGTTAATGAACGAATTCGACAACCAATTGACGGATGAAATGATTCTTAGTTTAGGGAATATTACTAACATTAATACGTTTATGCCGTCCTTTTTTGCAGCATTAGCTGCTAAAAATGGTGAACAAGCGATTGCACGCATGGCAACCTATAAATCATTGGCAGGTCCGGTTCATTTAGAGATAGTGACCAAGCCAGATATTGTCAATATTCATATTTTGGGAAATAGTCTTGGCGTCGAGTTGCCGCGTTTCACGATTATGACGGAACAATTGTTGTTAATCAGCTTGTTACGAGTAGGTACGGGAAAACTCATCAAGCCAATTTCAGTTGGTAGTAAGTATCCGTATGGTGATCAGATTGATGCCGTGATGGGCATTCGACCTCAACAATTGGCTGATAATTGCATTCAGTTTCAAGTCACGGACTTACAGCGGGCGTTTATTTCGGCCAATAATTCAATGTGGGCATTTTTGCAACCAGGGTTAGACCAACAAAAACTGGCTATTGAACACAACCAATCATTGCTCGCGACTGTTCAAGCACTATTGTTGAAGAAAATTCCTAGTGGTTCCTTCTCAATTGACGAGATTGCAACAAGTTTGAATCTCAGTAAACGAACCTTGCAGCGTCATCTTAGTACTTTAAGCACCACATTTAATGATGAAGTCCAAATTGCGCGTCGAACCCTAGTGGTACCCTTGATGAAAGATCAATCGCTAAACTTGATTGAAATCAGCTATTTGTTAGGGTATTCAGACCCAGAGTCTTTTTCGAGAGCTTTTAAAAAATGGTTTCATCAGAGTCCATCCGTTTACCGCCAACAATCTCTGGGGATGTTCAAAAATTAACAAGCGTTGCCGTTTAGGTTAAAAGTTATGGGCGTTAAAATCTTATGGATGTGATGGCTTTAGACTGATGAGTAATCCTTTAAATTAATAGATCGTCACAACAATTGTGTTTAAGAATGCTAGTTCTTAGATGCAATTTTTTTTGCGTGCATCTAAGCTAGTGACAGTTGAACAGATTGTATCATTGCTTGCTGAAGTCAAAACTTGTTAGCAATTTGATTATAAACTTTATAGTCAAATTGCTAAACTGTGCCAGTTCGTTGACGGATTATGACCGCAAAAAATGGCTCGTCAAGAAATTTTCGCAAAAAAATAAAGCTCGATTAGAGCCCAGCTTACCGGGATTTGGCTACTAAAAAATGTAACATACTGTAAATTAATCTGCTGAAATCAATTGACAAGATTTGGCCGGACGATTAACTTAATGCCATTCCCAAACGCCGTGAAAGGAGCGACTAACTATGAGTGTGTTAGAAGCAAGTGAAATTATGCAATTAATCCCCAACCGGTACCCAATTTTATTCATGGACCGGGTGGATGAATTAAATCCGGGTGAATCGATCGTGGTGACGAAAAATGTCACGATTAATGAGTCATTTTTCCAAGGGCACTTTCCCGGTAACCCGGTCATGCCGGGCGTGTTGATTATTGAAGCTTTGGCGCAAGCCGCGTCGATTCTGATTTTGAAATCTGAAAAGTTTGCTGGTAAGACGGCTTATCTTGGCGCCATTAAGGATGCCAAGTTCCGCAAAATTGTCCGTCCCGGTGATGTCTTGAAGTTGCATGTCCAAATGGTCAAGCAACGGTCCAACATGGGAACGGTGAGTTGTCAGGCGATGGTCGGTGACAAGGCAGCCTGCACAACTGATTTAACCTTTATCGTTGGTGCAACTGATTCAAAATAGAAAGGTGGTAATGGCAATTCGGCGATTGTCGTTTGGGAAAGTTTTTTAAAAGCATTGCCGAATTGTAACCAACCATGACAACTAATTTTTCGATTTTAGCGAGTGCTAAGGCACTGCCGACGACCAAAGTCACGAATCAAGAACTAACGCAACTGATGGCGACTTCTGATGATTGGATCAAGCAGCGAACGGGAATTCGTTCTCGCCACGTCGCGACCGATGAGACAACGACGAGTTTAGCTGTTTCAGTTGCCCAGCAGTTGTTGCAGCAAAGTCGGCTAGCGGCGACGGCGATTGATTTGATCATCGTGGCAACCATGTCACCGGATTATTTGACACCGGCGACGGCTCCTCAAGTACAGGCAGCAATTGGGGCTGAAAAAGCAATTGCCTTTGACATCAATGTTGCCTGTGCGGGCTTTGTTTATGGGATGCAGTTGGTTCACCAATACTTACAACCGGGCCAGACCGCTTTGTTAATCGGTAGCGAGACCTTGAGTCGGTTAGTAGACTGGCATGATCGTAGCACTGCCGTTTTATTTGGTGATGGTGCGGGTGGTCTATTGATTACTGCTAAGCCTAATACGACCACTGGGCACTGGCTGGGCGGTCATTACGCGACGTTTGGCGCTGACGGGCATTATTTAACGGCGGGACAGCAACCTCAGGTGAATCCGTGGTCGACACGGACTGATGGTGCAGATTCTAACCGCTGGGCCTTTCAGATGAATGGTCGGCGGGTTTATGACTTTGCCACTAAGCAAGTGCCGCACTCAATTGAGCAGGCGTTGATGCAGGCACGGCTCGAGTCGAGTGATATTAAAGCATTTGTGCTTCATCAGGCCAACGCACGTATTGTTAAGAGCGTTGGTCAAAAATTAAACTTAGCTACGGAACAATTACCGATGAACATTGCACAGTATGGCAATACTGCGGCAGCCAGTGAACCGATTCTATTTGCCGAAATGGTTGCCCAAAAGCAAGTTCAACGTGGTGACAAGCTGGTGTTTACCGGTTTTGGCGGCGGGTTATCCGTCGGTAGTGTCGTAATTGAGTATTAATTGATAACTGAAATCAAGCATTTAAAATTAATTTAAAAATTCTGGAGGAATCAACAATGACTAAAACTGAAATTTTTGACCAAATTAAAAAGATGATCGTGGAACAATTAGACGTGGATGCTGACAAGATTACGATGACAACGAACTTTACCGAAGACTTAGCACTTGATAGTCTGGACGTTTTTGAAGTGATCGATAAGATCGAAGACGAATATGATATCGAAATCGAAACGGATGACGCTTTAGCCACGGTTGGTGATTTAGTTGATTATGTGGCGACTCATCAGGAAAATAGCGAGGACTAAGTTATGAAAACGGCAATCTTATTCAGTGGTCAAGGACAACAGTTTGCCGATATGGGGGCCGATCTTTATCAAACGTTACCAGCGTACCAAGCCACGATTGACGAAGCTAATCAAGTGTTGGACTGGGATCTGCGGGTAACTGCTGATTGGATCGATGATGCTCAACGGATGCCGGTTGCAATTACAGCGATGAATATGGGGTTATATCGTGCTTTAACAGCGTTGCTTAATGAGTGTCCGACCGTGTTAGCAGGATTGAGCCTTGGCGAGTATGCCGCATTGATTGCAGCTGGCGTCCTGCCATTTGCTGATGGCTTGAAGTTAGTTGCCGATCGGGCTAGATATATGCAACGAGCGGGATTACAGCATCCCGGGGAGATGGTCGCGGCGTTGAAGGTAACGCCGGCACTGGTTGCAGCCGCTTGTCAAAGTGCCCAAGCAGTGGGGGTTGCGTATCCCGCTAATTACAATCTAGCTGATCAAATTGTTATTGGTGGCGATGCAGCTGGTATTCAAGCTGCGCGAACCTATTTAAAAACACACGGCGTTAAACGGGTGGTCCCATTAGACGTTGCGGTGGCTTCACACACGCCGTTAATGGCAGCAGCGAGTGAGGCGTTGGCGCAACGATTACGATTTGTTAATATTGCAGCACCCCAAATTCCGGTCATCAGTAATACGACCGTGACCCCCTTTAGCCAGGCAACTGTCAAGGAAACGTTGGTAAAACAGTTAGTATCGCCAACGCACTTTGCGGCCTGCTTACAACGAATTGCGACATATGAGGTCGATGAGATTATTCAAGTTGGACCGGGGCATAGTTTAGCAACTTTTGCCAAACAAACATTGCCGGGGGTAAGGGTTTGGTCAATTGAAGATGTGACAGATTGGCAGAATTATTGTCAGGATACTGAGGAGGTACGTGAGCGTGGATGAAGTGATTTTAGTCACTGGAGCTGCTAAGGGTATTGGTTTGGCAACAGTCAAACGGCTGGCAGCTCAGGGGGCCAGCGTTATTTTAAACGTTCATCATGAAATTGAAGCGGCCGATTGGCAAGCATTAACGGCTGAATATCCACGGTTGACGCAATTAGTTGGTGATGTGAGCGATGATCAAACGGCGGCTGATTTAATTGAGACCGTGATGACAAATTTTGGTCGCTTAGATGGACTCGTGAATAACGCTGGTGTGACCCATGATCAGTTATTAACGCGGCTACACGCGGAAGATTTCATGAGTGTGATTCAAACAAATTTATTGGGCACATTTAATATGACCAAATACGCTTTAAAAGTCATGCAGCGACAGCGACAAGGCGCCATCGTTAATGTTGCTAGTGTGGTCGGGTTACATGGCAATATCGGCCAGGCGAACTATGCGGCTAGTAAGGCTGGAATTATTGGTTTAACTAAAACGACGGCAAAGGAAGCGGCTCGGCGCCAAGTGCGGTGTAATGCGGTGGCCCCAGGAATGATTACGACGGCCATGACGGCACAATTGAATGACCGTGTAACGGCGGCTGCCTTAAGTGATATTCCACTCAAACGCTTTGGGACGCCCGACGAAATTGCCCAAGCAATTGACTTTTTATTGCACCAACCGTACTTAACGGGACAAGTGCTAACAGTTGACGGTGGCATGACGATATAAGATATGGGAGGTTATCCAATGACAGAACGAGTAGTTGTGACTGGAATGGGTGCGGTGACGCCCCTCGGTAATAGTGTTGATGAATTTTTAACGGGGTTATTCGCGGGACAAGTTGGGATTAAGCCCATCACGAAGTTTGACGCGACGCCCACTGGGATTACAGTTGCCGGTGAGGTTAAGGATTTTCAGCCAGAAGAACGAATTGAAAAGAAATTAGCGAAAAGATTGGATTTATTTTCCGTTTATGGTCTATACAGTGCAAGTGAAGCGATGGCGCAAGCCGGACTAAATGAAGAAAATATTGACCCAGAACGATTAGGCGTTATTTATGGTTCGGGTATCGGTGGTTTAACGACGATTGAAGCGCAAGTGATCAAGATGCACGACAAGAGTCCCAAACGAGTTTCACCGTTATTCGTCCCTAATTCAATCATTAACATGGTTGTTGGTAATATCGCGATGCAATTTAACGCACAGAATACCAGTCAAGCGATTGTGACCGCGTGTGCGTCGGCGACGAATGCCATCGGCGATGCGTTTGAATATTTGCGTCAAGGAAAGGCAGATGTGATCATCACGGGTGGTTCAGAAGCTTCCGTCAACGAAATCGGTATTGCAGGGTTTGCGTCCCTGACTGCGTTGTCGAAAGCCACTGACCCAACGTTGGCTTCGTTACCGTTTGATCGTCAACGCAATGGGTTTGTGATGGGTGAAGGGGGTGCGACGTTAGTCTTAGAAACGTTGGCCCATGCCCAAGCCCGAGGCGCCCAGATTCTTGGTGAAGTCGTGGGTTACGGAACGACTAGCGATGCTTATCATATGACAGCCCCCCGACCGGATGGTGCTGGTGCCAAACGTGCAATGCAACAAGCCGTTGCGGAAGCCGGCATTCAACCGCGTGATGTGGATTACATCAATGCTCATGGAACAGCCACACATGCGAATGATAGTGCCGAAGCTCAAGCAATTAGCGCGTTGTTTGGTCAAGATGTACAAGTCAGCAGTACTAAAGGAATGACGGGGCACTTATTAGGCGCTGCGGGTGCAATTGAAGCTGTTGCAACGATTGGTGCTCTGCAAGCGGGTCAGTTACCTGCGAATATTGGTTGTACGGACCAAGATCCTGAGTGTCCAGTCAATTTAGTAACGCCAGCAACTCAACATCAAGCCGCAACCTATGCTTTGAGTAATTCATTTGGTTTTGGGGGCCATAATGCCGTGGTTGCCTTTAAGAAGTGGGTGAATGTATGAGTATGACGGATACGGAAGCGATGACCGCCCTGATCAATCAGTTTAATCAATCCAGCGCTCAAGTCATGGACGTCAAGACGACAACCTTTGAACTGCATTTGAATAAACAAGCTGAAACTGCTGAGACAAATTCAGCGCGTTCACAGCCGGCAGTGACCGACTCCGCGGTACCAGTGGTCAAACCGACGACTGAAGTGGCGACTCAATCGGGAACAACGATGGTCACGGCGCCCCTAGTTGGGGTGGCTTACTTAGCTGCCGACCCGAAACAGGCGCCGTTTGTTCAGGTGGGTGATCGTGTCAAGTCAGGGGAAACCTTGTGTGTAATCGAAGCGATGAAAATGATCAACGAAGTCCCTAGCCCAGTTAGTGGGATCGTTAAAGAAGTTTTAATTAAGAATGCAACTATGGTTGAATTTGATGAACCATTGTTTGCAATTGAGGAGACGACCGTTTAATGGAAGTTACGGATTTAATTCCCCAACGGTTTCCGCTGCAATTATTAGACCGTATCGTAGCGGTCCAACCAGGTGTCAGCGCAACAGCGGAAAAATTAGTCACGATTAATGAATGGTTTTTTCAGAGTCAGACACTGACCGGAAGAACGATGATTCGGCCAGTATTATTAGAAATTTTGGCTCAAACGGGAGTTGTGGCTTTACTATCGATGCCAGAACATCATGGTAATAACGTCTTTTTTGGCGGAATTCGGCAGGCTGATTTTAAGACGGATGTGCGCCCAGGTGACCGGTTAGAAGCGATGGTAACGTTAACTAAGTTGCGTCGTCAAATCGGAACAGGCCATGGCGTGATTACCTGTGCTGGTCGTGAGGTTGTTAGTGCTGATTTAACCTTTGTAATGCAAGCCTGAAGGAGGTATGGCGATTGTTTAAAAAAGTCTTAGTCGCGAACCGTGGTGAAATTGCGGTCCAAGTTATTCGCGCGCTTCATGAGATGGGGATTAAAGCGGTCGCTGTCTATTCAGTGGCTGATCAGGAGAGCTTATTTGTACATCTGGCTGATGAGGCGGTCTGTATTGGGGCGAGTCCCGTCAACCAGTCATATTTGAATATGCAAGCAATTATTAGCGCTGCTAATTTGACCGGGTGTCAGGCGATTCATCCAGGCTACGGCTTTTTATCTGAGAATGCGGAATTTGCCAAAATGTGTGCGGATTGTCAGTTAACGTTTATTGGACCGCGTCCTGAGGTGATTGACCAGATGGGTGACAAAGAAAATGCCCGGCAGACCATGCAACGATTAGGCGTACCCGTGATTCCCGGCAGTCCATCGGTGCTTAAGGATGTTGAGGCGGCTATGCAAGCTGCCCATACCTTAGGTTACCCAGTTATGATCAAAGCCGCTGCTGGGGGTGGCGGTAAGGGGATTCGCGCGGTTAGTAATGATCAAGATTTAGCGAAGGCTTTTCGAACCGCTCAGCAGGAAGCTCAAGCTTCATACGATGATCATCGGTTGTACTTAGAAAAAATCATTGCCCCGGCGAAGCATATCGAAGTGCAGGTCTTAGCCGATCAACAGGGGCATGTTATTTATCTACCAGAGCGCGATTGTTCGCTACAACGGAATCATCAAAAAGTGTTAGAGGAAAGTCCATGTGCGGTCATCACGACTGCTGAACGGACCGAATTGGGACAATTAGTGGCTGACGCAACCAAAAAGTTGGGTTATACAAATACGGGTACCTATGAGTTTTTAATGGATCAGCAGCATCATTTTTATTTTTTGGAAATGAATACGCGGTTGCAAGTTGAACATACGGTTACTGAAATGGTAACGGGTATTGAATTGATTAAAGCGCAAGTACAAATTGCAGCTGGTATGCCTTTAAAAATTAAACAAGCGGATGTGAAAATTCATGGTGTTGCCATGGAGTGTCGCTTGAATGCGGAGGATCCATACCACGATTTTCGACCGCAACCTGGAAAAATCACCCGGTTGATCTACCCAATGGGGACACTGGGAGTCCGGATTGATGCTGGTGTGGTGACTGGTAGCATGATTGCACCGTTTTACGACTCGATGATTGCCAAAATCATTGTTCACGGTATTAATCGGAAGATGGTCAGTCGCAAGATGCATCGTTGTTTATTGGAATTGACCATCGATGGGGTTCAAACGAACCGGATCTTCTTAGCAGGATTAGTTGCAGATTCGACTGTTGGCCGTGGTACCTATACCACAGCTTATATCGAACAAGACTTTTTGAAAGGATGGTTAAGTGATGCCCAAGCGCAAGTTTCAAGCACCCACTGAACGGCAGTTAGCTGTTCGACGGGATAATATTCCAGACGCGTTATTGACGCGCTGTCCAGTTTGTCATGAAGATTGTTATACCCAAGATCTCGGTGAATTCAAGGTATGTCCCCATTGTGATTATGGGTTTCGCTTGCCTGCTTGGCAACGTGTTCAACAATTGACGGCGAGTTTTGAAGAGCGGGATGCGGACCTAAGTGCGCCCGTCAGTTTTGATGACCCTGCATATTTAAAAAAGTTGCAGCGTGCCAAAGCAGCCTCACACTTGAATGAGAGCGTATTGACTGGTATTGGGACGTTAGCGACTTATCAATTTGGGTTAGGTGTCATGGAAACTAAATTTATGATGGGGAGTTTGGGGGCGGCAACCGGTGAGAAAATTACGCGATTATTTGAAACTTGTACGACCCAAAAACTTCCCGTTGTGATGGTTACTGCTTCTGGCGGGGCGCGTATGCAAGAAGGCGCTCGTGCATTGATGCAAATGGCTAAGGTGTCCACGGCGGTTGCAAATCACCGAAAAGCTGGACTATTGTATATTACAATTTTAACTGATCCAACCACTGGTGGTGTCACGGCTAGTTTTGCGATGCAGGGTGACATTATGTTGAGCGAGCCACGAGCGCTCATTGGATTCGCGGGTCGGCGAGTCATTGAACAAACCATTCAACAGACACCACCTGCGGATTTCCAACGGGCGGAAACCTTATTGGCCAATGGATGGTTAGATCAAATTGTGCCCCGACCAGCCTTACGGAAAACACTACAACGATTATTAACAATCACTCAGGGAGGTCATCAGGATGTCTAAAGTAACGGCCTACGAACAAGTTCAAGCAGCCCGGGATGCTAGTAAGATTAGCATTCAAACGTTGATTGATGGCTTGACAGAGGATTTTTTTGATTGTCATGGTGATCGTCAACGGGCGGATGATCCAGCTGTAATCGCCGGCTTAGCAACAATTGCTCAACGGCCCGTCACCATTATTGGTATTCAGAAGGGTCAAAATTTGGCCGAGAATCAAGCTCGGCATTTTGGCTGTGCGACGCCTAGCGGTTATCGAAAAGCATTGCGGTTAATGCGGCAAGCAGAACAATTACGGCAGCCGGTCGTGACCTTAATCAACACGCCGGGTGCCTATCCGGGTGTCGATGCGGAATATGAGGGACAAGGACGAGCAATTGCTGACTGTTTGTTAGCAGGATTACAATTGCGAGTACCATTTTTGAGTTTGATTGTTGGTGAAGGTGGCAGTGGTGGTGCATTAGCCTTAGCATGTGGTGATCAAGTCTGGATGTTGGCGAATAGTACTTACTCGGTGTTATCGCCTGAAGGCTATGCCACTATTTTATGGAAAGAATCGCAACGTGCTGCTGAAGCTGCGGAAAAAATGCGCTTGACGCCGACAGAATTATTGGCAGATGGAATTATTGATCGGATTATTCCTGAAGTAGCAACCGCAGCAGATTGTCAACCGCTGAAAACGGCCATTGACGAGACATTAACTGCTTTAACAGCAAAGTCGGTGACGGAACTGGTTACGCAACGCCAAGCCCGTTATCGGCAATTTTAAATAAGTGAGGAATGATAAGTATGGATGGAATTTTATCGGGTAAGACTATTGTGGTCATGGGTGTGGCCAATCAGCGCAGTATTGCCTGGGGGTGTACCGAGGCATTAATTGCACAGGGGGCCCAGGTTATCTTGACTTACCAAAATGACCGTTTGAAGCAAAGTTTACAGCGGTTTGTTGCGCCAGATGTGCCGTTAATTGCCTGTGATGTTGCTGATGATGACAATGTTGATCGGGCATTTGCAAGCATTAAACAACAGTATGGTGCCATCGATGGGATTATCCATGCGATTGCTTATGCGGATAAAGCAACGTTAGAAGGTGATTTTGTGAATACCACGAAAGCTGGATATGATTTGGCACAAAATATTAGTGCGTATTCGCTGATTGCAGTTGCCCGAGCAGCTCGGCCAATGCTGAAACCAGGAGCCAGTCTCGTAACGTTGACGTATTTTGGATCAGAGCGAGCCGTACCAAATTACAATATGATGGGGGTTGCTAAGGCCGCGTTGGAAGCAAATGTGCGTTACTTGGCACGTGACCTTGGACCACAACAAGTCCGCGTGAATGCAATTTCAGCCGGAGCAGTCAAAACGTTGGCGGTAACGGGTATTCATGAGCATCAGCAATTATTAAAATTATCTCGCAGTATGACAGTTGATGGAGAACCGGTAAAAACGCGTGAGATCGGCAACGTGGCTGCCTTTTTATTAAGCGATCTCTCGACTGGAATGACCGGGGACGTGGTATACGTGGATAAAGGGGTCCACTTAAGTTAATGCCAATCACTCAAGTTGTCTTTAAACGGCAGTGGCTTCAGATGCCGGTCGATGTTTCTAAAAAAATGCGACGGGTCACTCAGCGAACCGTGAGTCGCCAATTAATTCAGCAAGTGTTATCGGTACCATTAGCTTATCATCGATTGGGCCAGCCCTATTTTCCAAGTCATCCTCGATTAGGTGTTAGTGTTAGTCACACGCACCAGTTAGTGATGGTAGCGGTTGGTCCGGGACCTCTGGGGATTGATGTTGAACAGGTCCGTCCATATGATGTGACTGCCATTCGGCGAGCCTTTACATCGGCGGAATGGCAGCTATTACAGGCTTTATCGGTGCAAGATCGTTATCGGTTAGGGTGGCAACTTTGGACGGCTAAAGAAGCGGTATTAAAGTTAGTGGGCTGTGGTTTGACCCATGCGCCCAGCCGTGTTGAGGTTCTTGATTTAGAACGTGGACTAGCGTGCTATCAAACACAGTTATACCAGTTGACGCCGTTAGAATTGCCTGCGACTCACGAGGGATTTTTGGCTCGTCCCTTGTCGGTTGGCTGATTGGAGCGTGTTGTTGGTATTAACTTTAGTGCGTTCTTTTTTAAGTTTAGTGAACAATGGCCACTGGATTTTATTATCGGCCGACTGGGTTGACCTGCTATTGCAAGCCTTCTACGTGCTGACTAAAAGCAGTTCTGAGCAAGCCATAATTGTGGGCTCAGAACTGCTTTTTAATTTGTCCTTCAATAATTTATCTATAATAATGGCAATACAAAATTCATCCATAACCATGAAATCGGCATGATAACGACCATCATCGGAATCATATCGGCGGTCGGAAACATCTTGACGGCAATAATGCGAAAGCCGCTGGCAACCATTAAAATACCACCGACCGCTTTGAAATCTAGAATCATGTCAGGAGTGGTCAAGGGAAAGACTAGGTGAGCGATTAAGAATAAAGCAGTCAGGATGATTAGTTGGGGAACAGCAATTAAGGAAACAACTAACCCTAAGTTAGCACCGAAAATTACCGCAGCAAAGAAGTCCAGAATCGATTTGGAAATCAAAATTGTGGCGTCGCCGTTCATCCCTTCAGTTAAAGTCCCGTAAATACCAGTTCCACTGGCACAAAATAGTACGATTACCGTGACCATTGTCTGTTCAAAAGCCTGTTTCTCAAAAGTTGCTGGTGCTTTGACAAACCGTGAAATGAAACGTTGCATCGCGGCAGCGCCGTGATTGATTGCAGTTCCCAAATGACAAAGTAATCCAATACCTGTTCCGATAATAACGGCAAAGATGACCGCCGCTAGATTTTTTAGTGGTGCAATCGCGTAAATCCCCATACACATGGAACAGATCCCAAAGGACATATTCAGCCCATCTTTTAAACGTTGTGACATTCGTTTGCCGGTCAATGCGCCGACAATACCCCCGAAAAAGATTGCACACACGTTAGTAATAATTCCAATTGGCACGCAAGCCCTCCTCAATATTTAATTGATAAAAACAACAGCTATTAGTTTAGAGCTTGTTTCGGATAAGAACAATTCTGAATATGTGGTAAACTATTCTAAATGGGAATAGTTAGAAGAGGGTTAATTATGGAAACACGGAAATTGGCAGTGTTTGTTGACCTTGCCACGACCCAGAACTATAGTCGCAGTGCTGAACGCATGTTTTTGTCACAGTCGACCATTTCAAAGTACATTATGGCTTTAGAGCGCGATTGGCAGGTCCAATTATTTGAACGTGCGCATCGGCAAGTCACGTTAACACGGATTGGGCAACAATTATTGCCACGGGCCCAAGCAATTCTGCGCGAAGAGCGTCAGTTACAACAAGTTCTGGCCGCTAATACCGCTCATAATGCGCAGTCGCTGGTTGTTCAGGGACTACCATCTTTAGCACAATACCAGGCTTTTCATATTATCACGGCATTTACGAAGCGGTATCCGGAAGTGAAATTACAATTTAGTGAGGCGAGTGTCGATCAGTTAGCGCATGCACTGGATCATACGAATGTCGACATTGTATTTACACGGATTTTCGGGGATCAACCCAATAATTATGACGTTTTATTGAATGAGACCGATCAGTTTGTGGTCCTTGTTCCGAAAGACGATCCGTTGGCGCAACAAGCTGAGATTAGTCTGTCGATGCTGGCACATGAATCAATTTTATTATTGAAAGATACCATCGGTGAAGATAACCCGTTGTTTTCGGCATTTCAAAAAATGCATACGCCACAGATGGTCTATGATGGTCAACGAATTGATCTCATTTTAGAAATGCTGAATCAGGGTGATGGTGTCTCGGTTGTCATGGCGCGGTCATTTGATCTCACTGGTTTTGACAACATTAAAGCAATTCCACTGACGCCTACTATTCGCAGTCAGATGGCTTTCATGAAACGTCCAGATAATCACGCTGCCGTGGTTGCTAAATTTTGGGCGTTTGCGACGAAGTATAGCCAATCACTTTCAGATTAATTGTGGCGGCTGATCACATTCTAACGATGTGTCTTGAATCGGAATCAAAGCCGACGATGACATAAGGATAAAAGCAGTCGGTTTCGGTGGTCGTAGCAGGAAGGACGTGTCCGAACAACAACCGAGCTAGTTAGTCTGTTTTAATCACATTGTAGGTCGTTTGCAGTGATATAAATAAAAATAATTAAAGATGACGGGGTGCAGACATGGAACCAATTCATATTTCACAGACTTTATCAATTACCAATCACCGTGTGTTTTCAGCTGATTTGAATGAGCACGACACGGTTTTTGGCGGAAAAATCTTGGCGACTATCGATGATAATTCATCGATTGCCGCATCGCGAGTGGCTCGAATTGAGACGGTGACCGTGTCAGTCGATCAGGTCAATTTTTTATTGCCGTTTCGGTTACAAGACTCAATGTGTGCGGAATCTTACGTTTCGGGCGTTGGTCACCGCTCAATCGAGGTATTTACTAAAATCATTGGTGAACACTTGAAGACCGGCGAACGGTTTTTGGGATTGACTTGCTTTTCAACGTTCGTGGTGACGGACCGTAATATTGAATTACCACTGTTAGTCGCTGATAAACCAGAATACACGTTTGTTGCTCAGGGCTATCAAGAGCGGCAGGCCGCCCGGTTAGCCAAACTAAAGCGCCAGCAAGACTTTAATGCGCACATTAGCGTTGAATTGCCGTGGTGAATCGATTTAAATTGACAATTTTGGTGAGACTTGTTAAATTGTAATTATCAAATATAGGAGGGGTGTTTTATGTCGGGCATTCGTTAGGGTGTTGTTGAGCGAAAAAAGTGGGTTGGACCCGCTTAGTTTCGTGTACCCTAATGTGACGAATGGCCTGGCAGATAGACATGCCGGACGGTTTTTGCGCACAGTTGGGATAAGACTGTGCGCATTTTTAATTCGCAGAGCGTTAGGGTAAGTCACTTTGCGAAAGGATTATAAAAATTGACAATTAATTTAATTAAATATGGATTGACGACGGCGGTTCAAGCCGACTTGACTAAGGAAAACGGTCAAATACTTGGCCGGATTATCGGCCAACATCGTGATTGGTACCAAGTCATCACGACGGCTGGGGAACGTTCAGCACAAGTTACGGGAAAACTGGCTTATGAAGCGGCCAGTCCCGCGGCATTTCCGGCGGTTGGGGATTGGGTGTGCCTATCTTCATCCGCTGATAATCAGGCGCAGATTGAAGCAATCGCGCCACGGCAGAGTGTCTTGGCGCGCGGTGCCGTGAACCGCCAAGACGGCCAAATCATTGCGACAAATATTAATACCATCTTTATCTGCATGTCATTGAACGCGGATTTTAATGTGCGGCGGTTAGAACGTTACCTGACGATTGCGTGGGATAGCGGTGCACTTCCGGTCATTGTCTTAACCAAGGCGGATCTCTGCACGGATCTAGCCACTAAGTTACGGGCTGTGGCGGATGTCAGTGTCGGCGTACCAACGATCACTTGTTCGGTCGAAACGGGTCAGGGTTTGGATGAATTGCAACCATACCTAACGACTGGTCAAACGGTGGCCTTCGTGGGCTCTTCGGGTGTCGGTAAGTCGACTTTGATTAACCGATTGTTGGGCCAGGATATCTTGGCGACGAAATCGATTCGTACAGATGATGACAAAGGGCGGCACACAACGACGAGTCGGCAATTAATACCGCTACCAACGGGCGCCTGTGTCATTGATACACCAGGAATGCGTGAGTTACAAATCTTCATGGGTGATTTAAATCAAACTTTCGCGGAAATTGCCGCATTGGCGACACAGTGTAAGTTTAATGATTGTACCCATACTAGCGAGCCTGGTTGTGCGGTACGGGCAGCAGTTGAGGTGGGCACGGTAACGTCTGAACGGTTACAAAGCTATCAAAAATTACAACGTGAAATGAGCTATCAAGGACTCAATTCACGCCAGTTGGAGCAGGCTAAAATTCAGCGGATGTTCGGTGGCAAACAAGCGATGAAGCGTGTTAAACAACGTTACCATCGCGACTGAGTTGATAAGTAAATTAAAGAAGCTACTAAACGGGATGTCGGCAACGGCACCCCGTTTTATTTAGGACCTACTTTCGTTATCGCGTAGAGTGAACCGAGTGACCTGTTGAGCGAGATAGGCCGGTGTTTCAACCATCCCATTCTGTTGCCAATGAACGAGCATATTGATGACCGCACCAGAAAAATAAGCCGTGTAGTACGGTTGGCGAAGCGCGGTATTGCTTGAACCGATAATACGGTCTTGTTTAATGAGTAATGCAAAGACGGCTTCGAAACTTTGAATAAAAATCTGGGCTTTTTCGTTTTTGATCAATAACGCATTTGTCGCTGCCATTTGTTGCATGAGAGTGAAATATTGAGTCATCAATACCTGCAATTTAACCTTTGATTGTCGCGGTAATTGGCGCAGATATTGAAGGATAGTCTGTTTTTGATAGGCCAAAATAATCTGATCGAAGTTGGCGAAATTACGGTAAAAATAGGTGCGAGAAACCTGAGCGTGCTGACAAAGTTCTGTGATTGAAATACGACTGAGTGGTTTTTGCGACATAAGCTGTAGTAAGGCCGCATAAACCGCAGTTAAATTTTGGCGTTTTCGTGTTTGTGGGTCCATTGGTTACAACATCTCCTTTTTTGTAACGTAAGTATTTATTTATGACCATTTTACCAGATATACTCCCATTAACTTAACGGGAGGCGATTATGATGAAAAAATCGACGAAAGTAATTGCAATGATGATGATTGGCATTTTTCTATGTATGCTTGATACGACGGTTATGAATATTGCGTTGCCAGCAATTCAGACGGGACTAAATACTGATTTGACGCACCTGTCGTGGGCACTGAATATTTACACCGTCCTGTTTGCTAGTCTGGCGATTCCACTCGGTCGGTTAGCGGATGTCTGGGGACGTGGGCGGATGTACTTGATTGGACTCGGGCTCTTTGGTATTGGTTCACTAACTTCTGGATTGAGTCTCAGTGTCGGGCTGCTGATTACTGGCCGAGCGATTCAAAGTATTGGTGCGGCCATCGTCTTCCCGGCTAGTATGACGATTGGTATTCAGAGTGTTGCACTCAGCAGGCGTACGGGGGTCATTGCAAGCTTGGGCGTGATGCAAGGGCTAGCCGCAGCGTTAGGACCAACCATTGGTGGTGCGGTCACTCAATTTTGGGGGTGGCGGGGAATTTTCCTGATTAACGTGCCTTTAGTTGCCGTCGCGTTGTGTGGTTGCATCGCCTGGCTATCATGGCGGCACCCTAGTCATGGTCAAGTAAAACTAGACCTCGGTGGGAGTGCCTTAGTGATGACGACCTTATTGGCATTGACGTTGGTCCTGGTTAAAGGTAATGACTGGGGATGGACGAGTCGCGTAGTCCTGAGCCTGGGCGTCACTAGTGCGCTAACATTGATTGCCTTTGTCTGGATGGAGGCCCACGTCTCAGCGCCGATGGTCCCATTAGCCCTATTTAAAGACCGACAGTTTAACGGTGCGGCGTTAGCGACCGTGTTATCAGGGGTCTTTATGGTGGGACTATTAGTCTTGATGCCGAGTTTCTTCACGAAAGTTCAAAGTAAGACGGAATTGATGGCGGCGATTATGATTACGCCCGCTTCAATGATGATTTTTATTTTTTCACCAATCAGTGGTTTCTTGTTAGCAAAGCTTGGTGCGCGGCGCGTGATCTTTAGTGGTAGTCTCGCAATAGCTACGGGTTATGGGGTACTTAGCTTGATGAGTCCTAGTCAGTACTGGCAGTTTGCATTGGCGGCGTTACTGGTTGGTGCGGGCTACGGCACGATTATTGGGCCAATTACGGTATTAGCGGCCGGTGATTTTACCGGTGAGTTACTGACAGCGTCACAAAGTGTGATTGGCGTGTTTCGGCAAATTGGCACATCGTTGGCCGTAGCCATTTTTGTGTCAGCTTTAGCCGCTAATTTGACAACGGCTAAGACACAGATACGAACGTATGCAACGACGACGGTCACTACTTTATCAATTCCTAAGCAAGCCAAACGTGATACGTTACGCGTGGTTGACCACCAATTAGCAACTGAGCAAACCGCGCAAACGGTCCACGAGCCAATCACGGCGGCTAAGGCCCGCCGGTTGGTTGCTGCCAATTATATGCAAGTGTTAAAAGCACGGTCATTGCAGTCCGCTCCAGTGCGTATCAAAGCTCAAATTCATCAGCAGGTGGCCCAAAAGGTTCACAGTCAAGTTAAACACACTAATCAGCGAATAAGGACTGCTGCATCAGCGATTAAGGCCAAAACCAAAATTGAGTTAACTGCTGCGTTTATGCGCCCCTACCAAGTCGCTTGGCCATTCACACTATTGCTAGTGATGACGACCTGGTGTTTTGCGGGACGGGAGCGGAAAAGTGGCAAGCCGAGTTAAGTCACGTTGATGGGGATGGACTTCAGGCACTTTTGAATAGCTGAGCCGGGAGGGCCGCGAAGGTGATTGCCACCACTGACTTTGGAACTTGCCATCGAACTTAGATTTGCGAGCATGTGAGGCGCTTATGCTATAATAAGGGCCAAAGGGGGTAGTCTTGATGAAAGAAAAACAAGTGTTTCATATCAATGGCTATATTGGTCTAGTGTTAGCGATCGCATTTGTGTTAGTTGGCGGTTGGCTGGTTTGGGCCGGTGCGACTGGCGATCATTTTGCGAGTATCTTTTTGGGCGCATTGCTAATTATTATTGCGGCCTTTGGGGCTAGTTCGCTAACAATTGTGGGCCCCAACGAGGCGCGCGTGTTAACATTTTTTGGTAAGTATATCGGGACAATTCGTGATTCAGGGCTGTTTATGACCGTTCCGTTAACCAGTAAGTTTTCCATTTCACTGCGGGTCCGCAACTTTAACAGTGCCATTTTAAAAGTTAATGACCTCCGGGGAAATCCCGTGGAAATTGCGGCCGTTATCGTGTTTAAAGTTGTTGATACCAGTATGGCACTCTTTGCAGTGGATGATTATGAACAATTTGTTGAGATTCAAAGTGAATCAGCGGTGCGGCACGTGGCCTCTGAATATCCATATGATACGTTTGATGACGACAAGAAGATTACGCTGCGGAGCAATCCAACCGAAGTTTCTGACCGGTTAATGGAAGAACTTCAAGAACGGCTAAATGTTGCGGGGGTCGAGATCGTTGAGACGCGCTTAACGCATCTCGCATACGCGACTGAAATCGCCAGTGCGATGTTACAACGCCAACAATCTTCGGCAATTCTATCTGCTCGCAAGGTCATCGTGGAAGGGGCCGTTTCAATCACGGAAGACACGATCGCCCGTTTAGAGAAAGATACGGGGATGCAGCTATCAGACGATAAGAAACTGCAACTGATCAATAACATGATGGTCACCATTATTTCGGAGCGGGGTACGCAGCCGATTGTGAATACTTCGGAAGTTAAGTAGGAACGTTGATATAACAACATCTATAAGATAATAACAATCAAGGCGAGCCTTATTTTTTAAGGCTTGCCTTTTTTTCCGTAACGAGTGCCGTAATGTTTTGGCAATCTTTTTGTTAAAAACGATGAATTTCAGTAAATTTAGTTTAAAAATGTATTCAGTTTTTTTACTGTGTCTTCCTTAATTTTTGGCGTGATTTCCGCGTACAATTTGGTGGTCTCTGAATCAACGTGTCCCATTAAGTCTTGAATGTCGTTAATATCTACGCCAGTTTCGCGTAATCGTACACCATAAGTGTGACGACACCCATGAACGTTTAAACGAGGAATACCCGCACGATCACAGATTCTGGGCATGGCAACTTGTGCAGAAGTAATGGCCAGAGGGTAACCGTGAAACTTTCCCGTGGGCTTGATAAAGATGAAGTCATTCAAGTCAATATCAGACCGATTGAGCTTAATTATTTCATTTGGATGAGTTTGTTTAAATAGATCCGGTAGTGCATCATAGGCGCAATCTGTTAAAGGAATCTTCCGAATACTTTTTGTCGTTTTGGGCGTGTCTAGCATCATATCTTTTAATCCAATGTCATTTACCTTAACTTCAGAGTTATAAATGCGAATGGTGTCGATACTGATTATGCAATGCTTGAAGTCTACTCGTGACCATCTAAGAGCCAGATCTTCTCCAACTCGTAAGCCACAGTCGAACATGAGTAGGAAAAAGGGGTACCACAATGATAGATGTTCCAACTGAGCGGCCTATAAAAATTTATCGGTTTGTTCCTTAGTGAAATAGCGCATTTTTCTAACCTCGTGACGATACTTGCGATTGAATTCTACATGTCGAGTAGGGTTAACTTTGATGTAATCTAAGCGTACAGCTTTCTCTAGGGCGTTTGAGAGCGTCTGATTGATGGACTGGACTGTGTTCCAACCATATCCATGTTTAGAACGTCCAGCTCCTTCTTCCATGAAAAGGTTATTGATAAATTTCTGATGAACATTAAACGAATAATCTTTAAGCTGGTAATCACCAATTCGGGGATTGATGTAGAATCTGATATTCCGACGATGGATTTGAATGGTATCCACCTTTACATTTACTTTTAAGTTATCGATCCAGTACATCAGATACTCGCCCAGTGTCATGTTGGCCTTGCTATTCGATAATCGGTTGTTAGCCACAGCTTCGGCCTCAATTAGCTTAGCAGCATCTTGGGCTGCTCGCTTGGTTTAAATCCTTGCCGGTGTACTGGTTTTTGCTTACCGGTTCCAGTATCCATGCCTTGATAAGCCATAAATTGCCAACGCTTTTTACTACCAAAATCTGTTGTGTATTCAGGAACGAATTAAATAGGATCAAAGACATTGTAATTTAGAGCGGCAAAGAATGGCATTACTATCGCATTTTTGGAGGCTTCTTCAGTTTTCAACATTTCATGCTGTCGCCTTTTTTGACAAACTATTTATTTTGCTTTCAACTTCACTGAAAAAAAGAAAATTTTGAGTTAGAAATTGGTGATATCAAGAACGGTGAGTTTAACTTTAAGTTGAAATATTATGTCTATCAAGTCGAAAAAGGCTCATTAAGTGAGACCATAACAATTGAAATTAATGTTACTTTCAATAAAAGCGACTTTGAAAACTGGCCTACCTATGATCCTGCAGAATCACTTGAGAAAACAGTAAGAGCTATGTTTGTGATGGCCGCAGTTATTTCAATCGGAGTTGTAGTTGCTAGTTCATCGCCTGTTACGGGTGTTGCCGCAACATTTTTAGCGCTTGCTACAAATTTCTTAACAAATAATAAAGTATAGGTTAAAGAAAAATTTAGATGAAAAATGAACAAGATGAGAAACCAAAATTAGTTTCTCACCTTGTCTTTTTTAACGCTCAGATTCCTATACTAGAAATCCTATAATTGCCATTACGAACAATGCGGAATAGGATTTCAAATGGTACCTAACTAAATCTTTGTGGTCCTGTTCGTTTGGTAGTAGAAAAGCTTGTTTTTCAATGGGATGCTCATGCCAAATAGGTTGTTGTCTCCAAAAATCATACAGTTGTTGGGGAAGTGCTATTGCAGGTGGAATTGCCATTATAAAGCCTATAATGGCTGGCCAGAATGGGGTTCTGCTATTTCCGAAAGCAATTACGTAAAAGCTCCATATAAGTGAACCATAAAAACAACATTTAGCAACTGTAAATTCTAACCAGAAGAGTAGTTCGTTTTTTAGGGAACTTCTACGATACGTTTGAAGAACTTTTTTCTTGAGCTGCCTAATTTTGCGACGGGAGTCGTTCTTTCTTAGAAAAAGTCCCCAAAAATATAGCTCGTCCGATCTGGTATAGTTCATAATTCTTTTTTGAATCTTAATGACATATGTGAGTAAGATAAACTCAACTAACACTGCCAATCCCAATAATAGCAAATTTCTCCCTCCTTAAAGAGCTACTCTTATCTCATCTCTGATAGTGACTTATCATGAGTGTTAGAGATATACTATCGCTGATTTTAGACGCTGAAACCTTAACAGTTAAGCCAACGTGGTGTTTATTGTATTCGGCCACGATAACTGCCTACATGTATAAATGACATGGTATCATGCCATTTATGTATGTAGGTTGCTAATGACTCTTTTAATTGATGGTTATGTTGGTTTTCTCAAAGAGGCCAACTTTAACTAGGTAACAATTAATGAGATCATAGCAGCACTTGAACCTATTAATCAAGAACCATTAATTTCTCCATTTAATCAATGTGTAGCTATTTGTTGTTATCTTTAATTTTTTTATGTAAAAAATTATGTCTATCCGAGATAAGCGTAAGTAATTCTGTCAGATCATCATCAGTAGCATAGTCTCGAATGAAGCCTTTAGCCGTAGAACGTTTGACAATGTATTTTTTTCTTTCCTTATTTTTCTCGTCCCATTTTTTATTAGCCTTAATGCGTGCCTCACTTAGTTTTTCACCCATTATAATTTCACCACCCAATAGATAGTAACAATCACGATTACAGCCAACAATCCCCAAAGTATTGCATCTTTCCAGTCACGCAAATTCAGTTCAAGTTCCACATTAATATGTTTGCGATGGATGTTGATGAGTTTCATTTTGCTCACTCCTTTGCTATAATAAAAGTGTAATAAAGAGGGCGGGCGAGCGCCCTCCGTGAAAGAATTACCAATCAATCGAAATTTTGAAGTCTATGATTATCAAGTGAACCGCAAATTCTAACTTGATATGAATGGGCTTCTTTTTCATATGACGGGGAAATTTAATCACCTCCTCTTTAGTACATCAATCACTTTACACGTTATGACGTGTAAAGTCGATGAATAATTTCAAAATATCCACGCGGTTTAGATGTGGGCATAGACGGATAGTTCTCGGGTAGTAGAAAATCAAGAAAAAAGAGAAATTTCTGCCGGGTGAGGTCCGACATCTATCAGTTATGCAAGTTGACTCGTATTTCATTTTTATTTTGTGGTGAAGAAATCATGTTGAAATAGAAAAACAATCAATCCAAAATTGTAAAAAGAGCCTGTTTAGGGTGCCTTGTAAAGGCAGTAAAACCTAGTAATAGAAAAAGGCTAGATGGTCACCATTATTTCTGGGCAGGTACTCAGCCAATTGTGAATACTTCGGAAGTCAAGTAGGAACGTTGATACAACAACAATCAAAGTTGTAGCAGTAACATAAAAGGCGCTCAGCAAATGAGCGCCTTTTATACTACAGTTAAGTTCAAACAGTAACAAAAATTGACATCATGACCCGCTAATCTTTTAAAAAGATGCTCCTTTTGGGGATGCCTTCAATGGGTCAAATCGTAGCTGGAACACTCTTTATGAATTGCTAGGGTTACTTTCCAACACCGCTCATGGCAATTAGGCCATACCAACCGTGGGCAAACATTTTATTTGTAGAAGTTGTTAAGTTGGCAATTAACTGATCTTGTTCAGTTGAGAAATGGTATTTTTTAGCGACAGCCATCACTTGAAGTTGACCGATTAATTCATTGATTGCGTCGGGTATTTGTTGATAACGCTTAGTAACTGAATCTGGTTGGTTGATAGTTGCGTAGGCTTGGCTAATTAATTTTCTGATTTCAACTTTTTCAATTGGAACTGAAGTGTTTAGCTGTTCTAAAAGCTGATTAACAGTTGTTAAACGCGCTAATTTCTGTTGCTGTTTCATCATTGAATCCCCCAGTGTAGTGTTTAGTTTGAATAAATGAATTAGTTATAAATGATATAGACTTCACGTTACTACTATATAGGCTAACATACAAATGAATACTGTACTGCATCAGCAATTTAGTTTTTATGTTAATTTAGTTGTCCGTTTAGATAGGCTTTGCCAATAATAATAATTAACCCTATTATGATTAATAATAAACTAACATAATTAAGTGGCCGACTTTTGCTCTGATAGTGAGTGAACCAGCCATACTTGATCCGGGTGTTAAAGACATTGATGATGAGGCCAATGCCAGTGACGAGGCCGCCAATTGCGATAATGAAATCCATTTGTAATCCCTCCATTTAGTTTAAGCAATTTAGATGTAATGACTGCAGTAAATATTGATGCTGAACAATCTCGATGTTTGGCAACAGACCTTAGTTCTTGGTATTTAAAAAATAGGTCATTCTGAATTTAACATTAGTAGTTTAAGATTATCAATATAAATATTATGAACAGCATAATTTTCAGTATAAATAAAACTGACAATCATTGCTATTATTAGAAATACCGTTTGCGGTTCAATACAGGTTCAGTGAAATAAAGACAATCAATCTTCCAGAAAATCAAATTCAGGTATATAATGTTTCATACACAAAACATTATATAGGAGACTGTTATGCTAGACAAAATCATTTATAAAAACTTATTTAGTAAAGCGTTCGATATTACTATTGAAGTCACTTATTGGGATGGGCAAATTGAACGGTATGGTACCGGCATGCCAGCTGTTAAAGTTCGATTAAATAAAGAAATCCCAATTAAGCTATTAACTAATCAGCCAACATTGGTTTTAGGTGAAGCATACATGAATGGGGATATTGAAGTAGACGGGAGCATTCAGGAATTAATTGCCTCTGCTTACCGCCAAAAAGACAGTTTTTTGACACATAATTCATTTTTGAAACACTTGCCCAAAATATCACATTCCGAAAAAAGCAGTACAAAAGATATTCAAAGTCATTATGATATCGGCAATGATTTTTATAAACTATGGTTAGATGATACCATGACCTACTCTTGTGCGTACTTTGAACATGACGATGATACTTTAAAACAGGCACAACTCAATAAAGTGAGACATATTTTAAATAAGCTGGCAACCCAGCCTGGTAAAAGATTATTGGATGTTGGGAGTGGTTGGGGAACATTATTATTTATGGCCGCGGATGAGTTTGGGTTAGATGCAACGGGTATTACTTTAAGTCAAGAACAGTATGATTATACACAAGCGCAAATCAAGCAACGTCATTTGGAGGAAAAAGTGCATGTGCAGTTAAAGGACTATCGAGAAGTCACTGGCCAATTTGATTATGTCACCTCGGTAGGTATGTTTGAACATGTTGGTAAAGAAAATCTAGGGTTGTACTTTAATAAAATTCAAGCGTTCTTAGTTCCAGGAGGTCGAGCTTTAATTCATGGCATTACAGGTCAACATGAAGGTGCCGGCGTTGATCCATTTATTAACCAATATATTTTCCCAGGGGGCTATATCCCAAATGTTGCTGAGAATCTCAAACATATTATGGCTGCTAAGTTACAATTTTCAGACATTGAACCCTTGCGGCGCCATTACCAAAAGACGTTAGAAATCTGGTATCACAATTATCAGCAGGTCGAACAACAGGTCGTCAAGAATTATGGGGAACGATTTGACCGCATGTGGCAATTATATTTACAGGCATGTGCAGCTGCTTTTGAGGCCGGAAATATCGATGTTATTCAATATCTATTAGTGAAAGCGCCGAGTGGAACTGGCCTTCCGATGACTCGCCATTATATTTATGATTGATCTTGTCGGTTCTGCGGTAGTCGTATCGAAATATAGCTCCACAATAAACATGTAGTTTCATTGATCCCTCATAAAAACATGAGGGATTTTTTATTATGGATCTGGAATGATAGACAAGGGCAACCATTCCAGACTTGTTCAGTATTAGGCTGGAATCGATAGGCATAGAAAAGATTTCGGGCCTCTGTGCATCTTGGTGGCTATCATGTTGTCAGGGCGTTATAGTGACAATTGAGGAGGGGATCTTATGTTGAGCACCAAGAAGAATCATGTATTACGGTACTTATTTATTATAGTTGGTATGATGATCGCGTTTTTAGGTTGTGGCGTGATTCAAGTTTCAGCACATGGCTTTGTGACGAACCCGGGTGGCAGAGCTTATCTGGGGAGTACTTGGTATCCAGGTGGGCCTTTGAATACCAATATTGGTTCGGTTATGTATGAACCACAGAGTATTGAAGCGCCCCAAAATACATTTATTGATGGCAAAATTGCCAGTGCCGGTATTGCTAACTTTGCACCACTGGACGAGCAAAATGCCAAACGGTGGTATAAGACACCTGTGAAGGCCGGCAATCTTAGTGTGACTTGGCAGTTAACTGCTCGTCATAAAACTAGTACTTGGGATTACTATATTACCAAGCCTGGCTGGAATCCAAACGCACCACTTAAGTTTAGTGATTTCAAGAAGATAGCTAGTTATAATGACAATGGTGCCATCCCTAGTGAATTTGTAACCCATCAAGTCAATATTTCTGCTAATGAAAAAGGCTATCAAGTGTTACTCAGTGTTTGGAATATAGCGGATACTGGTAATGCGTTCTATCAAGTCTCAGATATTGACGTACAGTAATTAGATGAGGCCTAAATTTACTTTGAGGTGATTTTAGACTATAAAAGTTGTCTTTGAGATATCGTAAAGGTCTTACTGGCGTTTATTGGCTAGTAAGACCTTTTTAAATGTGCTTTAAGGATTCATAGAAGCGAATGGCGATGACCGGTCTTTACTGATTAGTGAAGAACAGGTTGCTATTGTAAATTAGTGGTAATAATTAAGCGGATGCCGGGAATCAGATTTGCGATTACAGCTTGGCAGCTGGCATTTTAGCATTAAGGAGTACGCGCAGGAGCATCCCCTCAATGCAAGTTAGTTGAACCAAGGTGGCTCAAATTTGTGATTCAATAGGTGACTGTCAGTTGCGCTCATGTGACTACAGTACCAAGTCGTTAGTGATCCATCCGGGTAATTTCAGGCTCAGTTATTAGATACTCGTTGATATGAGCGAGAAAGTTCTGGAAGTGCGGTGTTTTATTATGGAAATCCACGGCGGCTTGGTCTTGCCAGTGCTCAATAATCTCGTAGTCATGGTCATGACCTAGTTGTTTGAAGTGGCCGTAGAAACCGTTGCCGGGTTCTTGTGATGAATTGACCACTAGCTCATGAATAAAGGCTTCATACTGAGTGGTTAACTCAGGCTTGACGTGTAGTGCGACATTAATGACTTTCATTGAATACTCCCCCTGTTGTTCGTGCTTGCGGACTGATAACCTACTCGGTGATGCCGATAAAGCCGCCAAAGCATTGAAGCGACTAGTCGTCACCATCTTACTGTAATAATCTTACAAAAAGAATATTCTGATTATATCGTACGAGACCAGGATTTTACAATGAAAACAGGTATCAATTATGCAACTGCATCTGATTAATTACTCATTTATCAAGGCCGATTGATGCGGGCGAAAATTTAAACGAATTAGGCGGTATATCGGGGTATCAGTGACCTGTACGATTATCATTTTTTAGTAATAATAACCAGCAGATGTATATTTATGGATTTGTCATTCAAGACGCGGTATATTAACAATGTTAAATACTAATTCCTAGGGGGTGGACAATAATGAGTAAAGTTTATACGGATGTGTTCAACATCAAGCATACGGATTGTACGGTAGTCGATACCATCAACGAATTTAGTCGAATTTTTATTATCCAGGATAAACACGGCTCACGGTTTACGTGTCTCAAAGATGATGCCCGCCCAGCTAAAAAGGGTAGTGGCCATTGGACGAGTGCCAGTCCGGAAGATGCGCCACAAGATTACGCTGTGCCGTATCGTTCAAGAAAACGGCAACGTAGAACGCTTTAAATAGTTGATTGGTAATCAGTGCCGATACACGGGGCCCTGGCGGTGACAACACCAGTTAAGCCGCGTTAAAACTTTAATACAATAAGATAACGGTCCCATCAGTAACAATGACTGATGGGACCGTTATTTGATTTGCGATTATATTTAATTTAATAATGCGACGCCTAATGTCAAATAAGTTGCAAAACAGATCCAGACCAAGTAGGGGACCATCAAAATTGCGGCTAGCCGACTACTGCGATAGAACTGTAATATGCAAAGTAAGACGACTAAATCAAGTACAATGATAATGACTAAGCCCCACCAATAAGCCGACTGGTTGAAAAAGATGATGCTCCAAATAAAGTTTAGTAACAGCTGGATACCAAACAGGGTGGCATCCATGAGGCGGTCACGGTGTGTCGTAGCCTGCTGGAAAACTAAGTAACCAGCAATCGCAATCAGCGCATATAGGATCGGCCAAACGATGCCAAAGAGGCCATCTGGTGGTGATAGTACTGGCAAGTTGAGCCCATTGTAAACGGCCTTAATGTCTCCCGCGAGCCATGCCGACAGACCACCGATTGCTTCGACGACCACAATGAAAATGAGCAGATGAAGCCAATTGAATTTAGGGCGTTCTTTGATCATTGATTTTTCCTTCCTTCTATTAGTCGTCTAATCAGGGTCGTCAATTGTGTTAATGACTGTCACGTTGACTTCCGCTTTTTGTACGACGTACGCGGTTGTTGAGCCTAGCAAAATTCGAGAAACCGCGTTGGTGCCGGATTTGCCCATGACGATTAGATCAATTGCATATTTTTGGGGAATATCAGTTGCAATGCTAGCTTTTGGTGAACTATTAACTTGAATTGGTAGGGATTCGACTTGTGCTGCCGAAGCCATTTGCTGACCACGATCCAGAATGTCCTGACTATTATCTTTTGCGACTTTTAGAAGGTTTGTATATAGCGTTCCCCCGTAAGCTGCAGGACTATACGCATTCAGGCGTGTAATATCAATAACATTGACCAGAAATAATTTAGATTTAAACGTCTGGGCTAGTTTGACCGCGTGTTTTAAAGCCATGTAGGCATTATCAGAGCCATCAAGCGGGACTAGAATATTTTGATACATCCTCAGGACCTCCTAAATGAAATGATGTTATTTATTATATTAATGATAACATTCACATAATTAGTGCGTCTATTAATATGATTAACTGCCAGCGCTCAGTCACAAAAGGCGCAACCATTATGGGCCGCTTAGCCAATAAAAGTTGCGCCTAGTTAAATTATTGCCAACGATTTGAGCGTGACGGCAACACCATTAAGATGAAGAACCAAATGGTCCCAATTATTGGAACTAAGTCAATTAAAATCCACCATGCAGTGTGATCACTGTCATGCAATCGCCGAAACTTCAACGAGAGTGTTCCTAACCAAACGATTAATGCGATGAGTTTACTCATCGTATTAACACTCAGATCGCTCCAATTGTAAATATCCTCGATGGGGTGTCCCATAATCATCTGAATAATTGCAATGATAATACCACCAAGAATGTAGTTAATGATAACGGGCCACCAGTACTCAGAGCGTGTTGCTGTACCCGAAAAGTTTAAAAGATTGTCCCAAAATTTGCGATAAGCAGATGCCATCGTAATCCCCCCAATAAAGTTATGATGTGAACATTATTATTTTTTCCCTGTGTTAATTGGGATTAATTAATAACTATGTTTAACTATAATCAAAAAGTTAATAGTACGCAATCAATATGTTGATTATATTAATAAAAAATACGTCGTTATTCGATGACTGCTGGTACGATCAATTCGAAGCGGTCCGTCAAATAGGTCAATTCAATTGGTAGTTTAACCGCTGGGTCGCCGTCAATACGTGTCGTCACGGCTTGACCAGTTGCACTCGTAATTCGTGCACTGGTTGCCGTTAGCTGTGTAATGGCCTTGGAGTTTTGCAAGTTCCCCGTTAGTGCGAACCAAAAATATGGAATTACTTGCCGCCAGCCAATGTTGTTAAGTAGACTAATATGCATTTTTCCTGGAGCAGACGCGCTATAGACGTGTCCACCGACTGATTTGGTCGTTGTAATCAAACAGAACCATGTTTTTAAGGTGTGGCTTCCTTCGTGTTTGAATTGATATCGAATTGGCAGTGACTTATTGTGACCAATATGGCGAATAGCACGGTAAAGATAGCTTAATTTACCGAATCGCTGCTTCTCAGATTGTCGAACTTCATTGGAAATGTCAGCCAAATTACCGAATGTCAGTGAACTCACGACTGCCCGGCGTTGATTACAAACTAGCATGCCGACTGCTTGGGTCGCCGGCTGAGTACAAATTAGTTCGATGGCCGCTTGGGGGTCAGTTGGTAACTGGTAGCGGGTGGCAAAATTATTAACCGTTCCCATGGGAATAACGCCGATACGAATATGTGCTTCAGCTTGGATTAGGGCTGTCATTGCAACGTTCAGTGTGCCATCTCCACCAATAACAATTAGTGCTGACAGTTGAGGAAGCGTTTGCTTAATTAACGCAATTGCCCGGGGGATTCCTGGTGTTGTCAGTAATTGAGACTCAATGCCGTGGTTCGATAGCGCTTGCGCGGTTTGATGGGCGACGGTTGCCGCTTGCCCATTACCCGCTTGTCCGTTATAGAAAATGCCGTAAGTTGTTGCCATGACAATCACCTCTTGATTAAAAAATTAAGTTTATTCATCGCTTATTTAGTAAGCTTTTGATAGTCTCAGTATAGCTTGAACACTAGTTTGACTGGAAATGATATGCATCATTACTGAATTAGTCGGGTCAATGAGCATTTTGATTGCTCAATATAAATATTATAGTTATGATAATTTTAATCACACAATATCGGGATGGAGCGTGTTCACAATGGGATGGATAGGTGTTGCGATATTAGGACTAACAATAGGTATCGTTGCAAATGCGGTAGGCGCACATGGTCGGCGTCAAACGACAATTAATTTAATCGCAGGCTTATTCGGTGCACTTGGTGGCCAGCTGTCTTTTGGATGGTTCGGGCCAACAGTTGCTGGAATGACGTTGTTGCCAGTCGTGAGCGGGGCGATGATACTTATTGTGATCGGAACCGTTGCTGCCCAGGCGCTTCAGCCGCAGTAATTGTGATTAGGCATAAAAGGATTTGTTGAAGTAGCACTTGTTAGCGTTATCAAAAGATGGAGGTGTCCGTAATGGCTAAAATTAAACGACAGACCCCTGGTTTTTGGGGTAAATTGTCACTATTGATTGCAATTGGGCAATTAGGATTGACTGTGTTTCGAGAAGTGCGGCAGTTCAAACACCGCCGCTAAAAAGGGGATGACAGCATGCATTGGTTATGGGTAATGATTGTTGGCGCGGCGGTTGGTGCTTTTGCAGGTGCTATCATGAGCCCCAGTCAATCGCGGGGTTGGATCGGTCACATTATTGCTGGCGTTCTTGGGGCACTCATTGGTGAAGGTGTGCTGGGGCCGATGGGGCCTGAGTTAGCCGGAATGACTGTGATACCAGCCGCAATCGGTGCAATTGCCGTCGTTCTGATAATGATGTTCGTGGTTCAGTGGGCACGGGTTCGACGGTCAAAACACAATTGAACAGTGCCAATTGACAGCCTGGCTGTTACGCTCGGCATCAAAAAATGTTAAACATCACCCTAAACAAGCCCCACAGGTGACTTCGAGGTACTAGCTTACTCGAAGTTGTTTTTGTGTGCGCCGATGGGGGCTCTCATTTGAAGTGGCGTAATCATAAAAAAACGGATGGTGATTTTGATCACCATCCGTTTGCGCCGTGCCCACGACAAATTTTAATCGTCAGATTTCTTCTTCATTTTATCCTTAGCTTCATCCACGACGCCCTTAACAGTTTCTTCTGCGTCAGCTAATTTGTCCTTAGCTTTGCCCATTAAGGATTGTGTTTTGCCCTGGGCTTCACGTGCACGGTCCCCGGTTACTTTACCTTCGACTTCTTTGGCCTTGCCGCTCAACTGGTCCTTCTTGCTATCGAACTTCTTGTTAACATCACTCATAAAAAGCGCCTCCTAATATAAGAATTAACCTTAGTTTGCGATAAGTGATGACAAAACGCAACCAATATGCACAATGCTCATAACCACTCGGTCAGAAAGGCAATCAGTAGGGCAGCAAAGTTGATCAGCCAAATTTGTTGTCGCTGGGGGAGCATGATTGTCGGATGATGTGTCAAAACGATCGTGTTCAACAAAACCATTAAAATAATCAGGGCGCTGAGCCCGTAATTTGTAGCGATCAACAGATGGTCGCTGGCAATGCCGGCCCAATGAGTCAGGGCAAAAATCAAGTTTAAAAAACACGCAATTAAGATACTATGGCGTAGATACTTTAACGTGGTCATCAATGGTAACCTCCCTTAGAAATAATCATGCTGATGGTTTCTAAGAAAAAATACACCATTGCCAGGCTAACGGCGTGCACCGAGTTTTATTTGGATAGTAACGGAACTAAGCGCATTTTGACCAGTCCGAAAGCCGTGGCACATTAATAATGGTTACCCTCAAAAACGGATAGGGGGTGTGATTTATAGGTTTAAATCAGTATCGTAATTCAACGGTGACATATCGGTGCTTTTAGTTATCAGGTCAGCGGCGAGAGCTTGCATTGTGTTCAAGGCCTGGTCAGCGGCTTTTTGATTGGCTTTGGTCAGTGCCATAGCGAGTTCGTCGCCAGTCAAAGCGGCAACTTGCTGATCCGTGACAATAATGTGGTGACCAAGTTGAATCGCCAATTCCTTTTGTACTGTTTGTAATTCCCCGTGTAGTTCATGGTAGTGGGCGTCGACTAGGATACCGACGTGCTTGAAAATCCAGTATGCTGAGGTAGCATCGTATTTTTCTGTAGCAACTTGATAAGCTGCTGGAGTGGTCGTAGCACCGGCATAGAATGGAACGTAGACACTTTCAGCGGCTACACCCATCGCCAGCCAGTGAATCCCACTCAGCGTGACGGGAAGGTCCGGTCGCAATTGTAAGACGTGTGATTCTTGCGTCTTGGCGAGACTGATGGGCCGATACTGATGTTTCTCCGTAGCAGTGCCCTGGCCGACGGGATCAAACGGTGTGCCTTGATAATGGGACGCTAAGTAGCCTTGGACTTGGTCAATATGAATTAAGCCATCCGCCCGTTGAATGAACGGTAAGTCAAACGACTCAGGCGTCTGGGTGACACTTGGTGTAAAGCATCTTTGACCATACCAAACGCGAGGCGTGTTGTAATATCGATCAGAAAGGTCGGCCGTACCGAAGACTTCCCGGAAATTCAGTCCATTGTCCATTGAAGCTAACTGATTGTCTAATACAAAATTACGAATGTCTTTAGCATAAAGATAATTGTCATGGTCACTAAAGTCGATTTCTTGGATTGCAAGCTGGTTAGCAACGACTGCATAGGCATCATCCGGGATTCGTTGTGCGACCCAGTAATGACCAGCACCAGTTTCCATGTACCAAACTTCGTTGACATCACTAAAGAGAATCCCGTTAGTTTCGTAGGTGCCGTGTTCTTCAATAATATGCCCGAGACGTTCAACGCCTTCACGAGCAGAATGAATGTACGGTAAGGTGACAGTGACCATTGCTTCTTCACCGATGCCGTCCTTAACATACGGGTCAGCAGCCAGTACGCGTGTATTACAGTAAGCACTTTCAGTAGCACTCATTGCCACGCCGTACTCGTTAATGCCATCCTCCTCGAACAGGCCATATTCGGCAGTCCATTCAGGGGTGGCTGTGTATTTCGCACGAATCTTTGGCAGGGTCATGGTAAAGGGATGAGTTTGATCCTGAGACTTGAAGGTCTGTGGTTCTTCGAATTCGCGGTGCGCGTGGATAATCATTTTTTTCGCCCAAGCGGCGCGTGAATCTTCATTACGGCCAATCATGGTCGAACCATCCGCGCTGGCATTTTTACCCACTAGGATACTAGTGCAGGCGGAATAAGGATTAAACTGATGAGTCAACATATGGGGCCTTCTTTCTCCACGGTACGAGCAGTCAATGGCGGTATCGTGGCATAATCATTTTTGTTAAATTAATTTTAGCATGTTTAGTCATCAATGGGGGTTTTCGGTTTGTGCTTCTGATTAGTTTTGCAAGGTAGCCTTAATTGGTCAGCGTGCTGGGCATTAGAAAAGAACCGTTAAATCAACAACGTCGTGGCTTGCAAAATAGAAAAGATTAAAGTAAGATTAAAACATTCGAAAATAGTGAATTAAGATAGGAGCGTGGCCTCATGCCAATCGTACACATTGATCTAATTGCTGGTCGTTCACAAGAACAACTTAAAAACTTGGTGAAAGATGTTACTGACGTGGTCAGCAAGAATACCGGTGCACCAGCAGAACACATTCACGTGATTTTAAGTGAGATGCAGAAAAATCGCTATAGTGTTGGTGGTGTCTTAAAGAGCGACGAAGAAGCAGAATAGGTTGTTCATTGCCGGACCGGTCGAATATGACGTGGCCGGCTTTTTTTAAAAGTTTAGAAGGTAGGTTAAACTGTGAACGAACAAATTAAGACGGATGCATTAAATTCGGCGCACCATTTAATGGTCGGGGGCGTCGATACATTGACCCTTGCAAAAAAATATCAAACACCGCTGTATGTCTATGATACCGGTGCAATTCGTGCCGAAATCGCAGCATTCAAGCAAGTTTTTGAAGAAAACCACGTGGACTATCAAATCAGTTATGCTAGTAAGGCGTTTGCAACGGTCGCGATGTATCAATTGATCGCCCAAGAACACATTCATTGTGATGTGGTTTCTGGTGGTGAATTGTATACCGCCCAACAAGCAGATTTCCCAATGGCCGCCGTCTCGTTTCACGGTAATAACAAGTCACTGGCCGAGCTAACCATGGCCTTAGATGCCGGTGTTGGTACCATCGTGGTCGATAATTTCGGTGAACTACGACAACTGACGACGTTGACGACGCAACGGCAACAGCCGACCACGATTATGTTGCGGATTGCCCCAGGGATCTCAGCGCATACGCATGATTACATTTCAACTGGTCAGGCCGATTCTAAGTTTGGATTTGATTTGGACAGTGGGCAAGCAGACCAGGCTATCAAAGCCGCGCAAGCCGCACCATATTTGAAACTGGTTGGGATTCATTGTCACATTGGGTCACAGATTTTTGAAGTGAATGGTTTTGAGATGATTGTTGATAAGCTCGTTAGTGAGTTTGCTCGCTGGCAACGCGAACTTGATTTTTACCCACAGATCATGAATGTGGGGGGGGGGTTTGGCGTGAAGTACACTGCCGAAGATCATCCGCTGCAGCCAACCGATTTTGTCGATGCAATTATTAAGGAAACGCGCGCGCAAACTGCAGCCCAACAAGTTCCAATGTTAGAAATCTGGATCGAGCCTGGACGCTCGTTAGTCGCTACCGCTGGGATGACCCTGTATACGATTGGCGATGAGAAGGATATTCCGGGCATTCGGAAGTATTTGTCTGTTGACGGAGGTATGGGTGATAATATTCGGCCAGCTTTATATCAGGCCAAGTATGAAGCGGTATTAGCCAAGAATCCGGCCTTACCAGCTGAACAGGTAGCCTCGATTGCTGGTAAATACTGTGAGTCAGGTGATATGTTGATCTGGAATCAGCAATTACCGGCCACTGCACCAGGCGACGTGTTAGCGGTCCTAGATACCGGTGCATACGGTTATTCGATGGCTAGCAACTACAATCGGAATCCACGACCTGCCGTTGTTTTTTGTGAACAGGGACATAGTCAACTTGTTGTGCAGCGTGAAAGCTATGCTGACTTAACACGGCTGGACCTCCCACTCTCAGTGCCGGAGAAAACCAAGTAGATTAGTCACCCAAAAGCATTTCAAGAGTTAGGCTCTTGAAATGCTTTTTTAGGTCTGCTGCTGTCGTCGAAGGGCTTGTGGCAACGTTTGACTAGGATCAGTGCTAAAATGGGCAGTATGAATTTATTAGTTACGGTATACTTATCATTGAAGGATGTTAATGGCTGCTATGAAGTCATTACGCTGGTCTGAAGATGGCTAGCAGGGGTGCCAGCATGTGGCGTGGGATTTCCAAGTGACCGGTTGCATACTGGCCCTAATTTTTTTGTTAAATCTATCCGCTTTGCTTGCGTTAGGCGTGAAGTTTGTTAAAATTTGATAGTTAAAGTCTTCGACGGTGACGATGGTCAATAAGGTCCCAATAGATAATTAACGATTTAAATAACCGGTGGGGGAGTTGTTAAAATGTTTAAAAAATGGCTAACTTGGCCAGTATTCTATGAGCTGACAGAAATTTATACGGCACCACTTAATATCATGTGGTTTGTTCTCGGAAGCGCCATTGCGCAGTATCACTTAGGTACGGTGAATTGGCTTAACGTGACGCTGTGTTTAGTTAGCGTATTTATTTTTGATTTAGCCGTCAATGTTTCTGATAATTATTATGATTATCGGCATGCTCGTGATCGGGAAGGCTATGCGCAGAAGACGAATCCGATTGGTCGCTTGCAGTTACCCGTAGCGGGTGTCGGCCGCTTAGCATTGGGATTGTACCTGATTTCATTGATTCCCGGAATCTGGCTTGTCATGCGGACTGGGTGGTTAGTGCTCGTCCTTGGATTAGTTGGCTATGTGATTGGTATTTTTTACACAGCTGGGCCCTATCCAATCAACGCGACCCCGCTGTGTGAGACGGTCGTGGCGTTAGCAATTGCATTTTTAATTGAATTGACCTGTGTGGTCGTATCGACGTATGGACAGCATCCGTTGACTTGGTCGATCGTTGGAACGACTTTCTTACTATGTTTACCACTGACCCTGATTTTCTTTTGCCTACAACTGGCTAATAACACAGCGGACCGTGATGAAGATATTTTGAATCATCGCTACACCTTGGCCTACTACCTTGGTAAACCAGGTTCGGTACGGCTGATTCAAGCGTTTTTAGTTATTGGTGGCATTTGGCCGCTCGTGAACGTCTTACTGGGACTAGCACCCATTGTTACGATTTGGGTCGTACTCTTACTACCAATTATGTGGCAAGGTATGCGCCCGTTCTTTGAGGTGCAAGATAAAAAGAAGACGTTTATTACGACGGTCAAGAGTGCCTCGCTGTTCTTCATTCTATACCCAGTGCTATTTGTTTTAGGGACTTGGTTGTAACGAATTAGTAAAGCTCACTTAATTTTTCGCACTTATCGTGGTTATTTTTATGAAAGTGGACTATATTATTACCAGTTTATAAAATAGGGGTAAGCAGGATGGAAACAGAACAGCGACAGCAACGAAGAATTGCGGTGTATCACTTAATTGTCACACTTTTGACACTCTGGTCAGCAGTTAACGTGATCCTATTATCGTTTCATATCGGTGATTGGCACGTTGAAACCCGCATCAGTAACGGCTTATTAGTCATGTTTGCGGTGGACTACTTTGTGCGCCTAATTCGTTCTCGAGATCGGAAGACTTTTCTCATTCATTCAGCGTTCGATTTGATGGGGATTATTCCCATGCACCCGGTGTTTGCACTCTTTCGACTTGGGCGTTTGGCACGGATGGTCCAATATCACCATTTGTTCTGGAAGCTCGGACTGGATGGTAAGTGGACGCACGATTTTCACCGCTTTATCTATAGCACCGGGTTTATCTACCTGTTTTCAATTAGTATTGCGATTATTGTTCTTAGTGCGTTGCTCTTTTCCGTTTTCGAGCATCAAAGCCTGTCAGATTCACTGTGGTGGGCCATCACAACGGCGACTACCGTGGGTTATGGTGACGATACGCCCCATACTGCCGTTGGCAAAGTGATCGCGGTCGGGCTGATGTTCGGTGGGATTGGTTTTATTGGTTTGTTAACGAGTACGATTACTGACTTCTTCACAACGCAAGCCAGTCAGAATGTCACGATCGAGGAACCACAGCATGATGACGAGCTGCGACAACTACTGATTAAAATTGACACGTTGACGACGAAGGTCGATCATTTACAAAATCAAGTTAAACGTTTAGAAAAATCAGGCTACAAAAAACAACATTGAATTTTCGGACCGTTGGATGCCCTTAATGGGGCGCAGCGGTCCGTTTTGCTATGCTATAATAACGGTAACAAATTCGAAACGGTGGTGGTGAGATGGGACAAGCAATAACACGGTGGGTCTGGCTACCAGCCCCAATTGTGACCCGTCAATCAACGTTTAAAATTCATGTGGGGGATTTACAGCGGCATCCAGTGCCATTACGTGCCGCACAGTGGTATCAATTTGAGCAGTCACGAACAAAGCTAATCTGCTCGGTGCCAATCACAACGACTCAGTATGCGGCCGTTACGCACTTAGCAGCTCAGCGGCTTAAAGCTGGTCAAGCGGGAATGTTACCAGCACCCGAGCAGCCCGTGATGACCCGGGGGACGACGATTACATTCACAATGTAAAGCGGCGTGATGACAGTTACTTACTGTAAAGATACTTTGTGAATGGTACTTGACGGTTGGGGGGCACGATGCTCACGTGTTATATTCAGGCTAATCAAATTGCCGCGAGGTCGCGAATTCACGAGGAAGTGATTTTTCGATGAAAACACGCTATCAGTTACAAGTCAAGTACGACGGAATCAGATCGTTAACACGTTGCCGCGTGTTGGCAATCATCATTGCGAGTTTTACGGGTTGGCTGACCGGGTGCGAGTTAGCGCAGGCCGCCACGGTGCCGACTATGATGCAAACTTACCATCCTTGGTCCGTACGGGGGCTGAATCTAGAAAGCTTGCGTTTGCTGGTGGCAACGACCGTCTTAGGGCTAGTCTGTTGGGGCCTAGCCGCTTACTTAAAACCTAAGGCCAGTGAGACTGAGTAAACAAACGATTGTTGTCTGACCCTTGATAGGGGGCGGATGATAATCTTTTTTTCGTACCACTTATGTGGCACTGAGCGGTGTCGTTCAATGTGGGAGCGCGTATCCATTCCCAACGTGCACTAGCACGCCACGGACCTCGCGCGCAGCAGGTGAGCTGAGGAAAATGATGGCGACCAGCAAGGCAAGTTTGGTGGTCGCGTTCACAATTTAAAATGATCCCAGCTTGTTGATTCGCTGTTAGCAATTGGTTGAATGAACCGGTGATTTTTTTAATTTACATCTTATTAATTAAAAAATTGATTAGCGCTAAAGCTAGGGCTATGCTGGTAAAGACGGGTAGTTGTAAACAAAAATATGGGCGCAAGGACTTGCATAGAAATTAAAATATGATTAAAATAAGTCTTATTAAATTAATGGAGGCTTGCGAATGATTAGTCAAAACCATCGTTTGGATCAGCAACTTATTGAACGTGAAGACCATTATATGGCGACGGCGGCACGAATCAATTACTATGATTTAGTTATTGACCATGCTCACGGGGCCCTGCTTACCGATGTTGATGGCAACCAATACATCGATTTGTTAGCCAGTGCTTCGGCCATTAACGTGGGCCATACGCACCCTCGCGTTGTTAAGGCCATTCAGGAACAGGCAGCCAAGTTGATTCATTACACGCCAGCATATTTTCATCATCAACCGGAACAACGATTGGCTGAGCGACTGGCAAAATCAGCTCCCGGCACTGATAATGAGGTGGTTTTTGGTAACTCTGGTTCGGATGCCAATGATGCCATTATTAAATTTGCACGGGCCTATACTAACCGACAATACATAGTCGCCTATACGGATGCCTATCATGGTTCAACGTATGGCTCAATGTCACTCTCAGGAGTTAGCCTGAATATGGTCCGTAAGATGGGACCGTTGCTACCTGGGATCGTGCACGTCCCGTATCCTGATTGTTATCGTACGTTGCCGCATGAGACGGAACATGAACTTGCATTACGCTATTTTGAAGCGTTCAAGGCACCATTTGACTCATACTTACCAGCGGAGGAAACCGCGTGCGTCATTATTGAACCGATTCAAGGTGATGGCGGTATCCGCAAGGCACCAGCAGAGTATGTCCAATTAGTCTATGACTTTTGTCACCAGCACGGTATCTTATTTGCCGTCGACGAGGTCAATCAAGGGATGGGACGAACCGGGAAGATGTGGAGCATTCAAAACTTCCCGGGAATCCGACCGGACTTAATGTCCGTTGGCAAATCACTGGCTTCGGGATTACCACTTAGTGCAGTGATCGGTCGCCGTGAAGTGATGGAGAGTCTAGCAGCGCCGGCGCACACCTTTACGACGGCGGCCAATCCGGTTTGTTGTGCGGCGGCGCTGGCGACAATCGACGTTCTAGCAGATGAACAGTTGGTTGCCCGTTCCGCCAATTATGGCCGCTATGCCAAGGAACAGTTTTTAGCGCTTCAACAACGCCATCCTAAAATTGGGCAGGTACGGATGTACGGGCTGAACGGGGGCATTGAATTGGTGACAGACCGGCAGAGTCAGCAACCTGATCCTGATTTTGCCAGTGACGTCATTTATGCCGCTTTTGAACGGGGTGTCGTCATGATAACGCTCAAAGGAAATATTTTGCGGTTCCAACCACCACTAGTCATCACGAAGACGCAATTAGATACTGCGTTAACCGTATTAGATGAGGCAATGGCTGCTGCTGAACAGGGTCTGGTTAAACGGCCCCGAGGCAAGATTGGTTGGTAAAATAAGGAGGATTTTGATGCAACGGTTATTAAAACGGTTAACTTTAAAGGAAGATCCAAGCATATATGAAGACAAAGATTCTCACCTAGCTCGAGTATTGACGGTCAAGGACTTCTTGGCTTTAGGGGTGGGGACGATTGTTTCAACGTCAATTTTTACATTACCCGGAGTGGTGGCTGCGAACCATGCGGGCCCTGCGGTAGTCTTCTCATTCATCGTCGCAGCCATCGTTGCCGGCCTGGTTGCATTTGCTTATGCTGAAATGGCGGCGGCGATGCCGTTTGCCGGTTCCGCTTATTCGTGGATCAACGTAATGTTCGGTGAATTCTTTGGTTGGATCGCTGGTTGGGCGTTGCTTGCGGAGTACTTTATTGCGTTGGCATTCGTCGGTTCAGGACTGTCCGCCAATCTGCGGGGGCTCTTGTCACCATTAGGACTAACTCTACCGAAGGCTTTGTCAAATACGTTTGGGACTGATGGTGGCGTGGTCGACCTGATTGCCGTCTTGGTGATTGCGCTGGTCTCGTTACTGCTCTCACGTGGAATCAGTAAGGCCTCCCGGGTCGAAAACGTGTTAGTGGTGTTGAAAGTGTTAGCCGTACTCACGTTTATCGTCGTGGGTGCGACGGCGATCCACGTGCAAAACTACGTCCCGTTTATCCCCAAGTACCATTTAAACGCTGATGGTAGTGCTTTTGGGGGCTGGCAAGGAATTTATGCCGGGGTATCGATGATTTTCTTAGCTTATATTGGGTTTGATTCGATTGCCGCTAATTCAGCAGAAGCTAAGAATCCTGGCAAAACAATGCCACGAGGAATTCTTGGTTCACTCGTCATTGCGGTGGTGCTCTTTGTGGCTGTTGCTTTGGTCTTAGTCGGTATGTTCAAATATTCATCATATGCTAATAACGCCGAACCAGTCGGCTGGGCATTACGACAAGCTGGCCATCCGATTGTTGCCAGTGTTATTCAGGCCATTGCCGTGCTGGGAATGTTTACTGCGCTGATTGGGATGACTTTAGCAGGGTCACGGCTAATTTATTCCTTTGGGCGTGATGGTATGTTACCTAAGTGGCTTGGCAAGTTACATCATAATCAACCTAATAACGCGCTACTTGTGTTAACAATCGTTGCTATTATCATTGGGGCGTTTTGCCCGTTTGCTTTTCTGGCCCAATTGATTTCAGCGGGAACCCTGATTGCCTTCATGTTTGTCTCGCTGGGAATCTATGCTTTGCGGCGTCGTGAAGGTGTTGATATTGCGGTACCAGCCTTTAAGATGCCGTTCTATCCAGTTTTACCAGCTATTGCCTTTCTAGGCGCACTGTTCGTTTTTATGGGCTTAGATATCCAGGCAAAATTATACGCGGGCGTGTGGTTCATCGTCGGCTTAGTGATCTACTTTAGCTATGGTATGCGTCACTCATATTTGGCTGAAAAACGTCTGTCTAAGACTGATACTGCGGCTAAATCAGCTTCGAAGGTGGCTGATTCGACCGTTGAAGAGCGTGACTGAACTTAGCTAACGCAAGCCCTTGATAGTTGAACAACAACTAAAATGGCACTTCCAGAATTGAATTTTATCTGGAAGTGCCATTTTTGAGTGGTGATTACGAGCTAGTGTAAAGTCCGAAAATTAATAGTGATGCGCAGTCAGCAACTTAAGATACAACTGACGACTACTTGCATCCGAACTTATTCCGCAATTGCAAAATAATCGTTCAAGTAACGAGCAACACCGTTTTGATCATTATTATAGGCCGTTACATCGTCAGCCGTTGCTTTGATCTTGTCAGTACCATTGGCCATTGCCACACCGAGACCCGCGTATGCTAACATCTCGAGGTCGTTATGTTCGTCACCAAAGGCGATGATATTGCGCCGTGAAATTTGAAAGTAATCCGCTAAGTAGGCGACACCCTTGGCTTTGTGGACGCCTTTGGAGGTAATCTCGAGGATGGCATTCGGGCCGCCCCAAACACCAACGTCAACTTGATCGCCAAAGCGTTCAGTGATCCAGTCAATGATGGCAGCCTGCCGATCAAGCTGGACTAGCAAGACGAGGGAATTCGGATTACGAGTCAACGTATCTGGTGTAAGTCGGGGGCTGTCAGCAATCTCTGGGAAGAATTGACCAGCAATCAAATCTTGACCCGCTGTCATGGTACTGTTTTTATTTTCTGCAATAATTTCATTGATCCCCAATTGTTCGCGATATTTAACGAGTGCTAAGACAATCGCTTTGTTGATCGTGAACTGATATTCTGAGGCCCATGTTTGGTGAGGTAAATGGCCCAGAGAACCGTTAAAGTTGATCATTGGGCTTTTGAGACGCAGCTGGTCATAGATCGCTTGTGAACCCTGATATGAGCGACCAGTAATAATGCTAACAATGTGACCCGCTGCTTGTAGTCGTTGCATCGTTTGGATCGTCGCTGAATTGAGTTTGGATTCAGCATTCAAAGTGGTTCCGTCTAAGTCTAACGCAATTAGTTTTCTTTCCATATTCAACAAACATCTCCCATATTTCCGGCAGTTAATTAATTTAATTTAGCATAAATCTCACCTAATTGCGAATCTTTGCTACCTTACAGTCGGGGCAAAATGTGGTAATCTAATTGAGGATGCTTTTTAATTGAGGAGGAAATTTGGGTGCAATTACCAGCAGAATTTATTCAAAAATATCAACGACTACTAGGCGATCAAGCGCCCGCTTTTTTGGCAGCTTTCGATGGCCCTGTTGAAAAAGGGTTTCGGATTAATCCGAACAAGACTGTGACGGCCACGATGCGCGCCAAGATGACAGCACCCGTTCCGTATAGCCCAATTGGGTATTATGGCAAGGTGAACGGCAATGCGCTGGAACACTTGGCTGGTGCCGTCTACAGTCAAGAACCAAGTGCCATGACCGTTGGCGAGTTTGCAAAACCAGAACCTGGTGAACGAGTGTTAGACTTATGTGCGGCACCGGGTGGCAAAACGACGCATCTGTTAAGCTACTTGCATCAGACCGGTCTACTCGTGACAAATGAGATCAATCGGCAACGGGTGACCGCCCTTGGCGATAATGTGGAACGCTACGGCGCCCGCAATACAGTGATTACCAACGATACACCCGCCGCCCTTGCCAAGGAATTGCCAGGCTTTTTTGACCGGATCTTGGTGGATGCGCCGTGTTCGGGTGAAGGGATGTTTCGTAAGGATCATGACGCAGTTCAGTATTGGACGCCCGACTATCCAGCGGCGTGTGCTGAACGCCAACGGGAGATTTTGACGGAAGCGGTCAAGATGTTGCGTCCGGGTGGACATTTGATTTATTCGACCTGTACCTTTGCACCGGAAGAGGACGAACAGATGATGGCCTGGCTGTTAAAAACTTATCCTGAGTTTGAGCTGGAGCCACTGGCCAAGACGGCTGGGATGGTCGATGCAAAGCCGGAATGGGCGGATGGCAATCCTGAACTGGCTAAAGCGGCCCGGTTATTTCCGCACTTGATGCGCGGTGAGGGTCACTTTATTGCCAAATTGGTCTATCATGGCACGACGGTGGGCAAGGACAAAAAAGTGGTTCGCGAACAGTTAAACGCCACGCAACGGCAGCTATGGACGGACTTTTTAAAAAAACAAGCAATGGCCGGTTTACCACAGCTCGTGTTACAGGCACATGGTGATCAGTTATACGGCGTGCCAGCGATGATGCCCGTTACGCGAAAGCTCAAGGTCTTTCGCCCCGGGATTTTATTGGGAACGTTTAAGAAGAAACGGTTTGAACCAAGTTACGCGTTAGCCTTAGCGAGTGATGATTTGTCCTTACCCAAAACTGAAATAACGCGTGAACAGTGGGCATTGTATGTCCATGGTGAGACATTTGAATTGACAAGTGCGCCTGTAGCTGGTTTTCGGGTCTTAACTTGTGATGGGTTGCCAGTTGGGTTTGGAAAAATCGTCGCCAAGACGGTTAAAAATTTCTTTCCTAAGGGCTTACGGTTCTTGGCGACCTCTGAAAACGCGACGCTCTAACCTGACATGATATTGACTAAGTCATAACGTCCGCGTGCGATTGACGCTGAACAGGTGATGAGCAGCGGCCGTCATGAATCATTCGATCCGTGGTAAAATCGGGGGAACGATCTACGCAAGTTGATGGTCAAATGGACCCAATCAATCGTAATATTGGAGGAAGAGTTTATGTATTGCCCAAATTGTGGGAAAAAGAATGATATTGACGCGTTATTTTGTGAAAATTGTGGTGCGCGGCTGATTATCCCAGCCAGTTCAGCGCAACCAACACCGGCGTCAGCTGTAAGTTCTGCTGCTCAATCCACGTCGTCAACGGCTGCTTCAGAAGCACCGAGCGCCAGTACATCGATTTCGGCTGCACCGACTGCACCTGAACCTGGCACCCGTTCAGCGCAACATGCGCGTCAAAATGCGCAACCACGTTCAACGTCAAAACTGTCTTGGGTTATTTTGATCGTGGTATTAGCCGTGGCACTTGGTGGTGGCTATTACTGGCTGGAACATCAGCGTCAGAGTAATTCGACGGCAACAACGACGGCCAAATCTTCGTCGCGCACTGCTACATCGGAAAAAGCCGAGTCGTCATCATCGTCCAAGGCATCTGCTAGTACGGCAACTCAGACGGCATTGTGGTCGACAACCAAGTCGAGCGAGTTAGCCTCGTTTATGTCGTCATGGCAAGATACCATGAACCAATCGTACGAGGGGACTTATGATGGTCAGTCGGTAACTATTGGTGAGTTGAATTTACCTTCAGACATCAAAAACAATCAGTACCAAGATAAGATTACGGTCAATGGTGACACAGTCAAGCTCAAGTGGACGACGGCTGCTGATACCGATGCGAAGTACCAGGTCGTTGCCGCGGCCACTGATCCGAACGCGTCTAGTGGCGTGATTACGTATCTGTATGTTTTCCATAATGGTTCGCCAGACGTTCTGGTCTCGCAAGACAGTGCCACTGCCACAACGTTTAACTTCACTAGTTCACAAAATACGGATTTACAAGATGGCTTTGCAAAGATTGCCAATGCGGATTAATAACTGAATTATTCGAAATCGTGTGTTTATGCTAAGTCGGCCTGAACACACGATTTTTTTGCGCCAATATTCGACCAGAAAATGGCGTATTGGCGCTTTAAAACTGAATAATTAGTGTCGGGTAATGGAAAGCGATACTGATTTACAATCGATTATTGAAAATTATTATTTATTTACAAAATGATATCCGTCGGCTGAAGCGGTTTATTAGTGCAACGGCACGCAACGTTTCAGCGACTGCATCTATTTGTTTATGCAACAGCATGCAATATAATGACTTTTTTATGAATTATATGTGAACTTTATATGAATCAATGTATCCGCTAATACTATCTGAGCCCTTGATGTTAGCCGATTTCATGCCAAATAGGAACGGATGTCAATAAGTAAAACGCCTTCATGCAATTTCACGCAAACGCTTGCATAATTTTGAAAGCGGTTTTATAATCTAACTTGTACTCAAGCGATTGATATTATTTTTGGGAGGCTTTATTGTGAAAGAAACATCTAAAACAACGGCCGGATTACCGAAACTGTCATCCAATAAGATTTGGATGATGAGTCTAGGTTTTCTCGGTGTTCAAATGGCATTTACACTTCAGAGCTCACAGATGAGCCGGATCTTCCAAACTTTAGGCGCGGATCCAAATAACCTTGGCTGGTTTTTCATCTTGCCACCCCTTGCTGGTTTGATCGTTCAACCGATCATTGGGAGTTTATCCGACCGAACATGGGCCCCACGTTTAGGCGGGCGACGGTTACCTTACTTGATTCTGGGAACAGTCGTTGCGGCAATCGTGATGTTACTACTACCCAATTCTGGCTCGTTTGGATTTGGTTACGCTTCCATGGCGGCCTTAGTTTTTGGTGCGATTACCGTGGCATTTCTTGATTTATCGTCTAACGTCGCAATGCAACCATTCAAGATGATGGTCGGGGATATGGTCAACGATGACCAAAAGAGTTACGCCTATGGGATTCAAAGCTTCTTGTTGAATACTGGTGCCGTCATTGCGGCAATCTTCCCATTCCTGTTGACCTTGTTCGGGGTCGCCAATACGGCTAGTAAAGGTGTTATTCCCAATTCAGTGATCTGGTCATTTTATATTGGAGCAGCAATCTTAGTGGTTTCAACGATTATCACGATTGCCCGGGTGCGGGAATATGATCCCGTAACTTACGCGAAGTATCACGGCATTGATGAAAGCGCTAATAAATCTGGTGGTAACTGGTTGGCACTCTTGAAGAAAGCACCAAAGGTTTTCTGGTTAGTAGCCTTAGTTCAATTCTTCTGCTGGATGGCATTTCAATACTTATGGACATACTCAACCGGTGCAATGGCTGCCAACGTTTGGCACACCACTAATGCCAGTTCTGCAGGCTACCAAGCCGCTGGTAACTGGTACGGGATCTTATCTGCTGTTCAGTCCGTTGCCGCGGTTGTTTGGTCATATGTTTTAGCCAAGGTTCCGAATAATCGGCATAAACTTGGTTATGCTTTGAGTTTATTACTTGGTGCAATTGGCTTCTTCTCAATTTTCTTCATTCACAGTCAATCAGCACTTGTCGTCTCATTTATTCTGGTTGGGATGGCCTGGGCCGCAATGAATACGTATCCATTGACGATGGTAACCAACGCCTTATCTGGCGAACACATGGGGACTTACTTGGGTCTCTTTAACGGCTCAATCTGCCTGCCACAAATTGTTGCGTCCTTATTGAGCTTTGCATTATATCCATTATTTGGCAATTCACAAGCCAACATGTTCATCTTTGCTGGGATCGTCCTTGCAGTAGGTGCGGGCACAGTTGGTTTGATCAAAGAAACGTACAAAAACTAGGAGGAATTAACTTATGAAACGAATTTTTGATGTTAATCCATGGCATGTCTTGACGACTGATTTCAAACCAGAAAACAAACGGCTGCAAGAATCAATGACTAGTCTAGGAAATGGTTACATGGGCATGCGCGGCTTCTTTGAAGAAGATTATACTGGGGATACGCTTCCCGGTATTTATCTTGGCGGTGTCTGGTATCCAGACAAGACCCGGGTTGGCTGGTGGAAGAATGGCTATCCAGAATACTTTGGCAAGGTTATCAACGCCGTCAATTTCATCAAAATCAATTTCAAACTCAATGGGACTAAGATCGACTTGGCAACTGCCAACTTCAGCGATTTTAAACTTGATTTGGATATGCAACACGGGACTTTGACACGATCATTTATCGTTGATCAAGATGGTCAACGGGTTCGCGTGACCTTTGAGCGTTTCTTGAGTGTTGCGCAAAAAGAACTTTCTGTTCAGAAGGTGACGTTTGAAAACTTGAGCGATCAAGCGGTGGAATTAAAAGTTGCTTCCGCACTGGATGCTGACGTTAAGAACGAAGATGCGAACTACGATGAACATTTCTGGAACGTCCACGAAGTTACGGATGATCGGTTAATTGCTCAGACGGTACCAAATGATTTTGGGACCCCACAGTTTACCTCTGGGATGCAAGTTAGTTATGTAACGAGTTTAACCCATAAAGCGGCCGAAGTGACTGATACAGCCACGGTTGATCGCTACTTCGGTACGTTAGAAGCTGGGGCCAGCGTTAGTTTTGAAAAGCGGGTCGTCGTGGTTACGTCGCGGGATTATCCGACTGATGATGCCATTATGACTGCACTTCAACGTCTGACAGATACGGTCAGCGCCCAATCTTTCGATGATTTATTGGCGGCCCATGAAGCGGGCTGGGCCGATCGGTGGCAACAATCAGATATTCAAATTGAAGGCGATACCGAGGCCCAACAAGGCATGCGTTTCAATTTGTTTGAACTCTTTAGTACTTATTATGGTGATGATCCACGGTTGAATATTGGACCAAAGGGCTTTACTGGTGAAAAGTATGGTGGTGCGACTTATTGGGATACGGAAGCATTTGCCGTTCCAGTTTACCTGGGGATTACCAAACCAGAAGTTACCCGCAACTTACTGATGTATCGTTATAAGCAGTTGGATGGTGCCTATCATAATGCTCGTCAACAAGGGCTTGATGGGGCATTGTTCCCAATGGTGACCTTCAATGGGATTGAATGCCACAACGAGTGGGAAATCACTTTCGAGGAAATCCATCGTAACGGCGACATTGCCTTTGCTATTTATAACTACACGCGTTATACCGGTGATACATCATACGTCTTACATGAAGGCAGTAAAGTGTTGACGGAGATTTCTCGTTTCTGGGCAGACCGGGTGCACTTCAGCAAACGTAATCAGCAGTACATGATTCATGGGGTCACTGGCCCAGATGAATATGAAAACAACGTTGATAATAACTTTAATACCAATTATTTGGCGCAATGGACGTTGAAGTACACGCTTGAAATTTTAGATCAGGTTAGTGACGACCAAGCAGCGGCCTTAAACGTGACTGCTGAAGAACGTGCCCACTGGCAAGATATCGTTGATCGGATGTATTTACCATATGACAAGGATCTGGATATCTTTGTTCAACATGATGGTTATCTGGATAAGGATTTAGCGCCCGTTTCCGCAATTCCAGCTGACCAGTTACCAATTAATCAGCATTGGTCATGGGACCACATCTTACGGTCACCTTATATCAAGCAAGGTGATGTGTTACAAGTGATGTATGACTTTATTGATGATTTCTCAAAGACACAATTGAAACACAATTTTGATTTCTACGAACCGATGACGGTTCACGAATCAAGCTTGTCACCAGCCATCCATGCCGTGTTAGCTGCTGACTTACACTATGAAGACAAGGCTGTGGCTTTCTATAACCGGACGGCACGGCTTGATCTTGACAATTACAATAATGATACGGTCGACGGTCTTCACATCACCTCAATGACTGGTGGTTGGATTGCGATGGTCCAAGGATTTGCTGGCATGCGTGTTCATGATGGACAACTGAGTTACCGGCCGTTCTTACCAAAACAATGGACGAAGTATTCTTTCCGTCAGGTCTTCCGTGATCGGATTATTGAAGTCACGGTTGATCACGATGGGACGACTTTGAAGTTGATTGCTGGGGAACCGATTGATGTTCAAGTGGATGGTACCACGCAAACATTGACACAGAACTAGTTCAATCCGCACTGATCGAAGGGAATGAGGCGTACGATTTCTGCAGTACCATTTGGTGTGTATCAAGGCGAGTCAGTCTATTTATACACGATTGAAAATATCCATCATAGCAAACTAAAAGTGTTGAGTTATGCGGCAACGTGGTATGACTTCGAAGTGCAGGTCGACCGCCAGCCACACTCATTAGTGCTTCACTTTGATAACTTGGCGGATTATATCGAGACGCCTTATCAAGTCGGCAAAACAGTGGGTCGAGTTGCTGGCCGAATCGGTAACGCGACGTTTTCCTTGAATGGGCAGACGTATCACTTACAACCAAATAACGGCCGGCATTTGCTACACGGTGGCAATCATGGCTTACAAACGCATAATTTTCGAGCTCGTTTTGATCCTGATGGCGACACTGTCACATTGACGACAACGCTAGCGAGCGCTGACGATGGTTTTCCAGGCGACTTGACGGTAACTGTAAGCTATACGTTAACGGCCGATGATGAGGTTCAAATCAGCTATCACGGGGTGACCACTGCTGATACGTTATTCAATCCGACCTGTCACGTTTACTTTAATCTTGATGGTCAGGCCGCACTGATTAATCCCCAGCAATTACGTATCAACTCGACCAAGCTAGTTCATACGAATCACGAGAAGGTTCCGACCGGCGTCTTCTACGTCCTGTCACCAGCGTATGACTTTCGTGAGCAGCCAACGATTCAATCGCAGCTCGATCGATTGATCCAAGAAACTGGCAGGACGGAATACGATGATTGCTATGTGCTTGACCACCAGGATGAACCCGCTGGCGTGTTGGCAACGACTCACGGGCGACTGCTCATCAACACGGATCGCAATGGTTTAGTTGTCTTTACCGCTAATCCCGAACGAACGCAGTCGTATCGTTTAGGGGACTACCATGCGCTGGCCGTGGAATTGCAAACCTTGCCGGATGCTATTAATCATCATGGCTTTGGCGATGTTGTTCTACGGGCTGGTCAGCCACGGACGTACGTGAACCGCTACCAATACGTGTCAAAATAGCAATCAATAGATGATGGAAATTATTTTCTTTACCACGATCAAAAAGCAGTGCTTGCCATAGGGGCACACTGCTTTTTTGGTGTACTTGGTTATAACAAAAACGCGTCATCACAAGTATAGAATGACATTCCGTAGTTTGTGATGACACGCTTTGTTTTAATCTTTAATCGATTGCTTGTAGTTAACAAGTTCAGGTGATAACAGAATCTTGTCCTGAATACGGCTACTTTTGAATTGATCAACACGCGTTACGCCGACGAGTGCAAATAGGCGTTTTAATTGCGACTGCCAATCCGTCAGCATCGCAATGACTTCGTCGTCCGTATGATGGAGTAAAGCGTGTAGCACGGTGCCAGCCATGCCGACCGCGTCAGCGCCTAACATCAACGCTTTTAAGATGTCGAGTGGCTGTCGAACGCCACCAGCAGCTAAGACCGTGAGATCATCCGGTCGGTTCTGAACGCCTAGCAAGGACTCAACCGTGGTGAGGCCAAAGTCGTGAAGGTAGGCCATATCGCGGTTAGCACGTCGGCGATTCTCAATGTCGACAAAGTTAGTCCCACCGTGACCGCCTAAATCTAGGTAGCGTACGCCGGCAGCGTAGAGCTGTTGCATCGTGGGGCGGGAAATACCAAAGCCCACTTCTTTGACGATCACTGGTACCGTTAAGGCTTGGACTAAGTCCGAAATGTTAGTTAGCCAATGAAAGTCACGATCGCCTTCTGGCATGACGATTTCTTGAACGACATTGAGATGGAGCTCGAGCGCATCGGCCTGGAGCATTGCAATCGCTGTTTGGGCCGCAGATAACGGGTGGCCGGCACCAAGATTGCCAAAGATCAGCCCGTTCGGATTGTGGTCACGCATCGTGGCAAAAGTGGGGGCTACTTGGGGATCTTTGATGGCGACACTTTGAGAGCCGGTCGCAATCGGTAAGCCACAAGCTGCAGCGATGCGGCCTAAACGAGCGTTGATTTCGCCCGTTCGCTGTGAGCCCCCAGTCATCGCTTCAATGTAGAGGGGGCTGTCCCAATGCCACTGGCCAACGGTGGTGGCTAAATCGACGTCGGCCACGGCAGTTTCCGGCAACGCGTCGTGGCGAATCCGGACCTGGTCAAAGGCATTGGCTTGTTCGCCATGAAAATACTTTTCAGCTAACGAAACATGTTCATCTTTCCGATGAGATTGTTGACTTTGTGGCACGGTGCCACCTCCAATTAATTTAGAATCTGAAAACGAGTCCGGCAAGGCTGCCAGGCTCGTCAATAAACTGCTTAAGAATTTGGTAAAACGGTATCCTGAACCGTATGCACGTTTAAGTTAAGTTGTTCGATACCATCGTGAGCCCACGCAGTTAATAATGGTCGTGGGTCGATGGTTTGATCAATCAAAACGATCCCACAGTCACCACCACCAGCGCCCGAAGTCTTTGCGGCCGCGCCAGCACTTTCGGCGAGTTGAATCATACGCTGCAGCAGGGGTGTTTCAATCGTCACGTGACTGAAATCGCCCAATTTCTGAAGTAGTTGACGATTCGTTCGCAACTCGGTTTGAATCACGTGCAAGTCACTGTGATGAAAACCAGTGATCATACGTTTTAGACAAGCTTTGCTGGCTTTTAGAAAGGTCTGGTATTCGCTGCGTTGCTTCGCCTTGACTAAAGCCACTTTATCGACTAAGTGTGATGTGGAGGCCGGTGAACCCGTCCAACCAATCATCAAACGTAAGGCTGCTGGAGGGGTCAGTAACTCGATTTTTAGGTCGGGCCACGGCATTGTCAACAAATCACTTAAGCTTGACTGAGCTTGTTGTAGGTGTAACCATTGCCGATCGAATGAATGGTAGGCGATCCAGCCACCATAGACGCTGGCAGCAATGTCACCAAGCGAACCATTGCCTTGCACGGATAGATGGGCAATCGCGGCTAATTTGAACAGTTTATTTTTATCCATCGGTAAATGGTAAAACTGACATAGTGCTTTGACGGTTGCCACGGTCACTGCTGCTGAAGAGCCGAGACCGTATTTTTTACCATCAGCACTATCGAGTTCGCTATTGATACCGAGATGATAAACACCAAGTTCACGCCCTAATTCATGGGCATAACTTTCAGTGAGATTGATCGCTGCTAAAATATAATGGAAGGGATTGTCACGATTATCAAAAACCATCGCGTCTCCCTGACGTCGCCAGACGATTGAGTTTTCTTGATACTGCTCAGAAACGATGCTCCCAATCGTTTCGCTAGGTGAAATCGTTGCCGTTACAAATTGATCTAGTGCAACAATAATTGCTGGATAACCACTTTCCACTACGGCGTATTCACCGGCAATGTAGAGTTTTCCAGGGGCTTTCACCGTTATCATGCCATCATATCCTTTCATGACCATCGCTGATCATTTTAAATTAAACTGAATTATTTTTCCGTTATCGTGATACCTGGACCTGGTTTAGCGACGATTAATTGATCAGCGTCAAAATGTTGTTGTAACCCGGTCATAATGGTGTCGGTATCTTGACCCGCACAAATGATTTTGACGTTTGGGCCAGCGTCCAAAGTATAATAACAGTTTATCCCGTGTGAACGCAAGTCGTTGACTGCTTGAATAGCCGTCAGTGTATCCGCGGTGAAGTAGTTAAAGGCGGGTTCAGCGCTCAAATTAAGCGCGTGCATTCGCATTGCGTTCGTTTCAGCAATTTGGCCAACAGTAGTGAGATCACGATCGGCAATGGCTTGGCGCATTCGCTTCAAGTCCGTCTCAGCCGTGGTGATCCAAGCTGGATAGTAGGGGGATGTCGCGACGACCCGTGCCATGCCGTCCGTTGAGCTGATTGGCTTTTTGGTGGCCTTCAAAACAACGGCGATCATTTGAATGTCCCAATCGACCGGGTCTTGTAAGACTTCCGCGTAAGAACTCTGATCATCATGGCCGGCATGCCATTCGACAAAACCGCCAAAAATTGAGCGGGTCGCAGAACCTGAGCCACGGCGTGCTAGTCGTGATAGATCAGCCGCATCTAGTTGTAAGCCAGCCGCACGACTAGCAGCCCCTGCTAAGGCCGCGAATCCGGAGGCGGAAGAGGCTAAGCCAGCTGAGGTCGGCACATGATTTTCAGTTTTGACCGTTGCATAGTTGGTTTGACCACTGCGCTGGCGAATAAGGTCGAGGAACTGGCTGATTCGTGCTGATTTGCCCGTGGGTAAGTGTTGATGGTTAAAGTAAATTTGGTCAGTATCGAGATGCTCATCGAAGGTCACACTGGTCTGGGTATAGAAGTGATCAAGGGTCAGCGAAATACTCCCATTTTGTGGTAGCATCAGCGCCGCATCTTTTTTTCCCCAATATTTAACTAACGCAATGTTAGTATGGGCCTTTGCCGTAACGGTTTTCACTATGTCTTTTCCTCCAAAATTAAAATTAGTCATCGCACAAAAGTGGTTCGACCCAAGTCGCAGTCGCACCGGCTGCGGCCAATTTTTGTGATAATTGGTTGGCGATGCTGGCTTCCGGAGCGAGCGCGATCAAGCAACCGCCCTGACCACTACCGGTTAATTTGGCAGCGAGTGCACCATTTTGGCGAGCCACTGCGAGTAGTTGTTCAAGGGCAGGATGACTGACACCCATGGAACGTAAGTCATCTTGCGCACCATTCAGGGCTGTTGCCAGGGCCCCCATGTCACCATCTTCAAGCGCGGTTCGGGTCTGACGAGTCAATCGGCCCAAGTCATCAATGCGTGCTTGAATCGTCGCGCCCTCAACCATTAGTAAGTTGCGAACGGTCGCCACTGCAACTTTGGTCTGACTTTTAATACCCGTGTCCGCGATGACTAAATAGCCGGGAAGCTTTACCGGAATCGGAAAGTTCTCACGACCCTTGACAAACCAGACGGGACTTTTGGCACTGGCCGTCGCAACGTCTAGGCCGCTGGGTTGACCATGCGTGTAACTTTCCGCCACATTGGCAGTGGCCAATAATTCTTGGTGGGAGAGTGGTCGGTCGAAGAAATCATAAAAAGCCCGCGTTACGGCCACGGCCGCTGCGGCTGAGGACCCCATTCCGCGTTCAGAGGGAATATCGCTCGTGATGTGAATATCGAAGCCCTGCTCGGGGGCATCAAAACGTGCAAGCAAGGTTCTAATGAGCGTCTGAATACCGCCTAAGTTGGCAGACATCATCTTAAAGTCGCCGTTGAAGTAACGGCTTTTGACCGTCTGCGCTGCATCACGGCGGTGAATAATGGCCTGCATTTGGATGGTCGAAATCGGTAAGGCAATGGCGGGTTGTCCGTAAACCACACCATGCTCGCCAATTAAAATAATTTTGGCATGACTAGTACCGGTAGCTAGATCTTTCAATCGTGTCGCTGCCTTTCTGTAAGTAGATTAATAATAGCTTCATAATACCTTATTAGCACTTCTTTTGCCATGCTAACCCCGGCGAACGCGCTGAATTCAGTTGAAATGTAAGTTAAACTGGTTTGGAAAGTAACAATTTAATTAAATTAAATCATTCACGTGAGGGGCGTATGGACAGACTGGTTATCAACGGCAGACGAAGATCGATTACTATGTTAAAATTAGTAAATGATTAGAAATCAGTCCGATAATGATGAAAAAGAAGTTGAGCTGCTTGTGACGGACTACGTGGCCCAGAATTCACTAATTAGGAAAGTAAATTTTGGGTAGCAGTGCCGGCTATTCAAGCGCGCGTACTCAGCTGACTGTGTTATGGCAGATGTACGCCGAGACACTTTCATGAACTTTATCGTTGCTCAATCATACTCTTGACCAGTCTCTGCCCGTTGTCCTCAGACTGACGAATTTGGCTTAAGAGTTGGTCGGGCTGAGTTCCCTACGCCGAATATGCTATAATTTACAATGATCGACGTGACGTATGTGTGACGATCGGTGTGGAGGATGAGCCAAGCGGCTTGCGTCATCAGGACGACTTGTGTCACTGGCACAGTTTAGTAGGTTGAACTCAGCTAAGTTGGGCTGACCGACGAACCGTTAAAGTTAGTGGTCGAGACCAAGTGTAGCGCTACTTGGACCAGCCTTCAGTCTGATTACAAACACATCGCACGTGATATGCCATAAAGATCGATTAGTTGGTCGAACATCAGCGTTAGTGTTGATGACGGATTCAAGCGGTAACCAATCTAATGAACATCTTTACAATCCATAACTTGGGGAAATGACCATGAAACCAAACACAACTTATGCGGTAGTTGATATTGAAACTACTGGAACTAGTGTGAAGGACGGCGACCGGATTATTCAAATCGGTTGCGCGTTTGTTAAGAATAATAAAATAATTAATACATTTGCCACGGACGTTAATCCGTTAACAACGGTTCCGGCCGTTATCGAGAATTTAACGGGGATCAGCAATGCACGGGTGCGCAAAGCACCACCCTTTGATGATCTGGCTGGTACGGTATACAGCTTATTACAAGGGACTGTTTTTGTCGCCCACAACGTGAACTTTGACCTGCCATTTATCAATTCAGAATTGCAGCGTGTCGGTTATCCAGAACTACCAATTCAGGCCGTTGACACTGTGTCTCTTAGCCAAATTCTGTTACCGACTGCTTCGAGTTTTCGGTTGCGGGACTTGAGTCACTTGCTTGCGATTGACCATAATCATCCGCATTCTGCGGATAGTGATGCAATTGCTACGGCCCACTTGTTTATCACGTTACAACAGCGGCTCGCACACTTACCATTGATCACGTTACAACAAATGGTGCAATTAGCACCGGAGTTACCACGTGAAACGGCTGACTTGTTTGCATACGCCTTTCAACAGGGCAAACAACATCCACAGCAGTTACCAACTGACTTAGTGATCAAAAACGGGCTCGCTCTGCGTAAACAGCGATTGCCACAGCAAGCCGCGGGTCGTAAAGCGGCACGCTATCCGTTGACAAAAGCACAAAAGCAGCATATCTTTGGTGATCGCTTGACTTATCGGCCACAACAGGCCCGGATGATGAACCAGATTTATCGGCACTACTCAAAACAGTCTGCTGAACAAGTACCATTGTTGATTGAAGCACCGACCGGAACGGGTAAAACACTCGGGTATTTGCTGCCACTTGCCTACTTGGCACAGGATGGTCAACAGGTGGTCGTTAGCACGGCGACGACGGTCTTACAGACGCAGTTACGTGATCAGGGCGTGGCGTTGTTGAATCAGTTGTTGCCTAATCCTGTGACGGCGGTTGTGATTAAGGGTAATCAGCATTACGTTGATTTAAACCGGTTTGCCCGTGGCTTGGCGTTGCATGAACATTCGAAGCAAACGCAATTATTGAAGTTGCGCGTGCTAGTGTGGTTGACGATGACAACGACTGGTGATCTGGATGAATTGCACTTGAGCACGTATCAAGCGCCATACTTTAGCGAAATCGCCCATCATGGCGTGGCCTCGTTGAAAGCTGATGACCCGTTTTTTAAAGAAGATTTCTTACGCTTTCGGGATCAATTGACCGCGCAAGCGACTTTTATCATTACCAATCATGCCTACCTGATGCGCCACGTGGCCCAACTGGGTAGCCGTCAAGAGCGGCCACTGCTGGTTCTTGATGAGGCCCAGCATCTGGCAGATGGCGTCGTTCGTGACTCACGGCAGACGTTTGATTTCAATGGCTACATGGCGACCTGCCACAGCTTGATCAGTCGCATTGACACGGAACATAGTCTAAATTTACGGGCACTGTTCGCGGAACAACCACAGGCCGATTATCGTCTGAAATTATTAGATAATTCATTGAATGATACTGACCTACACCTGCAACAACTGCAGGCGGCGCTAGCCAGAACGTTTGTACCAGCACAAAAGGGCGGCAATCAGCCTGCTGAATTAGGAATCACCACGGATCAGTTGACTGATTTCTTTGCGGCCCACAATCCGCTGATCAAACAATTACAAACGGCCATTGAAAACTGTTTTTTACAGTTTCAACAATTAAATGAGCAGTATCAACATGATCAATCGCAAATCTTGCCTAGTGAACAACACGTCCTCGACGACTTTGACAATCGTCTTCAACATCTTCGTCAGGGCTATGAGTTATTACAAACGTGGTTAGTGCCAGCTTCGCGGGAACAACGGGTCTTCTGGGTGAGCCTTAATCAATGGCATGATCGCGGCAGTCTCACGCTCGCGGGTAGCTTGATCGATACGCAAGGGTATTTTAAGACGCAACTATATCCTTACTTCAGTGCGCCACTATTAACTGGTGCCACGCTATTTGCCACTGGGAAATCTCAGTACGTTTATTCGCAATTGGATATTGACCAAGCAACGGCTAAGCATCACCGATTATCAACACCGTTTGATTTAGAACACCAGGCACGGCTATTCGTCGCTACGGATGCTACTGCGGCGGAAGCACCCAGTGGCAAGCAGCGCGTGGCATACTTGACGCATGCGATTCACGACATCGTGATGGCAGCGCCTAAGCAAACGTTGGTCTTGTTCAATTCACTGAATATGATTGAAGCAGTCTTTTACAGTTTGCATCAAACGGATCTACCTGGTGATCGCGAAATTTTGGCTCAAGGCGTCAATGGTAGTCGTGAAAAGCTGCTTCGGCGCTTTATGCAGGGGGACGATGCCATTCTCCTGGGTGCCGGTAGTTTCTGGGAGGGGATCGACTTGCCACAAGAACAGTTGGAATTGTTGATCGTCACGCAATTACCGTTTGAATCGCCCGACCAGACGACAACCAAGGCCCGTTATCAACAACTAAGGCAAGCACAACTCAATCCGTTCTATAACGAAGCGTTACCGAAAGCGGCATTGAAGTTACGTCAGGGAATCGGCCGGTTGATTCGGACGGATGAAGACCGAGGGGCAGCGGTGATTCTCGATGACCGTTTGATGACGAAACGATACGGGCAGACGATTCTTAAAGCTTTACCGAAAACGTTGCCGCCCGCAACCGGTTCATTGACGATGATTACGCAGGAACTTCAAAGTTTTTTCAAAACTAAGTAAGAAACCATTCCGCAATCAGTTAAATTTGCTATAATTAATTTATCTGTTTTTGAAAGGAAGAGCATATGCGAGTTCAACGTAGAAGGCGCCCTGAGCGACTCATTATGATTATTCTGGTCGTCATTTTAGCTATTATCGTGGCGGTCTATGGCACGTTATGGGCCGCACAACGGCCAATGCACCAAGCCCAGAAGACGGCGTATAGTCTGGCCGTCAGCAAGGGCAAGCTAAAGACCACGACGGCCTTTTCACAGTACAATGGCACCAGTAGTTATTACGTCGTTACGGGAACGTCGAGTAAAAATGTTCCGGTATACGCGTTAATTAACGCGAATAAACATCATAAAACGACCGTTATCAAACAGTCCGCTGGGATTTCACGTACGAAAGCCTTGAAAAAGGTCTGGTCTAAACGCAATCCTAGCAAGGTTATCAAAGCGACGCTTGGGAAGTATGATGGGACGGTCGTGTGGGAAATTACGTACTTGAACCAGAAAAAGAATTTATGTTATGAAATTTTGCAGTATTCTAATGGAAACCAGCTGAAATCAATTATTAACATTTAAGGTTAAAGGAGTGCGGATGTACATGGAATTATCGCGTAAAGTAATGCAGGTTCAACCGTCAGCGACATTGAAGATCAGTGCGACTGCCAAGCAAATGATGGCGGACGGCGTTGACGTTATCAATTTAGGAATCGGTGAACCGGATTTTCAGACCCCGGATAACATTAAGCAAGCAGCCATTGATAGTATTCAAAATGGTCAAGCGAGTTTCTACACACCGGCAACTGGATTACCAGCTTTAAAACAAGCCATCAGTCAGCGAATTGAGGCTGACCATCACTACCATTTTGATCCTAATCAGATCGTCGTAACGGATGGCGCAAAAATGGCGTTGTTTACGTTATTCCAAGTTATTCTGAATCCCGACGATGAAGTGTTATTACCAGTCCCATACTGGGTCAGCTATTCGGAGCAAGTTAAATTAGCTGGTGGTGTGCCAGTCGAAGTTAGCACCGATGAACAGTTGCGGTTTACCACTGCTGATTTGGAAGCGCAGCGGACGCCTAAGACGAAGGCCTTAGTCTTGAATTCGCCACAGAATCCATCCGGTCTGGTTTTCAGCCGTGCAGAATTGACGGCGATCGTGAATTGGGCCGTTGAACACGACGTTTTGGTAATTGCGGATGAAATTTATGAAAAGTTATTATATAACGGTAATGAATTTACATCCGTGTTAGAATTAGATGATGCTAATATGGATCACGTGGTTTTGATCAATGGGGTTTCAAAAGCCTATTCCATGACTGGTTGGCGTATCGGATATGCTGCCGGGCCACAAACCATCATGGCTAAGATGGGGGTCGTGTTAGGTCACGCTGCTAGCAACCCAGCCGCCGTATCACAATATGCTGCGATTGAAGCTTTTAGTGGTGACCAATCATCTGTTGAAACGATGCGTCAGGGCTTTGAAGCGCGGTTAAACGAACTATACCCACTGATCGAGCGTTTACCTGGGTTTAAGATGCCTGCTGGCAAACCAGCGGGAGCCTTTTACTTGTTCCCAGATATTACGGAAGCATTGCGTTTAACAGGCTATGCAGATGCACCGGCCTTTGTGACGGCAGTGTTATTAGAAGCCCATGTCGGTTTAGTGCCTGGAGAGGCGTTTGGCATGCCCGGTTGTTTACGGTTAAGCTATGCAACTGATATCGATTCCTTGCGAGAGGCCCATCGACGGTTACAAAAATTTATGACAGAAAAAATTGCTGAACAAGCAAAGTAATTGGAGGATGTAAGTAAATGGTGCAACAGATCAACATTATCGATGCTAAGGACCATGTCGACGAAAAAGTAAAGATTGGGGCTTGGCTCACTAATAAACGTTCAAGTGGTAAGATTGCCTTCCTACAATTACGTGATGGCTCCGCCTTTTTCCAAGGTGTCGTTGTTAAGAGCCAAGTTAGCGAAGAAGTTTTTGAACTCGCTAAGGAAGTTAAGCAAGAAGCCAGTATGTGGATTACGGGTGTGATTCATGAAGACAGTCGTTCAAAGTTCGGTTATGAAATCGAAGTTGAAGACATTGTAGTCGTTGGTGAAAGTGAAGAATACCCAATTACGCCTAAGGAACATGGGGTGGACTTCTTACTAGATCACCGGCATCTATGGTTACGTTCTAAGCGGCCATGGGCAATCATGAACATTCGTAATGAAGTCATTCGCGGAACGTATGAATTTTTTAATCAAGAAGGTTTCATTAAGATGGACTCACCAATTTTGACTGGGAGTGCACCTGAAGGGACAACTGAATTGTTCCATACTGAATATTTTGATCGGGATGCCTACTTATCACAGAGTGGTCAGTTATACGCCGAAGCCGGAGCTTTGGCCTACGGAAAGGTCTTTACTTTTGGCCCAACATTCCGGGCTGAAAAGTCCAAGACTCGGCGGCATTTAATTGAGTTCTGGATGATTGAACCAGAAATGGCCTTCATGCATCAAGAACAAAGTTTGGAAGTTCAAGAACGTTATATTGCCTTTCTTGTTCAAGGTGTGATTGATCATTGTCAATACGCACTCGACATTTTAGGTCGTGATGTTGAAACGTTGAAGAAGTACACCAAGTTACCTTATCCACGAATCAGTTACGATGAAGCCATTGAATTGTTAAAAGAAAATGACTTTGACGTGGATTGGGGTGTTGATTTTGGTTCACCAGAAGAAACCTTCTTGGCTGATCACTTCGATCAACCCGTCTTCGTTTTGAATTACCCGAAAGCCATCAAGCCATTTTATATGAAGCCGCATCCAACCCGGGACGACGTGGTGATTTGTGCGGATTTATTAGCCCCAGAAGGCTATGGTGAGATTATTGGCGGGTCAGAACGAGCAACTGATTACAATTACTTACTTGACCAGATCAAACAAGCCGGCTTAAATCCAGACGACTATGCTTGGTACTTAGATTTACGTAAGTATGGTAGTGTTCCTCATGCTGGTTTTGGTTTGGGACTCGAGCGATTCTTGACTTGGATTACGGCCGAAGATCACGTGCGGGAGACAATTCCGTTCCCACGGTTGTTGAACCGGATTTACCCGTAAACTTTAATTGAAGGTTAGTTTTATTAAGAGCGTGGGACCTAGTCTCACGCTCTTAATAGTGAAAGGATGATAACGAGATGGAGTCCTTAGCTGCCGCGTTAGTGAATGATGGTCAAACGACCATTGCGAACGCATTATTGGCCCACTATCGTGAAATTGGGGTCACAAACGATGAATTATTGGTTTATTTGCAGTTCAAACGGTTAATTGATCAGGGTAATCAATTCCCAGATGCTGCGGTAATTGCCAAGAGTTTAGGTGAATCGACAAATGCTGTTTTTCAGCGGCTACATGAAATGTTAGCCAAAAAATTGCTGACGATTGAATCGATCACGGCTGATGACCAAAAAATTCATGACCGTTATAATTTTGACGGCCTGTATGATAAGTTAGCAGTTGCGCTCAAAAAGCAGCCCGTTAGCACTCAAGCTTCGGAACAAGCCACGAGTGAAAACAGTCGGCAAAAGGTTTTTCGGGCAATTCAGACGGAATTTGGCCGTGACTTATCACCGATCGAAATGGAAAGTATTAGTAAGTGGTTCGACGAAGACCATTATGAACCGGAAGTTATCGAATTGGCATTGCGGGAAGCAGTTCTGCGTCAAGTCTATAACTTGACGTATATGGACCGAATTCTGTTGAACTGGCAGAAGCGTAACTTAAAAACGGCTGCCCAGGTGGAAGCAGAGCGCCAACGCAGTATTGAGCAACGCTTGAATTCCGCTCCGCAACCACAACGCCAGACGGGCACAAATGCTGGTCCGAAGATTCCGTTATTCAAATTAGGTGAAGACCAGTCTTAAACACTGTGCTGAAAAGCTTATCGGGGAAAACTGATTTTAAATAAAGTGGTGGCGATTGCCTGTGCGAGGCGTCGTTACCACTTTTTTTCGGGATGGGTTAGTCGTTGTTTCATATCAATGGCGTTTGCCCACGTCATTGGCGCAGCGTACTGAGGTTAAAACAGGACCACCAGGATTTCCTGTCCTGGTAAGCCGGTGGGATGCACATCATTGGACCAAAATCAGTGGGCACCACTATAAATTAAAAAATGGTTATAATTAAATGTTGACTTCTCATTAAAATAGCGCAATACTGTAAACAACCAAGTAAATATATTAATAAATACGTCTAAGATGAGTAGCCGTTGTTGGAATGCCTTAGAGAACTGCCGGTTGGTGCGAGGTAGCCATTTCGCAACGTTGAAGATGGTCTTATAATGCAAGTTTCAACGCTGAGCTGACGGGGTTAAGCGTTGACGGCTACGCCCGTTATGCGGTTAGAGTCTCGCTAAGAATTTTCAGTGGCGGTACTTGAAGTGCGGTGGCCTGTGAGGGTCATTTGAAGTAAGGTGGTAACACGGAAAAACGTCCATTCGTCCTTAATCTGATAATCAGATTAGAGACGATGGGCGTTTTTTAATGGGAGGAAGCAGACTATGACAGAGGCAATCATTGATTTAAAAGACATCGCAGTGACTTTTGACGACGGGCACCAAGTCGTTCACGCGGTTCAAGATGTCAATCTACAGATCCAGACGGGTGATATTTATGGCATTATTGGATATTCCGGCGCTGGCAAAAGTACCTTGGTACGGGTGATCAATTTATTACAGTCACCGACAACGGGCCAGGTAGTCGTCAATGGCCAGGCCTTACAAACGCTATCGCCAGCTGCATTACGTCAAGCCAGGAAACACGTTGGGATGATTTTTCAACACTTCAACTTGATGCAATCACGGACCGTGTTGGGAAACGTTATTTATCCATTATTGGGTCAAAAAATTAGTAAACAGGACCGACGCGCCAAAGCATTACGGCTACTGAAGCTCGTTGGGTTAACGGACTATGCGCAGACCTACCCAGATAAATTATCTGGTGGGCAGAAACAACGGGTGGCAATCGCACGGGCACTAGTCACTGACCCGCAAATCTTGATTTCTGATGAAGCAACTAGTGCGCTTGATCCAAAGACCACGGCGGCAATTCTTGAGTTGCTACAACGGGTCAATCGCGAGCTAGGGATTACCATTGTCCTCATTACGCATGAAATGCAAGTCATCAAGAGTATTTGTCATCATGTCGCCGTTATGGCTGATGGGCGGATTATTGAGCGGGGCCCCGTTGCTGAGGTTTTTACAGCCCCCAAAGCACCTCTGACCGTTGATTTTGTGGAAACATCTACCAATGTTCGGGCCGCCATTCAGCGAATCACGAAAACGATTAAATTGAGTGAATTAGCAGCGGACCAAGAGCTGATTGCGTTCAAATTCGTTGGTCAATCAACAAAGCAGGGAATTGTCTCGCAGTTATCGCAGACGCTGGGGGTCGACGTTAACATTTTGTTTGCCAATATCGACCAGATCGATGGTCAAAATGTTGGTGACATGATTGCGATTATTACGGGGGATTTAACGGCCTTCAATGCGGCGGTCACTAATATGTCGGCTCAAGGTGTCCACACTCGCATTATCAATGAAGAAGTTGTGAAGGGAATGGTGGACTAATGACAGCATTAATTCCGAATGTCTTACAAATGAAAGCTGAATTTATTCAAGCAACGTTAGAGACCCTCTATATGACCGCAGTTTCCGCGCTGGTTGCAGGAATACTGGGGTTGGGTTTGGGGGTACTGTTAGTGGTGACACAGCCCCATGGCATTTTAGCTGATGGCCCCTCGTATCAAGTGTTAGACAAGCTAACCAACTTACTCCGTTCGGTGCCATTTATTATTCTGTTAGCCGTAATTTCGCCGTTGACCAGCTATTTAATCGGAACAACGGTGGGGACCACGGCATCGTTAGTCCCACTAGTTTTTGGTATTTTTCCTTTTTATGCCCGGCAAGTGCAAAATGCGTTACTCGATGTTGACCAAGGAATCGTTGAGGCTGCTCAGTCCATGGGATCTAGTCCCATTGCAATTATTTTTCGGGTTTATTTGAAAGAGGGACTACCTGATTTGATTCGCGTCTCAATCGTGACGGTGATTAGCCTGATTGGTCTGACGACGATGGCTGGTGCGATCGGCGCGGGCGGCTTGGGTGATATTGCAATCAGTATTGGTTACGCTCGCTTTGAAAACGACGTGACGTTTGTCGCAATGATCATCATTTTGATCTTAGTCTTTGCTGTACAGCTGTTTGGTGATTGGCTCGTTAAGAGCGTCACACATCATTAATAAAGGGGGAATTAGCCGATGAAACGATTAGCATGGTGGTTGATTGGTATTGCTGCAATTGTTGGTATTTGTGTGGGATTACATGAAATAACGAGTTATTCGGCCCGTACACAACAGAGTGCCACGATTACGGTCGGATCAATGGGATCGGACTATGAAGTCTGGCAGCACATTGCTAAAAGCCAAGATGCCAAAAAGATGGGCTTAACGATTAAGGTTAAACAAATCACGGATGGTGTTCAGCTGAACAAGGCCACGGCGGACGGTAACGTTGATGTGAACGCCTTTCAGTCCTGGTCATATTACCAAACTTATAATCAGCAGAATCCCAAGGCCAAGTTGGCGGCGTTAGGAACGACTTATTTGGAACCAATGGGAATCTACTCCAAAAAATATCAAAGCGTTGATGAAATTCCGGATGGCGCTACGATTGCAATTGCTGACAATCCCTCACAAGCTTCGCGAGGCTTGTTACTGCTCCAAAAAGCGGGCCTGATCAAACTGGCAGCTAATTTTGGTGTCTTAGGTTCAGTGAAGGATATTACAAGCAATCCCCGTCATCTGAAATTCAAACAGATCGATGATACTACTGGTCCCCGGATCATTAAAAGTGTCGATGCAGTTTTGATTTCGAATACGGTTGCTTTGGAAGGACATTTACACGTTTTACGGGATTCGATTTTCCACGAAAGTCTGAATAAGAGTACTAGGGATAATGTTAATATCTTAGCAACGGCCGCTAAGAACGAGCATCGTGCTAGTTATCTTAAACTAGTTAAACTTTACCATCGGGCGGATATTCAAAAGTATATCAAGCAAAAATATTACGGTACTAAGATTAACATCAATAAACCGCTATCTTATTTTGACAATTAATAAGCATATTGGGTGCTGGATGATTATAGATAAGTTATGATTATGATAATAAATGTTGTAACTCATTGAACTTATCAGGAGGTCTCAACCATGTATAAACGAATCCTAGTCCCATTAGATGGTTCCGATAATGCTTATTATGCACTTGAACATGCGATTGCCTTAGCGAAGGTTTTTGACTCCCAGTTATTTTTATTGAATGTCATCGATGTTAATCGATTTGGCGTCTACAGTCCAGATGTTTTTACGAGTGCGGCGCCAGATATGATGAGTTTTGATCAAGCCCAGAGTAAGAAACTGTTGGAGCGGGCCCAGGATCAAGTTGCAGCCCACCAGTTGCACGCCGAAACAATTCGGCAAACTGGGGTACCCAAAGTGACAATTGCGGTCGATGTTCCCAAGGCCCAAAATATTGATTTGATCGTGATTGGTCGCTCTGGAACTAATGCGATTTCTCGCCTGTTCTTAGGTTCAACGACAGCGTATGTTGTTCGTAATACGGAGGCTAACGTCACCGTTGTTAACATGCCGAGCGATGAAGCTGAAGAGGTTGAACAAACCGGTGATGTTTCGGCCGACGATTCTAAATAACTTGTCAGAGATGATTAAAGCTGGTCACACGACGTCAACATTGATGCTCGTGCGGCCAGCCTTTTTAGTTTGGGACAGGCGATGACGAAAAAACAAAGTCGTCTTTCGCTACTGACGATTACCGATTTGAGTGCCAACTGATGCCGTTTGGGCGCTAGTTTGGTTGGCGTACTGGCTTGGTAGCTGATTGCAGGTGATTAGCTGCAATCAGTCCAATGAATGTCAATGCTACCGTCAATACCGCTAGGGCCATACCGGCGGCCGCTTCACCTTGTTCGAACGATTGATAGATAAATGTTGAAACGGTCGTCATACCGGAAGGCAGTAACAATAGGGCAACGACTAATTCACGACTCGTGGCAATGAAAGCCATCACAAAGCTGTTGAGTAGCGCGGGCCATAGAATCGGAAGTGCAATTTTTAGGATAATGCGGCCGAAACTAGGTTCGAAGATGCGCGCGCTAGCCAGCAATTCCGAGTCAAAGGCCTTGAGGGCGGTCGTCAAGTATTGCACCGTTGTTGGTAGAAATAAGGTGACATCCGCGATCAGGAGGATGGTTAGGGTGCCGTATAATTTGGTGAACGCCAGCACCTGTGAAAAGAGCATCATTAAGCTCAATGCTAAGACGACGTTTGGAATTGCGAGTGGCAATGCGCCCAAGGTATGACATAACTGTCGCAGCCACTTGGGAAAACGTTTTGTTAAACTCCCAACGCTCAAGAATAAACCAACGATCACATTGAGACTGCTAATCAGTAATGCCAATCCGACGGTCGTAACAATGGCCTGCCAGGCAGGACTATCAAAGCGTAAGAGGTCTATATAGTGTACAAGTGTCAAATTAGACGGACTCCAACCAAGACTGCGTTGTTTGAGTAGCGATTGGAGCACGATGGCACTGAATGGCAGGACAATAGCAATACTGATGACTAGGGTGACGAAAGTGCCTGCTAATGTTGTCACTCCAAGCTGCCGATATTGTGACGCTGACCGTTGTCCGGTGAACTTAACAGCTGGCCGGCGTAACAACCATTGCTGGATACCCCAGGCAATCAGGGCAATGGTCAGTAGGAGGGTGCCGGTGAGTACCCCGTTTTGGAAATCTAAGGGCCACTGACTGAGGTCCCTTTGAATCGTAGTCGTCAGAACTTCGAAGTGGATGCTCCGACCAAAGGTGGCTGGCGTTCCAAATTCAGCCAAGGTTTTGGTAAAGACTAAAATCCATACAGCTAAGTATGGGACTAACATGATTGGTAATGTGATTCGCACTAGTCGTTGCCAGGTGTTGACCCCATGAACTTCGGCCGCTTGAAGCCAGCGCTGGTTGAATTGCATGAGGGCTGCGCGTAAGCCTAAGTATGCCACGGGATACAAATGCAGACTCATGATAATGACCATCCCGAACGGTGAAAATAGCCACTGAAATTGGTGGTGCCAACTCGGATTAAGCTGAGCCAGTAATCCGTGTGGTTGAAAGAAATATAACCAGCCCATCGCGTTAATATATGGTGGTGTCATGAATGGCACTAACAAGAGCCAATGCAACCAGGCGAGCTTTGTTAAACGGGTGTGCGTCATGATCCATGCCAAAGGGGTGGCTAGCAGGGTTGTCCCGACGACCGTGCCCCCACTGAGGAACAGACTGTGTTGAATGCTCACACGGTTGGTTGGCTGCGTCAGTTGTGACCATAGCTGGCTTGGCGATTGCCCGACTAGTGTTTGACCAATCAGGGCGACTAACGGGCCGATAATCAGAGTTGCCAACAAGCAACTGGTGATGATTGATAAGGACAAGCGGATTTGATGATTACTCATTGGCTAAAGACCTGATTGAATGCGACAACGTTTTTGGTCAGGGCCGCGTTGGCACTGGTCCAATTGACCGTGTAGGCTTTGATGGCTTCGCCATTGCGTGGATCGGTCAAAGTGCTCGTGGTACCTGGAATTAAGTTACTTTTTTGAATCTGTCTTTGAACTTTAGCTGATAAGAGATAGTCAATAAATTGTTTGGCGGCGGCTTGATGACGACTAGCCTTCAAAATCATCGCCGGTCGTGGATTGACCAAAGTCCCACTCTTAGGATAAACGAAACCAATTTTTTCGCCTTTTTTAATAGCTGTTAGACTCATGTAATCGACCCCACCAAAGACGGCGATTTTTTGGCCAGTGATGACTGCATCGAGTACTTCCTTGTTAGCACCCCCGATATCGGCACCGTTTTCTTGAAGGGCTTTAAGTAGTTGCGTACCGTGTTTCATTTGATAAGCGTTAATGAAGTCCAAGCTAGAACCAGAGGTTTGGGGGTCCGGAATGGTCACTTGATTGCGATACGGAGTGGTTGTCAAGTCAGACCAGTCTGTCGGTGCCGATTTGATGTGCCGCGTATTGTAGGTGATGCCGACTGCCGAAGCACTGTAATTGATCAACTGGTGGCTAGTATCTTTAAATTGTTTATTCAGGTGTTTAGCTTGAGAAGGCTGATAGGTTAATAGCTGGCCATTCTTTTGTAAATCGACGCCAGCGGCCATTGAAGCTAAAATCAGCACATCAGCTTGGGGATTGCCTTGCTCGGCCTTGACCTTACTTAAAATTTTCCCGGTCGTGCCGTCAAAACTTTTGACTTTAATGCCAGTTTTGGCTTCAAAACCGTGGATGATTTGATCAGAAAGGGGTTTAGGTCCAGCAGCGTATACTGTTAAGACTTGTTGACTGGTTTGCGCGTTGGCGGTTAACGTTTTTTTCTGATGTTGATTAACATAAAGCGACGTGCCAATTGCGAGCACGCCGAGCGTGGATAATGTGATAATTGCTGCTTTAGACATGTGAGTCAACTCCTAAAAAGTTAGTATTTGATGTGGATCGATGCTTAATGTGATCGGTGCAGTGGTATAGGGTAGCTGGGTCTTGACGTGCCAATCATAGGCGCCGACTTGAACGCAAGTATCAAAATGATCGCCCATAAAGGTTGAACGCTGCACCAAGCCTTGGTAAGTGGGCTGCTGAGTACCCGTTTGACTGACTGCGACATATTCCGGGCGAATGGCCTGGTGCGCGTTGATCTGATTAAGGGTGCCCATAAAATTGGCGACAAATTGAGATTTTGGCTGTTGGTACAGCTGTGCTGGTGTGCCCGTTTGCACCACGTTGCCCCCTTGCAGTAATACGAGGTGGTCGGCAACTTGCAAGGCTTCTGGACGGTCGTGAGTTACAAAGATGGCCGTCAGATGCTGGTCGTGAATCAGGGCGCGAATTTCTAATTGAAGCCGTGTGCGCAGTTCGGGGTCAAGCGCACTTAAAGCTTCGTCGAATAAAATCAAATCCGGTTGGGTCGCTAGTGCCCGTGCAAGGGCGACCCGTTGCTGTTGCCCGCCCGAAAGTTCACGTGGATAACGATGTCGGAAGTCAATCAGACTAACTTGTTCGAGGGCCCAGTTGACTTGAGCAGTCAATTCCGGCTTGGTCAGATGCTTTTCTAAAGCGAAAGCGACATTTTCTTGGACCGTCATGTGCGGCCACAGGGCAAAGTCTTGAAAAACCATCGCCAAGTGCCGCTGGGCAGGGGGCTGATTCCAATGAGTCGCGGCGTCAAAAATGGGCTGATTATCAAATGAAATTTGACCACTGTCAGGTGTCGTGAGACCCGCAATCATGTTTAAGAGCGTTGATTTGCCGGAACCGGACGGGCCAATTAATGCCGTGATTTGTTGATCAGGAATCGTCAGACTGAGTTGATTGATTACCGGACCTTGAAAACTTTTGGATAATTCGTGTAGCTTAATGGCAACCACGATATGCAACTCCTTTGTCTTAATTGGTTTGCTCAGTTTATTAAGTTACTTTGTATTGTAGTGGTAATTCGCCGTGTTAACGTTGATTTTGAGTTTAGTTTATGTAAACTTTGTGTGTTATTTCGGTAAAACAGTGCACATAAAAAAAGACCACTGAATCGAATTCAGTGGTCTTGGGTGATTCTTATTGTCCTTCAGTCGTGTTATTGGTATCAGCGGTCGGTGTTTCCGATGAAGTCGCTTCGGAACTTGCTTCGGAGCTTGAACTTGCTTCCGAACTGCTGCTACTTTCTGAACTAGATTCAGAAGATGAACTTTCGGCGCTACTTGAGGAAGAAGCAGCTTCGGAACTACTACTGCTACTTTCCGAACTACGACTACTTGCTTCTGTGCTGGTGCTTGAACTACCCGTTGTTGTTGAACTAGAGCTAGCTGAACTAGCGGTTCCTGACGAGGCTTCACTACTGGAGAAGAGGTGACCAACAACGTAAAGTTCTTCGATACCGTTCTTCTTAGTCGTGCCAACTGAGCTTGGTTTGGTCCAATCAGAGTTTGGTGAATACTGTTGAAGGTAATTCATCATGGCGCGATAAATTTGTTGTGAAATCTTTTCGTTTGAGGTATCTAGATAACCACCAGCTTCGGTGGACTTATCATAGCCAGTCCAAACGGCGACCGAATAATTCTTCGTGTAACCGGCCATCCATGAGTCAACGACGGCATCGGATGGTACTTTGTTTTTATACTGAGAAGCATAGTTGTCAGTACCAGTCTTACCAGCTTGGTAAACGCCGCTGATCTTAGCGGTTGTCGCCGTCCCAGTAGAACTATTGATGACCCCTTTCAGCATATCAGTAATCATGTATGCCGTTGATTTCTTCATGGCGCGCTTACCAGTGCTAGTATACGATGTCGTAACGCCATCAGAAGTAGTCACTTTACGGATGTAGTATGGCTTATGATAAACACCACCGTTGGCGAACGCAGCGTAGGCACCGGCAACTTGTAAGGTGGAAACACCAGCACCGATCCCGTTGGCATAGTTAACGGTTTTGAGGTTCATCCCAAGGTTATTGGCAAAGGTTTTGGCTCGGCTTTTACCAACGGCTTGTAAGGCCCGAATTGCTGGGATGTTCCGTGATTGAACCAGTGCTTCACGCATCGTCATATTGCCCAAGTAATTATTGTCAAAGTCATGCACGGAAATGTTAGTCCCGGGATATTTGTATTTCGTATCAGACAACGACTTGTAAGTTGGCCAATTCAAATATTCAATGGCTGGTCCATAATCGAGAATCGGTTTCATCGTCGAAGCGTTTGAGCGTGATGTCCAGACAGCTCGGTTGGTTCCGTACGTGACATTACCGGTTTTCCGACCACCAATCATAGCTGAGACCTTGCCAGTGTATGAGTCAACAACCGATACCCCTAATTGGAAAGTCTGTTTTCCATTATTAGGATAGTTGACGTATTGAGACGTGTTGGCAATGTCATAAAGCCGTTTCTGGGCATCCATGTCAATGTTCGTATAAACTTTCTCGCCATCGGTTAAATTATAACCTTTTTTGAGGAGGTCTTGACGGACTTCGTTCAGGTAAGCATCCAAGATTTTATTTGTCTTTTCATGCTTCGCTAGGCTTGAACGTCCCGAACTAGTTAAGCCCGTCTTGACACTGACTTTTTCAGCAGCAGTTTCCTGACTCTTGGAGATGACCTTGTTATCGTACATCGCTTCCAGCACCAGATTACGGCGGCTAGTTGCGTATGATGGATAAGTCGTCGGGTCGTAGTAGGTTGGTGATTGCGGCATACCTGCGAGCAGTGCGAGTTGACTAAGGCTCAGATCTTTTAATGACTTACCGTAATAATACTTGGCGGCAGTCCCCATACCATAAATCCCGTTACCCATATAGACCTTATTGATGTAAAATTCCAGAATCTGAGATTTACTGTAATGTTTTTCAAGATTAAGCGCAATCCAGGCTTCCTGCGCTTTGACTTTCAAATTTCGATCCGAAGTACTGGTGGAAAAGACCGCAAGTTTAACGAGTTGCATGGTCAAGGTACTCCCACCTTGCATCCCGAGTGAGCTACCTTTTAAGTTGCCGACTGCAGCCCCAAGAATCCGGTAATAATCGACCCCCTTATGCTTGTAAAAACGGCGATCTTCGATTGAGACGACGGCATTCTTAAGTGTGGATGGGATATTACTAGACTTAACGTATTCGTGGTCGTTAGTTCCCAAAGAGGTCAAATACTTGTCGTTCTGGTCATAAATCTTAGCGGTCCCCGTATTGACAAGGTCACTCTGTTTGACTGTTGGTGCCGTCTGCGCATAGTAGAAGAAAAGTGCTAGACCAGCGAGTACCCCGATGACAAACAGTGCAGCTAAGGATAAAATAATCCGCCGAAACCAGTGTTTCTTAGGTGGTTTAGGTTGGCTTTTTCTGCGAGCAACCCGTGAGTTCTGTTCATTGTTACCTGCCATGATGTTCTCCTTTAATGAATTGATGAGGTCTCATCAATAATATGATCAAGCGCATCCAAATAGGGAATGCGTGGATTGATTTGATAATGTAGCTCCGCGGCTAAATGTTCAATATCCGTCAGTGGAATTGACTTGCGACCACCATCTCCTTGATGATCCCAATAAGTAAATAAGTCGCTGGCTGTTAACAAAAATAGGCGCCCCAAACTCGCAAACCGAATGATAACAAAACAGATTCCGCTTTGAGCTAAGCACTGGCGCATGTGCTTAATTTGATGCTCATGAAAGTTTTTTAGCGGAAAAGCCGTTTTGTTCTTGGTCTCCTTGGCCTCAAAATCTAAATACTTCCCCCGATAGACACCGTTATAATCAGTAGTAGAAGCTTGTTTAAAATAAGCTTCGCGGATTACAGCGGCGCTGCGTTTGGGATAATCGACTTTAACGATTTGAATGGGCGTTGGCTTTTTATGAATAACTGCGATATTATTTTCAAGATAATAGGCGTTACTATCATTGATTTCTTGTTCCAAGCTCATTCCACGATCGCCAAAATTGACGTTGGCAAATTTGGAAGATTTCGATTTAGTTGGGCCGGGTTGGCGATAAACTTGACCGTTTGGATAGCGAATCGTCACATTAATCAACCTCCTAATAATGTTACATTTTACCATTAACTAATAGGGAATGTGAAATATCTGTGAGTTTTTAACTGATTTAGACCGATTTAGTGACAGAAAGGAGACTTTTTTATGAGCCGGTTGTGGCTTAGTGGTTACCGGAGTTACGAGTTGAATGTCTTTGGTGATCAGGATGATAAACTAAAAGTTATTAAGTTTGCGTTAACTAATTACTTAACGACGCAGATCGAGGATGGTATGGATTGGCTGATAACGGGTGGTCAGCTCGGTATTGAACAGTGGACAGCGGAAGTAGGGTTAACGCTCAAAAAGACATATCCAGAATTGAAAGTGGCAATGATGTTACCATATGGTGAATTTGGTGGGCGCTGGAATGAAAATAACCAAGCTAAATTACAGACTTTGCTGGCCCAAGTCGATTTTCATGCACCAGTCAGTAAACAACCGTATGAAAATCCGCAACAATTAAAAAATTACCAAGAATTTATGGTTACCCATACGGATGCGGCCACTCTGGTATATGATCCAGATAACCCCGGGAAACCCACGTATGACTATGATTTGATTCGGAACTTTAGTGACACTCATCCGTACCCATTGACCCTGATCGACTTCGACTGGTTACAGGAAAGTGCCAATGAATATGCAGAAAAACAGAATAATGGTTTTAATTTTGAATAAAGTCTGCTACAATGTTTTAAGTAATGCGGATGCCGAATGGGTATCGCGCGAATAACAATGAGGTGTTTTTAAATATGGCTAAACGTAATTTTACTCCCAAAGACATCCTTCAAAAAGAGTTTAAGCCAAAGATGCGGGGTTATGATCCTGCCGACGTGGACGGCTTCTTAGATAATGTCATTAAGGACTATGAGTCATTTACTAAAGATAACCAACAACTTTCAGATGAAAATGAACGGTTACGGGCCAAGGTTGACGAGCTTACCAAGCAAGTCGCTGTCGGTGCAACCAGTCCATCTTCTCAACCGACTAGTACGGTGACGAATATGGATATTCTGAAACGTTTGTCTAACTTGGAACGTCATGTCTTTGGTGCCCAATTAGATAATAATCAAAATGAATCACACCGTCTATAATTGTGATTCGATGTAAATTCTGGGTAATCGCGGTCGGCTTATGTCGGCTGAGGAAGGTCCATGCTCGCACAAGCTGCGATGCTTGTAGTGTTCGTGCTCGGTGAAAAAATAAGCCGGGGTACCGATTTATCGGTAACGGCGGAAAAAACGGCTAAGGCTTCGGCTATGCCCGAGTATTCCTGAAAAGTGCCACAGTGACGATACTCAATTGGAAACGGTTGAGTTGGAACGCGGTAAACCCCACGAGCGGGCAACCCAAACTACGGTAGGGGCGCTTCACATAAGGAACTGAACTAAATGTGGGGGGAGATTAGTAATCTCGAGATAGATGATTACCGCCTAGTTAACAGACCCTGTACTTTAACTAGGTACAAAACATGGCCTACAGGAATTTACATTTAGACAGGAGACTGGGACAAAAGTTCGCTTTTGTCCCAGTTTTTTTATTCGATCAGTTAGCAAACTAGCAACTTATGCTAAACTAGGTGAGGAAACCAATTTAGTGGAAATATTTACTCAACAAGATGCGCCTACAGAACAGGCGTCGCAGGAGGAAACTATGCAAGAATTTAGATTAATTGCCACCGCCGCTAGCGGAATTGAAGCATTAGTGGGGCGTGAATTACGAGATTTAGGGTATCAAGTTCAAACTGAAAATGGCCGGGTTCGATTTAACGGAACGATCAAAGATATTTTGCGGACCAACTTGTGGTTACGAACGGCTGATCGAATCAAGATCATCGTTGGTGAATTTGATGCTTATACGTTCGATGAGTTGTTTGAAAAGACTCTCGCATTGCCATGGGACCAGTTATTGCCGATGGACGCTGAATTTCCAGTTGAAGGTAAATCGCGCAACTCTAAACTCCACAGTGTTCCCGACGTGCAGTCTATCGTCAAAAAGGCGATCGTTAATCAGTTAGCCGATACTTATCATCGGAGCGGGCACCTTCCGGAGACAGGCGCTTTGTTCCCATTAGAAGTGGCTATTAATAAGGATCACGTGTTGTTAACGCTGGATACAACTGGCTCTAGTTTATTCAAACGGGGTTACCGAGTCGAAAAGGGGGGCGCACCCTTAAAAGAAAACATGGCCGCTGCCTTAGTGATGTTAGCTAAGTGGTATCCGGATAATCCATTTGTTGATCCAGTTTGTGGTTCGGGGACGATTCCAATCGAAGCCGCTTTACTGGCGCGCAACATTGCCCCGGGGTTCAACCGCGCATTTGCGTGCGAAAAGTGGGACTGGGTTCCCGCTGGCCTGAGTCAACAATTGAGAGACGAAGCTGATAGTTTAGCCGATTACGACACTGAGCTGGATATTAGTGGGTACGATATTGACGGTAAAATGATTGATATCGCCAAGCTGAATGCGCGGGAAGCCGGGTTGTTGCATGACATTCATTTCAAACAACTGGCCGTCAAAGACTTTACGACTGACAAGATCAACGGGGTCCTAATTGCGAACCCACCATATGGGGAGCGGCTAAGCGATCGGGATAGTGTCCGGATTCTCTATCGGCAAATGGGCCAAGTTTACAGTAAATTGCCAAGTTGGAGCAAGTATATCTTGACCAGTGACTTAGAATTTGAAGACTTCTATGGACAAAAAGCCACGAAACGCCGGAAACTCTATAACGGTGCGTTACGGACAGATTATTTCCAATATTGGGGTAAACGAATTCGGCCAGCACGGACGGAATAAGCAAGCGACCTTTGTTGGTAAAAGTAGGTGAAAAATATTGGCAAATGAAATACCGCGGTCTGAAGTTGATTCCCAGCAGCTATTAGTATTTAAAGTGCTGGCTGACGTGGTTAGACTGAACATTGTTAAGTATTTGAAGCTGCAGGATCAGGCCGTTACTTGTGGGCAAGTCGGACAAGCAATGGGGATTAGTAAAACCGCTGGTTCATATCATTTTAAATTGCTGGAAAAAGCAGGATTAATAACCGTCAAAAAAGTTGCACGTGAAAAATACGTCATGTTGAACCCCAAAACTTTTGATCACTATGTTACCCATTTTTATCAAAGCCTTTAAATTGCTGAGTATTTTGGGCGGTCTTCAACTGTGATTCTGACTAATACCAGTTCTTAAGTGCCGATTGGTCTTTTGAACTGGTATTTTTTTGTTGCCGAATCGTTAGTGGGATGGTACGCTGTAATAGTTCAAAAATATTTGAACTATTGTGGGTGGCCACCCAACTAAATCTAAGAAAAAGATTGACATAGTAGATTTAAACTTTGTGAGTAGGCTTATTCAGCATTGGTAAGTCTGAATAAATGATAATGGGGCGGAAAACATGGAAAATCGACAGCGACAGTTTGGCTGGTTATTAGCGTTAACTTCATTAGGCTTTTTTATGGCAATGATGGACTCAATGATTGTGACAACGGCGTCAACAGCAATTAAAATTGATTTCGACATCTCGGAGGCCAGTTTACAGTGGGCCCTCAACGCTTACAATGTCGCGATTGCAGCAACGTTACTTGTGGGCGTTGCATTAGGTGATCGCTTTGGACGCCGCCGGGTTTATAATCTCGGCATTTTAGTTTTTACGCTGGGTTCAGTGTTTTGTGCATTAGCCAATCGAATGCCATTATTGATAGTGGCACGTGTCATTGCAGGTATTGGGGCCTCCGTCATGACACCGATGTCAATGGCTATTTTAACGGCTGCAGTTCCAGTTGCGAAGCGTGGGAAAGCTTTAGGAATCTGGAGCGGTATCGGTGGACTGGCACTGATTGTCGGGCCGGCTCTGGGTGGTCTAATTGTAGCTAAATTAACCTGGCAGTGGATTTTTTGGATCAATGTGCCACTTGGCCTGATTGTCATAGGATTATCCCGGTTCTATTTACCAGAAAGTACCGGGGTAGCAACACCAATTAATTTAACGGACGCAGGTCTTTCAATGTTAGCGATGACCGCAATCATTTGGGCCTTAGCTGCCAGTTCGACTAGTATTAATGGACTTGGTCCGTTCGTTGGCCTGATAATTGGCTTAGTTGCAGGCACTTGGTTTATCAAGCGACAGCAACATGTCGTTGCACCGTTAATGCCGTTAACGCTTTTTAAAAAGCGTATTTTTACGATGGGAAATGTGGCGACTTTTTTATTATATGCCGCGATGTACGGAGTCGTTTTCTTTTTACCCCAATTCTTACAAGTTGTTCAGCATGATAATGCGTGGGAGGCAGGATTGTCCTTATTACCTTGGACTGGGACACTAGTATTAGTTGCGCCATTTGCTGGCAAAGCTGTGGACCTCTACGGGGAAGCGATTGTGGCAGTTATCGGGCTATTATCTCAAACATTTGGGTATTTCATGCTTGGTTACCTAGTTGCCAACCATGTTGCTTATGTTATGATGATTGCTCCGCTGGCAATTGCTGGGATGGGATTGTCAATGGCGGGCCCCGCGTTACAGCATGCAGTTTTGGGGGGAGTGTCACCGGCAGTTATCGGTAAGGCAGCCGGAATTTACAACGTTTTTCGGTTACTTGGAGGTGCGGCTGGCACGGCAATTGCTGTGGTGGTGTTTACAGTGAGTAGTCGGGTACCTGCGATGAATGCAATTGGCTTTCAAACAGTCATGTTTAGTACAGCATTGATTTCAGCTATAGGCGCCGGTTGTGCTTGGCAAATAAGAAATTCAAAGAACTTGTAGCTGACAATAACGATCATTACAATGTGTGACAGATAGTTTGAGTAGCCTTAAAAGAGCGTGTTTAATCGGGTGACCGACTAAGCACGCTCTTTTAAGGCTAACGTTAACCATGGTTGAGCCTTTGATAATTAATTTAAATAATAATCGAAGAAATTAGCAACTTTGTTCATCAGAGGCACTTTGACCAGATGTTTGGCTTGATAACCCGTGATAAATGCCACTTGTTCAGCATACGGGGCGGTATGCACGCGGTCAAAGAAATTACGAGACTGTGAATAAGGAATCCGTTCATCCTCAGTACCATGCCAAAATAAAAGTGGCCGATGATTGATGGTTTCCGGTTGCAGGTTAAGATCATAGTGATCTAGCCAACTCGTCAATAGGGCTAAATCACTGGGAATGTAATAAGCATGGGCCTGCGTATGTTTGCGGACTAATTGGGCGTACGCGTTCAGGTTAGGGGTCCCCATAATGATTGTGGCTGCTTTAATTTCAGGATGATGGGTCAATAAAGCCCCGGTCGTCATGCCACCCATTGAATAACCGCCGACACCAATCTGCTCATTCAAAATGAGTTTACGCTCCCGGTAGTAATTCACAATTAGCTCGAATTCGCCAAGATTACCTTGGATACTGTTCCAAAAAGTAAATGAAGGAATCTGGCTAACGATTTGGTGTCGTTCACCGTGATTCATGGCATCGGGCAAGACGACTCGTAAATTCTTGCGAGCCAGTTTACGTGCTTGGGTCAAGACGAGTTCTTTATTGGACTGCCAACCGTGGTAAAAAATCACTAGTGGCAGCGGTTGGTCTAAATGGGTTGTAGTAACAACTTCCAGCGCAGGCACATCTTGAAAGTGTCGGTTAGTAACTTTGATCATATTTATCGGCTCACTTTATTAATATTATGATTAAGTTAACTGTGCCAGAAATGACTGCTGAATACAACTGATAGACTTGTTTAGTCAATATTTGGTCTTGTTAATTGTTAGTGATGTTAAAATAATGGTAATCGCCTGTTTATTAACTAGAATTACGGCCTCTAAAAAGTAATCTTAAAACGGAAGGTGTTATAAATGACCGAAATCGAAACGGCACTACTTCGGGACCGAAAAGCAAAAGTCCAGCAATATTTTGCGATGTGGGTCACTCGTGATTTTGAAGCGTTACCAAGAATATTTGCGGTCGATTGTTATTATCAAGAATGCTATGGACCAGCATATCTATCATTAGCGGAAGTTCAAGCCTGGATTGAACATCAATTAAGAGTTCAACGGGTAACGGCGTGGTCGATTCAGCGGTTGTGGTCAGTAACTGACAACATGATCTTTGCCCAGTGGTCCTTCACCGCTGTTACTGACCGGATGACTCAGTTTGATGGGCTTTCGGCAGTTCATTTTAATTTAGCAGGACGTATCGACGATTTACGAGAGTATCAGACCACGACTGCGCATGATTATCCTTATCATGGATCCGTGCTGTGATATGCGAAGCATGTGTGTCATAATGTAAGCGAAATCATTTTGAGCGTTGGGGGAATCAGTATGCAAGTTCAAGTTTCTGTTATTGTGGCTGCATGTAATGAGGAGCACTGGTTAAGGCGTTGTTTGACCTCATAAAAAAAACAGACATTAGCGGCCTTAGAAGTCATTATTGTTGATGATGGTAGTACGGACGGCACGGCTGCAATTTGTGACCAATATTGTGAGCGCTGGCCGCACCTATTTCGGGTTATCCATCAACGTAACCAAGGACAGGGACCTGCACGTAATGCGGGGATTACCGCCGCGCATGGTCGCTATTTAGGTTTTGTCGATGCTGATGATTGGGTCGAACCGACGATGTATGCGACCTTAGTAGCAACGGCTGAGCGTAGTCATGCCCAAATCGTCGTTTGTGATGTTCGTAAAATCTACGCGGCGACTCACCGCACAACTAGTCTGCTGAGCTTGCCAGATGCGACTGATCACGTGGCAATTGCGGCTTATCTTAAATACGGTCTAAATAATGCTTATTCCGGAAATAAATTATATGCACGTTCGTGTTGGCAGAAATATCGTTACCAGCGGATGGTCTACGAGGATTTAGATATTTTGCTGGACATGTTGAGTTGCTGTGAGCGAGTCGCATATGTGCAACAACCATTTTATAATTATTATAAACATGCTGGTTCGACAACTTTAGATTATACCAACCCACGACTGTTTGATATTATGACAGCCTATCAAGATGCCATTGAGCACGCCAAGGTGACGTATCAGGATGCGGTGACTTATTGCGTCGCTAAGCGAATTTTGATTAATTTAGCAACGCCAGGCTTTGCCGATTATCTAGCGGAGTTTATTGAACTGATACGACAATTGCGTCCTACTTTTGAAGCCAGTCCGTCAATAATGAGTGATCCGGCTATTAAAAAAATTTGTGATTATGTAGGTCAATTGACATTACCCCGGCGATTTATCTGTGAGCGTGAGGACTGGGCTCAATCGTGGCATCAGTATAGTCGGAATTTCAAAACGATTATACCGGTAGCTAAAGCATTGCCGGCCGATTTACGACAACGGTCTAACCACTTTAAACTCGATTATTGGTTGTTGAAAACGTTATTTGAACAAGGTGGCTTGCTGATTTTGGGTACCGTCAAGTTGCACCGACCGTTTGGGCGTTTACGGGCGGGAGGTGACGTGTTAGCCTTTGAAGGTGAACATTGTTTATTAGTTGGTGCGCAACCACGTTCTCCACTGATTTCTGAATTACTGCAACAGTTGATTGTTGGTTCCGAGTCACTAACAGAGTTGCTGACAATGGTTAAGGCACAGCCAGAACGATGGTCAGCGGGTACGCATAAGATTCGCTTGGTTGACATAAAAGATTGGCTACAATAGGGCGACGGGTCACTGAGTCATGCAGAGCAGCGGACTCAGTGACCTATTTAGTCATTGGTTACATTGAAAATGAATAAAAACTAAATAGCAATTTAAAATATTATATAATGATGATAAAATTAATTTTAGATTAAATTAAGAAAGGGTGAAAATATGTTAAAACCAGCACCATTGCACGTTGGTGACCACGTGGCCGTCGTCAGTCTTTCGAGCGGCACGCTCGGAGAACTCACGCAGCAGCATCAATTGAATCGGGGGCTAAAACGGATGCGCCAATTAGGGCTCGTCCCAGTCATGATGCCGAATGCTTTGAAAGGGCGACTGATTTTACAGCAACGCCCTGAATTAAGAGCCGCCGATTTGAAGGCGGCTTTCTTAGACCCAAGTATCCGTGGAGTTGTGGCGGCAATTGGCGGTGATGATACGTATCGAACCGTGCCATTTTTGATGGCTGATGAGCAGTTTAAGACGGCGGTTCGGCGGTCGCCTAAACTGTTTACAGGCTTTTCAGATACGACGATCAATCATTTGATGTTTTATCAGCTTGGACTGCAAACTTTTTATGGCCCCAATTTTTTAAGCGACTTGGCCGAATTAGGGCCGACGATGTTGCCGTATACCACGAAGACTTGGCAGCGTTACTTTGAAAATCCTCAGCAGACAAGCATTATTAGCAGTCCCGTGTGGTATGACGAACGAACAAATTTCAGTGAATCGGCGCAGGGAACACGGCGCATGACCCACACCGAAATGCACCATTACGAAGTGTTACGTGGTCACGGGACAATCAGTGGGACGCTACTTGGTGGTTGCCTGGACAGCTTTTATGATTTATTGACCACGACCCGTTATCCAGACGAACGGCAAGTTGCGGAACAGTTCAGACTGATTCCATGTGCAGCCGAATGGCGCGGAAAAATTCTGTTTATCGAAACGAGTGACGCGCAGCCGCAGCCAGATTTGTTCAAGCGGATGCTGCAGCGAATGCGACAAGCTGAGATTTTGACAAACGTAGCCGCCGTGATTGTAGGTAAGCCGCAGAATGAGCATTATTATCAGGAATACCGCCAAATTTTGATCGATGAGACAGCCGATTTGAAATTGCCAATTCTGTACAATATTAATTTTGGTCACGCTTTTCCGCGAACGGCACTTCCATATGGGGCGCAAGTGTGTATCGATTTTGAGCAAGCCACGTTAAAAATTTTAGAACCTTGGTTTGTGGAAGCTTAAGTAGTCATTGTTAAATTGGTATCGGCAGACGATCAAAAAGATATTCTTTGTTCATTGCAACGAGCAAAGAATAGTGCAATACGAGAGGAGTTGTCATATGAAATTACAAATTCGACGTTTTAAAACTACGGATGCGCCAGCAGCGGCGGCACTGATTGCGCGCACATTACTGACGAGTAATCAGGGTGACTATCCCAAAGCATACTTGGATCGGCTCATTACCCAGATGACACCGGCTTGGCTATGCCAAAAAGCTGCTGCGACGCACTTTTATGTCGGTTATTTTCAGCAGCAACTCGTTGCGACCGGGGCGATTGGGTCATACTGGGGGCGCCCAGGTGAGTACAGTCTGTTCACGATTTTTGTTGATCCGGAGGTTCAAGGCATGGGGGGGGCGTCAAATTCTGCATACCCTTGAACAGGATGTCTATTTCAGTCATGCCCACCGTGTAGAAATTCCAGCGTCCGTGACTGCGCACTTATTTTACCAACACTTCGGGTATCGACCTAAGCCTGGAGGAATCTACCCGGATGATGAAGGCCTGTATCGATTAGAAAAGTTTCCACATGAATCATTTCACTAGTAAATCACACTTTCCTGCATTGGTTTATAATGTAAACAAATTGTAAAGTGACTGCAATCAGTTTGAGAACTTATCTGCACATTTTATCGGTAGGATAAGGTGTGCAGTAAACGTACATATCAAACTAATGATGGGAAGGCGAGTAATTTGGTCATGCAGAAAAAGTGGCGGTTGATACTGCTGCTCGTGGGTTGTTTTTTAGGTGGTATCGGAGTCGTTCAGGCACACGCGGCGGTGCCGGATATCTCAGAGTGGCAAGGTCAGTTAACGAGTACCGAGGTTCAAAGTTTGAAGAGTCAGGCTGATTTTGTCATCAACCGGGTGCAATATGGGAGCAGTTATGAGGATCTCTACCACACCTCTAATGAGAGTCTCTATGTGAAATATGGTGTTCCGTTCGGGTCCTATGACTATGCGACCTTTACGAGTACCGCGACTGCCAAAGCCGAGGCAGATAAGTTCTATCAACGCGCAAATAAGAACACGAAGTTCTACGTCTTGGATTTTGAAACGACTTCCATGAGTAGCACGGCGGCCAACGCGGCTGTCAAGGCTTGGTATACTGAGATGCGGTCGTTAACGAGCAAGAAGTTGATTTTTTATTCGTACCAGTCATTTGCAACCACATACGCCAACACGGCACGGCAAAGTTTTGATGCCCAGTGGATTGCAAATTACTCCTCGAAGCCGACGATTTCGTTCTCATTGTGGCAATATTCCAGTAGCTATTATTTATCTTCGCTAGGACAATATGTTGATAACAGTTTGTATGACAGTGCTTCCGTGACGACATACCACCCGTTAAGCTGGTGGACTTCCGGGACTTCGGCATCATCGTCGACCAGTTCAACTAGCACGACGTATGCCTACAGCAGTTATACGAAAGGGCAACATGTGTACCTCAATAATGGGGCGTCGAGCTATTATGACGGCACAAAAGTGCCCAGTAGCGCTAAGAAAAAATACTACAAGGTCACAGCAACCAAGTCAGTCACTAAGAGTCGTTCCAAGCAGCTGGTTTACTTAAGTGGTCTAAATAAATGGGTCTTATCACAGGACGTCACCGGCTATTGGGTCGGCCAACACGGATTATATCAACTTCGTGAAAAGAGCACTTTGTTCAAAGATGTTAATTTGACAACCTCGACGGGTAAAACCTTGAAAAAGGGTGGCATCTACAGTGGTAAATTGGTTAAAAGTGGGAATTTCTATCGAATTAAGGTGAGTGGTGGTTATATCACGGCGAAGGTCTCCAAATCTGATCATTGGTACTATGAATCAGTACCTTCCAGTGGCTGGATCAAGACTAAAGTGGGACTCTACACCTATAAATCTTCAAACTTTGTTAAGTCTAATCGACACGCTTACCACGCCGCTGGTGATCGAATTAAAGTAACGAAGGTTTACCCACGGTCGGGTGGCTCACGCTATTATTTAACGAATAAAGGGAATTACGTTTCAGCCAACCGCTCAAACGTGGTCACACAATAAGTCAATTAAGTCGCTCAAAACGAGCATAGCCAGTTGATTACTAAACGACTTTCAGCAAGTTATTAGCTGAAAGTCGTTTTTTGAGGAAATACGTCGATTGGAAGTACGTTAAGATTAAAAAGTGCTACACTTATTTTAATTATATTTTAATCTTGTGGGGGTGGGAATACAATGAAAATTGGGACATTTTCTGCATCAACGCCGATTACGGCATTATCGCCAAACCGTTATGCTCGCGCACGACGGTTCTTGGCAACCCAAGGAGTGACCTTAGTTGCCGGTAATTTGACGGGACGACGGGATAGTTACCGTGCTGGTTCCATCAAAGAACGGGCGGCCGAAATCAACGCGTTAATTCATGATGATTCGCTGGACATCTTGATGGCAACGATTGGTGGGACGAACGCAAATTCGGTGCTAGCAATGCTCGATTACGAGTATCTCAATCAGCATCCCAAAACAATTGTCGGTTACTCCGATGCGACGGCCGTGTTATTGGCGGTGCAAACGCACGCGCCTAATTGTCGTGTGATTTACGGACCGGCCTTAGTAGCCTCACTTGGCGCCTTAGAGTCAGAGATCGTGACAACCACTTGGCAGAATTTTCTGACAGTCTACCGCGCAGCACCGGGGCAGGCCGTAACCGAACAGGCACCGGCACAGTGGACGGATGAAGCGGTCAATTGGGAGACCTTTGAACATCCGAAACACATGCACGCAAATACTTGGCATTATACGGCGACCCCCATTTTGACTGGCCGTTTGATCGGTGGGAACTTGAACACCATGTACGGGTTCTTTAACTCACCTTATTTTCCAAAATTAACTGGTAACGAGCTTTTATTTATTGAAGATGCCGAGAAAACTGCAGCAACGCTGGAAAAAAATTTCGTAATGTTAGCGTTGGCTGGTGTTTTTGATCAAATCTCTGGCATTATTTTGGGAAAACACGCGTTGTACGATGATCAAGGCAGCGGGCGGTTGCCAATCGATATCTTACAGGAGGTGCTGGGGGATCGCCAATTACCAATTATTTACGACTACGATAGCTGCCATACAGTCCCCATGCTCAGTACGCCATTGGGGGCGGATGTCCGGATTGATGCGCAGGCTCGAACGGTGACGTTTAGTCATTTTTAGACTAATAATCGTTATAAATTAGTCCAAAACCGCGAACCACAACAGGTAGTCAACGGGGTTGTAGTTGATGTTGCCAGGTTGTTGGTGAGCATCAAAACATAATGAGTTGGGAGTAAGCTCATTCAGTCGGTGATTGGTCAGACTCGAGGTCCAAGAAAAAACGTTTTTGAAGCTTAGTCGCGGTGTAACCAATTTGCTGATAAAATTGGTGCGCGCCTTGGCGTTCGATACCGGAATTCAATCGAATACCAGCGACGTGATAAAGGCGCGCTTGTTGTGCCAATGCGGTCATTAAGGAACAACCAACGCCTCGATGTTGTACGGTAGTGCTAACGGCGAGTGCCAATATATTGAATAGTGCTGGACCATATGTTTCTAAATAAACTTCAGCATGGACATAGCCAAGAACTTGTTGATCATTGGCGCTGGTCGCTGCTAGCAAGATATGCCGCTCTGGTTGTGACAGTAAGCGAGCTAAGTTTTGAGTCGTATTTATTAAGGGATAGTCATAGTTTAGTTGGTCAGCGTTTAATTTCTGAATCGTAGGGGCATCAGTAATTTGAACAGCTCGAATCATAAATGAAACCTTCTTTCGTGAAAATTATTCTCATTGTACGCTTATCTTATTCAGAATGGTAGTCGCAGAAAACTTTGTAAACCGGCCATACTTACATGCCTGATATAAGAATACTTGCTTTTTGATAAATGATAAACATATAATAAAACAATTAGATTAACAAAAGGAGTGTGATGGTGATGCACAAATATAGCATTCAAGTGGGGGGCTACACGCAGTATTTTTTTAAGGTCATTCGGGATACTCCCGGGGTGTTAATTTACACGATCTGTTTGCCACTTGTCTTTTTAATCATGAATGTCAGTAGCGCTTTCTTTAAACCTTTATCGCTGACAACTTATACGGCTCAAGTCATGCCCTACATTGGTTGGATGATTTTTTCAAATTGTCTAACGACTGCCAGTAATGTAGCCATTCTTCGCGAGCAGGGTTATCTCAAACAATATCGAACCTTGGTGGTTAGCCCCGCAGTTTTTCTTGTCAGTCAAGCGCTGGTCAGCTTGGGTATAATTTTGATGACTTTATTGTTGGTGGCCCTGTTGAGCGCGATTACTTTCAAGTTGGCCTTTTTATCGTTGCTAGGTCGCTTATGGTTGACCGTGTTGCTTACGTATCTACCAGTCACTTGTTTTGGCTTACCCTTGATTGCCTTGGCACTCCGACGTAAAACTGTCGATATGATTGGAAATGCACTGGCGATGATTATCGTCGTGGGTACCTTTATGTTAAGTAACATGCTGACAGTGTCTGCCAATAACCCATTACTCAACCTGGTTAGTCCCATTTACTTAGTTACCAATGTTTTTGCGATGATCAGCGTGGGCCCCGTCAGCCACTTTATGACGACTTATCTTCTGAGTCTGATTGTATTATTGGTTATCGGCGGATTTAGCTATCGGCACATTAAGATTCTGCCAACGGAGGGCTTATAATGATGCGTGTTGAGCACTTAGCATATTACTTTTCAAGAAATGGGCAACCGTTCTTCAAGGACGTGAGTTTTCAATTAAAAAGTCCCGGTGTCAATTTTTTGATTGGTCAAAATGGCGCTGGAAAAACGACGCTGGCTGATATCATCACTGGTTTGCGGCCGGCACAAGGTGAATTAGACCTACCTAAAGCAGCCATTTATTTGAACCAACAACTCCCGTTACTGTCTTCAATTCGTGTGCGGGACGTTGCCCAACTGGTTTTGGGCATCGAGCACGGACGACTACGATTGACAACTGAACAGCTCCAACAACTTATTGATACCCAAGCTTATCAATTCTTGGCCCCGTTGTGGGATCAGCATTATGGTCAGCTTTCTGGGGGCCAACGCAAATTAGTTCAGTTATTGCTGTTCTTACAAGTTGATCGCGAATTGATTGTTTTGGATGAACCAACAGCAGCGGTCGATCGGGAAAACGTGCAGTTGTTGTTTCAGGTCATGCAAGCCCATCCTGAGCGAACCTACTTGATGATTACACATGACGTTCGCGACCTTCATGCTTTTACAGATTACCAAGTGCTGTGGCTCAATGATCGGCAGGTGACGACACTGTCCAAGCGAACGTTTGAAGCTGCGAGCGCGCAAGCTGACTTTGTTGCGCTCTTCAAAACGCAGTAATATAACAGTAATGGCTCTTGCGCCGCAATGGCGACACTTATTTTGAGTCCTTTGGCGCTCAAGTTGGCCTCGCTGGCAAGTCTCATAAAATGACACTAAAAAACGGTACTCAGATTAGTTTGAGTACCGTTTTGCGTATTATTGGTGAGCGTACCTAGCCAAAGTAATAAATATAACCGATGATCAATGCCCAGATAACGATCCATAAAATACTGAATGCCAACTTGAAGTAATACAAATGAAAACGAAAACGACGGAAGCGGTCGCTACCGGCCAATTTGAACGTCAAGGTCTTGTTATCTAATAATTGCAAGTAATCATAGAAACGGGGAAGCCACACACCGCCCGCTGTTAACACGATTAACAATCCGATGATGGCAAACGCCGCTGCGGGGTAAACGATACTGGTATCGACCGTAAAGGCCGGTGCAAGAATGTTGGCATATAACAACCATAAAGCATACAACCCCAACGCGTAACCAATAATCCGAACAACATTAACGATAATTAGCCGTGACTTTAAGTCCGGTTGTTGTTGCATGAGTGCCTGATTCGCATGATAATGCTGGGTGCCAAAGCGCCCGCTGACCGGAATCAAGTATCGGTTTTGATGTAAGTATGGCAGTTGTGCTAACAGCGTGATCAATGCCACAACTGGTACGGCGATTGCCACCACCATTAGTAGGTACTCAATAGTGACCATGGGAACGGTGCTGACCCGGTAGGCCCAACTAATCCAACCAATCAGGATGAAGACGTCTAATGCCAAAACCAACCAAATCTGAAAGCGACGATAGTGTTCAAACGTGGCGGTATCGGCTAGCTGCCAATGATGGTCTTGAGTTGAGTGACCAATCAAGTAATCATAACTTTGCGTCGGCCACACTAAGGCGGGAATCATTAGCAAGATAATGCCAACGATCATTAAGGCGATGCTTGTGACAACACTCCGAATCGGAAAAATCAACAGGGTTAATTTTGCGCTGACCAAGTAGCAACTGACTAGTAAACTGATAACACCGAGCCACCAGCAAGCTGCCATTCCATAATATAACCATTTCAATCGTGGTGCTTGATCGGTCACGTGTTGCCGCACTTGATGTTGCAATTGGAGCTGTGCGCGCGGCGCCAGGGTTTTAGCTGGCTGGATGACCGGATGCTGAAGATTGTGGTATTCCAACCAACCCATGAGTCCTAACAATAAAACTAAAAGAATCCAAACAATAACTAACATGGCAAAAGTCCTTTAAAACAATATAGTCGTGCATATTAATAAGTGTAAAACGAAAATATGGTCAAAATGTGACGATTATTTAAATCTTGTAACTTTTTTAATGGTCAGTTGATTTAACGAAGCGGTTAAAAACCATTTTCTACTGATCAGTTGTGGACTAGACTATGCATGACTGATTGTAAAGCTGTGTTTTATCTGTAATAAAAAAGCATTTGGAACTACTTACGATGTCTGTCATTGTGGGAGGCAAGTAATCATGAATCAATTAATGACGGAATTGGGACAAGTGTACTATCAGTACCGACCGGCGGGACCACAACAGCCGACGTTGATGTGCTTACCGGCGTTTGGCTGGGACGCCACTGATTATAATTTTAAGCATTTAATGGCACGATTGCCAAGTCAGGTGGGATTACTTGCCATCGACACGATTGGCGTGGGCCGTAGCATTCATAGTCAAATGGTGCGCACTGTCCCGCATATTTTAGCCAATCTTGAGGATGTGGTTCACCATGAACACGTGAGCAACTTATTATTGGTGGGCCACAGTTTAGGCGCTAGTTACGCATTCTTATATGCCCAGCAGCACTTAGATAATGTTTGTGGCTTAGTTTTGCTTGAACCACCCTATGCCGCGATGGCACCACAACTTCTTGCAAACGTCCAATCTTTTATTGAAAACTATCCGCAACTAGTACAACAGCGACAAACTTTGACACTTCAGCAACTCTTAGCAGAAGTTAATCCTTTAAACCTACTGGCAGAACGTGTCGCCAATGCCCGTATTGATTTAGCAGCTTACGCGAACCCGAGTATTCTGACTGAAGCGCAATGCTTACCACAATTAGTAACGACGCTTCGAACCGCTGAAAAGCGGGTACTGACGCTGCCAATCCAAGTTTTAGTCACTGACCAACGCTTGACGGCGTACCAACAATCACCGTGGTGCCAGCTTGGTCACCTAGTTCATGCACCAGGTCAGCATTATTTACACTGGACGAACGAAAATTTTGTCCGGCAACAACTATTGATTGCTCTGTCCCAGTCATAGGGGGCAAAGAGCCAGTCCACGGTATTAAATTAATCGCTGCAAAGCTAGTACTAGCAACATCTACCAATGGTCTGACTTTAATCCAACTGAATCAGCCACCCGCAACAAATTCGAGTATGCTAAAATGAAAGCAGATTGGTTGTGGAGGCGTTGGAAAATGCAAAAACAAGTAACGATTATTGGTAGTGGCATTGTTGGGGCGGTCACGGCGTACTATTTAAGCCAGAACCCTGACCTGAACGTCACGATTTATGATGAAGGTATTGGTCAAGCGACTAAGAATTCAGCAGGGATTATTTCACCTTGGTTATCCAAACGTCGTAATCAGCGTTGGTATCAACTCGCTAAGGCCGGGGCTGCTTTGTATCCGGAAATTGTTGCGGACACGCAAATGGGCTATTCTGTTTATCAACAAGCAGGAACGATTGTGACTCGTGCCGATCCAGATGATCTGCAGGCGCTATACGATTTAGCTCTAAAGCGCCGGCAAGCGGCACCCCAGATGGGAACGATTGAGAAATTAACTGCTGAAGAAGTCCAAGAACGGATCCCACTGCTAACGGCGCCCCAACCCGGTGTGTTTGTGAGTGGTGGTGCGCGGGTCGATGGCGATAAGTTTGCACATAATTTACTGAAATACGCTGAAAAGCGGAACCTGGTCCGTCATAAAGGTAAGGTACGTTTAGGTGACCAGGGCCAACTATTGACGGTTAATGGTCAGCAAAGCTATGACACGTTGATTTTAGCAGTCGGGGCGTGGCTAAAGCCGTTATTGTTGCCAATGAAGATTGTTGCGGATGTTCGGCCACAAAAAGGGCAGTTGATTGAAATGCAGCTACCTGAGACTTGGGCTGACGATGTTCCAGTGCTCATGCCTGAAGGTGAACGAGACTTTATTCCCTTTACGCGCAGCAAATTGGTCGTTGGGGCGACGCACGAAAATGATCAGGGCTACGATTTGCAGGTTTCAAGTCTGGTTGAAGATGATCTCTTTGCTAGCGGGCTCAAACTTGATGCCAACCTGACTAAGGATCAAATTACGCAGGTAAAAGTGGGTACGCGTGCCTACACGCGTGACTTTGCGCCGTTCTTCGGTCCAATTCCGGATAACCCACATATTTTGGTAGCTAGCGGGTTAGGTTCATCTGGTTTAACAACAGGACCCATGATTGGTAAGCTGTTAGCCGATTATGTTCAAACTGGTGCTCATGACTGGGACCAGTATCAACGATCAATTGAAACTTATTTGGCCCCGGCTGATTAGTCACTAAGATGTAAGCCTTGTTGTGCTAATTGATGGGCGCCATGGTTATCACTTTCGGCAATCCACTGGGTGATTACTAATTGGCACTGGTCTTGCAGGTGCAGCAAAGTCGCCAGCTCGACACTGAAAGTTTTGCTGTAACCCTTGGCGACACTTTCGGCGACGATTTGACTATCCGTATAGAAAAAGACGCTGACTTGCGGACCATAAGAATCTAATAAAGTTTTAAAGCCAGCAATGGCGGCAAGAAATTCTGCGGTATGATTATCACTGTCTGGCAAGACCTGTTTGAATTGGTGTTGTTGGCCCTGATCAATAATTAAGATTCCCGCGGCACTGCGCTGATTATCGGGTGTGGTCGCGGCATCCGTATATAATTGCATCAAACTCACTCCAATGTGAAAGGAATTTTGTACTGTGAATAACGATAAGCATACCTTTAAATACCAACCAATGCTAGCGTCAAGTGTTATCGTCTGGTCGTGGACGGCACTAGTATTGATGGCGGGGATTATTTTGTGGCTAGAAATCTTGAAGTTTAAGTGGTGGTTACTCGTCATTGCGGCGCTCTTTATTGCCTTGGTCGCGATTCAAATCAGCTTGCGGCGCGTAACAATCAATCATAACCTCATTATTTTTAGCACGGTCTTGAACCATTCTTGGCTTGTGATTCCCCGTGATCAACTCGAATTGATCGTCCCGATACGCGGTGGGTTGAAAGTTCAAATCGATGGTAATCAATATCGGTTTTTGATGTTGAAAAAGGCGCGCAATCAGTTGATTGGCCTAGCAACTAGTCGATAGATACGAATAAAAACAATGAATATACAAATAATGTTCATAATTTCAGGAAGATTGTTATAATGGAGTAAGTAAAAACAGAAGGGCGGAGAATTGATGAAGGATATTGAAATTGCACAGCAAGTGATACCAGAACCGATTACGGCGATTGCGGCTAAAGCGGGCTTGACGGTTGACCAGATCGACCAATATGGGAGCACGAAGGCTAAACTTAAATTACCGTTACCGGTTAAGAAAACTCAACGCAACCTTATTTTAGTAACGTCGATTAACCCGACGCCTGCTGGTGAGGGAAAGTCAACCGTGACTATTGGGTTAGGTGACGCGTTGACTAAGATTGGTAAGTCAACGATGATTGCATTGCGGGAACCTTCATTAGGACCAGTTATGGGGATGAAGGGTGGCGCCACTGGTGGCGGGTACTCACAAGTGATTCCAATGGAAGATATCAATTTGCACTTCACCGGCGACATGCATGCCCTGACGGCTGCGAACAACACGCTCGCGGCCTTAATTGACAACCATATTCAACAAGGTAACCAGTTGGGTATCGATCAGCGTCGAATTCAATGGAAGCGCGCGTTGGATATTAATGATCGGGCGCTCCGGCATACGGTGATTGGCCTTGGTGGTGCAACGTCGGGTGTACCTCGTGAAGATGGGTTTGACATTACCGTCGCGAGTGAACTGATGGCCATTCTCTGTCTTTCAGAAAATATTGCGGACTTGAAACAACGTGTTAATCGAATTGTAATTGGCTACACACATGACCGTCAACCAGTGACAGTTGCTGATTTGAACGTCGGTGGCGCGATCACGTTACTTTTGAAAGACGCGTTACGTCCAAATTTAGTTCAAACCCTGGCGCATACCCCAGCACTCGTTCATGGTGGTCCGTTCGCCAATATCGCGCATGGTTGTAACAGTGTACTTGCCACGCAAGCTGGATTGAATCTAGCCGACTATACGGTAACCGAGGCGGGCTTCGGTGCTGATTTGGGTGGTCAGAAATTCATGGATATTAATGTGCCAGCGGTCGGACAAGCGCCCAATGCCGTGGTAATCGTGGCGACGATTCGGGCTTTAAAGTTACATGGTGGCGTGGCTTTGCAAGATTTGGCAACCGAAAATGTGGCGGCCTTGAAAGCCGGTGCGGCTAATTTAGGACATCATATCCATGCCATGCAACGTTATGGGGTGCCAGTCGTGGTGGCCATCAACGAATTTACGGCCGATACTGACGCCGAAATCCATGCCGTCAAAGACTATTGTGCCGATCTTGGAGTCGATGCAGTCTTGGCTGATGTCTGGGGTCGTGGGGGTGACGGGGCAACCGACTTAGCTGCCGCAGTGGTTGATTTATGTGCTCAGCCAAGTCATTTTCAACCGTTATCACCAGCGGATGCGGATCTTAAGACGAAAATCAACGATATTGTCACTAAGACGTATGGTGGAGCCAATGTCGAATATTCAGCGAAAGCTCAGCGCCAATTGAGAACGTTTGCTAAGCAAGGGTGGGATCATTTGCCAGTCTGCATGGCGAAGACGCAATACTCATTGAGCGATGATCCCAAACGTCTCGGAGCACCAACCGGATTTACAATTAATGTTCGTGAATTTGTGCCGAAGTTAGGTGCGGGTTTCATTGTCGCTTTGACCGGGAACGTGTTGACGATGCCAGGACTGCCAAAACATCCGGCCGCACTCGATATGGACATTAGTGATGATGGAAAAATCTCAGGTTTGTTCTAAAGCTTGACCGATAAGTCGATGCCAGTGGGGGTCGGCTTTTTATTTGCGCTGTTTTTGGAAGACTGCGACAGCGAATCAATCACACACGTTTAATTTGTGAGCTACCGATGATGACTAACTCGCTTAGCAGTTGAGCGGTGCAACCAATCATCAGGCTCGTTGCTTCAACTGGGGGATGGTTAACCAGGTGCCGATGCTTTTGGGAGGATACTCGAAAGGTGCTTAGTTATTAAGTCTGCAATAAAAACCGCGCTTTTCCTGCCGGAGTTTCGTACAAGGACGACGTCTTTTGGTATAATTAAACACAGCTTAGCGAAATGTGAGGACAGAATATGTGGATCTATTTAATTTTAATGGTAGCGCTGGTCATTATTGACCAAGTTATCAAAGCAGCGATTGTGAGTCATATTGCGTTGGGTGCCAGTACGAGTATTGTTACCGGGTTATTATCACTCACAAATTTACATAATAACGGGGCTGCTTGGAGTATCTTAGAAGGCAAGATGTGGTTCTTCTACTTGATTTCAGTGATTGCCTTGATCGTGATGGGCTACTTGCTGTGGCGCTTACGTGGCAAATGGCTATATGAGGTTGGTATTTCACTGATGATTGCGGGAACTTTGGGGAATTTCATTGACCGGTTACGTATTGGGTACGTCGTCGATATGTTCCAACTTGATTTTATTAATTTTCCAATTTTTAACTTTGCGGATTCATGTTTAACCGTGGGCGTCATTTTTATCTTGATCGGCGTGCTGCGGGATGATAGTTTTGAAAAATAAGTTACAGGGAGCTGATAACGTGGCAGGAGCGACCACGGAACAACAATTCATGATTACTGACCAAACAGGGCGCTTGGATAAAGTGTTAGCGGCACTACAGTCGGTCTGGACGCGGTCGCAAGTTGATAAGCTGATCAAAACGGATCAGGTGACGGTCAATGGTCAGCTCGAGGCGAGCAAGTATCACGTCAAACCAGGTGACGAAATTGTCGTTGCCGCACAGACGGTTCAACAAACAACGATTGAGCCAGAAAACATTCCATTAGACATTGTTTATGAAGACGATGACGTCTTGGTTGTCAATAAACCTCAGGGGATGGTCGTGCATCCAGCCCCTGGGCACCCTAACCATACCTTGGTGAATGCCTTGCTGTATCATAGTCCGTTGTCGACGATCAACGGTGAATTTCGGCCAGGGATCGTTCATCGCATCGATAAAGATACATCCGGATTATTGATGGTCGCAAAAAATGACCGGGCTCACCAATCGTTGGCGGCCCAGCTGAAGGCGAAAACTAACTTGCGAGAATACGTCGCACTCGTTCACGGAGTGATTAAAGAGGATACGGGGACAATTAATGCGCCACTTGGTCGGTCACCGAAGGATCGCAAAAAGCAAGCCATCATTAAGACCGGGCGACCAGCAGTCACCCATTTTAAAGTACTGAAACGTTATCAGCACTATACTTTGATTAGTTGCCGGCTGGAGACTGGCCGTACGCATCAAATCCGCGTTCATTTACAATCTATTGGACATCCGCTGGTGGGCGATCCCCTGTACGGCCCCAAAAAGACGATTAAGGGGCACGGTCAATTTTTACACGCCAAGTTATTGGGATTCAAGCACCCCGTAACGGGAGACTTGTTGACCTTTGAGGCACCACTACCACCGATCTTTACAACAACCTTGGCTAAGCTTGACAAAACCGATGGGAATCATTAATCTAACAGTAATGAGCGTCCTTTAATCCGGCCCTGCGAGACTGAAAGGCAAACTGTTAACAATAACTTTTCGTCGACGGCCGTGACACCTTGTCCGGCCGTCTTTCTTTGTCATACGGGTTGCTCAAAAAAGCGATAACCACAAATTGGGAGGCAATTATGCAAAAAGAAGTTGTTGATTCAATGGCGATGAAACGGGCATTGACCCGGATCACCTATGAAATTATCGAACAGAACAAAGGCATTAAAAATGTCGTCTTAGTGGGCGTTAAAACCCGCGGCGTCTATATTGCGCAGCGGATTGCAGCCCAATTACAACAGCTTGAAGGTACTGCGATTCCAGTTGGCGAGTTAGACATCACGGCATTTCGTGATGATCAGCCGCTGGATCAAGCACGGCTTTCAACGGACTATCAGTTAACGTTTTCGGTGGCGAATAAGCGGGTCATTTTAGTCGATGATGTTCTATTTACCGGCCGAACAATTCGCGCGGCTTTAGACGCATTAATGGGTGGCGGTCGGCCCCAGAGCATTGCCTTGGCGGTGCTAGTCGATCGTGGTCACCGCGAATTGCCGATTCGCGCTGATTTTATTGGTCGCAACATTCCCACCGCGCGTCAAGAACGCATCAAAGTGACGGTCAATGAAATCGACGGTCACGATGGTATTGAAATTATTAACTAGTACGACAAAGTCAAACAGATGAGAAGGGATCGCAATGGCAGACCGCTATTTGATTCTTGAAGATGGCAGCGCCTATTTAGGTGAAGGCTTTGGCTCGCCAGCGGTTTCTACCGGAGAAATCGTCGTCAACACGAGTATGACGGGCTATCAAGAAATTATTACTAATCAAATTTATCATAATCAAATCGTTGCTTTTACGCAGCCAACCATTGGGAGCTATGGGATCAACCACGATAGCTACGAATCAATTTTACCGACCGTTAAGGGGGTCGTTGTTCGGGATGTTGCTAGCATTTCGACCAACCGGCAGCGGCGCTGGTCACTGGATCAATATTTAAAGCAACAAAATATTCCTGGCATCAGCCATATTGATACACGGCACTTAGCGAAGCAACTCCGAGCAAGTGGCCCGATGAAAGCCAGTATCGTAGACGTTGCAGATGCCCATGCCTTTGATCAATTGGGTGCGACCGTGCTGACTAATCAACAGGTGGCAGCGGTCGCAACACCGAAACCATTTCCTAATCCGGGGACGGGGCTCAATGTCGTGGTCATCGACTTTGGCCTCAAACACGGGATTTTGCGCGAACTTAGTAAGCGTGCTTGTAACGTCACGGTCTTACCTTATACGGCAACGACTGAGGAAATTTTAAACTTAGATCCAGACGGCGTCATTCTATCGACTGGGCCCGGCAAACCTCAGGACTTACCAGCCAGTGTGACTGAGATGATCAAGAACATTCAAAATCGGGTGCCACTGTTTGCCATCGGACTGGGCCACGAACTATTTGCGATGGCCAATGGCGCCCAAATTATGAAATTATCACCTGAACATCATGGGGCTAACCACCCAATCCGCGAAGTGATTACGAACCAAATTATTTATGCAGCTCAGGGCCAGGGGTTCGCGGTAGATGCGGATACTGTTGATCGTAATAAGTTAATCACGACATTTGTTGACTTGATCGATGGGACGATTCAAGGACTGCGTCTACGGGACTTTCCAGCGTTTTCAGTGCAATTTTTCCCAGATGGCGCTCCTGGTCCGACTGAAACGCGCGATATTTTTGATGAATTTGTTGAGTCGATGCAACAAGCAAGGGGGCCAATCTGGTGAACAATCAAGCCTTACAAAAAGTGTTGATTATCGGCGCTGGGCATAATGACATTGGCCGAGAGGGACAACACGACGCGGCGGTGACCCAAATCGGTGCGGCAATTCGGCGTCTGGGCATTGCTGTTGTCCTCGTCGATAACAATGCTTACTCCGTGGCGGCTGAAAATCGGTTTGCTGACAAGGTTTATTTAGAACCACTGACCGTCGCCGCACTATCCAAAATTATTGAAACTGAACAGCCTGATGGCCTCATTCCTTCACTTGGTGGCGTCCAAACAGTCACCCTAATTCAAGGGTTGATTCGCAACAATGTGTTAAAAAATAATCACGTGAAGTTGCTACAGTGGGATCAAGACGTGGTCGACATGATTGTCAACCCAGCGCTGATGAGCAACCGGTTGAAAGATATGGGTGAACCCGTGATTGCCTCACAAGTTGTGGCTAGCACGACTGAGGCGATGGCCGTGGTGCGCCACGTCGGTTTTCCAGTGATCGTCAAGTCGGTCGCACCCCGAATCGAAGCGAGTCGCCAACTATGTGAAGATGAAGACGAACTGCAACGGGCACTAGCAATGGGATTCAAAGTTTCAGGGACCAAACAATGTATTGTCGAACAGAGTATCGTCGGCTATAAAGAACTCGAATTTGTAGCCGTCCGTGATCAGAAGGACACCGCGCTACTAGTCAGTGGGATGGAAAATTTTGATCCAGTTGGGATTCACTCCGCTGATTCAATCGTTTTTGCCCCAACGCAAACGATTACGGATCAAGAATACCAACAGTTTCGCTCAGCGACACTCAAGATCATGCGCAAGTTACACTTGACCGGCTCTTGTCACGTTCAATTTGCACTTGATCCGACCACGCAAAACTATTACGTGATTAAAGTGACACCGTACTTTGATCGGACGATGGCGTTAGCCGCGCGGGCAACCGAGTATCCGTTAGCACAAGTTGTTGGTAATCTAATGGTCGGGATAAGTTTGGCAGAGGTCAAACTGCCCGGAGCCTACCGTAAACAAACAGCTTTAATTGAACCCGTTTTAGATCATATTGTTTGCCGGATACCAGTTTGGCCGTTTAATGTGTTGAAGAAAGTTAGTCATCAACTAGACACCGTGACGGAATCGACAGGCTCAGTGATCGGTATTGGTCGTTCAACGGAAGAAGCCTTGTTGAAGGGGTTGCGGTCTACGGACGAATCTCGCTATCACGTGATTGCTAATCGACCCCAGAACTATTCGGAGGGTGAACTGATCCAACGGTTGATTCATCCGCAAGCTGGGCGCATGCTGATTTTACTTGAAGCCCTGAATCGTGGTTATCAAATCGATGAATTAGCCGAGCTAACCAAGATTGATGCTTTTTACTTTTATAAACTGAGTCATATTTTAGAAATTGAACGAGCCTTGCGTGAACGGCCGTTTGACGTCCACGCGCTGGGCCGAGCCAAATATTTTGGCTTTACCGATGAAGATGCGGCCGCTGCCTGGCAAACGGATGTGGCTAAGGTTCGCAACTTTGCGTTGGAAAATGAAATTCAACCGACTTTTAAGGAGGTCGAACCGACTGCCGGGGAATTTACTGAGCAGACGAGTACTTATTACTCCACGTACGAATTTGATAACGAAAGTCAACCGTCTACTGGTCGGCGAGTCGTTGTCATTGGCACGGGTGCTAACCGGATTGGAACCAACCATGGGAACGACTATTTGGTCTCACAACTGTTGTTCTACTTGAAAAAGGCTGATTATGAGCCTGTTTTGATCAACGCTAACCCTAATAGTGTGGCGATGACTCCACGATTGGCCAAAAAACGTTACGTTGAACCTAAACAGTATTCGGATATTTTAAACGTCTTAGCGATTGAAAAGCCGTTGATTGTTTTTACCACCTATCATGATTACCGGCTGGGCCAGAAGTTAGTACAGGATGGCTACCAAGTGATCCAAATCAACAATAGCTTGCCGCGCGAGCAGATCAAGACCAACGATTCGCCCGCCGTCGAGGTGATTACGGACGGCACCGATGTGACAATTTTCGGGGTAAGTGAAATTATTGCGGGAAATAATTTGCGTGGCAATGTCCGTGGTGCGGTCCAAGTATTTCCGATTCGTGATAAGGCGGAAAATCAGGCAATTACAGCTTTACACGCTGAAATCAAGCAACGAGTGCTCGCCATGGGTGCGCCCGGGCTCTATACAGTTCGGTTAGCGATTGCTGATACAGCTTTGCAACTTGCTACGATTGAACCGATGAGCATTGCTACGATGGCGTTAATCAGTAAGGCCAGTGGGTCGAGCGTGACCCGACTATTACTTCACGTGAAATTAGGCGAAGCACTGACTAAGGTGATGTACGACTATCCGGATGTTAACCGGCTAAAGCCAGTCTATGTTCAGGCGAATACATTTCCCTACAATCATTTACAAATTTATGATGAAGTGGAAGCCACCGGTGAACCGGGCCACGCTACCGGCACGGTGATTGCACATGGCGACACGTTAAAGGCGGCGTTGACAGCGTTGAATCAGGGAAATGAAGATACGGATTTTTAGGCGTGATTCAGTACGTACTCTGATGTTTGTTGAATCATAATGAGTAACATTAATAATAAAGATGCTGGCTTTTTCTTGAGATTGGTGTGAGATAGTATTTCAAGAAAAACCAGTTTTTATTTTGTCGTCAAGCTAAATTATTAGTCACGTGGCCCATTGCATATGGTATTTAAAGCTGATAAGCAAGTGGCTTGGTGAAGTGAAAGTAGCTTTTAACACTGATAGTCACTAGTATCAGTGTTTCAAAACGGATATAATGTTATTTTAGAGCGCTTGATAAGAGTTGCTCGGAGATGAAAAAGGGACATTGGGGAGGAAGCGTTTATGCGTAAGAACAAAGCGGCAATTATCGTGATTGCACTTGCCGTGTTGTTAATGTGTAGTCCATTGTTATTAAATAATCATGCGTTACTGGGAGTAGATGGGTACTTTCAATATAACCGAATTTATGAAGCTGCCCTGCAACTGAAAAATCATAATTTTAGTTTTATTAATCTTTATTCATTCCAGCAGGCCGGTCGAGTTGTGAATAGTTTATATAGTCCATTAATTACCTATGTAGCTGGTGGGCTGTTGTTACTGGTCGGCAACTGGTTTAGATTTCAAATCTTAACTCTTTTTATCGTCTATTTTGTCAGTGGCTATGTGATGTATGCAGCTGGTCGCCGGTTAGGTTTTTCAAAACGGGTGTCAATCGCGTTAGGCGTCATCTTTTTGAGCTCTAACGTTGTTTATGGATTCATTTTTGGTGTTACATGGCGCTCAATTGCTTTTGGATTACTACCTTTATTGGTGGGGCCAATTCTTGATTTATATGCCGGTGATTGGCAACTATTATCTATGTTGAAATTGGGTGTATTCATTGGTTTGCTGGCCCAATTTCAGATTTTAACGGTCGCGTTAGTATTACCGTTATTGGTGCCATTTTTTATACGTGGTTTATGGCATTCCAAGTTTAATTTGAATGGGCTGTTAAACTTTTTTGCCGGTGTCTTATTAGCCTTGTTGCTCAGTCTTAATACGCTGTTGCCATTACTGGAAGTCTATCGTGGCAACACGCTAATTTCACCAGTTGCGATGGATTTAGTACCGAATGCCAGTTTGATTTTGCAGCCAATCTACAATGGGGTGGCTTCTAATAGTGATATTGTCTTAACAATGATTGCTTATGCGATGCTCACAGGATTGATTGTTTTCTGGACCCGGTTAGGTGCGTTCACCAAATTATTTTCTTGTGTCGCGCTAGTTTATATTCTTATTGGAACCGGGCTATTTCCGTGGGACTCGATTCAAAAGTCGATGCCTTACTTGCAATCGTTTTTACAAATGCCACGACGAATTTCTTTGGTTGGGACACCATTCATGATGCTAGCAACGGTTATGATTTATCAGGATGTTGCAGCTAGTCAAAAAAGCGCAGCCCTGCATAAGGGAATTGTGATTGCTGGAACTTTTTTAAGCCTTTTGTCGTTACTTTTATGTACGCAAAAGGTTGCTCAGAATGTTCATTATACGATTATTGATACAACTCCGTTAGCAGCAGGATTGCAGACGGCAGACGATAATGTCCATTCTAATTTGAAGTATATTAAGCAATTACAACCGGCCTTTCATACACGACATATTAATCAGCTAATTGAGCAAGTTGATCGCACGACGCCGGATTACATTCCGGTGACGCAGAAAATTGAAACCCATAGCAATGTCTATCGTGCATACCGGCGTAACTTTTCAGTGCAACAGTCCAAGTTCAAACATCAAGTCATTCATAATGGCATTCAGTTGACTTGGAATGCGAAGCACACTAAAATGCGTGCCTTGCCTGTAGTTGCTTATCGACGTACGGTGCTAACTTTGAACGGTCACCGGGTTACCTCTGAACAAATTAAGCATCATTGGATAGGTAACTTGAGTCTAAAACAGCGACGTGGTAAGAATGTGCTAACGGTAAGATATGAAGCTAGTCGCGTCACAACATTAGGAACGAAGCTTGCTTTGATCGCATGGGTTGGTGTATTAGTGGCTGGGCCACTGCTTGTCAAACGTGCACGTCGATTTTTAGTGGCTTAATCAATATATTTGTTTAAAGCACGGCCGGATACCAATCTGGCCGTGTTTTTTGGCTGTTGAGATCGTAACGAAACCTAGTTGCTCGGCTTTAAATAGCGCTTTCATTTATGGTATGCTTATCTAAAGACAAATTAAAGGCAGGTTAGTTAAATTGGCAAAGACACTATATATGATGCGGCATGGTGAAACACTTTTTAATCGGCTGAAGAAGATTCAGGGGGCGTGTGACTCGCCGCTAACCCCCAAAGGAATTGCGGATGCCCAACGCGTGGGTGCGTATTTTCAGGCGCAAGGGATTACGTTTGATCATGCGTACAGCTCAACGCAGGAACGAGCTAGTGACACGTTAGAATTAGTGACCAAGCAACCTTATGAGCGTTTAAAGGGTATCAAAGAGTGGAATTTTGGCGTTTTCGAAGGTGAGTCGGAAGTGTTAAATCCAAAACCGGACCCCGTGCGCCGCAGTCATGGTGACTTTTTCTGTCAGTACGGTGGCGAAAGTGATTTGCAGGTACAAGACCGCGTTGTCAAAACGTTGACGGCGGTGATGGCACGTCCGGATCATCATCAGGTGTTGGCGGTCAGTCACGGTGGGGCTAGCTTCATGTTTTTGCGGCAATGGCTTTCAATGGACGAAATTGAGTGGCAAGGCATCGTGTTACATAACTGTGCAGTCATCAAGTACCAGTATGACGCGGGCCGCTTCACATTTGAAAAAATCATTAATTTGGCTGCAACTGATAAAAATTAAAATTATGTCAACTAGATTTAAGTGCGTTGACAATCAGTCTGAGTTTAAGCATTAAAAAGCGCTCACGACTCGGATTCAGGCATGAAAGCGAGGTCGTGAACGCTGACGCATCAAGGGCGCCAAAAGGTCGTCATGGTTTGTTTAGTAGTCATATTATATTGAATGATTTCTGCAAGTAGCTTGTGATTGATTGGCGCATCGAAAGCAACTTGCCATAACATCTTGGTTGTTTTATCACCAGCAGCCGTGATCGCGTTCCGATAGCTATCCAAAGTATGTGATTCAAGTGCAATGTTCAGATGATCCTTGGCGGTACTGAACCCAATGATAAATGTGTTGTGGTCAGTAAACATCGGTTGATTCCAGGCGACCCGTGCCTTGAGTTGTGGAAAAGTCGTGTGTACCCAGTTGAGCAAGGTAATCAGTTGGGCGCGATGGGGTGTTGCACCCAGCTTTTCCAGATATGGTGTCAAAACAGCTAGGTCAGCGTCAAGGTACTCAGCCATTGGCATTCCTCCATTCATTGATGGCTTCAGTGTACCGGATACCCGCAGAGCTTGCAACCAAAAATAATCCCGTTCAATCAGGTGGCCCACACGGCTGATCGAACGGGATTATTTTTAATACCGCGCATTTGAGCCCACTACGATTCAGTGCACGGTTCGTTTTTATTAGTTCATTAGGTTCCAATGCCAGTAAGGATGGCGATCGACTCTATAAATGACAGCTGGATCAGCACTCCGAGGCCGCGGTTGTTTCACTGTGATCGTTAAGACTTGTGAATGACGCATAGACATCAGTTCCTTTCTTAATTAATATCTTTAGTTTACCCATTTGAAGCAGACTCAACTACTGCGTTTTCATAAGGCTAGCATAAGAATTTCTTAGAATTGTACTGGCGAGGGCCGGCACTACTTGGACAGTGGTTACGGTGTGGTTGCTTGAAGAAAGGCATAATCTGATGAGCGAACAAGCACCGGTAAATAACACTGATTAAGCTAGTGGCTCATTCGCTTCAAAAAAAGACCTGACGAGCGGTGTTTAAGCTGGATAACAAATGCGCATAACGGGCCTCGACTATATGGTTAGGCTAAGTATTGTGTTGGTTGTTCCCAACATGACTGGAGTTCATTAAAAAAATGACTGAGATGATCGCCATCAATGGTGGCATGATTGACCGTAATGCTTAGCGGCATGATTGTTTTGTCAGCGTCCTTCTTAAACTGGCCCGCCTGAAAAATTGGAAAGAAACTATCTAGTGGTTTGAATGGGAGGGGCGTGTAGCTACTAAAGTGGACTCCTGGAAGACAGCCGATATTAACCAGATTAGGTGTTTGTGGTGTTTTCGACATGGGCCCTGGAAGTGCACTAAATTCAGCTTGGTCTGCTAAATAGTGTTGATAGAACGTTTCAAAATCGGTGTCGTAAGTCGTCCATAAATTGGCCATTGTCCGGTCAGCGTGTAAGATCGTATAAGATGGATGTAACACGTCAAAGGTCACCAGTTGATCGTTCAAATAGCCGATGCGCATTTCGGGATGTGTGGTCAACAAGCGACTCACTAGGTATAGATATACCGCGTTGAATTTAACGTGGTGGGCTTTAGTCCAAGCTAGGGTGGCGGTAATATCCATATTTACCGTGAGACTAAAACCGCTGGGGGCTATCTTGGTGAAATAGTAAAAATAAGTTTGGCGCGGCCAGGCCGCAGGATTAATAGCAACGGCGTGCATGTTTGGTTTAGTGGTGGTCATTTAGTTTTCCTTCCAATCTTTAGGGCGCTGATTATAGCCATGGTCATCGAATGGTTGTAAATCGTGCAGCCATTTGGTTTTGAGTGCTTTGAGCGTGGCACGCATATTAGTGACATCGGTCGTTTCCTTTTGCCACAGAATTTGATATGAAAAGTCAGCGGCAGTTTGTTGATTCCAATCAGCCTGTAATGGGTTGGACCGGTAAAAGTTTTTATTGAGATTTAGTTGATAAAAGGCCCAGCGGTTGTGTAAATTGGGCACTGTGTCAATCCAAATTTTATGATTGCGTTCGTTGGTAATTTGAATGACGCCGTAATAAGTTGGGGCAAGTTTGTATTTTTGCTGTAAGCGATGTTTTTCGACTGGTTGCATGGTTCAGTCCTCCTTAGTAGTTGTGCGCCAGTATTGCCGGCCATCGACGGTACGCTTTAAGAAGCCGTAGTCGATCAGGTAACGGCGCAGCGTGGTGTAGTCAAAATAAATCGGTCGTAAATAGTGGTTGAGCTCGTCTTCATTGATTGGTCGGTTCATCGGAATTTCATCAATAATCCGCGTTAGAATGGTGACAATCGTCTTTTGCTTTTTGGGCCACCGCTTCAATTGTAGTGGGTCATGATCAAAGTTGAAGTACTGCTTCAATGTTTGGGTAACTTCGTCTTCAGTAATCGCAAAGCGGTCATCAATAATTCCGGGTTGTTCTGGCAGGACAATCAAATCATTAGGCGTCTGACCACTCTCAAAGACGGATTGATAGATGGCCAGGTACAATTTAGCTTGTTTGGCTTTTTCACGAAATGTAAATTTTTGATGTCGAATCGTGGCCGCCGCTAATTGAAATTGTTTAGCCAAGTCGGCATCCTTGATGCCAGTCGCAAAAGCAGTCAGTAAATTTTGCTGTTTAGTGGTTAAAGTATTGTAGCGACTCGCTAAGTGAATCAGTGGTGACTGGATACCACCATGGACGATCGTTAAGTGTTGTTCGATCGTGGCCGCCGCTGCAGTCGTTTCCCAACTAGCATCACAGTAATTACAATACCGGGCAGTGGCTGTTTGATGCCAGCCGCGTTTTAAATCATCAATCGTTAAACTAGTTAAGTCCATGAGGCTACCTCCAATGTTACTGATTATAAGACTGTTTACTGTATTTGTAAACACAATCGATGAATTAATGTTTACTAAAATAGTAAACTTACAATCATCTGATATGTTTACCGTTACAGTAAACGCTTAGGTTTGCCTTGACACCAAGATAGCTAGCGCTTACGCTTAACAACGCTGTTTAAACGTGAAAGGACGTGGGACAATGGAAACTTATCACCGTGCATTTGGTGTTTATGGGATTATTGGCGATGAGCATGCGTTGGTCGTTACTAAAAAGTTTGGTGGTCCCTATACGAATCGCTACGACTTACCAGGTGGCAGTTTGGCCGATGGTGAGCCCTTACTTGCCGCGATTCGCCGTGAGATTCAAGAAGAAACCGGGTTAATCCCGACTGAATTGACGCAATTGGGTATCACGAGTTTTCGGTATCCCTGGCAGTTCAAGCAGTGGCGGATGAACCAACATCTGGCGGTCTTTTACCGAGTGACCCGGACAACTGGGCAACTGGCTGAACATGTCGCTAACTTTGATGGTCAAGATTCGCATGGAGCATCACGGGTGCCGTTGCATGCGTTGACTGAAGCTAATGCGTCACCGTTGGTTTTAAAAGCAAAGGCAGTGTTGTTATCCGGGCGGTTTGACCCAAGCGATCAGACCTACCCGGACTGGACCGTGCTGGATCATCCGGTTTATTGACCTGAGCTAATCCCGGAATGGCGCCAAAAATTTCATTTCAAAAGCGAAAAATAGGTGAACACTAGGTTGGCAATGTGGCTGATCTAGTGGTCACCTATTTTTGATTCATGCGCACAACTAATGCGTTTAAGCGGGCGTGTGGCTTAGTCCTAATGTGACAAAAATGACGACGTTGATTGGTTAGTTAATCGTCGTTTCGCGTGGTGGGGGTTAAAAGTACCAAAATACTGGTGTGCGCCCGAGAAAACCAACATTTAAATGAATAGCGAGCTATAATTCAGTAACGTCTGAATGGTGATCTTTCCTAGGCAGGGTTACTTATCGTTTAAGGAGGGACGCAACGTGTCGACAGCTTATGAGAACGTTTGCCATCTTGAAAGAGAGGGGATTTAAATGGCCGATGCAATTTTAACCGTTAAACATCTGAATAAAAGTTACGGCCACCAGCCAGTTTTGCGTGACGTTAGTTTTGAATGCACCCAGGGACGGATCGTGGGCCTGGTGGGCGCGAATGGCGCTGGAAAAACGACAATTATGAAAGCAATTTTAGGGCTACTTAGCACGGATGGTGAGATTCAAATCGCAGGTGAATCGATGCAATTCGATCATCATCCCATCTTGGCGACGGTGGGGTCACTAATCGAGTATCCGAGTCTTTATCCGTATATGAGCGGTTGGGACAACTTGCGTTTGTTTGCGGACGGGCCCGACGCCCAAGCGCAATTGGTTGGTGGTGAATTTCTCAATACGTGGTTACTGCTAAGTCTAGTGCTGCTAATTGCTGCTCTTTTCAAGAGTTCTGGTGCGGCAGTCGCGGTCGGAATCATCGGATACTTTGTTCTGGGAATGGTTAATATTCCCATGATCGCACTCATTCGGAAGTATACGTGGCTCAAATGGAACCCACTCAACATGTTCAACTTTTCAGCCCAGTTGGGATTACCGACGCTGAGTAAAATTACCAAGCTCACGGATGTCCAGTTGTTTTGGGGCAATCTTGCATACATTATTTTATTCTTAGTGTTAGGCCTGCTATTCTTTCGGCGGCGGGAAGTTTGAACCGTTACCGTTTGAAGCACTGCCAGTAAGTACTAAAAATCGCGCGTCCAGAAATTTTATCTTGGACGCGCGATTTTGTTGGTTAATGATTGATCACTGCGTACTCTTAAAACCAGTTTACGCGTGCGGTGTCAGTTGTTCAACAAGCTCAGCATTGGGAGAAACGTACAATGTTTTCTGACCTTCATAGATCACAAAGCCAGGTTTGGCGCCATTGGGCTTGCGAATTCGGCGAACTTGGACGTAATCGACCGGAACGGTTGCTGAATCGCGGGCTTTTGAGAAGTATGCGGCGAGATTCGCGGCTTCTGTGAGCGTTTGGTCACTAGGATCATCTGAATGAATGATGACGTGTGAGCCTGGGATTTTTTGTGTATGCAGCCAATAGTCACTCTTACGGGCCGTTTTCAATGTTAACTGATCGTTTTGCCGGTTGTTTTTACCGACAAAGATCGGCGTCCCGTCACTCGCAGTAAATTCCTGGGGTTGACTCGGTTTACGTGAACTGCGTTGCTTTTTCTTAGTCTTGTGTTGCTTTAAGTAGCCTTGTTGCGTCAATTCTTCACGAATTTCGGTGATGTCAGCGGGACTAGCAAGCTCGATTTGGGTCTGGATATTGTCCAGATAATCAATTTCAGCTTGGGTCAAGCTGATCTGCTCACCAACGAAGCCAACGGCATTTTTTTGCTTCTGATAACGTGAAAAATACTTCTGCGCGTTCCGGGAAGGCGAGAGCTGATTAGATAGTTGAATCTTTAACGGCGCGTTATCGTGATAATAGTCTGGTAAAGTAATCTCAGTCATCCCACGTTTGACTTCATGTAGATAGGTCGTTAGGATTTCACCTTTTAACCGCAGCTCATCGGCCTGCTTGGTGTTAGCTAAGGTCTTTTCTAACTTTTTGAGCTTATTACGATTCTTCTTCAGATTATTTTTGACCACCCGAATTAGATTACCAGCTTGTTGTTGAACCCGTTCCCGTTGGGCCGCGTCTGCATAATAAAAATCAAGCAGACTGCTCAACGAGTCGAATTGGCGCGTGGCTTTGCCAAAATGGTCAAACGGTCCCGCGGCAAACATGGTCTTATGATTTGGTAAGGTGATCAACGTCGCCTGCGGCTGATCAAACTGTGCCAAAAAGGCCAGATAATGGTGATCAAGGTCGCCAGGCTGATGCAAGTCGGCAGCTAACTGTTGCGCGCTATCACGGCCGAATCCTTGATAATGCTGCTGCAATTGTTTTGCCAACACGTCTTCGTTGGGGTAATCCGTGACTAAGGTGTGAAAATCAGTATTCGGTGTAAATGGGTCTTGTTTGTCTTGCTTGGGGGGCTCGATGTAGGTCGCGCCTGGTAGAAGTAATCGGTAGCGATTCTGATCCGCACCGACATGCTTGATGACGTCAATGATCTTACCAGTCTGATTATCAACTAGGATCACGTTACTATGTCGCGCCATGATTTCGATAATCAACGTCAATGTCTCGGCATCACCGAGTTCGTTACGGGTCGTCACGGTCAGGTGCACAACCCGGTCGTTGGCGACCTGCGACACATCGGTCACGATGGCACCTTGTAAATATTTACGCATCATCATTGCGAAGTTCGTCGGCACGGCCGGATTAACGTAAGGGATTTGTGTTGTCTGAATCCGCGGGTACGTCGGGTCAGCCGATAGTAGAACTGGGTGATTCTTCCGGTTGGCACGAATGGTCAGAATCAACTCGTTTTGGTATGGCTGATTAATTTTTGAAATACGACCGCCAACTAGTGTTTGGCGTAATTCGGTGACCATGGCATGGGTAAATAAACCATCAAAGGACATGTGATCACTCGCTTTCTAAGATATTCGTTATCACTGTAAAAATACAGTTAACCGGGTACTAGTATACCGTTTTTGAACGGTTAAAAACAAGTTAGCGCCCCGCGCTGACGCATAAAGTTAGTTGCCACCGCTGCTAGTTGTCAAACAAGCAATTAGCGGATGACCGCTTTGAATCTAAAAATGTTATATGCAAAAACTACTTTAACGGTATTTTAAATAAAAAGTAGTCGTAATTACACACTCTATATTGTATAATACAAATGTATTCATTGTGTGTGCTGCTATTCGCATAAGTGATGGTTAAAGCGTGCTAATTACGATGGAATCACACTGGATCAGCCAGTTTACGCTGAAACGTGCTTGCGTCAGCGAAGCTCAGTTGAGTCTTTTTGCTTCTAAAAATTGGGACGTTTTTAATCATCAGGCGGGGTAAATCAAGTCACAATGGACCGATGTGAATTATTGTTGAGAGGAATGAACTGTCATGAAGTCAAGTTTAACGGCCTTAGCGGAAACCGCTAAGTTGCAAACTGCCATGTTGAAAAAAATTACTAAGGCCCAAGGAATCACCGTTGCGGAATGGCAACTACTGATCCAATTGGCGGCGGGGGCCAATACGCAAGAAAAATTGGCGACAGCTATGCAGCTTGATACATCTACATTAAGTCGGCAACTGGCTAGCCTAGTCAAGAAAGAACGTTTGAGTAAGGAAGCGATTGGTCGTGACCGCCGCCAACTCGTTTACACGGTCACGCCGGCAGGAACAGCGGCATTGACCAAGATTAATGCGGATTATCAACAGTTTGAAGCAGAAGTTTTTGACAAATGGCCACAAGATGAACAAAACCTTCTCCGGATTCTGCTCAATCGGTTAAACAAGTCAGTTAGCCGAATTCTCGAGCCATGACTTTCCAAACGGTCGAAGGTAGAGTATAACTTAGTTTTATGCTATGATATTTGTTATTATTTAAATGAGAAGTAGGTGTAAGTCATGAAGATTGCTGTTGTTACTGACAGCACGAGCTATTTGACACCGCAAGAGGTCGCGGACAACGATATTCATGTCGTGCCGATTCCGGTTATTATAGATGGAAAAGTGTATCAAGAAGGTGTCGACATTAAAACGGCCGACTTTTACGCAAATATGAAATCATTTAAGTCGTTCCCAAGTACGTCCCAACCACCCGTGGGGGAAATGGTGGCATTCTATAACCGCTTGGGAGAACAAGGTTATGATGCAGTCATCAGTATTCATCTTGCTAGCACGATTTCCGGTTTTTATAATAGCTTGATGAACATGCGAGATATGGTCGATAATATCAAACTTTATCCGTATGACTCCCAGATTACGGTCCGTCTGATGGGCTATTTGGCAATTGAAGCCGCGCGGATGGCTAAAGCTGGTCACAGTGTTGAAGAAATCCTGGCACGCCTAGATGATCTGCGGGCCTCGATGGGCGAATACTTTATCGTGGATGATTTGCAAAATCTGGTCCGGGGTGGTCGGTTATCGAATGCGTCAGCCTTCATTGGAAGCGTGTTACGGATCAAGCCACTGTTGACTTTTGATGATCAGAACCATGAAATCGTCGCCTTTGAGAAAGTTCGCTCAACTAAGAAAGCTTTAGCGCGAGTTGAGCACCTCTTTGCTGAAGCACAGTCAAAAGTCGACTATCCGCTGCGAGCAATTATCGTTCAGGGGAATAATTTGGCTGCCGCTGAAGATTGGAAACAAAAGTTACAACAAATTTATCCAGACATGCCGATCGATATCACGTACTTTGGTCCAGTGATTGGGGCCCATTTAGGTGACAAGTCATTAGCGTTAGCCTGGTTGAAGGACATTGATAAGGCCTACTAAAATGAAAATTATTTTTTCAGCATCACCAGCCAATCGGGCAGCGGCCTACGCGTTACGTCAGGCTGTATTTGTTGAAGAGCGTGGAATCAGTGCTGACGTTGAATTTGACGTCAAGGATACTGAACAGCGTGAATACGCTGTTCTATATTTACAGCCTGATTTACCAATTACAACGTTACGCTTAGAACCACAAGCTGACCACGTGATGCGATTTGGTCGAGTCTGCACTCGGAAGGCCTATCGCGGTCATGGTTGGGGTCGTCAATTATTGACAGCGGCTGAGGAGTGGGCCACGCAACGTGGTTTTACTCATGGCGAGATTCATGGTGAACTCACTGCCCAGCGCTTTTACGAACTGTGTGGTTATCGAGTTACGGCCGGCCCGTATGATGAAGATGGGGCCCCCGTTGTGATTATGCATAAGCAATTATTATGATTCAACTCGTAGCGTTGGCATTTTGCCAGCGCTTTTTTAGGGTTTTGCCGTTGACTAACGGGGACAAAAAACGGAAAATGGACTAAATTAAACAAGTAGTGGAGGAGTGGCGCAATGATTCAAAAAACGAGGGCCGAACTTAAAACCGAAATTAAGCAACTCTTTAAGGGGCGTTGGAAAGATGCCATCTTATTATGTATTATTATTAGCTTATTAACGATTTTCGGGGTGATGGCCAATTATTCAGATCGCGTGTCGTCGGGCAGTTCCACGACTGACGACACGGCTTTTAAGCAGTTGGGGACCCTGACTGGTTCTGATATATCGTTGATTTTAGCTGTAATAGCTGGGTTTTTACTGGTTCAAGTTGGTGTCTGGCTGGTCGTTCAAATCTTTCGGATTGGGACGAGTTATGCGATGTTGGACTGGGTCCGACAACCAGAACGCCAGATCCATCCGGTCAGTGACTCAACGGTCGGGTTCACGAAACGTTATGGGTGGGCACTGGTCGGTCTGATTATTTATAAAACTGTGCTTATCTTCCTATGGAGCCTGCTATTGGTGGTTCCGGGTATTATTAAGGCGTACGCTTATTCACAGACTTTTTATGCGTATAAGGACTTGTTAGCTGCAACACCTGCTGGTCAAGCACGGCCACGCTATCGTGATGCGGTCACCCGTAGCCGGCAGTTGATGCACGGGCACAAGTGGCAGTTATTCGTGTTGCATTTAAGCTTTTTGGGCTGGGAACTTCTCAGTATCTTAACGGCTGGAATCGGCCAGTTATGGTTGGTACCATATATTTATGGTGTACTTGCCAACTATTATGATAATTTACAAGCAATTAATTAATGAACGTCGATATTAAAAATCGACACAAATAATATTGTTTCTTTTATTAAGCATTAAGACAAGCCCGCCAAAATATGGTAAACTGGCGGAAGCAAGAAAGGAAGTGCGATAGTTAATGCCTGAACAAAAACAGACGCGCATGTCACGCTTGAAAGCGCGAGAGGCTACGGGTGGCAAGCGGGGACGTAAGGCGAGTTCACAGGGATCCCATGCACCTAAGGAACCGAACGATCCAAAGAAACCGCAAGCACCTAAGTCACCGCAAAAAAAACATCACGTTTCGTTATGGCTATTGGCTTTAATCGTGATTGCGCTCGGTGGAACAGTCGTTTACTTTGTCAAAGCAGCTAGCAACCAAGACTTAGTCGAAACCACGAGTTCCTCAAGTAGCAGCAAGGCGCGCAAAAAATCATCTTCGAAGAAATCATCTAGCTCATCGAAGAAAAAGAAGAAGCATTCAAGCTCAAGTAGTGAAAGTACTAGCGAAACGACGGCTGCAAGTACGGATGCCGACACTAGCACAGATGGGACAGAAACGACGGGTGCGTATAGCAGTTCAACTGCCACTAATACGACCGCTGGCAATACGACAGCTAGTTCGCATAGCACGACGGCCAGTCATCAAACGACCACCAGTAGTGCCACCTCTCACAGTACTTCAACAGCTAGCAGCTCATCTAAGAGTGAGACGTCATCAACGAGTACTGAGAAGAGCAGCAGTAGCAGTCACTCCGGCTCGACATACGATAATTTAGATGACGCGAAGGACTATGGTGAAAACTCGATCAGTGGGAACTATAAGGTCACGACGGATAGTAATGGCTCGTACCACGTGTCAAAAGCTGATTAATTTTAATTGCAATCATGATGTTTGAGCTGGGCTTTTGCGACCGTTTTCGGTATAATAGCCTTAAAATGATTGTAAGAAGTGAGTGATAAAATTGAATCACAATTATGTGGAAGTTAAGTATCCAGCCATTTTTCGTGATGAAGGCACCTACTGGGATGTCCGTTTTCCAGACGTTCCTGCCGCCCAGACCTTTGGGGCGAGTGTCCAAGTTGCTGCGGACAATGCGGCGAACGCGTTGGCTATTGCGCTCTTTGAACAATCACTCCCGCCGGCGTCGGATCCGCAGTACTGGCGGTTGGCTTCAACGGAATTTGTTGTTTGGATCACGATGGCGGATGTCCAGTTTGGTCCGGGCGCTGATACACCGGAACCAATGAACTAATGCGTATAAAAGGTAAACGGGTCGGCACCTAATTGGTGTTTCGGACCCGTTTTCTTATTTCATGAAAGAAGTTGAGAAACCTTGCCAAACCAGCCACTAATCTTTGATACGGCCATTGCGAAGGATAAGCCAGAAAATATCCGGCACCCGCACAATGCCTGTCCTTTTTGCGATCCGGGCCAGTTGACTGATATTATCGCGCAAGATGCAGATCGTATCTGGCTGTTGAATAAATTTCCGACCTTGCAAGCTACCTGGCAAACGATCGTGATCGAGGCGGCCCGCCATGATGGCGATATTGCTACTTACTCATCCGCACAAAACCGCGCTGTCTTCGCGTTTGCTCTGAAGCACTGGCAAGCCACAATTGCGAGTGGTCGGTTCAAATCGGTGTTGTGCTATAAAAGTTTTGGCCCACACTCGGGTGGAAGTTTACGGCATCCACACATGCAAATCGTTGGTTTAATGGCCGCCGATGGTTACGCTAACGTGACAGCAGCCAATTTGACTGGGTATTCAGTGTTGGCGGTCGATCAGGTCCAAGTGACTGTTTCTGATCGGCCTATCATGGGATTTGTCGAAATCAACGTTGCTGCTCCAGCTACCGCGATTGCACCGTTAGCCGATGCTGTGCAACAGGTCGTCCAGTATACGCTAAATACGTATTTTCATGGGCAGTGTGATAGTTATAACCTATTTTTCTATCCGCGGGATGACCAGATTGTTGCCAAAGTGGTCCCACTATTTAATGTCTCACCATACTATATCGGCTATCGGCTGGCACAAGCAGATACGCCAAAGCGAATGCGCGCCATCGCTGAGGAAATTCGGCAACAGTTTGAACGATCGAATCTGGCTCACTCAAACTAGCTAATAGGCCGAACAGCCCCAAACGACGGAAAAGGCCCCCAGGAATCCTTTCGATTCTCGGGGGCCTTCACTTTACCGTTCACGTGCATGATTAATGGTGACACAATTGCGATTAGTATCTGGTTGCGGGGTGGTCAAAAACAACCGGTCAAGTCGTGGAGGAACATCTCTCAGCAGTAATGTCAGTGATTAGTTATGGTTTTCAATGCTGGACGGCCCTTCGCCGGGCATAGCCGTAAAGACTCAGCAAGGCGATCAATGTCAGCAGGCCACAGCTACCGAAAGTAACGGCAAACCCCACCCGTTGAATTAACCAGCCAATCAGAGGAAAAGCGCTGATCATCGCTAAACTAAAGACCATGCTGGCAACGCTCAGTAGGGTGGCCCGTTGCCCGTTTGGAATCAGCTGATTGTAGTAGTTGGAAAACAGTGGCTCAATCAGTGCCATCAAACTATTGATGACTAAATAGATGAGGACCAGTAGACCGATGGCGTGACTAAATGCGCTAAGTAGGGCCATAATCATGCTTAGGCAGAGCCCGTAAAGTAACTGATGTTGGGTTTGATGTCGCTGTAGCCAAGGTGTCAGTTGGATCGCCACAATATTGAGGGCCATACTCGCAATGAGGATCGTCGTGATTAGTCTCCCACTAAAGTGCTGAGCAGTCATCACTGTTTGAAAGTAATAGTAATAAGTTGTTCCGAGTGCCGAAAAGAGCGCGTCAAAGATCATTAAAAGCCGTAAACGACGTTGGGTCACTAACAGATGCGCGGCAGCACGAAGGATCGTTCGTAACGACGGTTGTGTTGAATGAGTCTTGGTCAACTGGCGCTGGGGAACGTGCAGCCCACTGATTGCCAGAATGGCAATGAGAGCTGCCGCTAAATAGACCCAGTACGTCACTGAAAGATGCTGGGGCATTAACCAGCCAGCCAACACGACACCCAACGTATCGGCCACTTCGATTGTCGTGTTGAGAATCGTCGTGACGCGTGGATAATGTTGCGTGGCCTGAGTATTGACGAGACTGTCATATTGTGCCGCTTCAATCGTACCAGACTGGAGATTATACGCCCAGGCTTGTAGGATGAATGCTAGGAGCAACCAGCCGAGACTGTGAGCCGTCAACATGATGAGGGCGTGTCCGATAGCCATCAGGCGGCTAATGATCAGGACAGGCCGATAACCAAAGCGGTCGGCGATAACGCCGGAGGGAACTTCCGAGAGAAAACTAGTCAGATGAAAAACACTTTCGCATAGCCCTATCTCAACGAGTGATAGGCCTTGTTGCTGTAAAAAGATCACCCAGAGGGTGTTGATACCAAAAAAAGCACAGGCCGCATAACCATAACTGAGGGTTAGGTTACGACGGGTAAGTGGTGATAACATGTTGGACTCCTTTAGCGGCCACGAGCGGACAAAAAAAGACGACCCATTGTCGTCAGCTGCTCGTGACTGCGCAATGGCTAGTGGTCATTCAACTTGGAAAAAGCGCAGACTGCGCCCCTGACATAACCATAACTGCAAAAATTGTGCGCTTAAGGTTAATCCAAGCTAAAAATTTAGCCAACACGTCATTCACCACTTTCTAATAATCTCATTTTCTTATCATAACAATACCATATCAATTTCTGACTGACAACTGGTACCGATAAGTTTGAATGCCTGATATTAGTTGTGATTGTGGTATGATGTTAAGTAAATGAACAAAAGTGGAGGAATAATCATGCAAAATTTGATTCCAGGAGACATGTTGGAAGTTAATCAAAAACTTAAGTGGGAATTAGACGCGGGAATGACTGCGGATGAAAGTAGCGTGATTAATGAAGCTGTGCTGGCGGGAACTCAGTACTTCGTCGATGAGGCCTTAGAAGGTAGTTACTGGACAGTTAAGTGGGCTGCAGATGGTCAGACTATCGAACTCTATGGGACAACTGGCACCGTCGTTGGCCGCATTAAACCGCTGTCTGCCACGTTAGAAAATGATTTTCGACAGGATTCACAAGGCTTATTTATCCGGATTGAAAAAGAGGTCGCAGTGATTGTTCGTGATAACTAAGCCGAATTGAGTAATGAGGTGATTAGCATGTTTGATCAAGATGAAGAACGGTTTGCAACGCTAGGGTTAGCCGCCAAGCTACCGAGCGCGGTGATTGATGGCATTTGGGATATTATTGATCAAAATCTAAAGGGAGTCGTTCGCCTGCCACGGGTCCTGCAATTTGCCCTGATCGCACGTAATGGGCAAGTCACCGTGGCCTTTGATGCGCAGCACGATGCCATCATGGAATTCGATTTACCAGTCAATTACCAACGGGAGTTTCCCGAGACGGTGGCAGTCTTAGACGATGGTCAGTATCAGACCATGATGTTGATGGACGAACTCTCCGTCTGAACGCAGCGATTATTCAATGAGCTGAATACGAGGAAACTCGTCACTTCAGGTCGGCGAATAATCGCTTTTTGATTGGTGGTCTTTAACTGGGCAGATGCGCCTTAAATTTGTATAATTAAATAGATGGTGTGAGGTGTGGTTTTGCGATGTCAGGTTCCGGTTGCTAATCAAGGAGGCCGCGTTGTTCACGTAATTCTCACACCGGGATCAGAGAAAGGTGTGTGTCTAATGGCGAAAACAGCAGCGTGCATTGTCGATCAACAACGTTACCAAGTTGTGGACGGTATGCGATTAGAAGAATTGGAAACTAGTTTGCGGCAAATGATTTTAAAAGATTTTCCGCAGGCCCATAATAGCAGTTTCATTTGTAGTGAGCATCTCGTACATTATCGCTTAGCAAAGATGGATGCGATGATCGAGAACGATTATCAACAAAATGATAAGGTCAATGCGCAATTATCTAAGATTCTCGCTAACCACACGTATCGGGTCGTCGATGTTAATAGCGAGCTGGAAAGTTCATTGACATTTGGTCAACGGGTCGCGGATGGGGTCGCACGGTTCGGGGGGAGCTGGGCGTTTATCATTTCGTTTGTCGTGGTGATGCTCGTGTGGATGTTGCTCAACGTCTTACCAATTTTTAGCCATCATTTTGACCCTTATCCCTTTATTTTATTAAATTTATTTTTAAGCATGGTCGCAGCAATCCAGGCACCATTGATCATGATGAGTCAGAATCGGGCAGCTGAGTATGATCGGCTACAAGCGGCCAATGATTTTAAAGTGAACTCGATGTCTGAAGAGGAGATTCGGGTCCTGCACTCGAAAGTCGATCATTTAATTCAACAAGATGAACCAAACATGCTTGAAATCCAGAAAATGCAAACACAAATGTTAGGTGAGATTCAAGCACAAGTCAATGAATTACGACGATTGCAACCGCGGCGACGTCGCAATCAAAGTTAAGGTGGCTGAGTGAGTAGTTAACCAAAAAAACTGAGCGCCTGGAATTTTCACATTCCGACGCTCAGTTTTTTGGTTAACCGTGACCGCACAACGGCATTCAACGGCACTCGTCAAGATTGCCAACGGTCAGTGGCACTATTTATATTTACTTTCTAAAGCACTCATCCAGTACCCCAGCGCGATTCCCACAGCAAGAGCTATGGCGCTGAATAGGTAGGTACTGAGTGTGGCATGCGCATATGAGATACTCTCAGCCGCATATGGATTCGGAATCAATATCAGCATGGTACTAGCCAGAACAATACCTAATATGAAATGGTAGACTCGGGAATGAAACTTCACTAATAGGTGATCCATCAACTTCGAGAACAACGCCATCGCCAGGATGCCACCGATGGCGATCGGTAAGTAGACGCCTACGATATCTAGTCTTTTAAAGCCCGTCAGCATGGGTGTGAAAAGGCCTAAAATAAGTAGCAAGTTGGAAGGACTCAGTCCCGGCACTAAGACGCCCAAGGCAATCAGCGCTCCCGCAACGATGAAACCACCAAAGTTAGCGGGCAAGGTCCCAAACAGCTCACTCATAAAGTAAAGTAGGCCGGCACTAATAATGAAGGTCCCGAAGAACCAAACTCCGTCGAGCCAGTCACGTGGCGCCCGACTAGTTGCAGTTTTCATCAGGGCTGGTAAGGTCCCGATGATGGCCCCTGCGAACCCCCAGAGAACGATCACCTGAGCGTGTGCAAGTAAGTATTCCAGCGGGGCGGAAAGCAGGGCAATCCCGACGATGCCTCCTAATCCGACGGGGACAAAGTACCAGAAGTCCCGTTTAAAGTTACGACGGAAGTGGGCCATAAAGCCCAACAGTCGCTCGTAAATACCGAGAATGGCGGCGAGAACCCCACCTGAGACGCCCGGTAAAATAAAACCGAGGGCGATGACGACGCCCTTGAAGAATCGTTTCCAGAAAGTATCAGTTGTTTTAGTTGGCATAAGTAAACTCCTTTAGCTCTAATGACTGGTATTCCAGTAATAATCAAAGTAATTAAAGATACCAGAAAAAATCCTGCATGGCAATTAAAACCCGTTTTTTACGGTTTCCTTCGGTGGCAAAAGTTGCACGGCAGATTATTTTATCATAAAATGAATGGACGTGAAAAAATCTGTATTTTTATGAAAATTATTATCAAATTGGATTAAAGGAAAGTTGAGGTCATATGGAAAATCAGCAACTTGCCCGTAAACTAAAACGCCGTCACGTGCAGATGATTGCGCTTGGTGGCGCGATTGGAACCGGGCTCTTTTTAGGCTCCGGTTCAGCAATCAAACAGGCGGGGCCGTCGATCTTGTTGGCTTATGCCATTGGCGGTTTCTTCTGTTACTTGATGATGCGAGCACTGGGCGAGCTATTATTGTCGGATACGCGTTTACATTCGTTTCTAGAATTCATTAATCGATATTTAGGTAAACGTTTCGAGTTTGCCATTGGGTGGACCTATTGGCTCTGCTGGATCAGTTTAGCTATGGCTGACTTGACTGCGAGTGGTATCTACATTCGTTACTGGTTTCCGTGGATCCCGCAGTGGGTGACACCCTTAATAATTATTTTGATTTTATTAGTATTCAATATGCTCTCCGTCAGTGCGTTTGGCGAATTAGAATATTGGTTTTCAATGATTAAAGTGGTGGCTATCATTGCTTTGATCGTGACGGGGGCTATCTTGATTGGTTCATCGGCCCATGTCGGTGGGCAAACGGTCTCGGTGACAAATTTGGTCAGTCACGGGGGCTTCTTCCCAACAGGCGTCCAGGGCTTCTTGATGTCGTTTTCGCTCGTTATCTTTGCGTTTACGGGCATCGAAATGGTCGGAATTACAGCTGGGGAAGCCGAAAACCCAGAAAAAGAATTACCACGGGCCATCAATAGCTTACCCATTCGAATCTCATTCTTCTACGTGGGCGCTTTGTTCGTGATCATGGCAATTTATCCTTGGAATCAGATCACGACCAGTCAGTCACCCTTTGTGCAAGTTTTCAGCGACGTTGGGATCAAAGCCGCGGCCAGCATTATCAACTTCGTGGTTCTGACCGCGGCGCTCTCGGCTTGTAATAGTGCCATCTTCAGTACGAGTCGAACACTATTTACACTTGCGCACGGTGACAACGCGCCGAAATGGATGGGAAAGGTCAATCGTTACAACGTTCCCGCCCGCTCATTGTTATTCTCATCATTGATCTTACTGGTGATCGTGGCGTTGAATTACGTGATTCCAAGTACCGTCTTCACGTTGATCTCTAACGTGGCAACAACCAACTTCATCATTGTTTGGTGTGCCTTGTTGGTGTGCCATTACGTTTACAAACGAACCACTGACAGTACGCATAATCCGTTTAAGCTGCCCCTGTTCCCTGTTTCCAACATCGCGACCTTGGCCTTCTTTATCGCGGTGACGGTCGTCTTGTGCTTTGATCAAGTCAACCGTTGGGCAGTCATCGGTTCAGTCGTTTGGTTCGTCATTTTATTAGTCATCGAACGAAGTATGCATCGCACCGTTTAAAAACGATAATTGTAATCACCGGTCATCAGTCTTGGTAAACCCAATTAGTTTACCAGCTAATGGCCGGCGATTTTTGTAAGGTGCAATAATCACCCCTAATAGTGCATTCTATTCTATAATTAAGTCAAACATCATGGACGTTGCTGACGACCACGTATCAGCCGTGACATGATTATTGGGGAGGGGAACAGTATGAATTATCGCAACTTGCTCGTATTACCACTTGCCGTCTTGTTGGTCGGCTGTTCATCACCAACACACCAGGATTCCAAGTCAACTAGTCAGACGACCACGAGTGCCAAGGCAACGGTTAGCAGCACCCAAAAGAAGGCTAAGGCTACCAGTAGTACTAGTAGTCGGCCTCAAACCGCAGCCACGCGCTCGTCTAGAACAGCGCGTGAGCGGGCCGCCAGCGCCGCTAACAAGTCGGTCACCCAGCCCACGGCTACGACCCGGCTGGCAGCATTGAATCAACAATTGACTAAGACGTTGGGAAAGCAGGCGCTCGTTCCACAAGTCGATGGGTTAACTAGTGGCAGTTCGAAGTTGAACATGCGCTATTCAGGTGACGCAGCCAATTACACCATCAATTATAGTGTGGGACAACAGGCCCAGCCATTCAACGCGGCGGCCGTGGTGGATGAAACGGCTTATGCGACTGTCACTAAGACGACCTATGCGACAACTAATGCCGCGGCCCAGCAGGTGGGTTATCGTGATAATAAATCCACAGCAGGGCTGCCAACCGTCGATCTCGGTCATCAAATCACCGCGCATATCGACGCGGGTGCTGGTCAACGATATATCATGTGGAATGAGGGCCGCTGGTCGTTGACCGTGCATGCGAACATGATGCACGAAGATGCGGGCGTCGCGTTAGCTAAACAGGCCGTCGCTACTTTCGAGCAGGTCTACTTACCAGCACCACAGTCGGTCGGCGCCATCACTTTTGACGCGATTTCGTCAGGCTCTGGACCTTTAGACCAAGTTATCCAATGGCAAGCTGGTAAAGTGGTTTATCAAGTCAAGGCTCAAGAGATGGCAACGGCTATCAAAATGGCTGCCAGTATGCAATAATCAATAACTAGTTTCTACGCTCGTTAAATTAAGCAGTGAGCTGATAAACAAAAGTAGCAGCGTAATCAGCCAGAGATGGCTAGTACACTGCTACTTTTGTTGGTTAGGCGTTATTTTCATCTCATTCGACTGCCAGCTGGTGAATCGCGACTATTGATCAGTCGGAGATTGGCGCAGTTGTTGTTCGATGGGCTGCGTCGCTTTTAAGATAAGTGCTTGGTCACTCAGCGAGATGATACGGTGGTGGGTGATCACGGCAGAATCAGTTAATGCTTGGTAAACAGCCGCTGCAACCACCCAACAAGTATCTGTGTCGTAATCACGCGCATGCAGTAAATCATAACCGTCACTCATATCTAGGTAGACTTGAAAGCCGATACCTAGCCGCGCCTGTAATCGTTTCGCATAACGTTGATAAAGCGCGCGATTGGCCTCAGGGTCGGGGGTCGGCCCGATAATCCGTTCACCGAGTTGTAAGTTTGGCACTAAGCGCACTTGCATGTCGGTGCCTCCTTTGCGTTGAAAATTATAATCCTATTTTAGTCTAATCCATTCATGAAATAAAGGCACTAATCAACCGCAGTTAAGGTGATTAGTGCCTTTATACGCATTCAGTTAAGCTACTAGACGTAATAGTAGCCACCCGGCAACGCCAATTAACAGGGCGTAACCCAGACCTGGTAGTAGTGTTTTACGTAAGATGGCGCCTTCTTGACCACTCAGGCCAACGACTGAGCTGACAGCAACGATATTATGGACACAGACCATATTGCCGGCTGCCGCACCGACGAGCTGGGCTGCCAAGATAATCGTGGGCTTCAAACTCGCATTGGCCGCAATATCAGCTTGAATTTGCGCAAAAGTCAGTGTCGAGACCGTGGTACTACCAGTTACGAACGCCCCTAATTGGCCTAGGAATGGTGCCATGATGACCCAAACACCAGCTAGATAGGTCGCGATAAACTTGGCGATATACATTGGCATGCTAGGTAGGTTGGCCTGATTCAAGCCAGAATTAGTGAAGACTTGAACCATGATCAGGGTAACACCGAGGGCAATTGCGGTGTTGCCCATCGAACGGATGACCGAATGGGCAGTTGGTAGTAAGGGTTTTAATGAACGGGCTTGTACTAGTAACCCAATGATGGCCGCTACCGCCAAGATTGTCCCTGGCGAATAGAGGAGTTCCCAATCAGAGTTGATTTGACTATAACCTAGAATGTGGGACCACGATAAGTTAGCATAACGGGTCAAAACCTGCTTGATCGGTGTCACGACCCGACTAGCGAGTAATAGCACAACGACCAGCAGGTAAGGAAACCAAGCGGTCATCAGGTTCATCGGACTAGGCGCAGGCGTCTGGGCTGCCATCCCGTTCGTCCGCCATGGCGTCAACTGGCTCGACTTTGGTAACAACCAGTGCAATCGGATCGTGATGATGGCAATAACCAGCGTTCCCAGCGGTGCGATGATTGAAACAAATTCATAACCCACTAGCCAAGCACTGAGGAGTGCCAGTAGACTGTAAACGAAACCGATCACTAACGCCCAAGGTAAGACGGAAAGCCAGCTTTTCAAGCGGTGTGCCTTAGGGCCAAACCACATGATGAGAATTAAAATGAGCACCGCTGGCATTAGCGCACCAACGAATAAATCGAGTTGCGTGATGCGCAGGCCAATCAAGTTCAAGACGGATGCTTTTTCGGTCACATTACTCAGTCCCACGGTCAATGGTGTTCCAACGGCGCCGAACGCTGCGGGGGTCGAGTCAGCCACTAAGGCCAAGATAACGGCCGCCATGGGTGAAAAGCCGAGTGCAATTAGTAATGGTGCAGTGACCATCGCTGGGGTCCCGAAGCCCGAGACACCTTCAATCAAGCCCCCAAATAGGAAGGCTACCAAAACGGTTTGTAGCCGCATGTCAGCAGACAAACTTTGAAAGCCCTGGTTAATCCGGTCGATTGCACCAGTGGCACGCAAACAGTTGAGCATGAGTAAGGCGCCAAATAAGATCCATAAGATGGGGAGGGCTTTATGAATCGCCTGTAAAATTGAGGCGGTGAGGACCGTTGGACTAATCTGCCAGAAAAAGTAGCCGGTAATAATCACCACCAGAGCGCTAATGGTCATTCCGCGGGTCGCGGATAAATTCAGTCCCCCGAGAAGAATCAGTGGCAGGATGATTGCAGCACTTGCAATAAAAATCATGGTCGTAAAGCCTCCTTAGATGGTGCCTAGTCGTTTGACTGTGCTCGTTTGAAATAATACTGACCGTAGAGCGTGACCAGCGTAACAATCAGAGAAATCGCCGTTAAGGGCCAAACCATCCCGACTAGATAAGTGTTCTTCAAAGCGGTTGAAGCTGGATTGAAGAAATTGAGCAAGTTTAATTGTCGAAAACTGCTAACAATTACTAAGAGGCCGAAGAAACACAGTTGACAAAGCAGGCCCCCATAAGTGGAAAAGCGATATTTATGAATAATTGCGAGATCTGGATCATCAACCTCAGTGGCATAAACGCTAGTATTAATGGCTGGGTTTTCAAAACCGACGTACAATGAGATCAGGAGCAAACCGGCAACGTATAAAACGGGTTGGGCCGTGGCAACTAACAAATGGCCGACAATCAGGCCACCGCGTGCAATCGTGGTGGCACGATGTAAGTCATGCTGTCCCAATAATAAATATAGTGGCCGGCCGGTCTCAAAGCCCAACAAATAGATGGCGAAGACCAGGTACATCCCCATTTTGCCAAAGACAAAGACACCGAAGAAACTATTAAACAGTAGGACAAAACTCAGTAAAAAGCCCCGATCAACGATCCGTAGTTTGTTAGCCGGCATGGCTTGCCAATCAGCAGCTAGTTCTAGATTTAGTAGAACAATGGCCACGACGATAATTCCTAATACGGCCGGTAGTGCGATTTGTAGGCTCGCCTTACGAAGCAACGTCAGTAAACCAATCGCAGCAAAGAAGACGATAAAAACCACAACGCGCCACGGCTTGACGGGACGTACTTGGGCCATTTCATGTTGATCGTAAAATGCGAGCGAAAACTGACTCAGCAAACGGCCAGCAGGCAACGCAATGATAAATAGTAGCGCCAGTAGGATAAAGGCAAGCCGGTAACCCCAGTTCAGCGCAAAATCTAGCACAAAGAGAATGCCGAGAACTAAGAAAATCAACCAGTAAATTTTCTTTAACTTAAAATCCGTCTGCGCGGACAAGTGTAACTTGATCGTCAAGTAATAGGGCCAGATGTTGGCGGATGTATATCCTAAGAATAGGGCCCCAGCCAGCACGGCCACGATGTTAGCCGTCAAACTGAACAACAAGCTACCAAACGCACCCAGCCAGAGGCAAATGAGCAAATAACTACTAGCCTTGAGGTTTAGGTGCTTAGTCCCAAAGACGCTCGCCGCCCGGGCCACGTAGAAGACCACGATCGCAGCTAAGTAATTCGCGTTGTGGGTCTGCTGATACTTAAAGAGAATTAGAACGTAGGGTAGGACAATACCGACGTTAGCCAAGAAGTTAAGCGTCGCGACAGAGAAGTCCAACCCAGAGTTTCGTAGACGAGTCAAAGATAATCACAACCATTTCGTTAGTTTTTCTAGGCCTAGTATACCAATTAATTAGAGCTAATGCTGACAAAAGGATATGTCGGCCGTAACATCGTTAGAATATAAATAGCCTGATGAGTTGCAAATAATATAATTATGTAACACGTTACTTTAACTTAATATCTAAACACCACAAAACAATCCAAAAACCGTTATCAATTGAATAACCGTCAAGAACAGTTCATAATAGTAGTAACCTTTATGCTAAAAATTACTATACCAAACTAGATTTAAGTCTAAAATACACCACATATCTTCGAGTAGCACCATCGCTGTGTCGTTATGTATACTGCAATTCGGCAAAAAATTAATAATTCTTTATTATTTGCCTCTTGTCGACAGGGTAGTACTTGTATTAAATTAGATATGTTATGGTAGTGAACGTACTATATTTGTAGGCTTTTTCTTAACGTAGCCATGTTTTATTTTAGGAATAGCGAATTATGTATCATACTATTCTTGTCTTGCTAGTGTTTGACTTAATAAGGACAAGTTCATAAAAAATCCATAATTCTCGTTTATAATTGTTTAATAATATGTACCATGAATGGAGTAATGTTGATATGATTTATGCTCAGATTTTAGCTGGCGGTAAGGGTACTCGCATGGGGAACGTCCCGATGCCTAAACAGTTTTTGACCTTAGCAGGCAAGCCAATTTTAATTCATACCGTTGAAAAGTTTGTACTGGAAAGTCGCTTTGATGCGATTTTAGTTGTTTGCCCTGCCGACTGGTTGAGTCACACACAGGATCTAATCAAAAAATACATCTCAGACGAACGAGTTCACGTGGTTACCGGTGGCTCTGAACGTAACGAAACTTTGATGAAAGGTATCGACTATATCCAAGAAAATTATGGTAGCCACGATGATGACATCGTCGTGACTCACGATGCCGTACGGCCTTTTATCACGCAACGTATCATCAATGATAATATTGAAGCGGCTTTAGAGCACCCAGCAGTTGATACGGTGGTGCCAGCTATTGATACGATTGTGCAAGGAACAGAAGGCAAAATCGACGATATCCCAGTGCGTTCAACTATGTATCAGGGGCAAACACCACAAAGTTTTAATATCAAAACACTAGTTGAATCTTACAACGCCTTAACTGATGCCCAAAAGGAAACTTTGTCAGATTCTTGCAAGATTTGCTTGTTAGCAGGTCAAGAAGTGACCTTAGTGCGGGGCGAAAACTATAATTTCAAGATTACAACGCCTTACGATTTAAGAGTTGCTTCTGCTTTAGTAGAAACGAGGGACTAATATGTTAAATCAAGTTTATCGCTTAGTAGATCCTCGTCAGTTTGAAGTGCAAACTGTTGCTGAAGAGATCACCAATAATGATATTATTGTGCGGCCACGCTTTTTATCCGTTTGTCATGCGGATACTCGTTACTTTACGGGTCAACGACCACAAGCGACCTTACGGCAGAAATTACCAATGGCGCTCATTCACGAAGGCGTTGGTGAAGTCGTCAAGGATCCTCAAGATAAATTTAAGCCAGGAACATTAGTGGCAATGGTACCAAATACTCCGTTTGAAACAGATCCCATCATTAAAGAGAACTATTTACCATCTTCTAAGTTCCGTTCCAGTGGTTATGATGGCTTCATGCAGGAGTATGTGAGTCTGCATCGGGACCGTGCGATTGTCGTACCAGATAACTTTGATCATCAAATGTCTGCTTTTATTGAAATGGTCTCAGTTGGTGTTCACGCGCTCACACAATTAGAAGGCGTCATGGATGCTGATCGTAAAGTCATTGGCATTTGGGGCGATGGTAATTTAGGATTTATTACCGCAACCCTTGTCAAGCAAATTTTTCCAGACAGCCAACTCATGATTTTTGGGCGCCATCAGTCTAAGCTCGATTATTTCTCATTTGCTGACAAAACCTATTTAGTTGATGATATTCCGAATGATTTAAAGGTCAGCCAAGCACTAGAATGTACTGGTGGCCGGGGGAGCGAATCAGCAATTGCTCAAATCATCCAGCATATCCGACCGATGGGGACGGCCATTTTGATGGGCGTCTCAGAAGATCCAGTTGGCATTGACACGCGTTCCGTGCTTGCAGAAGGCTTAACACTACGTGGCGTAAGCCGAAGTGGCCGCGCTGATTTTCAACGAGCTGTTGATATTTTGACGGATAGCCCCGTTACACGGGAACGGTTGCAGAACTTAGTGTGCTTCACTCGCAAGGTCAGCACAATCCAGGACATCACTGATTTCTTTGAAGGGGCCTTAACCAACTATTGGGGCAAGGCGGTGATGGAGTGGGACGTTTAAAGACGTTAAAGCTAACGCTATTACGCGCTAGCTTTAATCTTTTATACCAGCTTTTTTACTTTCTAGGTGGTCCTAGGAAGCATCGGGTTACTTTTGCAACGATGCGAAGTAACCAGTTAACTGATAATTTGAAGGCGCTACACGCCCAGTTCGAAAAAGATGGCCAGATGGATATTCGCGTTTTTTGTTATCATTATGACCGGACTTTTAAAAGTAAACTCGGATTTTTAGTGGCGTCAATACGGGCTTTACACATTATTGCTCGTTCCGAAATGCTGATTATTGATGATTATTTTTTTCCACTGTATGCTATTAATAAACATGCTAATAATCAGGTCGTCCAATTGTGGCACGCAATTGGGTCTTTAAAACGTTTTGGTTTAAGTTTACCAACGGCTTCACAAAGTGTGCTTAAACCACATACGAATTATGATTGGGTCTTTATTAATTCTGAAATTGATAAACCTGCTTATGTGGATGCCTTTGACGTCGATCCTGATCACGTGATTGCCAGTGGCGAACCGATGATGGACGAATTAATGCGCCAGCACCCTGAAACACACTCGGGTAATAAACGCATGCTATATTCGCCCACTTACCGACCAGGTATGCATGGTGAGGCACAGGTTCTGGCCTATGTCCGTGAATTTGTGAATGCCAGTCAACAACTACAGGAGCCTTGGGATATTTATATTTCATTACATCCGTACCTTAAGTTACCAAATTGGCATTTACCATCGCATGTACATGTTTTTCAGGATGCGACTCGTGTTAAGCAAATTATGCCAACAATGGACTTGTTTATTACGGATTACTCGTCATTATCACTTAATTTCAGTTACTTTGAACGTCCAATTTTACTCTATACACCTGATTATCAAAATTATATTAAGACGTGTGGTTTTTATGTTGATTACTATCAATATTTGGGTGCACCACATTTTGATCGAGCTCCAGCAATCATGACGTTTATTAATCATGACCTGGAAAAGCTCGACCTTGATTATGTCCATGATTTGAAAGCAAAGACTTTTCCGCATCAAGATGGAAATAACGCACAACGAGTATTTCAGTTTTTGATGAAACAACTCTAAATATTTAGTAGGGAGCGCATAATTTATGTTACAACGATTAAAACGGATTGCGCGGCGTGTCGTCTATGGACGGCGGGCACCAGTTAGCGATACGCAAGAATTAACGGAACCGACCGGGCCGCAAAGTGATGCGCTTGAATTTATGAACTCGCAACGAATCGCCAAGAATGCCGAATCATTGATCAAACGACAAGTGACTAAACTTGATTTTAATAGTTCTTACTTAGTTATTGAAGGTTCAGCATGGTTTGAAAAGTATCCTGAAAAAGATGCCGAGCGGATTATTAAGAGTTTGATTCTAATTAACGATCAGGCCGAAGAAATTGAAATTCCGTTGGTTAATACGACTGTTGAACGGCCCGGATTTCCAGCTTCTGGTTATCATGGTGACGTTAACTTTTCAACGATTTCTGATGGAAAGCCACTAATACCTGGTACTTATGAAATTAAATTACAACTGCAACAGTATTTAGGCAATGGTTGGCTAATTCGGCGGACTTCAATTGGACAAATCGTTGATACCCATCAGGATTTGAACTATACCACTAAAATGACGAGTTATTCGGCCAAGAGTAATAAATCATACAGCTTAATTTTCCGCTATAGCTTAGCTTCACAAGCATTGAAGGTCACTTCATACAAACTGAGTGATGTTAACCCGCTTGAAAATGAATTTACCGAAGACGTCGGCTTAGATAGTGCGGCGATGCGTGCCATTAAACGCCGGGCGCTAAAACTCTGGTATCGGTGGTACTGCCTTCAACCGATTCATAAGAAACAAATTTCATTTGTTTCCGATAGCCGGGTGACGATCTCCGGTAATTTCGAGTTTATTTATCAGGAATTAAAACGTCGCAATACTGATTTTAAGATTTCATTCTATTTGAAGCCAAGTATTAAAACCAAAAAATCCTGGAAAGAGGTTCGAACGTTAGCTAAAGCGTTGGCTACTAGTCGTTATGTGATTTTAGATGACTTTTACCCACTAGTTTACCCATTGCATATCCGGGAAAATGCGGATTTGATTCAGGTATGGCATGCGGTCGGTGCCTTTAAAACGTTTGGTTACAGCCGACTCGGGATGCCTGGTGGTCCTAAGATTCAATCACTGAACCATCGTAATTACACCAAAGCCTTGGTTTCTTCGCATAACATTGCGGATAAGTACGCGGAAGGGTTTGGGATTGCTCCAGATAAGATTCAGCCGCTGGGGATACCACGGACGGATATCTTTTTCGATGAACCTAAGAAACAGGCGATTCGAGAGCGACTAGCGCATGACCTGCCATTCATCAAGGGCAAAAAAGTCATTCTCTTTGCCCCAACGTTCCGTGGCAATGGCCAGCAATCAGCATACTATCCATTTGAAATGTTGAATTTTAGAGCAATCTACGAAGCATTACACGAAGATTACGTCTTTTTACTGAAGATTCATCCGTTTGTGCAAAACAAACCAACGTTACCATATGAATATTCGGACTTCTATTACGATGTTTCTGATTATCGTGAGATCAACGATTTATTACTCGTTGCTGACCAATTAATCACTGACTACTCATCAGTTTGTTTCGAATACGCACTACTGAACCGGCCAATGATTTTCTTTGCGCCGGACTTAGCGGATTACATGCAATCCCGGAGCTTTTACTTCAACTACTTTGATTTTATTCCTGGTAGTTTAGCGGAAAACACGGGTGAGTTGATCAGCCAGTTGCAACATCCACAAGTTGACCAAGCTAAATTGGACGGCTTTGTGAACTTCTTCTTTGATGATCTAGATGGTAAGTCTACAGCTCGTTTCGTGGATGCACTTGAAAATGACTTCGAGGATCCGAACGCAGCTGAGTTAGAAAATAACGACGGTCTCGCCATTAGTGAAGATGGTAAGATTATCCCTGATTGGGGTAAAAAGGCTAAATAATATGTTAAGATAAAGCAGTCAGTCACATCATCAGCGCATTTACAGCGTTGATTGTGTGACCGACTGTTTTTGCTAGGAATCTATAGGAGGAATTGATCATGTCACAAATTACGACACGGCGGCTCACCACTGCTGACGTGAACAAACTACAACAAATCAGTATTGAAACCTTTAAGGACACGTTTGGTGCACAAAACACCTCTGAAAATATGGCCGCATACTTACAAGATGCATATAACTTGCCCAAGTTAACCCATGAATTAGCGGAACCCGAATCACAATTTTATTTTGTTGAACGAGCCGGTGAATCATTAGGATACTTGAAATTAAACACCGGTGCGGCACAATCAGAAGCAATGGGTCCAGACACTTTAGAAGTTGAACGAATCTATATCCGAAAAGCTTTCCAACACCAAGGGCTCGGTAATCAATTTATGCAACAAGCGATTCAAATTGCTAAAGCTAATCACAAGCATAAAGTTTGGCTTGGCGTTTGGGAACATAACGAACCGGCAAAGGACTTCTATGCGAAATGGGGCTTTGAACAATTCAGTGCTCACGATTTTGTGATGGGTGACGATCGCCAAACCGATTTACTCATGATTAAGTCGCTGACTCAGGACTAGATCGGAAGTCGCTGCCTAATTGACGACACCACCCAAGCAGCTTGTTCTTGAAAATTAAAAATTGTCCGAAGTTCGTGGCTGTGCCATTAAAAATCGAACTACCCCTTGTTTTTGTTAAGAAAGGGGCTTATACTATTAATCAATCGCACACGATTGAAAGGGGCATCTGCATGACACTAGAAATTGACCTAGCAAATCAACTTTGTTTTAGCATATACAATGCCAATCGGTTATTTAACAAATTTTATGTCGAAACATTAACGCCATTCAAGCTGACTTACGCACAATATCTCGTACTAATGGCATTGTGGGAACGCGACGATCAGTCACTACACGAATTGGGTCAAGTTCTGCGTTTAAGTAGCAACACTCTGACACCACTTTTGCGGCGTATGGAAGACGCCGGGTGGTTGCAACGGGAGCGCCCAGCAACGGATCGGCGTCAATTGGTTATTCATCTCACAACTCAAGGCAAGCAACAACAAGCACCAATCGAAGCCGCGATTGCAACTTGTATCAGTCGCTACCATCTGACCATCGATGAATATCAGCAGGCTTTGGCCTTGAACCAGAAGATCATTACCGCATTATCACAAGATTTGGCCTAGATGGGCCTTTTTATTGGCTATTTCAATCGTGCACGACTGAATTATAAATTTAGGAGGAATCTTTAATGGCAGATTATGACACAATTTTTATCGGTAGCGGTCACGCGACGTGGCACGCTGCAGTGACCCTTGCACGTGCGCAACAAAAGGTAGCAATCATTGAAGAGGATACAATCGCCGGGACATGCACTAACTTTGGTTGTGATGCTAAGATTTTGTTAGACGGCCCCTTCGAGCTGACCGAACAGCTCAAACAATACCAGGGGATTGGTGTCAACACAACGCCCAGTATCGATTGGTCACAATTGATGGCATATAAGCAGCAAGTCATTCAACCCTTATCGGTACAAATGACGGCCGTATTCAAGCAATTAGGGATTAAGATTATTACAGGACATGGCGAACTGACTGATACGCACACTGTTAAAGTGGCCGGCAGCACGTATACGGCGGATACCATCGTTGTCGGGACCGGACAGCGCCCAGCCAAATTAGCTATTCCGGGCGCTGATCTAATGCATGATAGTCGTGATTTTCTTGACCTACCAACCATGCCCAAGCGGTTGACCTTGATTGGTGCCGGAATTATCTCGTTAGAATTTGCCAACATGGCTGTGTTACTAGGATCTGAAGTGCATATTATTGAGTTTGCCGACCGGGCACTACCTGCATTTTATTCAGAGCACGTTGAAAAAATGATTGCACATTTACAGGCAGCCGGGGTACACTTCCACTTTGGTGAAGCCCTTAGCCAAGTGACTAAAAGCGCCACGGGATTATTGGCAACCACTAAGAACGGCCTGACCATTGAGAGTGATGACATCATCACAGCTACTGGTCGGATTCCAAACATCGAACACTTAGGGTTAACGAAAGTTGGCATTAAGACCGATCGGCACGGCATTATCGTCGACGACCATTTGCAGACAAATATTCCCAACATTTACGCTAGCGGTGATGTCATCAGCAAGACTTTGCCGAAGTTAACACCGACCGCGACCTTTGAGTCTAACTACATTGCCGGCCAATTGCTTGGAAGTACGGCCGCGATTGATTATCCGGTCATTCCATCGGTCGTCTTTACGTTACCAAGAATCGCACAAGTCGGTATCCCTGTCGAAGCCGCCAAGTTTGATACTGAACACTTTCACGTTCAAGCACTACCATACGGTAAACTGTTAGCCTTTCAGTATCAAAACGAGGTCGATGCTGATCTACAACTGGTCTTTGACCAAGAGAATTACCTTGTTGGCGCCTCCATCTATGGTAATGGCGCACCAGACTTGATTAACTTACTGACCATGATTATTACTGATCACGTCTCAGCCAACACGTTAAGTCAGAAGATTTTTGCCTTTCCGAGTGCTTCAGTGGGTATCATTGATATGTTGACACCACTTTTACACCATGACTAGTTTTAAACCAACTGACCAATTTAAAAGATACTGTGTAGGCGTCGCCTATACAGTATCTTTTTGCCGTTCGAGACTAACTCACCGATAGTTCATGCCTAGGGCCCCTAATAATTTGACAAGCAGGATAATGGCCCCACCGAGCGTCCAAATGAAGACGCCCCAGCTTAACCAACTGGCCTGAACAAATAAACTGATCAAAATGAACCAATTCATCCCAAAGAGCCACCAACTGAGTGTGCCTTTCAGAATCATTGACCATACAAAGGGTGTCGCATACCGATTTAGCAGGATAATCACAAGCAATAGGGCCGGAATGAGCATACTTTCAAACATTGCCAAATAATGGTACGGATCGCTCGTATAAGCGATTGCCCCCAATAAACCATAGTGATTTGGTATCGTCGTTAAAAGGGCTGCTTGCCCAATATAAACGATGATTGGTTGGCCAATCAACAGTGCGAGTAATCCCCAAGTTATCTTTTTCATCAGTCTACGCCGTCCTTATTGTTTAATAACACTATCTTACCAATCTACATAGGCGCCTAACTACCGAATAATTGTAAACTTCTCGTGAAAAAGACGTAAAGAATGAGCATGATTCGTTCACTATGTTTTCATAACATAAATAATAGGCATTTTAAAAAAGTATGCGTATAATACCTTCTTAATAAGTTTCTATGGGGGAGTTATGATGATAATAGTTCGAGTTGCAATTACGATTTCAGTCGTTTTTTACTTGTATTTTATTATTAATTTATTGTTGATCAATCACTATCGGGAGCCCATTCAAAGCTATGAAAAAGGGCCCACACCCTATGAATTATTTTTGGTCATTCCGGTACTCAATGAAGAACACGTGATCTCGCGCACGATTACGCAACTTACTGAATCACTCGAACAATTACCGCCAACCGTTCACGCCCAGATCATTGCCGTCGATGACGATTCGACTGATCACAGTCTACTGTTGTTAACTCAGTCATCGTCGCGCTTCTTACAAATTCTACACCGCACGGGTAACCAGCGTGCTGGTAAAGGGGCCGTCCTCAACACTGCTGTCCAGTATATTCATAAGACGTTAGCACTAAAATCTGATCCGCAACGAACAATCGTGGGGGTCCTAGATGCAGACGCATTCATGAATACTGCTGACTTGACACGGGTGCTGGCGCACTTTGAACAAGAACCACAGTTGGCGATGATCCAAACTAGTGTGAACATTTATAATCAGCCCAACTGGCTGACCAAGATGCAAAATTTTGAGTTTATGGGCGTTAACAATGCCACTCAACAGCTACGCAACCGTCTTGGTCAGGGGATCGCGTCGGGTAATGGTCAGTTTGTCCGGCTAGATTTAGCGTTGCAAAACCCATGGGGGAATAGCTTACTTGAGGATCTCGAATTTACTTTGCGGACTTGGCTGTTAGGTGGTACCCGAACAGCTTTTGATCATACATTAGTTGTCCAGCAAGAAGCTGTTGAACAATTACGACCGTTTTTTCGCCAACGGGTACGCTGGTGTCAGGGTGCCGTTCAATGTATGCGTTATCTACCAGCACTTTGGCGTTCGGGACGTCTGAACCATTTTCAAAAATTGGACACGACCTTTTGGATTTTGATGCCTATCAGTGGTTGTATCGTGCCACTGACCAGTCTAATCACGTTAGTCGTGCTTGTGAGCCGTAGCCTACAACATTGGCAAGTTGGGTGGCATCACTTGGCTATCGGGACATTACTAGTGATCGCTTTTTCGGCTTGTTTGGTATTAGCAGCACTGTATCAACGCAACTGTGCCGTCGTGAAACAACCCGTTGGATTCATGAATGCCCTCAAACAAAGTTTAAGCTTTCAGGCATTCTTATTGATCATTAGCCTGACGCCATACGTCGCCATTTATCGGCAGTTACGCGGTCAAACAGCGTGGGCTAAAACGCGCCATGGTGTTACGACCCGCGTTGCAAAATATCCAGATACTGGCTTAAAACGCTCATATTAAGATGAAGGTGCATGCCGATGAAGTGGTGCTATAAGATATTTCAAATTACCGTTCTCACGATTGCAGCTGCCTTACTCGGGTGGATGATTGTCGCCAACTGGCAAGTCAACCTGAAATTACACCTCGCAATCAGTGCTTGGATAGGCGCTGGTTTATTCGTATTGTTCATTAGTGCCACGATTGGCCTTGGCAGCTGGTGGTTGAGCCGCCACCAAACTAGCTGGTTAGTTGCAGCACTGATGGGGTTAACTATCTTAAAATTTCCACTAGTTGCAGGGTTAAAGATCGACCCGACCTCAGATTTCTGGAATTACCATACACTAGCCGCGTTTAGTGCCCAAGGATTCACCTGGACCCAACTGTTACACCATGGTATCGTTGGCAATTACGTCGTTTTTCCGCACGCTTTAAATATCGCGAACGGCTACAGTTTAGTCGCGGCTTTTGGCGGGGCCAACTTTTTTGTCAGCCAACTAATCAATATTGGGTGTACTTTAGTCGATATGGTCTTAATTTACTGGCTAGTCGCACGGTGGCTCTCACGACAATTAGGCATCATGGCTGCCCTCATTTTTTACTGGATTCCAGCTTATTGGCTGTACGGCACGCTCTTAAATGGTGGTGAACCGTTCTTTTTCACCAGCGTCCTGCTCATGATGTATGCGCTGACGCGGGCATTAGTCCCACTCACGACGACCACAATCACGGATCGACGACTATACCTAGCGTTAGCGATCGTGATGACTGTCGTGGCCAATATGCTGAGGCCAATCATGGGCGTCTGGCTAATTGCACTGGGTTTGATGAGTTTGTGTGTCCTGCTTAAATCTCACCACCTTTACCGCGTTCAAGTACGTCAGCTCCTCATATACAGTGCGGTCGTGTTAGGACTCATGTTCACAGCGACTAATCTCGACAGCTGGTTATATGGCTTTAAGGTTGCGCCAGCCCAAGTTGAAACTTTATACAGCCTGGCTACGGGGACAGATGTTAAAAGTCACGGGACCTATAGCCCGGCACTACAAGCTACCGTCAGCCACGAATTACGGGTGGCGCCCACGTTGACGCAAGCCTATCCGCGAATCACACGAACGATGGCGAGGACTTTGCAGACTAATCTCAAACAAATCAAGCCACAGTTGGGGTCATTTGTTAATGAAAAAATGCAGGGCTTTATTCGTGAGGATTATGGCTATGATTGGAGCTTATATAACTTAAGCCATCATCCCGGTTTGCTTAACCGCCACTGGTTTTATTTAGCCCCTATATTGATTACAAGTGCGACGGTTTATTGGCAGGCAATGCTGGTGATTGCGTTATTCAGTGTTTTAATGGGGCTGGGACTGCTATGGCATCAACACTATCTTAACCACTATTTGCTAATGGCAGCGCTTTTGTTAGACGGTTTCACCTTAAGCGCTTTACCATTAGAAGTACAGGGCCGCTATCATATTATCTTGTACTTACCAATCCTTATGTTGATGACTTGCGGGATCGCGGGGGCCAAGCTCTGGCGGCGTCAAATCAAGCAGAGTTGAGTAACAGTGGCAATTTCAAGATCAATACCCAAATGAATCGCTAGCGTTCGAAGCTCACTGAATGAAAATTAAACTGATGATATAAAAAAGATTATTGCTGACAGTAGTGACTGTTACTTCAGTAATAATCTTTTTATAATGTTTAAAAGGGGACAGATCGTCTAATTTGTACTATCAAATTATTGTGGCTACGGTCATAGTTAATAGCTGGCACTGCCAGTATCGTTAGCAAATACCACGGATCAATTGACTTTAATGGCCCGTAATCCCCATTTACTAATGCCGATTGGGTGCTCGTCAAGGTGCCAGGACAGCCCGGTGATGACCACTAAATGATTGATTGCTCTTCGCCAACATGTCATGGCAACGGGTTTCAAGCTAGGGCGACAGTCAGTACTATGGGCGATGGATGACGCTGTTAGTGGCTGGGGGGCGGTTCGGCGTAAAATTACGCGGGCTAGCAAAATCATTGCTATGAGCCGTCATGTCAATCCGCCAGGCTTCAGCCAAAACGTGCGTTGCAATGGATATTGTCGTCAAAACCATTGAATTGCCCAATTGATCCGATAAAACTGGTGCTGAAGCGGTTTTAGAATGCGTTGAAATGGAATAGGCTTAAGAGTAGGGCGACCGGGTGCTATTTTTGGCCGGGTAGGGGTTGTCACAAAAGGTTGAAATGAACTCCAACGGCCCATTTGCGTAATATCGGTTTGCATGATGACATTGCGTTCGTGACAACTTGCTGCAAATTACACAATTTTATTAGCCGTGGTATTGAAAGAACCCATCACCCCGGTAAATTATTCACCAAACTTTTGATCTAGCACATGTCCAACAAACATATGAGGCCATGGCGAATTATTGTTCGTAGTCTGCAATAATTGTTGACACTAAATTGAATGGCACAATCAGCTTTAATAAATACGCTTAATTTTAGGACTAATGGTCTGAAAATTAACAAGTTGTCAAGCCACAATTCTGACTAATAATCGCCAAAAAACAGTTGAAAGCTAGGCTAGTTGCCGCTAATTACCTGGGCTTCATGCAACCGCAGGTACTCAAGGATGCCACTCACATTTATGGTGTTCAGCCCGCGGCCTCTAATATAAATTACGGTAGACTGATGTGGTTGTCGACAAGATAAATTAGTATTACAGACTGGTCTAAATTACACATCTTTAACATTTTTGAACGTGGCTGATGATTCAGTTAAGCGCGTGATTGAACACTGTCCTGATACGGTTTTTGGCGTTTCTGGTCCATGGCAAATCATGTCTTTTGAAAAAATAAGGCTGTCGTTAGCAAACCATCGATTCAATAAATATGAGCAATAACATCATTAACACAGTCAAAAGCTATTTCATGATGCATGGTGGCCACCTTATGAACCATAATCATATATTCACGGTAAGTCACATCAATAATATGATTCAGTGAGTTCAGTAGATTTTATAAAAATGTGCCATAAATTAATTTGCCACCCAAAAATTATCGCTGTACTAGCAGTAAACTTGATGACAATTCACGCGATAAAAGCGGTTTGTTGTGATTATGATGGTTTATGTGTGGATTATGGGTAAATCTAGCTAGGGGGCTTTTTTTACATTTTCTAGTTTACATAATATATATTATACAAAGTAGAATTAAAAACAAAATTGCTCCCCCACGACCTGATTTAGGTCCCCTTCAGAATTTTTCAAGACGTCCGCTTAACTTAAATTATTTTTTATGATTCACAAACATCAACACTAAAATTAGTCGATTGAATTTCAACCGAGCATTTTTCGTTAATTCGGATCAACTTATCTGAATCACTAAAAGTTCAAATGTTTTCAGACTCCTAAATCCAATTATCACTAGTTTGCATGCACGCTCATGATTTGCTGATAACTAACATCGATTTTACGGTTTATTTAAGGGACAACTCTTCAACTAATAAACGAACACGCGCTTAGAACGCGTCTCTCAGCATCGGTCAAATCGCTTGTTTTTGTTGTAAATTTATGTTTTAGTTAAAGTAAGAATTCTAACCCAGAAAGGATGTCCTACTATCAATGACCGCTAAATTTCCGTATGCTAAAAGCTTTCTCGCCTCATTAGAAACTGCTGGCAAGCAAGCTAGTACGATTGAGCAATATGAATTAACCTTGGCTGACTTTTTCAACTATGAGCAGCATTTCAATGAGACCTTTGCTAAGGATCAATTACTAGCAGATTTAACTGAGAATGATATTCAAGCTTACTTGGCAATGCTCCGTGAACAACGCCAATTCAAAACATCGACACTGAACAAATGTCTGTCGAATCTAAACGGCTACTTTAGCTATTTATTTTCACACCGAATTATTACAACTTTACCAACCTTTACAATTAAAGGGCAACCCTTGACCAATCGTCAACAAACAACGACCTGGCCAGAGCAATTAGCGGCATGGTTAGCAATGGATGATCTGCATCCATACACCCGCTTATTCTTGTTACTAACGACCAAGGGTTATACTGCCACGGAGATGCTATCCCCAGGGTTTTATCAGCAGTTGAATGCAATTACCTTTACAGCAGTAGAACAGGCTTTTCTGGTTAAACTACGGGCCTATTTGCAGCCATTACAGACTCAAAGTGGTAGTTCGGACCTTTTTTTAAAGCAGCGTCAACGCGGAACCGACCCACATCTCACCCTCGCGGCATTGCATAAATACTTGGCGGGTGATAGTCAACGTTTAGGTGTGCCATTAAAGCCGGTTGCATTGCGCCAGGACTTCATGCTGTGGTTTCTCAATCAACACCGGACGACCGAACCGACTGAGATCATGCAACAACTACTTTTAGATGAAACCAGCCTCGAATATTACCAAAACTTGCTACGACAACGTGATTTGCGAACTTTAAAAGCCACTAAAACCGACTAAGTGACACTGATGGGCTAACTGCTACAGTTAGCTTTTTTAGTTAAAGTAACTTTACGTTGTTGCACGATCTTTACATAACTTTACAAACACGTCACAAGCATTACGTGGAATTTGCTAGTTAATTAAGAAGCCTTAAAACGCCTATACAACGCGCCTTTTTGCAGTTAAACTAGTTTTATTGAATTTAACTAAAGTATTGAAAGGATGATTTGATGACATTCTATCGTTGGTTAGAACCGTTTATTGAACAAAATGGTCCGTTCGCGCCAGCCGCTTGTTATGCGCACTCAGATTTTGATTTTCCTTTGACTAGTAATGTTCATGAATTATCTGATTATATTACTTACTTAAATATTCGTGACTCAGTCAAAAAATCATTTTATTCAGCATTGGACGCGTACCAAGCAAGTTAACAATCATAATTGAACTCAAAAACCAACCTACTAGCCCAGCGACGATTGCTGTGGTTGCAGGTTGGTTTATTCGTGTTTTTAGCCTTATTTTTATCGAGATGAGACTCAAACGATACGAAGATCGCAAATCTGAGCCATTTTCAACGCTTAATCACCATCTAGCTTATTGCCAATGTTGCTTAATAAACGCCTCACGACCACCCATTTCTTCGATTTGATAACGGAATGGATTGCGTCGATAAAAGTCTTGGTGCTCGGCTTCTGCGGGATAAAATGGCTTCGCATCTTCAATGGTTGTCACAATCGGCTCAGCAAACTTACCGCTAGCCGCAAGTGCATCTCTTGAAGCAGTTGCAGTTCGACGTTGAGCTTCACTATTAACAAAAATTACCGGTCGATAACTGTCACCACGGTCCTGAAATTGGCCAGAAGCATCGGTTGGATCAGTCTGACGCCAGTAAATTTCGACCAAGTCAGCATAACTGATTACATCTGGGTCAAAAGTGATTTTAACCGCTTCAGTATGCCCAGTCGTGTGGCTGGCAACTTGTTCATACGTCGGATTAGCGACGGTACCACCAGTGTAACCTGAAATGACTGACTTGATCCCGGGCTGTTGATCAAACGGTTTGACCATGCACCAGAAACAGCCACCAGCAAATATTGCAGTCTCTGTCATCTAAATTCCTCCCGTTTATTAACTCAATTATTTAAATAAACTCTGATACTGACCATAACCAGCCTTTTCAAGGTCGGCAACTGGAATGAACTTCAGTGCTGCTGAATTAATACAATAACGAAGCCCGCCGCGATCTCGTGGCCCATCTGGAAAGACGTGACCTAAATGTGAGTTTGCTTGTGTGCTAGTCACTTCTGTTCGATGCATGCCAAACGACTCGTCACGGTGTTCGTTAAGATTAGTCTGATCGATTGGTTTAGTGAAGGATGGCCACCCACAACCCGCATCATATTTGTCACGCGAGCTAAAGAGTGCTTGACCACTAACTACATCAACGTAAATACCTTCCTGGTAAAAGTTATCATACTCACCGCTAAATGGCCGTTCGGTCGCTGCCTCTTGAGTAACGGCGTATTGTTCAGGCGTTAGACGCTGTCGTAATTCACCCTGCTGTTTATCCATTACTATCAGTCCTTCCATAATTGAGTTGTGTACAATCTAATTACAGTATTTATCATACCCCAATCTAGCTAGAATGCAAAAAAGAAGCTCCAACAAGTGGTAGCTTCTTTTTAAATTAATCTGTAAATTAAGCGTTGAAGGCGTCCGTTAATTGAGGGACAACTTGCTTCTTACGTGAAACGACACCTGGTAAGCTTAACCGGTTGTTAGCAATCGTCTTACCAAAGGCTTTTTCAACAGGTTCCGTTGGGTTACCAACGACTAATAATTCCGAGTTACTATCTAAGATATTAGTAGCCAAGATTAAGAATAAATCATAGCCGTCACTCGCATTTTCGTCTTTTGCAGCAGCTTCTAAAGCAGCTTGACGCTTGAAAACATCATCCAAGTCAACTGTATTGATTTGCGCAACGCGCACGGTCTTGCCAGCCATTTCAAATGACTTCGCATCGGCATCGATTAATTCCTTTTCAGTCTTGCTGTCAAGGTTAGTGCCCGCTTTAAGCATTGCTAAACCATACGTTTCATAATCAATATCAGCAATTTTAGCTAAGTCTTTAACAACTGCCACGTCAGTTTCCGTTGTGGTTGGGGACTTTAAGAGTAATGTATCTGAAATGATTGCAGATAACATTAATCCAGCTAACTTGGCTGGAATTTCAATGTCATTTTCTTTGAACAACTTGTAAATGACAGTGCTGCAGCAACCAAGTGGTTCAGCCCGGTAGAATAATGGTTGGGCCGTGTCAAAACCAGCAATTCGATGATGATCAACCACGTGACTAACAGTTACGTCAGCAATGTCACTCACACTTTGTTGAGGTTCGTTATGATCAACAAGCATAACACTGTCAACTTCATCACTGGCCTTAGTAATCACCCGTAGTGCTGGTTCATCGAAGTAATCCAAAACAAATTGAGTTTCTTCGTTGGGTTCGCCTAATGCAACTGCTTCAGTGTCCGCTCCCATCTTATTTTCGTAGTATGAGAACGCCTTAGCCGCCACGATTGCGTCGGTATCAGGATTTTGATGTCCAAAAACTAATTCCTTACTCATTAGCACAAAACTCCCTTAAAACTTATTTTTGATTAATCTTTTGTAACCGTGAAATATAATCTTCGGTCCGTAAGTAGGCATCAAATTCATCAAGGAAATTCTTGATTCGCGGAATTTGGTCCTTATCTTTACGGAAGACAAAATTTAAGTCAAACTTGATGGCTGGTTCAAATGACAACGTGTGGAGCTTATCAGTTGCCGGATTAGCCACCATAAATGAATTTGGCAACGCCGTGTTAGTATTAGTTGCTGCCACAAAGCGATAAATCTGTTGTGGCGTCGTAAACCGTGCGACTGCCGTTGGCAAATCAGCCAACTGGTTCTTATAAGATTCCTTAACCACTTGATCCAAGTAATAGTTTTCAGGATACGTCACCCATGGATTGAGCGTCGTATCTTTGAACTTGATGCGCTTCTTCTTCGCTAACTTCTCGTCACCCGAAATGAATAGCAATTCGTCTTGGATAATCTTCTTAGACTGGTATGGCTTCCAGTTCTTGATACTTTCATCAGGTAGGTACATGACTGCCAAATCAATCCGATTATTTTCTAATCGTTCCCAAATCTCTTTACGCGTCAGCATGTGCAACGAAATAATAACATTTGGATTGGCCTCGTAATACTTAATGGCAAAATCCTCAAATACATGGTCTTCAATTGAAGCTAGCACGCCAATATTGATTGTTCCTTGAGTAGCACTAGTTGTCTGCTGGATTTCATCAGTTGCCTTGTTCAATACACTATAAATACTGTGGGTTGCGTTAAGCATTGTGTAACCGGCGTCAGAGAGACGTAACTTTTTCCCAACGGAATAAAATAAAGGGGCACCAACGGTACGCTCTAGTTTTTTGATCTGTTGGGTCAATGCTGGTTGCGTAATTCCTAAAATTTGAGCTGCCTGTGTGTAATTCATAGTTTCAGCTAGTTGCAAGAAATACGTTAACGTTTTCGATGAGAAAATACTTTCTTGAGTTGTCTTCATGAATTTTACCTGATCCTTTCTTCTTATCGCCATCTTATGATATCTATAATTTTATACAAGATTCAAAGTGAAAGCAAGCGGTTGTTATTGGTAAATAAAGCTTAACTAATTCATAATCTTTTACCCTGTTATAATATTATCTTAATCGAATGCCCGTTAACGTGCAAGTATTCGCATTGGAAACTATACCGTTAGTGGGATCGGATGGATCTGCATAGAAACAGGTTCCCCTTCAGTATCAGTATCAACTACAAAAGAGCCATTAGAATAACGCGCACTAGTAGGATGATCATCATTCAAGATCGAATGGTGCTTACCACGATCAGTCAGCACATCAAGTGCAACCCCATTTGCGTCACTAGCAACTAAGACATAATCAGCGACCCGGTGTGGATTATTTTTTAACTCCCGTAAGACTTGAACGCCCCGCCGTGCACGACTTGTCACGGGTAAATCTGCCACCTTCATCTTCTTGAATGAACCCCGTTGCGTAATCATGGCAATCAAATCATCATCTGCGGCGATTGTTGCCCGTACAATGGCATCGTCGCGCAGATCCATAGATTTCACGCCGACCGCCTTCGCACCAATCGTTGGGACCTCGCTTAAATCATAGCGAAGGCCATACCCATGTTGCGTTATCAGAATCAGGGTTCCCGTTGGTGCAGCTGGTAAGTATTCGACTGTTACAACGGTTGCATCGTCTGACTTCATTTTGATGAACTGGCTGGCCCGAGTCTTATAAGTTCGACCCGGCGTGTAATCAGCAAAGGCCGTTTGTTTGATATAGCCGTCACTAGTTGCCACTAAGAATTTTCCGGTAGCTTTAAGGTTCTCAAAAGAATAGACCCACGTGATGCGCTCGTTTTCAGCCAGCCCAATCGTCTGAGAAATGTGCTCACCGGTATCTTTCCATTTGGCGTCAGCAATTTCATAAATCGGCCGGTAAATGAGATGGCCCATGTTGGTGAACATCATTAAATGATCTAACGTGCTATTTTTAGCTAGATAGATCGGATAATCCTCATCTTTAAGCCCGTTATCATCGGGCTCAGACGCTGAATAAGAGCGTAAGCTGGTTCGCTTGATATAACCATCATGGCTAATCATAACAATGACGTCTTCTTGTGGAATCACGACCTCGGTCTTGACCTTTAATTCTTGAATTTCATTTTGAATCTCAGTCAAACGGCTCGTTGGATAGGCTTTTTGAACGGCCTTTAGTTCACGCCGTAAAACTTTATCGAGTTCTTTAGGCTCTGCCAGAATCAGCTGATAGGTTGCGATAGCCTTGGCCAGTTCAGCTGATTCTTTTTCTAGCTGCGTCACATCGGTATTGGTTAACCGATAAAGTTGCATTGTCACGATGGCTTCAGCTTGAATCTCAGAGAAATCGAATTGACTGACCAAGTTCTGTTTGGCGTCCTTCTTATCCTTGCTACCACGAATCGTTTTAATTACTTGGTCGAGGATGGACATCGCCTTGATTAATCCTTGAACGATGTGTTGGCGATCCATAGCCTTCTGTAAGTTAAATTGGGTCCGACGGGTTACAACGTCCCGTTGATGTTCCAAGTAGGCCGTTAGAATCGTTTTCAGCCCAACGTGTTCGGGCCGTTGATGATAAATGGCGACCATATTGAAGTTATAAGTAATTTGTAGATCGGTATTTTTGAGTAAGTAAGTCAGAATACCTTCTGCATTGACGTCACGCTTCAGTTCAATCACCACTGATAATCCCTGACGGTCACTTTCATCACGAACTTCGGCGATACCTTCGATCTTCTTCAGAATGCGAATTTCATCAATTTTTTTCACCAATTGCGCCTTGTTAACTTCATAAGGGATCTCTGAAACTTCAATCTGTGATTTATTCCCCTTAAGCGGTACGATCTTGGTTCGCGAACGCACGACGATACGCCCACGGCCAGTTTCATAGGCTTGCTTGATACCTGCTAATCCTTGAATGATCCCCCCAGTTGGAAAATCGGGACCCTTGACAAAGTCCATCAAATCTTCAAGCGTTGCCTTAGGGTGATTCATCAGGAATAAAATCGCATCAATGACTTCACTCAAGTTATGCGGCGGAATTTCCGTTGCATAACCGGCTGAAATCCCCGTTGCCCCGTTAACTAATAAGTTCGGAAAGCGGGCCGGTAAAACAGTTGGTTCGTACTCCGTATCATCAAAATTTAGGACCATATCGACAGTCTTTTTATCAATGTCTTGAAGCATTTCACCAGCGATTTTGCTCAAACGTGCCTCGGTATACCGCATGGCGGCAGCCGGATCACCGTCCATGGAACCATTATTCCCGTGCATTTCAATCAGCGGTTCCCGTAACTTCCAGTCCTGACTAAGACGAACCATTGCTTCATAAATCGAAGAATCACCATGGGGATGAAAATTACCCATGACGTTTCCGACTGATTTAGCGGACTTACGGAACGCTTTGTCAAAGGTGTTGCCATCCTGATTCATGGCGTATAAGATTCGTCGTTGTACTGGCTTCAAGCCATCACGGATGTCTGGCAAGGCCCGTTCTTGAATAATATATTTAGAATAACGGCCGAAGCGGTCGCCCATGACGTCTTCAAGGGTTAGTTCTTGAATTTTTGGTTGTTCAGTTGCCATTTTACGACCCCCTCTATTGTTTTAGCTGTTGTGCCAATTCTTCGTCGGCTTGCTCATGTGCGGATGAGACGGCCTCGTTATCTAGTAACGACCCGTCTTCGTCCAAATTAAAGTGGACGTTACTTTCGATCCATTTTCGACGAGGTTCAACTTTGTCGCCCATTAACGTTGTGACCCGTTTTTCTGCTAAGGCAGCGTCATCGATTCGGACTCGGACTAAGGTCCGTTTTTCAGGATCCATGGTTGTTTCCCATAGCTGTTCCGCGTTCATTTCGCCAAGTCCCTTGTAGCGCTGGAGTGCATAGCCCTTACCAAATGACTTGGTCTTGAGCGTTAGCTCTTCGTCAGTCCATGCATATTCCGTCCGTAACTGCTTGTTCTGCTTCTTTTGTAATCGATACAGCGGTGGCAACGCAATGTAGATTTTACCAGCGTCAATCATTGGCCGCATGTACTTATAAAAGAATGTCAGTAAGAGAATTTGAATATGGGCACCATCGGTATCGGCATCGGTCATAATAATGATCTTGTCATAATTACTGGCCTTAATATCAAATTCGGGACCAACACCCGCACCAATTGTGTAAATCATGGTATTAATTTCTTCATTCTTGACAATATCAGCTAATTTGGCCTTTTCGGTATTCAACACCTTACCACGTAATGGCAAAATTGCTTGAAACTTTCGATCACGCCCCTGTTTAGCTGAACCACCGGCCGAATCCCCTTCGACTAAGAATAATTCATTCTTCTTAGCGTTTTTAGACTGCGCTGGCGTTAATTTTCCAGAAAGTAACCGTTCCTGCTTATGGCGCCGCTTACCGTTTCGGCTTTCATCACGGGCCTTACGGGCAGCCTCACGAGCCTGCCGAGCTTTGGTGGATTTGCGAATCAGCATTTGAGCAAATTCACCATTTTCCATCAAGAAGAATTGAAGTTGTTCACTCACAATATTATCAACAATCGTTCGTGCTTCGGGTGTTCCGAGCTTTTCCTTAGTTTGACCTTCAAATTGTAAGAGATTTTCCGGTACTCGTAATGAAATAACAGCGGATAACCCTTCACGGACATCGGAGCCTTCCAAATTTTTATCCTTGTCCTTCAATAGGCCAACCTTGCGAGCATATTCATTGAATGCTTTCGTCCAGGCACTGCGGAACCCTACTTCATGAGTCCCACCGTCTGGCGTCCGCACGTTATTGACGAATGACAACAAGTTTTCCGAATAGCCATCGTTGTACTGCGCAGCGACCTCAACTTCGACACCTTCCTTAGTGCCGTCAAAGAACATAATATCCCCGAGGGTGTCCTTATCTTCATTGAGGTAACTGACAAACGCCTTGATACCATCTTCGTAATGGAAGACCAGCTCTTGTTGTTGATTTTCCCGTTCGTCAGTCAGCGTGATTTTGACGCCTTTCAGTAAGAATGCGGATTCACGCAACCGTTCAGCCAACGTTTGAAAATTATAAACCGTCGTTGTAAAGATACTAGCGTCCGGCTTAAAAGTCATTGTCGTTCCAGTTGGCTTATTAGTCTTCCCTTTCTTTTCAAGGGTACCGACGGGATGACCCCCATCTTTGAAATGTTCAACGTAGCGGTAGCCATCACGGACAATGGTTACCGTCAATTCGGACGACAATGCGTTAACGACGCTCGCACCGACCCCATGCAGCCCACCAGAAGTCTTATAACCACCCTGGCCGAACTTACCACCAGCATGCAAAACCGTGAGGATAACTTCAGGTGTTGGAATACCGGAAGCATGCATTCCAACTGGCATCCCACGACCATGATCGACAACGGTGATGCTGTTATCGGCGTGAATAATCACGTTGATTTCTTTACCATAGCCAGCTAAGGCTTCATCAACGGCATTATCGACAATTTCATAAACTAAGTGATGGAGTCCGCGGCCGTCTGTAGAACCGATATACATTCCGGGACGTTTCCGAACGGCTTCTAATCCTTCAAGTACTTGGATTGAAGAATCATCATATTTTGGGCTTTTCTTGGCCATTCTCACAACTCCTTTTATCTTTAAAAATCTACCTCAACTAGGTGCGGCTTTCAGGTAACCGTAATAAAATAGTCCTAAAAGCCCCAACCTGTCAAGGTACAATTATGTTAATTTCTAATTGTCACTTGTGGCTCTTCATCTGTTAGCATACACGTTAACAATTAAAATAGCAAACACACGTTCGCGTTTAAAACTATCTTTTAAAAGTTAAGCCACTTACTAGCTTACCTCATGTTGATTCTAAGCGCCAGTTCAATGAATAAACTTATTACTGGTCACGACTAGTTCTTAAAATGCGTGATTAATTTGACAGTTAGCGCTTTAAAGGCTCTAACCACCCGCTTTTAGGCACATAATAATTATCAAAAAATCATTTTATTTTCATAATTTGACACGCAATCATCATTTTTTAAACTAATTAATCCCCACAATCTTAAAAAGAATGCTAAAATATTGAGTGATTATATTGCAGGAGGAACCAACTTTGAAAATAATAATTATGCTGATCATCGCCTACTTAATTGGCGCGATTCCTTCGGGTGTCATTATTGGCAAATTTTTCTTTCACACTGATATTCGTCAAGCAGGTAGCGGTAATATCGGAACTACCAACACGTACCGGGTCCTAGGCCCGACCGCTGGGACAATTGTCATGGTGATGGATATTCTAAAAGGCACCATCGCAGCACTACAACCGACCTTGCTATTTCATATGAATAACCGGTATACCTTATTGATTGGACTAGCAGCTATTTTAGGACATACTTTCTCAATTTACATCGGCTTTAAAGGTGGTAAGGCCGTTGCCACGAGTGCTGGGATCTTATTGGCCTACAACTGGGAGTTCTTCTTAATTGCTAGTGCCATCATGTTATTATTGGTTTACACGACCAGTATGGTCAGTGTTGCTAGTATGACGGCTTTTCCAATCGTCACGTTGATTGCAATTTTTTACTATCAGGATTGGTTGCTATCACTCGTGGCCTTTGCATTGACCCTCTTCATCTTCTATCGGCACCGCAGTAATATTGCACGTATCAAAAACGGGACCGAATCATTGGTACACTTCGGACTTGGTTGGCGACGTCAGCAACGGGCTAACCGCAAATAATTATGTTACTTTCAAGACCATTTCATTACTGAGTGGTCTTTTTATTTAGGAACGGGTAAGCTTTGGTGCTGGGTTTGTATTTTTTGTTTCTAGTTAAAGTAAGATGATACAATTCTTTATTTTGCTATCTTTTCAGACCACAATAAAAAACCGGTCAAACCTGTCGACCGGTTTCACTAAACCACAGTATTTTAGTTAGAAAAAGCTAATCGCATATTTAGCATCAAACGTCTGGTTCGCTGCAAGCCGATTAATGCCCATCTTATGGCTTAATTGACCATCGCTATCAACGTTATCCGCAATGCCCCACCATGGCTCTAAGCACACGAACGGCGCTTCTGCGGGGTATGGTGACCACATGCCGACGTATGGTGCATCTTCAATCGTCATCGCTACCCCATGATCATCCAGATCAGTGTCCAACATTAACGTCGTCTCGTGATGATTCAAATCCAAAATCAGGGCATCGTCCTTAAACAAATCCCGGCTAAGTGCTAATGGCTTGGTCAGGTCGAAGTCATCCGCATTTGCCGCATCGTTCAACGGTGCCTGTAATGGAATATGCGCGTAGACCTTTCGTGGTGCCACAGTAACCTTATAATCAGCTAGTGTGCCCGCCGGATCAGCGAGTGGTACGTTAAATGCTGGGTGCCCACCAACAGAAAATAACAGCTCTTGATTAGCTGGATTATGCACATTGTAGTTAACGGTCAATTCATGATCCGTCAACGTATAAATCAAACGTAATCGAAACGCGTACGGATACATCTCCCGCGTCGCACGACTATCGGTCAATTCAAATGTTGCTTGTGTGGCCGTTTGGTTGACGACCGTAAAGTCATTGTCGCGGGCAAAACCGTGCTGTCCCATGTGATAAGCCTGACCAGCAACGGTATACTGGTCATCCTTTAAACGACCAACGATTGGAAAAAGCACGGGTGCGTGCCGGCCCCAAAAAGTTTTGTCGGCCTGCCACATGTACTCAATACCGTCACTCGACTTGACACTACTTAATTCCGCCCCAGCTTCATTAATCAAAACGGTGAGGTACTCATTCTTTAATTCGACTGTCATCCGCGTAAACGCCCCCTTGATAAATTTTATAAGATGTAACGACTAAGATCCTTATCCTGTGCAATGTTACCGATTCGCTCGTTGACATAGCTTTCAGTGATTGTGACTTCGCCCATTTCCATGTCAGGACCTTCGTATAGCAATTCTTCCAAGAGCTTTTCCAAAATGGTGTGCAAACGACGGGCACCGATATTTTGTGTCTCATGGTTGACCTTATAGGCAATCGTGGCAATCGCTTCGATAGCTTCAATCGTGAACGTCACTTTAATGTTGTCCGTACCGATCAAAGCGATATACTGCTTAATCAACGCATTCTTAGGTTCCGTCAAAATCTTAACAAAGTCATCCTTGCTTAAATCGTCTAATTCGACCCGAATTGGAAAACGGCCTTGCAATTCAGCAATCAGATCACTAGGTTTACTTTCCGCAAAGGCCCCGGAAGCGATAAACAGAATGTGATCAGTATTGATGGGACCATATTTTGTTGAAATTTGTGACCCCTCAACGATTGGCAGAATATCTCGTTGAACCCCTTCACGTGAAACTTCACCGGAACCTTGCTGACCACCCTTAGTAATCTTATCAATTTCATCGATAAAAATAATCCCGGTATTTTCAGCACGGACAATCGCATCATGATAAATATCAGCGTTATTGACTAACTTTTCGGATTCTTCCCGAACTAAAATTTCTCGGGCCTCTGAGACTGGCATTGTCCGTTGGATCCGCTTCTTGGGCATTAAGGCACCTAAACTATCACCAAGATCAATACCCATTTGACCAAGCATGTTATTATTACCCGCGGCGGCTTGCTGGGGGTCATCCATCTCGATGGTAACCTCTGAGTTTTCTAAGCGCCCCGTTTTCAACTGATCGGCAACTGATAATCGTTGATTACGAACTTCATCGGTCACTTCTTCGTTACTTGAATCGTCAACGTTGGGGGTCTGGCCGTTTTGCATCTGGCTAAACATGTTCATCATGTTTTGGAACTCGTTACCATTGTTCTTAGCCTGCTTCTTTTGGGCCGGTACTAATAATTTGACGAGCCGTTTGTCAGCAGCCTGCACCGCTTGTGCCCGCACACCAGAATAAGCCTGTTGTTTTTCCATCTCGATAGCCACGTCCACTAAGTCACGAACCATGGATTCAACATCGCGACCAACATAGCCGACTTCCGTAAACTTAGTTGCTTCAACCTTCACAAACGGGGCGTGCACAATCTTAGCCAACCGCCGGGCAATTTCGGTCTTCCCGACCCCGGTTGGTCCGATCATCAGCATGTTTTTGGGGGTAATTTCTTCCTGCATTTCAGCAGAAAGTTCCATCCGCCGATAACGATTACGTAGCGCGATCGCCACCGCTTTTTTGGCTTGGTTTTGACCAATAACATAATTATCAAGCGCGGCCACAATTTGTTTCGGTGTCTTATTGATTTCTTCCATGAGCGTTTCCTCCTACATTACAACGTTTCTGAGATCACATTATGATTGGTAAAGATATCAATGTCGCCGGCAATATGGATTGCCGCTTCAGCGACTTCCTTGGCACTCATATCCTTAGCATGTAGCTGCATTGCGCGAGCTGCGGCTAAGGCAAAGTTACCACCAGAACCAATGGCTAAGACGTCGTTATCCGGCGTGATTACTTCACCACTCCCAGAAACAAGTAACATGTCATCTTTGTTCATGACGATCAACAAAGCTTCCAATTTCTGTAACGCCTGGTCACTGCGCCATTCCTGGGCAAGCTCAACGGCTGCCCGTTGTAAATTCCCAGAAAATTCGTTGAGTTTCTTTTCAAAACGATCTTCAAGGTTAAACGCATCCGCGACACTCCCGGCAAAACCTACGACGACCTGATCATTATAAATCCGCCGAACTTTATGGGCTGTCCCTTTCATTACGACTTTTTCACCCATCGTGACCTGACCATCACCGGCCATGGCGTTATGGCCGTTTTGGCGAACGGCGCAAATGGTAGTTGCTTCAAATTTCGTTGTCATGTTCAGTCTCCTTTGTCGATTCCCGCGTTGCCCGTGGGAAAAATTGACGATAATCTTGTTGTAAATGTTCCTTTGTCACGTGCGCATAAATTTGCGTCGTTGACAAACTTGTATGACCTAACAGCTCCTGCACGGTCCGTAAATCGGCACCATTATTCAGCATCTGCGTTGCAAACGTGTGTCGGAGCATGTGGGGATGAATATCAGCCGTTAAACTACTTTTCTTAACGATTTGATTCAAGACATATTCGATTCCGCCGCCAGTAATGGGGCCGCCGTGACGATTAATAAACACCGTTTGGTGCGTTTGACCATACTTGGCCATCACGGGCTGCCGGCAGACGGTTTCGTAATGCTGAAGCGCGGTAGCCGCGTACCGACCAAATGGGACGTAACGTTCCTTGTCGCCCTTCCCACGAATCAACATCATTTTTAGGTCGTAATCAACGTCGGCTAATTGTAGATCGACACACTCACTCAGCCGAATCCCAGTACCATACAGGACTTCTAATAACGCCGCGTTCCGGGCCCCCATCACGCTATCATCCGCATAGACAGTTTGAAATAATACGTCCAGCTCCTTTTGATAGAAAAAACGGGGTAAGCGCGCCGCGTGTTTTTTGAGTTGGACGTACACGAAGGGATTCAATTTAGCTAAATCATTCTTAACCAAAAAGTTATAGAACGACCGCAAGCTTGAAACTTTCCGAGCAATTGAATTGCGGGTCAAGTGCCGGTCATATAAATGACTTAAATAGACGTTAACGTCCAACCGGTCAACTTCAGTATACGCTTTCGCGCCGCCATTTGCCGTTAAGAAATCATTAAAAGCTTGAATGTCTTCCCGATAAGCAGCAGCGGTCTCTTCCGAATACTGTCGTTCAACCCGAATGTACTTTAAAAAGAGGGTTAAATAATCCGTTTCCATGCAAAAACCTCCATACGTTGCTACTTTAGCAAAGTATGGAGGAAAACACAATTATGCACCCTGTCAATGGGGCAATATTTTAGTTGTTAACGGTCAATGTTTCATCTTTAAAAGTCGTCAGGTCAGCCAAGGCCCGTTCAGAAATCGCCGTATTACGCTCACGCTTATCCCGAATGCGCTGTTTGAGTTTTGGCATAATGCCAAAGTTGGCGTTCATGGGCTGGAAGTTGCTAGCACTCGTATGCGTGATATAGTGGGCCATCGCCCCCATCATCGTGTCCGTTGGAAAAACGACCGGTTCTAAACCAAGTGCTAAGCGCGCTGCGTTGGTTCCAGCAACGATGCCACTCGCTGCACTTTCAATATAGCCTTCGACACCCGTCATTTGGCCCGCAAAAAACAAATCGGGCCGTTGCTGTGTCTGATAAGTTGGCGTTAATAGTTTCGGTGACTTCATAAAAGTATTACGATGCATGACGCCATAACGGACAAATTCAACGTTCTCCAGACCCGGAATCAGTGAAAAGACCCGTTTTTGTTCGCCCCACTTAAGATGAGTTTGGAAGCCGACGATATTATATAGATCACCAGCGGCATCATCTTGGCGCAACTGAACGACCGCAAAGGGTTGTTTGCCCGTCTTCGGATCTTCAAGGCCCACTGGTTTAAGTGGGCCAAATAGCATCGTTTGGCGCCCACGTTGTGCCATCACTTCGATCGGCATGCAGCCTTCAAAGACATCTGAATTTTCAAAATCATGCGCTTCGGCCATTTCGGCGTGAATCAACGCGTCATAGAAAACGTCAAATTCGGCTTCCGTCATTGGGCAGTTCAGATAGGCCGCTTCACCACGGTCATAGCGTGATTTGAGATACACCTTGTCCATGTCGATCGAATCTTTCGTTAAAATCGGTGCGGCCGCATCAAAAAAGTGTAAGTCATCTTCGTCGTTAAACGCTTGAATCGATTTCGCTAAGGACGCCGCCGTTAATGGTCCAGTCGCTACGACCGTAATGCCATCTGGGAGACTAGTAATTTCTTCATTAATAATTTCAACATTAGGTAACGCGGTGATTGCAGCCGTGATTTCTGCAGAGAACGTATCCCGATCAACGGCTAGCGCACCGCCAGCTGGGACAGCGTGGTGTTCAGCCGCTTGCATCACGATCGAATCCATCTGCCGCATTTCGGCCTTTAGTAGGCCCGCCGCGTTGGCTAATTGGTTCGCCCGCAGTGAGTTCGTGCACACTAATTCAGCAAATTGCGCCGTGTGATGGGCGGGAGTCATTTTGCTGGGCCGCATTTCATACAGCCGGACATTGACGCCCATATTAGCAATATGCCAAGCGGCCTCTGAGCCGGCTAAACCGGCGCCGATTACGTTTACTGTTGGTATTGATGCCATCCAGAATTCCTCTTTTCTTGTTGTCATACCATTGATAGTATTGTTGTCATCATACCTGAGAAACTAGCAGAAGACAACTAATGGCATCAGCAAATCCTGCAATGACATGTCCACCGTCAAGCTTAAAGCGAACATTAATTTAAACGGGCGTTTATTTTCCCGATAAAACACTTGTTAATCAGTTGAAATTGCGAATTTTATCAACGTATTTTCACAAATTGTACGCATTGTTTGACAATGCACAAAAAAAGATCATCCGTAGATGACCTTTTCTTCATTTATTTTTGAACGTTTTCGGTATAATCGCCATTCGGACAAAGCACTTGCTTGCCACCTTTGAGCTTCTTTTCGACCAGGTAATGGCCATCCTTCGGGCAATCACGGCCAACCGGTTTATCCCAAGAGACAAAGTCACAATCTGGGAAGCGGGAACAACCATAAAAAATCCGGTTCTTCTTCGATTTCCGCTCAATGACCTGGCCCTTCTTACATTGCGGACAAACGACACCAATTTCTTTAACGATTGGCTTCGTATTACGACAATCCGGGAAACAGGAGCAGGCAAAGAATTTGCCGTAACGGCCCATCTTCACAACCATTGGCGCGCCACAAATATCACAATTGAAGCCCGCTAATTCGTCTTTGATTTGGATCTTCTCCATACTTTCCTCAGCCGTTGCAACTTCTTTAGAAAACGGCTTGTAGAAACTATCGACGACTTTGACCCAGTTTTCCTTACCTTCTTCAGTCGCATCCAACTGTTCTTCTAAACTGGCAGTAAAGCCGACATTAACGACATCCGGGAAGTATTCCTGAATAATATCGTTAACGATCTCACCGAGTTCAGTCGGCACAAACCGGCGCGCTTCTAATTTGACGTAGTAGCGCCGCTGAATCGTATCCAGGGTTGGTGCGTACGTTGATGGCCGCCCCACACCATTTTCTTCCAATGCTTTGATGAGGTTGGCTTCAGAGTAACGTGCGGGTGGCTGGGTGAAGTGTTGTTGCGGATCAGTCTTCGATAACTTGACCACATCACCTTCACTTAAATCTGGTAAGACGTTATTCTTTTCCGTCTTATCGTAGATCTTCGTAAAACCAGCAAACTTCGTCTTCGACCCGTTCGCCCGGAATTGGACGTCATTTTGGTCGATCGTGACCGCCATTGTATCAAGTACTTCGGGCGTCATCTGACTAGCCACAAACCGTGACCAGATCAGCTGGTATAACCGGAATTGATCCTTCGTCAAGTAGTCTTTGATGCTAGCTGGTGTCCGGAAGACGGATGAGGGTCGGATTGCTTCATGGGCATCCTGAGCGCCTTCTGGTAACTTGCCCTTGACAGGTTTGGTGGCCGCATATTCTGCGCCGTATTCTTTATGCAAGAATTGTGACGCTTCGTGCTTCGCAATCGACGAAATCCGCGTCGAGTCAGTCCGCATATAAGTGATTAAGCCGACGCTACCTTCCTTACCACCAACATTGATGCCTTCATATAATTGTTGTGCTGCCATCATGGTCTTACGCGTCCGGAAATTCAACTTCCGGTTGGCATCCTGTTGCATGGTAGAGGTTGTAAATGGCGGCGCCGGGAACCGTTTACGTTCTTTTTTGACGACTTTGACGACATTAAAATCGCCATTCCGGTCTAATTGGCCCAAGATTTTTTGCACCGCATCGTTGTCATCCAACGGTTGCTTCTTACCATGGGTTCCATAAAAACTTGCCATGAATTTGGAACGACCCTTTTGAAATTCACTATCGATCGTCCAATACTCTTGGGGTTTGAACGCTTTAATTTCATTTTCACGTTGAATGATCAAATCTAGCGCGATCGATTGCACCCGACCGGCCGATAACCCCTTTTTGACCTTTTTCCACAATAATGGACTAATTGAGTAACCCACTAACCGGTCCAAAATTCGCCGGGCCTGTTGGGCATCCACTAGATCCATATCAATTGAACGCGGTTCCTTAAAAGCGTTTTTGACCGTATCCTTGGTGATTTCATTGAAGACGACCCGGTTTTTATCCTTAGGGTCAAGTCCTAATAAATAGGATAAGTGCCAAGCAATGGCTTCCCCTTCACGGTCCGGGTCAGATGCGAGGTACACGGCTTTGGCTTTTTTAGCCTCTTTCCGCAATCCTTTGATCACATCACCCTTACCGCGAATCGAGATATAGTGCGGTTCATAGTCGTTATCCACGTCGACACCCATCTTGCTCTTCGGTAAATCTCGAATATGGCCCAGACTAGCGACGACTTTATAAGAACGACCTAAATATTTCTCAATCGTTTTTGCTTTAGATGGTGATTCCACGATCACCAATTTTTTAGCGGGCGTTTTGCTTTTCCGCTTGGTAGCAGTTTTAGTTGCGGTCTTCCGCTTTGCCGCCGGTTTGGCTTTAGTTGTACTTGCAGCCACTCGATCAGCTCCTTACAGGTTTCATTATCATTATTATAAATATCAGTTTAAGAAATCCCTGTAATCATATTTCAAAAATTTCGTGTTGTCAAATTTTTGGTAAAAACTCTTCTATTATATGTCGCGAATTTAAGACTGGTTTGGCCCCCGCAACGATCAATTGATTGCACCCAACTGAAAATGGTGCATCAATTGGTCCAGGTACCGCCAGAACGTTGCGATTGTTTTGTAACGCGATATTAGCAGTGATCAGACTCCCAGAATGGGCCTGCGCCTCGACCACGATAACCGTTTGGCACAGCCCGGCAATAATCCGGTTACGAGCAACGAAGTGGTATGGTTCCGGACCCACCCCCAGCGGGTACTCACTGATTAGTAAACCGACCTGACTAATTTGCTGCTGTAGGTCACGGTGTTGACGGGGGTAACTAATATCCAGCCCGGTCCCAATCACCCCGATTGTCGGTAAGTTAAAACGAAGGGCGGTCCGATGTGCAAAACCATCGGCTCCCTTCGCTAGTCCACTGACAATGGTCAACTTTGCCGTTGCTAACGGTGCCAATAATTGCGTCGTGACCCGTTCCGCATACGATGTGGCCTGCCGAGCACCAACAACCGCAAGTTGACGTGTCGTTAGTAACGCACGCTGCCCGCGCAAAAACAACACTAATGGTGGTTGATAGGCTTCTAATAAGGCCGGTGGGTAATCATCATCCAAGATTGTTAAAATATCAAGCTGCGCATGGCGTTTTAGTCGCTGTTGAAACGCCATACTTTGCCAATCAGCGGTAAAACGCCCCTGCTGACTAGCAGTTAAATGGGCCAACTTACCTAATCGGCGGGGATCAGTGACGACCGTCTGAACCTGCCGACAGTGTTGTAACACGCGTACCATCCCGGCATACCCGATGCCGTGCGCTAAATGTAATCGAATCAATAAACTTCTTAATTGCATGTTATCACGACTCCTTAAGTTCGCCCTTGTTGACATTAGTCGTCAACGGAACGGCTTCTTTAAAGAGTAGTTACGGATTTAGACCCGCTTAGCATTTCGAACCGGTGAAAAAGATTGGCGATGAATCGGCGTAGCGCCGAGACTGGCCAACCCGGCCAAATGCTTAGCAGTCCCGTAGCCCATATTATCAGCAAAGTCGTACCCGGGATACACTTGATCATACATTGTCATTAAGTGATCCCGGACGACTTTGGCGACAATACTAGCCGCCGAGATGCTCGCGCTTTTCGCATCGCCCTTGATTAGACGGGTCTGTTCAATTGGTACCGGCACCTGCATCGCATCAACTAGTAAACGTGTTGGCCGGACGGACAGGTTACGGACGGCTTGGGCCATTGCGACTCGGGTCGCCTCATAAATGTTTAATTGATCAATTTGTTGGGCATCCGCAACGCCGATTCCCACGGCAACCGCTTCTTCTAGGATCCGTGGCATCAGGGCCGCCCGTTTCTTAGCGGTTAATTGCTTTGAATCATTGACTTCTAGCAAATCAAAATGATCGTCCAAGACTACAGCGGCAGTTACGACTGGTCCAGCTAACGGGCCGCGACCAACTTCATCGATCCCAGCAACGTATTGTCCGCCGTGGGCCCAAAAATCCCGTTCTAAACGCATATGTTGATTAAACCGTGTCACTAACGCCGCCTGTTTTTCAGCTTGTCGCAAATAGTGTTGATAAGCCTGTTGTACGCCCTTGCGAGGATCGGCTTGAGCCGCGGCTAGAAGCGCTGCCGTTGGTTGGTCAGCCAGTAGCCGTTTAAAATCCGCAATCGTTCGTTCAGGCATCGGGTTGATCCCCCGTTAAGTCGAGCGTAAAACGACCGAGCCGGCCCTTGCGAATATCTAAGAGGAAGGCCACGCAGAAACGTTCCCAGTCATCGCGCATCCCCGCATTTTTCGTCATCGCAATCAGTAATTCCGGATTTGGTAAGGCCAACTGCTCAGCCGTCAAATGATAACGATCGACTAAGCGTGCCGCGTAGTGCTGCTTGAAGAAGTCCAAGGCAAACAAAGCGACGTCATCGTTAGGATAGATATTTTCCTTAATCGCACCCGTGACGGCCAGCTTGGTACCAACGACTTGGTCTTCAAACTTCGGCCATAAAATCCCTGGGGTGTCGAGTAATTCCAATTTATTGGACGCTTTGAGCCACTGTTGGCCCTTGGTAACGCCCGGACGATCACCGACTTTGGCAATTTTTTTATTGACAATATGGTTTAATAAGGTCGATTTACCAACGTTGGGGATACCGACACAAACTGCGCGGATTGGCCGATTAGTAATGCCACGGGCCGCAATTTTTGCTAACTTGTCAGCTAACATGTCACTAGCCGCTTGCGTCATTTGCTTACCAATCGTACGGCTACGTGAATCGACCGCGATCGCAACTTGACCCTGGTCTTCGTAATACTTGACCCAGTCAGCTGTCGCTTGGGGATCTGCCAAGTCCTTCTTGGTCATAATTAAGAGGTGTGGTTTTTGTTGGACCGTTTTTTCAATTTCTGGATTCCGGGAAGCCACTGGGATCCGGGCGTCGACCAATTCAAAAACAATATCAACTAAATGTAAATTGTCCTGAATTTGATGAATCGCCTTGGCCATGTGACCTGGGTACCATTGAATATTTGCCATTACGTTGTGCTCCTTTTTCTCGTGGCGTGAATGCCTTCAAACTTTGATCATTGTTAAAATTCTTGAGCAGCACTGGCTGTCAAGCCGATGCTGCTAGCTCCAGTGGCGACATGCTTAAGTGCTTTGCACCAACCGCCACTAATGCACTCGTTCAACGAAATCGTTGGTCGCTATGCCGCCCATGAACTAAAACACCGGACACTTGCTAGTCCGGGACTGGCATGATGCAGCAATCTATATTTTACCATGTTTACATCGACCATGCTTCGAAACCGCCCATTGATCTGCTGCCCAATACATCCGCACGTTAATTTAGCTAACCGGAACATCGACACCATTTTATTGGCTGCAGGCTTGCGGTAGCTGTCAATTAGCTCGTTAGTCAAAGCACATCGCATATCACCCTTAGCGTTTCATTAATAATACCCGCCGATACAATCATACACACAGTTCACCCACTACAAATACAAACAAGCGCGACGTCACAGCCCTCATCATCAAGATGGCCGCAACATCGCGCTTGTTTGATTGTCGTTTGATAGCCGTCAGCTAACTAACTGACGTGACTTAATCCCAGAATTTAGCTGCAATCTTTTGTCCCTGATCAATCTTTGCCCACTGCTGAGCCGCCGTTAACTCGTTACCTGAGTCACACGAAGCGAAGCCGCATTGATGAGATAAATATAACTGGTTCTTATTCAAAATTTGACTAGCTTGCGTCAGTAACCGTAACGCGCGATCTTCATCATCTAAGGTATTGGTCTTACTGGATAACAGGCCCAAGACGACTTCCACATTCGGCCGGTCCTCAAGTACCTTGAGCGCTGAAAGATCACCGGCGCGGTCATCGTCCCATTCAAGGAAGAAACGGTCGTAGTGTTGGTCATGCAGGAATTTCTTAGCAATCGTATTGTAACTACCTTCTGCAAAGTGCCGACTTTCATAGTTACCACGACAATTATGCGTCCAAACTTTCAACCCTAATTGATGGCCAAAATCAACTAACTCATTATTGGTGTTGACGGCCACATCAGCTAATTCTTGGAGACTGCCATTTCCAGCACCAAAGGGACTTTGCTGATTATCACTGGCAAACACTTCCCACAAGCAGTCATCGAATTGGATGATTTTGCCACCCGCAGCTTGATAATCCGTTAAGAATTCTTTATACGCCCCGAGCAAGCCTGCATGCAAGTCATCAACAGTTTTGTAAATCTGGTCAGGGCCATATAGCTTATCGATGTATCCAAACTCAACAAAGGCGTGTGCGGGACTCCAGATCGTTAATTTAACGTCATTACCATCGGCTTGTGACTTAAGTTGCTGATAAATATCGATAAAATGATGATGCTTGCCAGACAGTGGTGCTGTGATTTCAATGCCAATATCTTTACGTGTTTCAAAATCACTGCCGTCATGATCGCGAAAATTATAACCTTCATCCGCAATGAACCGCCGAACACCACTAAACCCCCAAATAAAATCCAAATGCCACATTGACTTCGTATATTCGCCATCCGTTAGCACATCAATCCCATGCGCCTTTTCGGTGGCAATCACCGTCTTCACTGCCGCTGTTTCGGCAGCCTGGTAGCCCGGCAAAGCCTCATAAAATGGGTATTGAATATCGTCACGATGTTCGATTTGATTTTTATAAGTAAGTAAACTAGCCGGGCGTAAGAGTGAGCCGACCAATTGGAAATGTGTTTTTGTCATAATGTAATCATCCTCCGTGTCTGTCTTAATGAGTTTATTATAACAATCTGATTAGAAAATAGATAAGACTGATTGCATTGATGATATAATAGGCAATACCTATAACTTAAATAATTTATTCAATCACGCCAGCTACAATCATGCGTTAACTAGATACTGAAACCCACCATTTCTCAGGAGGTGCACTTAATGCGTATTCAACAATTGCGCTACTTAGAAAAAATTGCCACGACTGGCTCGATCAACGAGGCGGCCAAACAGTTATTTATCAGCCAACCCTCATTATCCCAAGCAATGAAAGAACTCGAAAAGGAATATCAAGTACAACTGTTTTATCGTCATAAAACGGGGATCACTTTGACGGATGCGGGCCGTGAATTCATTAACTATTCTCGCAGTGTCCTCGACCAAGTTAATTTACTCAACGAACATTTTGGTCAGGGAACCGTTCGCAAACGTATCTTTAGTGTCTCTGCGCAACACTATGCGTTTGTCGTGAACGCCTTTGTCGAATTAGTCAAGGAAATTGGTGGCGATACCTATCAGTTCACATTACGCGAGACTGAAACGGCCAACGTGCTCAATGACGTTCAGACTTTGAAAAGCGAGCTCGGCGTCATTTATCTTAATAAGTTCAATCAGACCGTGCTTAGCCGTTTGATTGCTGACAAAGACTTAAGCTTCGTACCGCTATTCGAGGCTCGCCCGCACGTTTTCGTCGGTCGTGATAACCCATTAACGCACAAGCAAGAACTGACTTTGGATGACCTACGAGACTATCCCTACCTCTCTTATGAGCAAGGCGATACGAGTTCCTTTTATTTTGCAGAAGAAATCCTCAGTACGCTGCCTCATAAAAAGCATATCCGCATCAGTGACCGGGCAACGATCTTCAACTTGATGGTGGGTTTAAATGGCTATACAATCAGTTCAGGCATCATCAGCAGCGAACTCAATGACGAAAAAATTGTGGCGATTCCACTAAAAGTGGATGATGCAATGACCCTTGGATACCTGCGCCATAAGAAAATCGAATTGAGCGCTACGGCCCAGCGCTATTTGACACTATTGAAACAGCACATTCAAGGATATGGCTTTGACGTTTTTAATAATAATTGACTGATCGACACATGACGTGACTGAATTCATTTTTTGTTAACAACATACAGTGGCGGGTTGTTTTTTGCAATTTGATCAAGGCTTTAATGTCCAAACCGCAATCGCCTTCACTAAAGCAGGACACCTAAACCATTTAAACATCATATATATCCTTTTTCAAAACCCCCGCTGAGTATGGATTAACTCAGCGGGGATATCAGTTTTTTTATCTTAATTTATTGATGAGATTTCAACACACTCAAAATTCAATCAATCTTGTTCATAATAATATGCATTTAAAGTATATGTTTTAATAGGGGTAATCTGTAATTCATATTTTTCAACTAAATCAGCTAACTCCTGACCATCAATTAGTGTTACCGTATTATTTCCCTGCATCGCCTTAGCTTTAGCTCGGTTAGTGAAATGACTAGTTGTCACAAAGATACCATATTCAGCATTAAAACTATCCATGACGCCCTTAAATTTATCAATTTCAGGTTCGGATACCTGGTCCTGCGTATACCGTTTGCACTGTATTGCCACCCGGCTAGTACGAAACTCGTCGGATTTAAAATAGCCAAAGCCATCGATACCGTGATCAGCTGAACGTACCACACCACGATTTTTATCAATGGTCACACCCATTTTTGAAATCAATGCTCGCGAAAAGTTTTCAAACTTTCCAGAATTGAATTTTTTTAAACATTCAATTAAATCACTCTTCCATTGTGATTCATCTGCATCTTGTCGCGACTCTGGATCATCGATTACGACCAGATCCTCATCCCTATCTGCCAACTTGTCATCAGATTCCTGCATTGCTGTTAATTTCCGATGTACTCTTTCACGTGTCTTTTGATTCCAATAGTTCGTAACTAGTTGGGTTTGTTCAGAGGTCGGATAATTTGATAATTCAGCAGTTCTGCCGATACTTGTCAGTGAAATTTCCTTTCCCCATTCCATGGAACTAATATAGCCAACTGTAAGTAGGTTTTTTAACCCAAAGTTGAAATCGTATAGGAAGGGATTATACGCTCTTCCGGTCCGTGCACTGACTTTAGTATCATAGACATCCTCATACTTCAGATTAACATATTCATTTGTAGCAATTGTCTGGCGTATTATTTTTCGTGAGGCTGTTCCACCAAGTTCCCGTAGTGCTAAAACGATTGCCTTCTCTACATTCCAACGCTTATAACTCATCTCAAATGCCAACTTTCAAATTTAATGCCAACTATTTTTTGACACAGCAAACTGTCAATATTCGGCTTCAAAATTTATTCTATCATGTTTGAATTAGTCTTGCGTTGTGCGTTTCCCCATCTAACCAACTAAGATCACGAAAAAATACGACATTCGGGTTGAATGCCGCATTTTAGTTTGGTTTAGCTACTTGTTTGTTTCAACATCCAATGCATGTTTGGCCGCAAGCGCACGACCAAAATCAGTTTCATCAAAATGATCAATGATTTGCTGAAGCGCGGTCGCACTTAAACTGGCCCCAAATAACGGACTGCCGGGTTCAGTCATAATACCATCCGCCAGTCGGGGATAGCTAATGGGATCAAACCCAAGCGTCTCCACAAAGTGGGCCACAGTTGCTACGGCTTGGGGCTCATCACCAGCTACCAATAGGGCCTTCCGCGCCGGATCGCCATTAGGTCTGGCGTCTTCTTGCAGATTATGATAACCCATATGGTTCAGTGTTTTAACCAGATGGCTCCCTTTGAAGTATTGCTGGACTTGTTCGCTGGAGGACGTCTGGGGATCCAGAACTTCTTCCCGTACCCCGTCTGTTTCCCACCAATAATTCATAGCGTCAATTACAAGTTTGCCATCAAGCGCCGTAGCCGGGATTTGCCGGTAACGACTCAGCGGTAATGCTAAAATAATTAACTCACTGTTGGCGATGACATCCTGATTTTCCGACGCAATTGCACCCGGAACTAGTGTTTGAATCGTTAGTTCAATTTTGCTTACTTTGCCAGAGCCCGAAATGCGAACGTCATACCCGGCCGCCAATGCCAGTTCCGCTAAGACGATACCAACTTTACCGGCGCCGAGGATTCCAACGTTTTTGACTGTCATTTGGTCGTCACCTGCTTCGCTTGTAAAATAGTTTTAACTTGTGGAATCACCTGTGTCGCATACAATTCAATCATCCGTTCACGTTGAGCCGCCGTTTGATTACCGGCCCCGTATACCAAGTCAAAGCGCCCCAGCCCTAGTGTTTCAATCGTCGTCGCGATCCGTTGCGCAACCACGGTCGGCGTTCCAACATAAAACGACCCGTATTTTGTTTCACGGTCAAATTGTTCGTGACTCATTGGCGCCCATCCCCGGGTCAATCCAATGCGATCAAAATTAGCTTTGATATTTTGATAAGCCACCGTCAAGGCCTCATCCTGATCATCCGCAATGAATCCATGCGAATGCACCGCAATCGGATAAGCTGGCTGATTGAACTTTTTAGCGGCTTCGTGATACAGTTTGATATACGGTTTAAATCGGTCCGCCCGGCCACCGATGATTGCAATGATGACTTTATAGCCAATCTTAGCCGCGCGAATAATTGATTCTGGTGAACCACCAATCCCAATGTAAGTCTCAAGTTCACCAGTAGCTGTCTTTGGATACACGTCTTGATTCGTTAACGAAGCCCGAAACTTACCCGACCAAGTCACCGGCTTTTCCGTTCGCAATTGGTCATATAGTGCGAGTTTTTCGTTAAATAGGTCATCATAATCCGTCAAATCATAGCCAAATAACGGGAACGATTCGGTAAACGACCCCCGTCCTAACATCACTTGGGCGCGCCCATTAGACAGGCCGTCTAACGTTGCAAACCGTTCATAAACTCGAACCGGGTCATCGGAACTCAGCACCGTTACTGCTGACGCTAATTTGATGTGCTGGGTCACGGCAGCGGTGGCTGCTAACACCGTTTCCGGACTTGAGACACTGTAGTCTGGTCGGTGATGTTCACCAATGCCAAAAACATCCAGCCCATACTGATCCGCTAACTGACCTTCGCGCACGATTTGGCGCAATGACTCTCCCGCCGACTGTAAACTACCATCCGTTTTCGCCACAATATCCCCAAATGTTTCTAACCCAAACTCTAGTTGATTAACATCAATCATCTTAATGCCCCCATTACTTTTATTTTACTTACTTTTAGTAAGTGGTTGATGTTAATATATCGTATTATCTCTTTAAATGCAACTGATAGGCACAGCTTGACAGTCACCTTCAATCATGATTAAAACAATCTGCCAATTGGATGAATTCCGGTTCGGTAGTAATTCAGCGATACAAGCATCGCACAGAATAAAAAGAGGTATTCAATTAGAATACCTCTCCGTAACTCATCCGTAAGTTGTTCCGAACCAATCATCATTGCAAAAATCAAGTTTGCACATGCTATCTAGCTCTGGGCCTGCCGTTGCGTCTCATGACGTTGTGCCCATAAGTTGATCACTAAAGCGACAATCATTAATCCGAACGCAACAATCATGATATTTTGTAGTCCAGTGTGTAAGATGCCACGCATCATCGGCACTAGGTGCGCTGGTAGCCGGCCCGCCCGACTAGCATCACTTAACTGGTTCATCATCGCCATGGTGATTTTACCATCCGATCGTGCCACCCCACTAGTCAGAGCTTGGTTCATGATTAGCCCAAAGATAGCCGTGGTAAACGTCTGGCTGAGCATCCGAATCAAATAACTAAACGAAGTCGCAACTGGAATGTCACGTTGATCAGCGTCTACTTGGACCTTAACCTGCAGCTCATTAAAGCAGGCCCCATTGCCCCAACCTTCAAAGAAGCCAGCTAAGAGTAAGACCCAGTATGGAAGCTTAACACCGCCAATCATCAATGGAACGAAGGTCAGCGTCAAAATGATAATATTGATCGTCAAGACGCGATGGGGCGTCAAGTGCCGCCGCATGCGGGGAACTGATTCACTACCCCCAAAATTAGCAAAAGCACTTGGAATCTGCGTGGCTCCCCCAATTAACGCTGACGTCCCTAGCAAGCCCTGAGCCCACATCGGACTGTACGTCAAAAAGGCAACGAACGCGCCCCAAATAAGCACAAATAAGACGAAATCGACCACTAACGGCGCGTTCTTAAACAGGCGGCCCGGAATAACCGGGTCCACAGCGCGACGTTCCACGATGGTTAAACTGCCCAACACAATGAGCGCCCCCACGATCACGATCGCGACAATCCATAACGACACCATGCCGATCAGTTCAATACCACCAAGCAAACTGATGATCCCAACCGCCATCAATAACGCCCCTGCACGATCCATTGGTTGCAAGTTATGTTCCCGCTTAGGTTCTTGATAGAAGATTTGTAACAGCACGGCTGAGACAATCCCAATTGGTACGTTGAGGTAAAAGATCCAGTGCCAAGACCACACATCGACAATCACACCACCGACCATGGGGCCAATAATCGTTGCCATACTAAAGCAAGCCGAGACTAGTCCCAGTGCCCGCATTCGATCACGCGGATTCTTAAAAATGTCCGCATACATGATGTAAGGTAAGGAAATCATCCCCCCGTTGCCGAGACCCGCAACACCCCGAGCAATAATCAAAAACCAGATGTTGGGTGCTAATCCTTGTAGTAAGGAGCCGACAATAAAGAGTGCCGTCGTCATTTGATAAGCTCGCTTATTACCAAAGCGCTCACCCATTTTTGACCAGATCAAGGTCGAAACTGCCGTTCCTAGTAAGAAAACAGCGACGATCCACGCCATTAACCGTAGACCGTGTAAATCCGCAATAATTGCTGGTAGCGCCGTATTCACATTCGTACTATCGATACCAGCCATAACGTTCGATAGTAACAGGGCGCCCTGAACAAAATAAATGGCCCGTCGATTCACAACAAAACTTCTTTCTATAATTGCTAAACATCTCGTCAGTCGTTCAGCTAAAAGTTACCTCAATCCAACCCGTTGAAATTCACTATTTCATACTGATCAATTAACGCACAATTTCTAGTATACCGCTTTACCCCCACCGCAAGGCAAGTCTAAATCTTGATTTAAATTCATGATGAACAAGACTTTCCACTGCCGATTTATAAAGCACCCGTGACAAGCCATTTTTGAGCCTAATTCGTAGATCCACCTCTATCTTGTCAAAGCTTCGTTGACGGTACCGCATTAAAATTCCGCAACTAAAAAGGCATAACCGAAAGCCATGCGGATTTCGGTTACGCCTTTTAAAATATACGAATCAGCTTTGAACTAATTTGTCTTTTCAATCAATTTCATTGCTGCATCGTAAGCCCGATCATTATCACTGATCTTATTAGCTAATTCAGTCTCGATCTTAGTCAGTGTCTGTTTATCGACCTTGCCATTGACCGTTAACTTGGCATGCTTTTGATACTGCTTGACCGCACTGGTGGTTGAATCACCAAAGTAGCCATTAACGGTTCCTTTAAAGTAACCTAAGGCTTGCAAGTACTTCTGGAACGTCTTGACATTGCTATTGACCTTGTCAGCTTGTAAATCACTGACCTTGCTAATAACCGTCAAGCTTGCATAACTCGGCTCATCAGCTTTAACATCAGGTGTCAAGCCCTTCTTGTTGATCCAAGTGCCGTTTGGTGTCAGCCACTTCGCGACCGTGATCTTCATCTCAGTCTTATCATTAAAAGTCGTCACCGTTTGAACGGTCCCCTTACCATATGACTGTGACCCGACCAGTTTAACACCTGCCGATTGATGCAAGGCTGCGGAGAAGATTTCAGCTGCCGAAGCACTCCCACCATCAATTAAGACGGTCGTTGGCTTCGTTTCTTTAAAGCCACCATCATACTTCTTGGACGCCGTGTATTTTTCGGTCGAACCATCGCGTGCTTGGACCTGCATGATCGTCTTACCATTCTTCAAGAAGATTGAGGCCATCTTCAAGGCAGCCGTCATCAACCCGCCAGGATTACCACGCATATCGATGACTAACTTCTTGGCCCCCTTCTTATCGAGTGCCTTCAACGCCGTCTTAAATTCCTTAGCAGTATTCGTCGAGAAGGTCGATACCGTAATATAACCGATCTTCTTATCGCCACCGACTAACTTATAATCAACGGTCGTCACTGGAATCTTAGCCCGCTTCAAACTTACGGTAAAGGTTTGACCACTGCGTTCAATCGTCAATTTGACCGTCGTACCGATCTTACCACGCATCATGCTAACGGCTTGTGTCAAGGTCTTACCGGCCACTGACTTGCCATTGACCGCCTTAATAATGTCCTTCGGTTTCAAACCAGCTTTCTTAGCTGGCGTACCAGCAATTGGTGAAATAATTTGAACATAGTTGCCAGATTTTTGAACCTGGGCACCAATTCCAGAAAACGAACTGTCGATCGTGTCATTCAAGCTTTCCGTCTCGCTCTTGTCCATGTACTCGGAAAATTTATCACCTAACGAATTGACCATGCCGTTAATGGCACCGTTGGCCAACTTATTCGCATTGACCGGTTTGTAGTAATTCTCATTGATCGTTTCATAAACTGATTCAATCTTTTTCATTGCTTTACTAGTCTGCTGCATACTGCTGAGCTGGGCATTGACTTGCCGACCAATCAGCCAGTACGTCCCACCCACCCCAATGCCTAATGCGACGACAATGGAAATAATATAGGTCCATAGACCAACGCGTCGCTTTGGCCGGGGCACTTTTTTTATGTGCGGATTAGTTTGTTTGGGTTCCTCTGGCATACCGAACGTCCTCTTTCCTACAAATTAATTTAAGCTTCACTTGCCAAATAGGCTTGCCACGCGTCATCAAAGACCGTCATCGTTGGCAAATAACCAGCGTTCAATTCCAAATATTGTGAGAGTTCGTGAAAATCTTTACTCTGCTTTGGAAACGATTGATCCAAAAACGCATTATTGGCAAATTCGGCAATGGCATCGGTACTGTCTGGGTTCCGTTGCGTCATCAAGAATGTATAAAATGTTTTATGCATGAATTCACTCCTTAGTCACTAGTTTTTGGAATATGCATTTCGAACTTGAACTGATTATTCTTCAAATCAAGCTTATCTACACTATAACGAACATCATGTTTACCAACTAATTTATTCAAGTAGAGGTCGATTGTCTTCTTCTTGGCATTCAACTTGACCCACTTAGGTGTCTTGTAATTATTATTAATATAATTAATCACAAAGCTGATTGGCAAGGACATCGTCCCGACCGATAAATTGGTTGCTTTCAACGAAATATTGCCGTTATCGATGACACTTGGTTGCATCGTGATCACAAACGACACGTTCTGACCCAGTACCTGCGTCGTTCCGAGCAAATAAGCGCCGGTAGACCGGACCACGAAGCGATATTTCATGTCTTGGCCCTTTTGTAGATCATTCAAATAATAACTCGCAAGGGCGTTTAATTGTTTTCGATTCATTGTAATCGGCACACTAGCCGCATCCGTATTGCTTGCAGCCGTCAAACTAGTGCTTTCGCTAGGCGATCGTAAGACCTGGGTGCCGACGTAAGCACCGGTGCCGACAATCAACGCAATCAAGACAACGGCGACCCATTTCCAAACATTGATTGGACCGTTTGTCTTCGGATTTTTAGGTGCTGATGCCTGCTTGTTTCGTTGTGCTTCCCGCATCTCATTACCTCCCTATTTTTTGATTAACCACGCATCATGGGCCATCATGGTCTGATACAGTTTGGTTGTAAACACACGATACCCCCGCTTATTGGGATGGAAATTATCAGCAGTCGAAATCAAATCATTCGTCTTGTTTTCCGCCTCTAAAGCGCCAGTAATGGCCTTTGAGCTGGTTAAGCTAGTTAAGGTCGTGGCACTCGCTGCTTTCTTCAACTTGCGAATCTGGGCTGCCGTCTTGTACTGGCCGTGTGACATGGTCCAATTGATATCCATAAAATACGTATGCTTGTATTGACTAACCGTCGTCTGTGTCTGATCATTCCACTGGCTAATGTAGTGCGTGATCGACGTCACATTTGGAAAGTTCACATAAATTGGATTATAGATGCTAAAGACAAAAACTGACGCAGTGCCATTCAAACTTTGTAATTTATTAAATAATTTAGTTAGTTTATTCGCATATAAAGTTTGCGCTTTAGCAACCGTCGCGTTATTTTTGGCCGTATTGTTAGAAGTTAGGGACCCTTCGAGCGTTTGCAAGAGGTCGTTACCGCCAACCGTCACGGTAATCACATCCGCCTTGGCAATTTTCTGTTGTAACACTTTCGACTTATTAATGCGTGCTAAAATCTGGTCACTCCGATCACCGGACTTACCAGCATTCGTGGTCGTCACCTTCAGCTTTTGCTTAGTCGTCAACGTTTTTTTGATCTGACCAACGTAGCCACCCTCGGACTCATCGCCGACCCCTTCGGTTAAGGAGTCACCGACCGCGACCAAGTTGATTTTCGCCTTGTGGGGCGTCTTCTTGGCAGTGGTCTTTTTAGTCGTTGTTGGGGTAGTCGTCGCCGATTCATTTTGCGGATGCAGCAGATAATTGACCCCGAAAAACACCCCGACCGCTAACACCGCCATCACTAAAATGATTTTAATGGTTTCTTTAACTTTGGACATTGGCATCCAACCTTTCTTCACCGTTGAGCAGTCCATTTAATCAGAGCTAACTCATCTTTGAACAATAAAATGGTCACCATCCCCTGTTGGGACGATCACCATTTGCCATTAGTGCTCGTAGACAAGTCGCCTGTGGGACACCGCTCACTTTACGCTGGCGCTTGCGTATGATATTCCACGGCAAACGCACCCGGGCCACCATGGGTCGCAATAATTGGCACCGTTGGTTGAACACTGATCTTGAGACTTGGTAAAGCCGCTTGTAGGCGCGCCCGATATTCTTCCACGCGCTCCGTGGCGCCAACGTGAGAGATTGCAACTTCGGCGACGTTCGGCGTTGCAATAATATCGTCGAGAACCTTATCAAAAAACTTATTAATCGCCTTAACACCGCGCCCCTTCATCTTCACATCTAGGGTGCCGTCATCAACTTCCAAGGCAATCTTAACATTCAGTAGCGTACTGATTGCCCCCGTCAGACGACTGATTCGACCACCAGCAACGAGGTTATTCAGGGTCATTACGCCCATGAATAGCTTGGTATGGGCCTGAGTCGCATGAATCTGATCGATGACCGCCTGTTTGTCAGCACCACTCTGGGCTAACTTAGCAGCAGTCAAAACTTGAAAGGCCATCGCACGGTCGGTCGTCCGAGCGTCGATCACGGTGACATCGGTCTTCGTAATCGAAGCCGCTTGTTCCGCCGTGTGCACTGTTCCTGAAATGGCTTCGAGCATATTGATACAAATCACACTCGCGCCATCCGCACCTAACTTATCAAACGTTTCAATGAACGTTCCGAGTGCCGGTTGGCTCGTCTTTGGTAAAGATTTAGCCGTTGCCATCTTGTCAATAAATTCTTCACGCGTAATCGTTTCATCTTCCACGTAAATGGTGCCATCGATCATGACAGTCAACGGAATCACGGTAATATCGTATTTTTTTACCTCGGCATCCGTCAAATTTGCCGAAGAATCGGTCACAATCTTGATTTTCGTCATACTTTGCCACGCTTTCTTATACTTGTAACGTTTAAACGATCGTTACAATAAAATTAATGCTTTCAGTATAGCAGAAATCTGCCTGAGTTTCACGGTTGCCACTGAATTAACGACGGCGGAAATCATCAAATTCGTACGGATATTGATTTTTCTCATCCACCGTCCCAATTTGTTGGCTCACCAGCTGCCACTGCGTGTAATCTACGGCCGGCATCCAAGTATCACCATCAAACCTTGCGTTGATACGCGTCCGATATAAATAATCGGCCACCGGTAACACGGCTTCAAACACCACCGCACCACCAATGACAAAAATCGGTTCATCCGGATGGGCGGCCGCGAGTGTTTGGATCGCCGCCACATCTGCTAGTTGATGGACTTCCGGTGGCAACTTTAAATCAGACTGACGTGAGAGCACCCAATTGGTCCGCCGTGGGAGCGGGCGTTTAAAGCCCGCAAAAGTCTTGCGCCCCATCACGACATGGTGTCCGGTCGTCAGCGCTTTGAACCGCTGCATATCTGCTGGTAAATGCCAGGGAAGCTGGCCCTGGTTGCCAATCAGGCCATTTTGATCTTCTGCCCATATCAATGCAATCATTGCGGCCTCCTAAATCGCGACCGGCGCTTTGATTGCCGGTGCGGGATCATAGCCACTGAGCTTAATGTCACTCATTTGGTAATCAAAAATACTGTCATGAGCCCCACTTAAAGTCAGCTGGGGTGCCGGCCGAGGTTGCCGGGTCAACTGCGTTTTAACTTGTTCCACATGGTTAGTATAAATGTGCGCGTCACCCAACGTATGCACGAACTCGCCCACTGCTAGGCCCGTCTCCTTAGCAATCAGATGTGTTAGTAACGCATAACTCGCAATATTGAATGGCACACCTAGGAAGACATCGCCTGAACGTTGGTAGAGTTGGCAAGAGAGCTTACCATCCGCGACATAGAATTGAAACAGAGTATGACACGGTGGTAACGCCATGTTCGGCACATCTTCTGGATTCCAAGCGGAAACGATTAACCGCCGCGAATCCGGATGCGTCTTGATCATTTCAATCACATTGGCAATTTGATCGATCGTCTTTCCCTGACGCGTTTGCCAGTGACGCCATTGCGCACCGTAAACGTCACCCAAATTACCATACTTGGCCGCAAACGCGTCGTCTGTCAAGATCTGGTCATCAAAGGTCTGCATCTGAGCTTGATAAATCGGCGCAAAGTCAGGATCATCTAGCCGGCGGTGTTCAAAATTCGTCATATCAGGGCCGTCATAATCGGCACTCGTAACCCAATTTTTGAACGCCCATTCGTCCCAGATATGGTTGTGATGTTGCAATAAATACTGAATATTCGTATCACCATGCAAAAACCATAGTAATTCGCTCTTGATCAGTCCAAAGGGAACTTTTTTGGTCGTCAATAACGGGAAGCCTTGACTCAGGTCAAAGCGCATCTGGTAACCAAACACACTGTATGTTCCCGTGCCGGTACGGTCATCCTTATACGTGCCGTGTTCTAAAATGGTGCGCGCGAGTTGTAAATAACTATCTTCTAACATGCGATCATCCTTTCAGGCTTCTGCATACTGGCTGAGGTAGTCCCAGCGATCCATCTTCTCATCAATCGTTTGTTCCGTCTTAGTCAATTCTTTTTGCAAATCAGCCAACTTGCCATAATCACTGGCATTGGCAGCCATCGCCGCTTCGATCTCACTCTTATGGCTATCCAATTGCTCGATAACCCCTTCGATCTTGTCGTATTCGAGCTGTTCCGCGTAAGTCAGCTTGACTTTGGCTTTCTTGGCCAATGGTGCGGTCGAGTCATCCGTGACCGGCTTAGCCGTAGTTTTTGTCGCAGTGGCCTTGGCTGCGGGCTTGGCCGCGTCTTTTTGATCCTTCAAATAACTGGAGAAACGGCCAGAATAGCGTTCAATATGCCCCTGACCATCAAAAATCAGTAGTTTCGTGCCGACCTTGTCCAAAAAATAGCGGTCATGGGAAACAGTGATGACGGTCCCGGCAAAATCATCGAGGTAGTTCTCCAACACCGTTAACGTACCAATATCCAAATCATTAGTCGGTTCGTCCAATAAGAGGACGTTCGGCTGTTGCATCAACAACTTCAGTAAGTATAGCCGGCGCTGTTCGCCCCCAGATAACTTGCGAATCAGCGTGCCGTGCATCGAACGTGGGAACAGAAACTCTTCTAGTAACTCAGTCACTGAAACATGCTCGCCCTGCTTATTCAAGACCGTCTCACCGACATCTTGCAAGTAATTAATGATGCGCTTGTCGCCCGGAATCGGTTCGGTCTGTTGAGTATAATAGGCCATCTTGACGGTCTCACCGATCGTCACGGTCCCACTATCAAGTGGCAGTCGACCCGCAATCACATTCAATAAACTAGATTTCCCGGCACCGTTGATTCCAGTGATACCGATGCGGTCATTGGCTTGGATCAACATCGAAAAGTGATCCAGGATGGTTTGCCGATCAAACTGCAAGCTCGCGTCCTTTAACTCGATCACTTTCTTACCCAAACGCTGCTGACCGAGCGAAATATCAACATCGTCATCAACTTGGAGCGTATTCAAATTATCCTTCAAATCATTGAACCGATTGATGCGCCCCTGTTGCTTCGTGCTACGCGCGGGTGCTCCCGCACGCATCCAAGCCAGTTCCTTTTTGTACAGCTGCTGTTGCTTATGTTCAGCTAACACGTCACGGGCGACCCGTTCGGCTTTCGCTTGCACGAAATCTTGGTAATTTCCCGTATACTTATGCAGCTCGCCAAATGACAATTCAAACATCTGGTTGGCGACTTGATCCAAGAAATACCGGTCATGGGTCACGACAATCAAAGCACCCTTATAACTAGCTAAATAGCTTTCTAACCACTCAATTGAGTCAAAATCAAGATGGTTGGTCGGTTCGTCTAGTAATAAAAGATCCGGTGATTGAATCAACACTTGCGCCAGGCCCACCCGCTTCTGTTGGCCCCCCGACATCTGACTGACGGTCTGCGTCAGGTCGGTAATGTGCAGTTGTGTCAAAATCGTTTTGACATCACTTTCAGCCGTCCAAGCATCTTCTTGGTTCATTCGATCCTCAGCGGCCACGTAAGCTTTTTGGGTCGCTTGGTCTTCGGGATGATCAGCATAAGCGGCCAACGTTTGCTCGTAGTGGCGAATCGTTCGAAAGACTTGCTGACTACCGGCCAAAACGGCATCAATGACTGTCAGATTCTGGTCAAGTTCCGGCTTTTGCTTTAAATAACCAATCGTATAATTTTTGGGCATCACCAGTTGACCGGCTTCCGGTGCCGTAATCCCGGCTAATACGTCTAATAAATTCGTTTTCCCGGACCCGTTAACGCCAATGACACCAATCCGGTCATGTTCATTCACAATAAATGAAATATCGTGAAATAACGTCTTCTCACCATAAGTTCGGGTCAGATTTTCTGCTCTTAAAGTTTGCATTGTTACGATCCACCCTTTTTTTACATCATTAAGTTCTATCTTAGCTAGAATCGGCTTAAAACACAACTGACAAACGCGCAAATCAACGTTAATATTTCCTAACGATCATCGATTCGATTGGGTCGTGAGTCACAAAAAACTCCTGAGGCTCACTCGGCCCCAAGAGTTGTTTGGCAACACCTTATTAGTTATGATCACCATAAACATCAAAGACGGTCCGTTCATCATCAACGACTAAGTGTAATTTTCCATCGCTGGCTAATGAGCTCGTCTGATAAATGTTGTCGATACCATCCGCATCCCGTGGCTTGAATGGCAAGTAAATTTGTTCACTACCACGTTCGTCGCCAAACAGGATATCAATTTTTTCAATGTCTTGATAATGTGTCACCCGTTCAAACATCCCACTTGTCACGGATGATAGTTGGGTCGTGTCCGGATCGATCGCATCAGCGTCAGGTTTAAATTCAGCCTTAAATGATTTACAAGGATGAATGATGGTCATATGGCCACCCTTAATTCGACCGTAACTCGTCGTTACCCGGCCGATCCACAGGTCAGAGATATCTTGATGATGAACTGTCCAAGTGTCACCATTCCGAAAATGAAATTTCAATGCTTCTAATGCTCGTTCCATTCAAATCACCTCATTGAATTAGTTTCACTTTAATCGTAACAGATTCATAGAAAATATCAATGGTTTTTTGAATCCGCTACCATCCTTGCAAAATCAAGCAAAGCATCCTGCTGATTTGGGACCTGTTTCATCACCACGGCCTGTAAGCAAGCCGCTAGAATTTGACCCATCATTGGCCCAGGCGTCACCAATTTAGCTTTCAATAAATCGCCACCGTTAATGGCCAATTCATGCTTGTCATGGATTGGTAAGCTAGCATAAGATTGCACCAATTGTGCTTGGCCCTGGCCAAAGCCTAAAATCGTAGCCACCTGATTAGCCGTTTTCAGCGCCTCTAAGCCCGTATAAAAGTTCTCCTGCGCAGTTAACTGACCGTTGTGTTTTAACGCCATCAGCGCTTTAATAGCGGCCGTCACGTGATTAATCAGCTCATTGCTCGTCTTCCACGTCTTTAACAACTGGCGAACAGCCGCTTCGTCAGTCCGTTGCATGGTCCAGCTAAGCAAGGTCCAAGTACTTTCAATACTCGGCAAATGCCAAGCTGGAAGTGCCATTAACTGCCGCAGCATCGCTTCTTGATCAGCCATTGCGGGCATATAACGATACAAGTCAGTGGTCAGCAAGCCGGTCAAACCAGCAACTGGGTGCTGACCCATCAGCAGCTTCTCCCACTCGACACGCGTCCGTTCCACGGCAATTTTCGCCAACAACGCCGCATTATCGGCAATCGCTTGTTCGGTCTGCGATTCAATGGTAAAGCCTAACTGACTTGCAAACCGAACGGCACGCATCATCCGCAACGCATCTTCGTGAAACCGTTCTTCAGCCACTCCAACGGCGCGTAAGATTCCTTGTTCCATATCTGCTAACCCGTCAAACAGATCAATCACTTCACCGTTAGCAGTCATGGCTAAGGCGTTGATTGTGAAATCCCGGCGCTTCAGGTCCTCTTTCAATGATCGGACGAACGTAACCTGATCAGGGCGGCGAAAATCTTGGTAACCAGATTCAGTCCGAAACGTCGTCGTTTCATAACCATTGCCGTGATCTAAGATCATCACCGTTCCGTGCTCGATTCCCGTATCAACCGTCCGTTTAAATAATTGTTTGACTTCAGCCGGAAACGCGCTGGTCGCAATATCGACGTCATGTAGGGGCTTGCCCAAAATCGTATCGCGAACACACCCACCAACAAAGTACGCCTCATAGCCGGCCGCTTCGATCGTCTCAATAATCGGCTTAGCTGCTTGAAACTCAGCTGGCAACTGCGTCAAAATCATAGTAAGTGCTCCAAACCAACAAAGAGTTCGTGATACTGGTTAACTTTTTCAACCGCCACTTTGACACCAGTCATAAATGAGATCCGATCAAAGGAATCTTGGCGAATCGTTAACCCTTCACCAGGGCCGCCAAACATGACCTCTTCGTGCGCCACTAGTCCAGGTAACCGAACCGCGTGAATCCGCATCCCTTCATATTCGGCACCCCGTGCGCCAGGTAGAGTTTCAGTTGCGTCAGGATTACCTTGTTCCTTTGGTTGCCGAACTTCAGCAATCTTCTTAGCAGTACTGATAGCAGTACCACTTGGCGAGTCAATCTTATCGTCATGATGCATCTCGATAATTTCAACATCTGGGAAGTACTTCGCTGCTTGTTGGGCAAATTGCATGAGTAAGACGGCACTGATCCCAAAGTTAGGCGCAATGAGGCCGCCCACTTGCTTGTCCTTTGCTAATTTTTGCAACTCGGCAACTTGTTCATCGGTCATCCCAGTAGTCCCAATAACAGGCGAAATACCATGGTTAAGTGCAAACTTTGCATTTTCATAAACGGCGGTTGGAATCGTAAAGTCGATCCAGACCGTGGCATCCGTCTTAATTTGGTCTAAATCATGAAAAGCTGGCACGTCTTGACCCTTAAAGCGGTCGTCCTCACCTAGATTTTGTTCTCCACTGCGCGCGTCATAGACCCCAACTAATTCAAAATCAGGATTATCAATGACCATCTGAGCAGCCGTACTACCCATCCGACCCTTATAGCCGGCAACAATTACTTTTACCACAATAAATTCCTCCTCAAGATTAAGCTAATTATATTTTAGCAGACAATTGCCAAATTAGGCAGGAGAATCCTCGCTGAACCTGTTTAAACTGTTAAACTAGCCCCATTTTGTTCATGACCAATGGCTAAAACGGTCCCGCTAATTAACTTGCTACTTTGTGGGACGAGCCACGTCCGTCCTATAACACTGATATGAATAAAAAATAGTGTCTGACTCAAAGCGTAGTCCCGCTCGGTCGAACACTATTTGCTTATATATTTCGGCCGCCAACAATACCTGGTGACGCTAAATTAACGTGTCAATCGTCGCTAACACCCCATCATGATTATTGTCATGTGACGTAAGATACGTAGCCATCTCTTTGACGGGTGTAATCGCATTTTGCATCGCAAAACTGTAATCAGCCTCCCGTAGCATTTCAAGATCATTACCGTTATCACCGAACGCGGCCGTTTGACTAGGGGCAACGTGCCAATGCTGCTGGAGATAAGCAAGCCCGGTTGCCTTGTTAACATGTGGTGGAATGACGTCAAGCCCATTACCACCGCTGACAGTCGCACGTAACCGGCCAGCAAATTGCTGATTGATCAAAGCGGCGTGCGCATCAGCATCCGTGGCTTGCCAACTAAAAGTCGCTTTATAGATATGGTCATCAATTGCTGATAGCGATGGCACCACTTGCAGCCGGCTCAAATAGTACCGCATGATTGGACTGTCATCTTGGGGCCGAATATATGCCCCTTGCTTGCCGGAGACCGAGATCTCAGCACCAGCCAGTGCTGGTTCAGTCGCCACGTAAACTAACAGTTCCTGATAAAGCGCCGGCTCAATCAAGCTTTCAGCCAACACGTTGCCGTGATTATCAATGACTAACCCGCCATTTTCAGCCACATAGGTCAATTCACCGTTGATCCCGTCAAAAACATCAATACAATGTTGCAGCTGATTGCCGCTCGCCACAACAAAGTGCTGGCCCTGAGCATTCATTTGATCCAACTGGGCCTGAAACCGATGGTGATCAAACTGATGGTCGTCTCTCAAAAACGTGCCATCTAAATCGGTGGCAATAATAGCTACTTTCACGATAGTAAACGCCTCACTTAAATTTGGTATACGTTCATTTTACCAAAATTGAAAGTGGTTTCAATAACTTTAGAAATGAAACCTCTCAGCAAACGGCGAAGAACTAAAGGCCTAGTAGCCCTGATCCTCGTAGTCTTCTAGCATCGCAACCATTTCACCATCATCTGGTTCAATCGTTAGATAATTCCGCAACGCTACCACGGCACTGTCGGCCATTCCTGCTTCGCGGAAGAAATAAATTGCTGGCTTAAGGAAATCCTTGTTATGTTCAAAGAACGGATAAGCCGCTTCGTAATTATCCTTAGCCGCCTGAAAATGATCGAGCCGGTCATTAGAGATTGCCAAGTTCCAGTAGAACTGTGGATCAAACTCATTACTTTGCAAATATTGATCCAACAAGTCGATATTGTCTTGATAACGGTCCCGCTGAACTAACAAATTAGACAGTTCCAGTACCGTAGTCAAATTATCAGGGTCAATACTCAAGCCTTCCCGTAAATACTTTTCAGCTAATTCCTGATCGTCTAATTTCAAGGCTAAGCGGGCAGTTTGCAAGTACAGCTGCTCATTGTATTGGTCGACCGCTAAACCTTCTTGTAAGGTCAATAACGCCTTGTCCAGTTGATGAAGTTGCTCTTGGGCCTGGGCCAAGTATGGATACAGGGACGCATACTGATTGTCTTGTTCCCGCAGTTTGTCGAAGATATCAACAGCCTTCTGGGGTTCGTTTAATTGCAAATAAGTGAAGCCTAATTCAAACTGGCTGTCCGGCGTGAGCTTGGCAGGCTTGATTTGTTCTAAATAACCCACCGCCTGCTCAAAGCGCCCGGACTCAGCATAAGCCACCCCTAGTCGTTCAACTAAGTTAACTTTAGAGATCTCTAGTTGTCCCTGCTTGATCAAGTCCAAGTAGAAGCGAGTCGCCTGACCGTAGTTACGAATCAAGAAGTAAAATTCTGCGAGCGCAAATTCGACAACTGGTTCGTCCGGTGCCAGCTGATAGGCTTCCTTGAGTTTTTGCTCACTGACTTCAAATAACTCTTGGGTCTGGTATAGATCGGCCTCAACTAACAACGCTTGAACGTATGCCGGTGAGTCTGGCTTAACTTGTTGTAAATAGTCGAGTGCCAGGTCCGTATCGTCCTCATCGATGGCAATATCAGCCAGACTTGTCCGTAAGTCGTCCTCATCGGGATACTTAGCCAGTAACTTCTTATAAGTCCGTTCCGCTTGCTTTAAAAAGCCCAAACCGTACAATTCTTCAGCCAGACTATACAGCGTCTGGTCATCGTCCTTACGTAAGGCCCATGCAAAGTGCTTTTTGGCCGTGTCAATTTGCCCGTTTGATAGTGCTGCGAGCATTTTTTCTGAATAACTCATTACACCCATCCTTTAAACCACTAAGAAACGACTTCATTTAGTCGCCATGGTTTCATCATTTATTTCAATAGTCAGCCTGATATCGTCACATGGGATACCAGCTGTTAATCGCTTGACCTGACAGTCTATCATACCGCAGACGACAGCAAAAAAGCCAGTATAACGGTCGCTATACTGGCTTTCATGTTTGCATTTCATTAACTGATATGCATTATTTAACTGCGTCCTTTAAAGCTTTCCCTGGCTTAAATGCAGGTACTTTGCTTGCAGGAATTTGGATTTCGTCACCAGTTTGTGGGTTACGGCCCTTACGAGCTGCACGTTCACGTACTTCAAAGTTACCAAATCCGATCAGTTGAACTTTTTCACCCTTTGCAAGAGTGTCTTGGATTGATGCAAAGACTGCGTCAACTGCAGCAGTTGCGTCTTTCTTCGTTAAGTTAGTTGCCGCAGCAACGTTGTTAACTAATTCAGCTTTGTTTGCCATGTTTGATTCACCTCCCCGTTACAGAGTGAAGGATCGCCGTGCTTTTTAACATCGTTGATCCAGATGATCATTTTTGAGTGGTCCAAAAATGAGAGAAACGATAACAAGCATCATTTCTTCATCAAAGATAGCATAGGAATGCTGTAATAGCAAGCTTTTTTAGCCTTTTCAGCGAAAATAGCGCAAAAAGATGATAATCGTTTACATCAATCAAATAATGTGCTAAAATGCTGATTTTACGCGCTTTAGCCTACTTACGTCGCCGTTCGATCATGTGGATCGGCGTACCACTAAAATCAAAGGCATTCCGAATTTGATTTTCAAGGAACCGTTCATATGAAAAGTGCATCATATCAGGGTCATTCACAAAGACCACAAAAGTTGGGGGTTGAATCGCCACCTGAGTGGCATAGTAAACCCGTAGCCGCTTACCATTGTCACTCGGTGTCGGATTCATCGCAATCGCATCCATAATAACGTCATTTAAAACGGACGACTGAATCCGCCGCATATGGTTCGTATTGACTTTCTTAATCAACGCGGGTAGTTGCTCCAAACGTTGATTAGTCTTAGCAGAGACAAAAATAATCGGCGCATAGCTCAAGTAAACGAACTGATCACGAATATACGCTTCGAATTCTTGCATGGTGTGGTTGTCTTTCTTAACCAGATCCCACTTATTGACCACGATGATAATACCCTTACCCGCTTCATGCGCATAACCAGCAACCCGCTTATCCTGCTCACGAATGCCTTCTTCACCATTGATGACAAAGAGTGCCACGTCACTATTATCGATTGCCTTGAGCGCACGCATAACGCTATAACGTTCGGTATTTTCGTAAACTTTTCCTTTTTTACGGATACCGGCCGTATCGACCATCACAAACCGGTCACCATCCTGATCAGTAAACTTGGTATCAATGGCATCCCGGGTTGTCCCGGCCACGTCAGAAACGATGACCCGGTCTTCACCCAGCAAGGCGTTGACAATTGATGACTTACCCACGTTCGGGCGGCCAATCAAACTGAAACGAATCGTCCCCGGTTCGTCCTCCCCACTTTTTTCAGGAAAGTTTTTGATAACAGCATCGAGCAAGTCCCCAAGTCCGAGTCCATGCGCACCTGAGATAGGGTACGGATCGCCAAAGCCAAGGGAATAAAAGTCATAGACTTCACTCCGAAGTTCAGGATTATCGACTTTATTAACACCCAGCACGACCGGTTTGTTCGACCGGTACAAGATTTGGGCAACGTGTTCATCAGCGTCCGTGACGCCTTCTTTGATGCTAACTAAATAAATAATGACATCAGCTTCATCGATTGCAATTTCGGCTTGCTGTGTAATCTGTTTAATGAATGGGGCATCTTCGATATCGATCCCACCCGTATCGATCAAACTGAATTCTTGACCAAGCCATTCACTGTTGGCGTAAATCCGGTCACGAGTCACACCCGGTGTATCTTCAACAATCGAGATCCGATCACCCGCAATCCGATTAAAAATCGTTGATTTACCAACGTTTGGTCGCCCAACAATGGCGACGACTGGTTTTGCCATATTAATTCCTCCTTTACCCTCGTAGCGTCAGGTTCCTGCTACAAGTCTCAAATTAATTGGTAACACCAACTAATCTGTTCCTAAAAAAATATCCTTCAAGGCAAGCTTGAAGGGTATTTTTAATCAATCAATGATTAGTTTTCATCATTGTTGCTTTCAGCATTCTTCAATTCGTCACCGATCAAATCACCTAAAGTGAAACCAGTTGATTCTTCAGGAGCATTAGCCGTTGAACGTTCGCTAGCAGTCCGGTTGTCCCGGTTGTTGTTACGACGACGGTTATTGTTACTCCGACGTTCTGGTTGACTTTCGTTGTCATCGTCAGCAGTTTGTGGCTTTTCTTCCAAAGCTTTAATTGATAAAGCTAACCGCTTTTCGTCTGGACGAACGTCTAAGACTTTGACTTTGATTTCTTGACCAACTTTTAAGACATCGTTTGGTGTTGCAATGTGTTGGTGTGAGATTTGTGAAATGTGAACTAACCCTTCAACACCAGGGAAGACTTCCACAAAGGCACCAAAACTCGTCAAACGCTTAACTTTACCATCAAGTACAGCCCCTTGTGGTGCTTTTTCTTCAATACCATCCCAAGGTTCTGGTAAGGTTGCTTTGATTGATAATGAAACCCGTTCGCGGTCAGCATCAACGGATAAAATCTTAACCGTGACTTCTTGACCAACCTTCAATACATCAGCAGGCTTTTCAACCCGTTCGTATGAGATTTCTGAAACGTGAACCAAACCATCAATCCCGCCGAGGTCAACAAAGGCACCGAAGTTCGTCAAACGAGCAACTTTACCTTCAACGACATCACCAGCTTGTAAGGTCTTCAAAGCTTCTTCACGTTGTGCTTCGCGTTGCTTTTCAACAACGGCACGGTGTGATAAGATCAAGCGATTTTCGCTAGGTTCAATTTCAATAATCTTAAGTTCAAGTTCTTGGCCTTTATAGGCATTTAAATCTTCAACATAATGATCATCAATCATTGAGGCAGGGATGAAGCCACGAACACCAGCGTCAACGACTAACCCGCCCTTAACAACTTGCGTTACCGGAGCTTTAATCGTATGACCTGCTTCGTATTCTTTTTCAACATCGTCCCAAACTTTGCGAGCTTCTAACCGACGATGTGACAGTAAATAACTGCCGTTTTCCTTGTCGCTGCCAATTCGAGAAATGACAACCAAGTCTAATACATCACCGACTTTAGCGGCTTCGTTGACATCGTCAACCCGTTGTGTTGAGAGTTCCTTCAAAGGAACGACCCCTTCAACACCGGTACCTTGGATACCAACAATTACTTGTTTGTCGTCGTCGATTGCTAAGACTTCACCCTTAACAACGTCACCGACGTTTACTTCTTCAACGCTGTTTAAAGCGTCTAAAAGTTCATTTTTCTCTTGGCTGTTTTCGTTTTCACTCATGCAAATTTCCTCCTGTCAACAATAACTCTAACCTATATCATAGCTGAAAATGCAATGAAAAGCTAGCTAAAAGCATTAAGTTAATGCAATTAGATTGTTGAACTTTGTTTTTTTGTAATAATTTTGGCAATGGCAGCAACAACTTCATCGATTGACATTGGCGTCGTATCAACAAGTGTGGCGTCCGTTGCTTGTGTTAATGGTGACACTTTACGCGTTGAATCTTTGTGGTCACGTAATTCAATCTCAGCCTGTAGCTGAGCCAAGGGCGTATCGATCCCTTTTTTTACATTTTCGGCGTATCGACGCTTAGCCCGTTCAGCCGCTGAAGCAACTAAAAAGATCTTAACTTCAGCATTGGGCAATACCGTTGTCCCAATATCACGACCGTCCATCACGATCCCACCTGCATTGGCCATCTCTCGCTGTTGTTCAGTTAAAATCGTACGCACCTGTGGTAACGCCGCAATCGTCGAGACGTTATTCGTCACGTCTGGTTGGCGTATCGCCGCCGTAATATCTTCCTGATTAGCAAAAACCAGTTGATCCGGCTCGCCGGGTTTAAAACTGATCTTGAGCGACTTCATTGCCGTAATCACAGCCGCTTCGTCTGCTAAATCAACGTGCTGTTGCATTGCCCAGTACGTGACTGCCCGATACATGGCACCAGTATCCACATAAATATAGCCAAACCGTTTTGCAACGAGTTTGGCTACGGTACTCTTGCCAGCTGAAGCCGGACCATCGATGGCCACCTGTAATGCTTGCTTAGCCATTAACTAACCCCTCACAATCTGAAAAAATCGTGTATTAACGGACACGTAACCGTTGACCAGCCGAAATCGTTGCATCAGATGATAACCCATTTAATTCCAATAGCTTATCCACTGAGATTCCAGCATTCGTAGCGACCCGATAGACCCCTTGACCGGCTTCTACCGTGACGTACTTAGTCCCTGAAGATGATTCTGAGGAGCTACTACTACTGCTAGCGCTGCTGTCGTCAGTACTCGCACTTTCTTCCGAGCTGGCAGCAGTAGAACTAGCAGCCTTGGAACTGGCAGCTTTAGAGCTAGCCAAGGCTAAGCTACTACTTTTAGCAGCCGCCTTTTTCGACGATGCGGCCGCCTTCTTCTTGCTAGCAGCAGTCGATGACTTACTGGCAGCAACACTGGCCGATGACTTCTTCGAGCTCGAACTAGCAACTTGTTCAGTCTGTTGCGGATTATTAAGCGAATTCTTTTTCACCAAGAAATAACCAATTGGTGCCAAAGCAAGCAACAATATTAGTACGACTAACACGGTCGTTAGCGTAGAGTTGCTACTGTCTTGTTTTCGTTTTTGAGTTCGCGATAAATTGCCCGAGTCATCCCGATCGTCTTCAAAAGTTTTGTCCCACGGCTTATCCGCTTGGGATTTGTCATTATCATTTTTTTGACTCATAGGGTGTTCCTCCTCAAAAAACTTTCAACCAATATTGTAACATAACCCGGAATTGATTTCTTTAAGAATTTGGTAAAAACAATTGAGCTAAGTGCTGATCCCACGACATTATCGTGGCTGTTGACTCATCATGCGTCGCCATCAACCCTAACGCAGCCAGCGGTAGTGGTTCACCAGCCAACTGACAACACTGATCTGTATGGGTAACAGCTGGCTCACCAAAGTAAGTTAACATCACGGTCCGATGACAAATTGTCGTTTGGACGTAACTCATGAGCGCCCGCAATTCTCGTTCCTTAGCTACTTGGCGATCAGCAAAAATCGTTGCCACGGTCGTTGGGGGAGTTCCTTGTAGCCAGTATGACTGCAAAACCTTACTACGATCATCAGTCGGTGGCTGCTGCGCTTGATAGCGGCTATAATCTTGCTGAATTTCATTGGGAGTCGCAGCCGTCAATTCGTTCAAATTCCGCACCAGGTTTTCGTCACCTGGTGCGTACAACATAATCGCCATCGCCTGCTGACCATCACGACCTGCGCGCCCAATTTCTTGAACATAGTCGGCCAAAGTCGTCGGTAAATGATAGTGGATCACTAAGCGAATATCAGCTTTGTTGATACCCATTCCAAAAGCAGATGTAGCACAGATCACATCCAATTGTCCTGCCATGAACTGCTGCTGGATCTTGAAACGGTCATCAGTCGCTAAGCCGGCATGATAAGCCGCGACCCGTAACGTGGTTGTCGTTCGTAGCCATTCCGCTATCAAATCAGTTTGCCGCTTGGAAGTAAAGTAAACGATGACTGGTCCGCGCGCACTTGTCACTAAATGTTGCAAGGTCGCGCGTTTACTAGCTTCATCATTGACCTGTTCGACTGCTAAGTAAATATTAGGACGATTAACCGAATATAAGATTTGCTGGGCATCTGGAACGGTTAATTGTGTCAAAATATCTTGTCGAACGCGTTGTGTAGCCGTTGCCGTGAGCATTAGCGTTGTCGGTGCCTGTAACCGTTGTCGAATTTGACCAAGGCGACGGTAGTCAGGGCGAAAATCTGGTCCCCAAGTTGAAATGCAGTGGGCCTCGTCGATAACTAATAACGCCAGTTGCACTTGCATCAGCGCTGTTTGAATAATGTCTTGACCCAACATTTCCGGCGAAATGAACAAGAATTTAAGCTGCCCTAAATGATTCAACAGATACTGGCGAGCACCATAATCTAGTTGGGAGGTCAAAGCAGCAACTTGCTTTTCGCCTTGATAGTTTAAGCGTGCCACCTGATCTTGCATCAAGGAAATCAGCGGTGAAACCACCACAACTAGCCCGGGCAGTGCGGTTCCAACGAGTTGATAGATCAATGATTTGCCGGTCCCAGTTGGTAACACTGCCAAGACATCTTGACCTGCTAATAATTTCTGAATGACGGCTAGCTGCCCGGGGCGAAATTCATCGAAGCCATATTTCGTTTTCAACAGCTCATATAATTCATCTTCTGACATGCTGACACCTCATAATCTGAAATAGCCGAAATTCAAAAAAATCTAGCGTGGGTAGCGCAGTTTGGGCCTCTTGGAATGACCAGTTTGCAATGTCGGACTGGGCTGCAAAGATGGTGGCCAACTGCTGAGTTAATTCATGATTCAACACCATTTCAAACGGAAAATCAGGCGACCAAATCGCCACCTCCAACAAGTGCTCCCGTACCGTACTCATCTTTAAGTGCCGCGTCTGCGCAATTGCTGCAAGTTGCTGGGTCTTCAAGAAAGCTTGGTAAGTTTGCTCAGCGCTTTGACTGATGGCACTCGCTTGAGTGAGCACTGACAACAACTGGGAAAATGGATCACGCGGGTGTCGCTGAATCCAAGCAATCCATTGGCATATCACGTCTGTGTGCATCAAGCTAGCCTCCCAGGGTTGTCGACCTAATTGTGCCGCTAATTGCTCATTAGTCAGTCCCGGTTCTTGATACCCCGTTATACCTTGAACAAACACCGTTGGCAACTCTGGGTCTGCCAAACTCGTCAAGAAGGCAGTCAAGGCCGCATGAATTTGCTCGCCAAGTTCCACCTTCGACTGCTGACGTAGCCATTGTTTGACCTGGGCTTGAATCCCCGGATCAGTCGTCACCGGATAATAATGGCGATTATGATGTACGAGTTCGGAAACGACTTGTAGGGCTAGCTGACTGACGATTCTAAATCGGCGGACATCAGTGGTTTGAAATACTTCAAAATTTTGGGGCATGTATAAAGTTTGTCGGAGTTTGGCTTGCCGATGTTCCCCCGCCTGCGTTAATTGCCAGCATCCCGTGGCCGTACTCGTCAATTGACCGTTTTCAGTCAAAGCCGCAGTTGCTGCCATGAAATCTTCCAAGGGAACCTCGTGGCAACTGTCGAGCAAATCCAAGTAGCCGGCAGTTAACCCCGCAAAAAGCGTGGAGACCGTACGGCGACCGCGCAAGACATTGAATAGGCCCTTTGCTCGTCGCGGCGTCGTACTGAATAACAATAAAACGTAGTCTGTAAACACGCTAAGGCCTCCCTTAAGTCTTGCTATTGTAATTGTTAATTGCGCACTAAATGTGCCAGTTTTTAAATTAAGTCGTGATCAGCCCAAATTTACGTGCGTCAGTGTCGCTGACAGTGACCCGCGACAAAGCATAGCGGCCAACAGCTTTTTAATCTTTCTAAGCCTTAATTGAAGCTTCAAATTCATCAACTTACTGCCACATTAAAGCTCATGGATAACCATCCGCCAACCGGCAGTGTGCGTCTTTAAGAATATCACGGTGGCACCAATATAAAAAGGCAGTCACCCTGCAGTTACGCAATTAGTGACCACCCACATTATTTTAACGACTTAGATTAAATTCGGCTCATAAGCTGATTATGGTTGCCTAACCACTTAGCTAATCGCTGATAGACCAGCCAGAAGACGTTGCCCACTAGCAATCCCTTGATCAAGTTAAATGGAATGACTGCCACTAACACCACTGTATTCAGCGACATGCTGAGCTTCATACCCATTACTTGCAAATAGAATGGCAGAACAAACGTTAAGTTAGCCAACGATTCAATCGCCACAGGCATTCGCCACTTGGGATTGCCCCGATAGTAACGAAGTACTAATGCAAATGCTAAAATCAATACTGCCGTACCTAAAAAACTAGCAAAAGAACCGATTAAGTCATAGATGGCAAAGCCCATCATGGCCGAATGTAGGAGCAGTTTGATGATAGTGATGACAAACGCGCCCCCGACACCAAAGAGAAAGAGCCCAATCAGAATTGGGATATCTGAAAAATCAATCTTCATCCATGGCGCTACCGGTAAAATCGGAAACTCCAGTAACATTAAAATATACGCAATGGCACCGAGTAAGGCTATGCCCACTAGTCGGTGTAACGTTGTATGTTGCATAACGCACCCTCCTATGGGTCATCTTCAATGAACCGCATTACCATTTGTTCAACTAAAAAAGTCCGCCCGATCACACTAACTGTCATCTGGGGGCGGACTTACTTGCAACGCTTGGCAAATAAGCTCGATCTTCTTTATACCAGACTTTACTGTCGACTTTGGAATTGCACCAAATCACTATGCACACGCATAGGTCGCGGGTTATTACCGCCGGTCGGGAATCACACCCTGCCCTGAAGATGAACCAATATTTATTTTTACAAATTCATTTTAACGGCTTTCGTTCAAAAATGCAAGCGCTATCGTTCACCTTTTAACTTACTAATTTCAATCGGCTTCAATTTACGGTATTCGCCCGGTTGTAAGCTTTGCAAATCGAGAACCCCATAACGTTCACGTTTCAACTTAGTCACTGGGTGACCCACTGCAGCCAACATCTTTTTCACTTGGTGGTTATGACCCTCGTGAATCGTTAGTTGGACCAGCGCATTATTCTTCTTGTGATCACTATCTAACAAGTTCGACTTCGCTGGAGCTGTCTTACGGCCATCGATTTCAACACCCAAGCGCAATTGCTTGAGATCAGCATTGGTTGGTACCCCTTCAACTTTGGCCAAATAAGTTTTTTTGACTTCGTACTTCGGATGAGTTAGCCGATTAGCGAGAGCCCCATCATTTGTCATGATCAACAAACCTGAAGTATCGTAATCCAAACGTCCCACCGGATAGATTCGTTCCGGTACGTCTTCAAAGAAGTCTAATACCGTTTTACGGCCCTTCTCATCATGAACAGTTGTAACGACCCCCCGCGGCTTATAAAATAAATAATACACGAGTTTTTCTGCATTCAATGGCACGCCATCAACCTCGACATGGTCACTAGGCTCAACCTTTACACCGAGCGTGGTGACCGTCTTCCCATTCACCTTAACGTGACCAGACGTGATCAACACTTCTGATTTACGCCGCGAAGCGATGCCCGCTTCCGCCATTACCTTTTGTAATCGTTCTGCCATTATTCATCCTCACGTTCTGCTTGTAATTTATCCTGAAATGCATTTAAAAAGAGGTCTGTCTCTGGTGCCGGATGCTCAGCGTCACTTAAAGCAGCTAAGTCAATCGCTGGTAAGTCATCCAAAGACTTTAGTCCAAAATAATCTAAGAACAGTTCCGTCGTTCCGTATAAAATTGGTCGTCCTGGCTCACTTAAACGCCCCGTCTCGGTAACTAGTTGTCGCAAAACCAGCTTTTGAATCGTTGACCCACTGTGTACGCCACGAATCTCATCAATTTCAATCCGCGTCAAGGGTTGCCGATACGCAATGATTGCTAACACTTCCAACGATGCTTGCGACAAACTCGTGGTGAGTGGTGCTTCAAAGTAGCGCTTTAACACCGGCGCCACCGCGGCCTTAGTTGCTAACCGGTAAGTATTCGCCGTTGATAAGATCATTAAGGCACTGTCTGGGTCGGCTTGATACTTCGTGGCCAGTTGTGTGAGCATCGTTGTAATCGCCGGCTTAGCAAACCCCGTGGCGTGCTCGATTTCGGCGACCGTGATGCCCTCATCGCCAGCCACAAATAATAGTCCTTCAATTTGTTCAATGTTCGTCATGCTGTTCATCCTGTCGTAAATATAAATGAATCGGACTCAGTGGCTCAGCTTGCTGCAGCGCCACTTGATCCTGCTTGGTTAATTCTAACACAGCCATAAAGGTTGTCACTAACATTTCATCGCTGGCACTAACCGTAAATAGGTCGGCAAAATCCAGTCCTTGTGGTTGATGTTGCAATTGCGTCGTAATTTGTGTCATCCGCTCATCAATGTTGATGGTTTCAGCCACAACCGTTTTCGTTAGTGGCCGTACCCGCCGCCGTTTAGCCACTAATTGCCGAAAAGCCGCTTGCAGATCATCTAATGTAATCCCCGCAGTCAGCTTGGGCGCACTCAGATCAGCTGGTACTAACATCGCTTCACGCGTAAAATGTTGATGGCGCGCCTGTTCTTTTTCTCGCAATTCACCAGCGGCTTCCTGATAAACCTTGTAAGCCAACAGTTCAGCTACAAGTGAGTCACGAGGATCATCGTCCTCATTATCTTCGTCCATCTCATCTGGTTCAGGCTGTGGCAATAAGAAACGGCTCTTGATCGTCATCAAAGTCGCAGCCATAACCAAATAATCACCAGCAATATCTAATTTTAGCGCTCGCATAGAGTGTAAGTAATCCAAATATTGCTGCGTAATTGCCGCAATTGGAATGTCATAAATATCCATCTTGTTTTGGCGAATGAGGTGCAACAGCAAGTCGAGTGGCCCCTCAAACTCCGAAATCTTAATGGTGATTGGTTGTTGTTGGTTGTTTGTCACGATTACGCTCCCACGCGCCAATGATTGGCGCCATTTCTAAAGTTCCCATGACCCGTTGTTTGGGATACAACGCGGCCAACTCATCCAACATTTGATACTGGTTGGCCGCCGTCCGTTCCTCGGGTGATAATGAATCGTGATGCAGTAGAATAAAGTCACTGCCGACTTCAATGCCGATAATACCACAGAAATCGCCGTCACCTTGCCGCCATAGTAATAGTTGATGGTCTTCCGTTGACTGATACCACTGCATCTCAGTTTGTAGATGAATTAGGTCCTTAAAATCTGGAATAAATGACAGTAGCCCCATTGCTACCTTTTCATAATCCTTCCGATATTTAACGAGCACGGTATTGCCTCCCTTGACTGCTTGATTCCGCACCGCATCTATGCCCGCGGATGATATTTATTATAAACCTCAGCTAGGCGTTTTTTCGAAATATGCGTATAAATTTGAGTCGTCGAAATATCGGCATGCCCTAAAAGCTCCTGAACGACACGCAAGTCCGCACCATTTTCTAAGATGTGAGTCGCAAACGAGTGGCGCAACGTATGCGGCGTCACGTTTTTTTCGATGCCAGCCGCCTTGACTTCTGCCTTCAGATTTTTCCAAACCCCTTGCCGACTTAATTTACCACCGTGATTATTAATAAACAAATAGCTATTCCGGCGTTTGGCAGAGACGAGTTTGGGCCGAGCCGTTTTTAAATAACGGGTAATAAAATCAATGGCAACATCACCGATAGGAATGATCCGCTCTTTATCACCCTTACCGATTGTTTGAATCAATCCCAAGTCTAAGTGCAGATCATCCATCGTTAAATTAATTGTCTCGCTGACTCGCAGACCGGTCGCATACATCACTTCTAACAGAGTTCGGTCTCGTAATCCTAACGGGGTATTCAACTTAGGCACCGCTAGCAACCGTTCGACCTCGCGTGGTGACAATACTTGCGGTAAATGCTGCGCCCGCTTAGGCGTGTCGATTTTTAGCATCGGATCAGTATCGATAGCGTGCATCTGTGCTAAATATTGAAAAAACTTACGTAAACTAGAAACACTGTGAATGATTGTATTTCGCGATTTACCAGCCTCATCTAGATACTGTAAATAATTCAATAGGACGTACCGATCAACCACCCGATAGTCCGTGATTTGCTGACTCATCAAGTATTCGCTAAACGTAGTCAGGTCCTGAGAATAACTCTTAATCGTATTTTCAACTAACCCCCGTTCAACACGCAAAAAATGCAGGTAATCAGCAAGCTGGTCCTGCATTTTTTGATCAATCGTCGGCTTGCTCATCCGCATTTTCCAGTAACTTGATCTCGCCTGGTTGTTGACTGATCAAGCGTTGCTTCAAGAGATTACCCACAGCGCGCTTAAATTGTGATTTGCTGATACCAAAGTAATTCCGAATATCATCGGGATCACTCTTATCCCAAAATGGTAGCGCGTGGTCAGCTTGATGTTGCAATGCTGCTAATAACATTTGGGCATCATCGCCAATCTCTTCGTATCCCCGCGGCTTCAAGGACAAATTCAATTCACCATCGCGCAAGAAACCAATGACCCGCGCCTTGACGTGTTGCCCCATGCGTGGTTCCTGTTCACGTTCTGACGGATGAACAAAGCCCAGATGATTGTCATCTGTAATAACCGACGTACCGGCCATCTTCAAACGAAAAACGGTCGCCATGGTATCCGTATTCTTAACTTGGGCCCGATCATATGGCTTGGCAATTGCTTCAAAATCCGTCAATTCTGCCAGAGTCGCCCATAGCCGTTGTTTATTGTCACGGGCTAACTTAACGTATAAACGATCATCTTTTTTAGGCCATAGTCGACTGATGGTCGGTAATTCGTCTAATGACACCACCAAGTCCTTATTCGGTAACCCAACATCGACAAAGACACCCAGATCATGCCGCGTCCGGACAACCGTTCCCCATACAAAGTGATCAAACGAAATTTCCGGGACAAACCGCGTCATCTGCAGATGATGATCTTCATTCTCATAAACAAAACCTTCGTAAAGCCCGCCAATGTGCAATGGCTTCTCTGGTTCAGTTTTATCGACCCACAACGTCTGTCCATCAATCTGTACGAAGTATGCTTCATCGTTTTCATCGGTTACCTTCGCCGTAACCACTGTTCCAATAATACTATCCATGTGATAACTCCTCTAATATATCCGTCTATAAATATCAACGGATGGTTCTTTTAAATTACTGTAAGCTCAAATGTAAGACTTGAATAATGCAATACGTTATACCAGCCGCAATAATTGGCCCGGCCGCGATTCCCTTGAGCAAAACAACACCCATAATGGTCCCGAATACTAATGCCACGGTAATCTCTGGTGTCGCTGACAAAAGCCCGACACCGTGAAATGAGAGCACTGAAACCAACACTCCACATGCAACCGCAATCCAGCCAACTGGCGACTTAAACGCATGCCAAAGGTCCCGAAATCCAATCTGACCAGTCGCAATCGGAATTAAAATTGCGACGGTAATCACCGTCACACCCCAATTGATTCCCTTCTGACCAATCGTCGTCAGCAATTTACTCGTATTAGGAATCAATTTGATAAGCAACACAACCACGGTCGCAATTTGTAAGGACTGATTTTTTCCTAACCATGCCACCACTAAAATCGCTAATAAAAATAACCAACTTTCCATACGACACCTCACGTGTTATCAATTGTAACTGAAAATGGCCCGAATTACGAGGGGTGTTGGTCGTTACTCACCAATTTCACTATCCCCCCCCTGATCAATAACCGATTCCTGTTCTTTAATTTAGGCGGGAACAGGGTTAAAAGGTGCCAAATCGTTTGGATTCCAGCTCGTCAGCAAGGTTCGTCCTATTCCGACTTACGGGGCTGGGTGACAATTGCCGGAACGTAGCCGACGTCGATTTGAGCTCACGCAGCAACCCACTGTGCAATCTCAAATACGAGTCTTATTCTAGGCCGGAAGCAACCCACTTCCAGCCAAGAATAATTTGGCTACTGAGCATTGTCACCCAACCCCTCCAGTCGGTAAGCCAGTCGAATGGCTGATGAACGACCACCTAACTTGGTGCAACTTGTCGCTGAACGGGTTTACTACTTAGAATTTTGAACATGCGTTAATGCTGTCTCAATTGTTTTGGACACCTCAGTACTAATACGGTGGAATTAGAAATAATCGTACAATCACAATTATATTATCAAACTAACTGTTGTATGATAAAATCGCTGTTTTAAAATAGCAACATCTAATTCGTTCAATGCTGGGTCCACTCATGTCAGCCATTCGAATACCATCCCGACTGGAAGGCGTTTCGGCCAATGCTCAGCGGTGAAATTCCACTTAGCAAGCGTTTTTGGCTTGGTTAGTGGAAGACCAGTATTTAAGACGTGATTTTCGGCTTAAATCTGTGTCCACCGCGTTCCAGCAATTGGCCGAAATGCCTGGAAGTCGGTGCAGGACGCAGCTAGCTAAGCAAATTTCCGCTAAGTAGATCTTTTTCCAGCGGGCTTAAGCTGGATCATTTGACGTTGACGATTTGGCACCTTTTAACCATGTTTCATACTAATTTAACTGGGAGTGAAGCACTTTATGTAATATAAAAAGCCGCCGCAAAGCGACGACTTTTCAATATCAAATTAGATTTGATCTTAAAGGGCGTTTGAAGCACCGCGGTATACAAGGCCACGACGTGAATCAACTGTGATCAATTGACCATCAGCAATAACACTAGTAGCGTCCTTAACACCAACGATAACAGGAATTCCCATTGAGATACCAACAACAGCAGCGTGTGAAGTTAAACCACCGTTTTCAACAACTAAAGCACTAGACTTTTCGATTGCTGGTAAGTAGTCTTTGTCAGTCGTCTTAGTAACTAAGACGCCACCTTCAACGGCCTTGTCGATAGCTTCTTGAGCAGACGTTGCGATTACGGCTTTACCGATAACCGTTTCATCACCGACACCTTGACCATCAGCTAACTTAGAACCAATTAATTGGATCTTCATGATGTTAGTCGTACCGCGTTCGCCAACTGGCACACCGGCAGTAATCAAGATTAAGTCGCCTTCCTTGGCAAAGCCAAGTTCAACAGCCTTAGAAGCAGCTAAATCAAACATGTCATCAGTGGTTTCTGGTTTTTCAGCCACGATTGGTTGAACACCCCAGTTAACCATTAAGCCACGTTGAGTCCGTTCGTCAAAAGTGATTGCTAAGATATCAGCATTTGGACGGTACTTCGAAATCATCTTAGCAGTGTAGCCAGATTCAGTCGCAGCAACAATCGTCTTAATGTTCAAGTTCTTAGCTGCCCGAGCAATCGCAATACCGATTGTTTCAGTAACACTAGTCTTGTCGAAACGGTTTAATTGTAACGTACCGTTTTCAGCCAAAGTGTTTTCAGCCTTTTCGTCAATCTTAGCCATCATGGCAACAGATTCAACAGGGTAAAGACCGTTAGCACTTTCACCAGAAAGCATCGTTGCGTCAGTACCATCAAAGACAGCGTTGGCAACGTCAGAAGCTTCGGCACGAGTAGGACGTGGGTTTTCTTGCATTGAGTCTAACATTTGAGTAGCCGTGATAACAGGCATACCTAAAGCATTACACTTCTTGATTAAACTCTTTTGTACCAATGGCACATTTTCAGCAGGAATTTCAACACCCATGTCACCACGAGCAACCATCAAACCATCACAAACCTTAAGAATTTCATCGGCGTTGTCGATACCTTCTTGTGATTCGATCTTAGGGAAGATTTGAACGTGTTCCATGTGCTTTTCTTCAAGTAATTCACGAATGTCTAAGACATCTTGTGGCTTACGAACGAATGAAGCAGCGATGTAGTTGATTTCATGATCCAAACCAAAGCGAATATCACTTGAGTCTTTTTCAGTGATCCCAGGTAAGTTGATTGAAACGCCAGGAGCGTTAACACCCTTACGTGAGCCTAAAACGCCGGCGTTTTGAACAGTTGTAACCAATTCGCGGTTAGCTTCGTCCTTTTCGTCGATCTTCATATCTAATAAACCATCATCAAAGAGGACATGGCCACCTACATGAACATCATCATAGAGGTTCTTGTAAGTAACGGCAATCTTATCATGGGTCGTATCTAATGAATCATCCATGGTGATACGAACCTTGTCACCGATCTTGTATTCAGATTTTCCGTTAGCTTGAACGGTCGTCCGAATTTCAGCACCCTTAGTATCAAGCATGATACCAACGGTCTTACCCGTAATCTTTTCTGCTTCGTGAACTTTGTTTAAGCGATCTAAATGTTCTTCATGATCACCATGTGAAAAGTTAAAGCGGAAAATATTTGCGCCGGCTTCGATTAATTTAACAATAGTGTCAGTATCGGTGCTGGCAGGACCAAGTGTTGAAACAATCTTGGTTTTTTTCATAAGAAAAATCTCTCCCTTGAAAGTTTTTATAAAAAGACATTAACGTCATTTTTATCAAATTAAAATAAGAACTAACATGCCATGATTACTTGAATGAAATTTCTTCATTCAACTTATCTAATGACACTTCAACGTCATGCTTAGATTCAAATAAATCTAAGATGTTGTGGTTGACTAATTGGTTGTTTTGAATCCCAACCGCTAAGCCACCCTTGCCGGCAAGCAAGAGTTCCACAGCGTAGGCACCCATCTTGCTGGCCATGACACGGTCTTTAGCAGTTGGATTCCCACCACGTTGCATATGAGCAATGGTATTCCCACGAGCATCAAAGTCACCATATTCGGATAACTTCTCAACAAACTCCTGGGCACCCATCACACCTTCGGCTAACACAATCAAGTTGCTCCGATGACCATTGGCCCGGTTATGCTTAATCTTGTTGGCGATTTCTTCCATGTCCCAATCAACTTCGGGGACCACGATAGCAGTCGCGCCGATTGAAACACCGGACCATAAGGCTACGTCACCAGCGCCACGACCCATAACTTCCACAACGAAAGTCCGGTCATGACTATGAGCCGTATCATAAATCCGGTCAAGAGCTTGCACGTTGGTGTTGACAGCAGTGTCAAAACCAATTGTGAAGTCCGTGTAAGGAATATCATTATCGATCGTCCCTGGAAGACCAATCGTGTTGTAGCCGTGTTCCGTTAAGCGCAATGCGCCATGGTAAGAACCGTCGCCACCGATAACAACTAAAGCATCAATCCCAAACCGCTTCAATTGTTCGATCCCTTTTAATTGACCTTCTTCATGGGCAAATTCTGGATAACGTGCGGAGTATAGTAAAGTTCCGCCGCGTTGAATCACACCATCTAAGTCGGCTGCTTCTATTTTGTGAATGTCACCGGCAACTAATCCAGCAAAGCCGTAATTGATGCCGTATGCTTCCAACCCTTCAGCCATTGCTTTACCAGCAACTGCACGAACGGCCGCATTCATACCAGGAGCGTCGCCGCCACTGGTTAAAATACCAATGCGTTTCATTTTTTCACCTCAGGCAATAAATTGAGTTCGTAACTCCATAAGTGATTCTAACACTTTTCACGTGGATTGTCTGTTATTTTCTAAAATTAAATGCGTTAAAAAACGCCGTCGTATCAAGGGATAGCGTTCTTCATCACCACATTATCGCGACCTAATAAGGTTGTAAGCGCTCCAACCAAATCTGGATTTTCTGCGACCCAATACTGTGAATTTAGTTCAACCGTTCGATGTGCTGCTACCGAGTAAATTAGAACTGGATTAGGACCTCGATATTGACTTAAGATCCTTAAAATTTCCTTTTGCACAGTCGCCGTTGCTTGCTCAGGTTGCAACCGCAAAAAGAGTTGGCCGGTTGGTTTGGGTAATTGTTCCGCCAACTGCCAGGTGTTTACGATCACTTGCAAATCCCGCTGTTGCTCGACCTTACCAGTAATTAACACGATTGCTTCTGGTTTCAATTCCGCCTGAATCCGTTGATAGGTATTGGGAAAAATCGTCAAGTCAATTTCGCCGGACAAATCACTTCCCGTTGCGAATGCCATTGGTTGACCACGTTTGGTCCGAATCGTTCGGACCTTAGTAATATAGACCAGTATTTGTGCCGGTTGTTCACTCGTGAGCGTGCTGACTAATTGTGTATGTCGTTGTTGCGCGAGCCAATCATACGTTTCCACAGGGTGCCCTGAAACGTACACACCAAGATACTCCGCTTCTTTGGCCAATCGCTCACCTAACGAAAGCTCCGGCTGTTTTTTGATCTTAGGGGCTAATGATTCAAATAAACTCATACTGCCACCGGCTAACTCGGCACTTGACATCAATTCAGGCACACTGGTCAGTAGCTCTGCACGGTTCAAACCAAAGTGGTCAAAAGCCCCCGCATAGATCAGTGCATCCATCAAATCGGCTTTGAGCCACTTCGCGTCAATCCGTTGCATGAACTGCTGAAGACTTTTAAACGGTCCGTTCGCCTGCCGCTCGTCTAACACACTCGCAATAAAGTCACGGCGCAACCCTTTGATTGAGCTGAGTCCAAACACAATGGCTTGACCATTCCAATCAAAGTATTGACCGCTCCGATTAATATCCGGGGGAATAATCGCCACTTGGTGCTGACGAGCTTCCGCTAGATACTGTTTCAGCTTCGTTCCATTGCCCAACACAGAATTCATCAATGAGGTAAAGAACGCTCCGGAATAATGGACTTTCAAGTAAGCAAGTTCAAAAGCCATCTTACTGTAGGCAATCGCGTGTGAGCGGTTGAAACCATAGTTCGCAAATTGTTCAATATATTGATAAACCTGTGTCGCAACTGCTTCGGAATAACCATTCTGTTGTGCACCAGCGATAAATTGTTGCCGCATTTTATCAATCACAGCACGTTTTTTCTTGCTCATCGCCCGCCGCAATAAGTCGGCTTCACCTAGTGTAAAACCACCCATGACCGCGGCGACTTGCATGACTTGTTCTTGATAGACCAGAATACCGTACGTTGGTCCTAAGATGGGCGCAAGTTGTTCCGCCGGATAACTGACCGGTTCTTGGCCTTGTTTGCGGGCAATAAAATGGTCGATATTTTCCATGGGCCCCGGCCGGTAAAGTGCATTGACCGCGGCGACCAATTCAAAGTTATCCGGGTGCAGACGCCGTAACACGTTTCGAATTCCCGCCGATTCAAATTGGAAGACTCCGGTCGTGTCGCCCGCCTGAAATAATTTCAGGGTCGCTGGATCGTTCAAATCGATTTTAGTAATAGCCAGTGGCTTGCCAGTTTGACGCTGCACATAATGTAGCGCACTTGCCATCAAAGACAAATTCCGTAATCCTAAGAAATCCATCTTTAACAAACCAACCGCTTCAACAGTGTCCTTAGTATACTGGGTCATCATCATAGTTTCACTACCTGCTTGTAGTGGTACGATCTGAATTAATGGCTTTTGGCTTAATACCACCCCAGCCGCGTGTGTTGAATAATGTCGTGGCAACCCTTCCAAACGGCGAGCTGTTTCAAATAATAATTTATTTTTAGATGAATCAGCAACGAGGTTTTGTAACCGTTGTGAGCCCTGGTAGGCCTGGTCAAGTGTAATATGCAATTGGTTTGGGATTGCGGCACTCCAGTCACTCATCTCGTAAGTTGAGAGGCCAAACACACGGCCAACATCGCGCAGTGCTTGCTTTGCTGCCAAGGTCCCAAACGTAATGATTTGTGCGACGCGGTCATGACCATACTTATCATGAACATAATTAAGTACCTGTTCACGGCGATTATCTGGAATATCCAAGTCAATATCTGGCATATTCGCCCGTTTAGCGTTCAAGAAACGTTCAAATAGCAAGTCATATTTTAAGGGATCGACATCCGTAATATTGAGTGCATAAGCAACTAATGAGCCTGCTGCAGAACCTCGCCCAGGTCCAGTTGTAATCTGGGCCTCATGCGCAAAATTCATGACATCCCACACGATCAAAAAGTAATCATCAAAGCCCATCTGATCGATCACGGTCAGTTCGTGATCCAAACGGTCCTGGTAAGCCTGCTGATCAACCGACGGCGTTATTGCCGCCAATCGCTCCGTTAGACCAGCCGTGCATAACTGCCGTAAATAAACGTTCGCTGGTTGTCCAGCGGGCGTTGGAAATTGCGGCAACTGTGGCTGTTGAAATTGTAATTCAACTTGACACTGTGCCGCAATTTCGGCCGTAGCCGCCACCGCCGTCGTCAATCCCAGTTGCTCATAGTCAGCCGTTACGGTGTTGGCCGGCCGTAAGTAGTGACTGCCTTCGATACCTTGTAACGATTCGGGCTGTTCGATCTGTTGGCCCCGATCGATTGCTCGCAAAACTGAAACGGCAAAGTAATCCTTTGCTTGGACATAGTCGACTGGATCTAACGCAACTACCGGCAATTGATGCTGTTGCGCAAAGGCCGTCATTGTTGTTCGCAACGCAGGGGCCTGATCCAAGGAAATCCCTAAGTAAAGGCTAGCAGAATCGACCACCTGCCTCAGCGTGGTAATCCAATCAGCAGCTCGCTCAGCGGTGTTTTGTAACAACAGCGCAGCTAGTTCACTGTCTTTAGCCGGGGTTAAGACCATTAAATGGTTCAAATAAGGTAATACGGCTGTTAGCGACAATCCTGCATCCGTCGCCGTCTGCTTCATCGTCGACAACCGCATCAAGTTTTGATAGCCAGCTTGATCTTTCGCAAGCACGACCAGACTAAACGTTTGCGCCGTTAGTTCACGCCCTAATAAGTTCAATGTTATTCCCAATATCGGGGTAATTTCTGCCTGGCGACAGGCATTATAAAAATCAACAATACCGTACATGATATCAACGTCTGTTAAAGCCAACGCGGAATACCCCTGTTGCTTGGCAGTTTGGACTAGCTCACTAACTGTACTAGTGCTGTGAAGTAAACTAAAAGTACTCAATACTTGCAATGGAACATATTGTGCCACTATCGCCGCCCCCTTTCATAAAATATCAGCTTTCAACTCGCATCGAAAACGTAACATCAGATCAGCTACGTCAAGCCCGCTCCCAATTGATGGGTAAACAAAGAATTTACCAGTCTATTCAATGCCAGTTGATGACCAATCTTGTCCTCAGATATATTCGTTACTATTCATTATACCAAACAGTTGTTCTAAGCGGCAGTTTTAAGTCATCAGATAACGTGCACGGTTATGTTTACTAGGGTTTCACCGCCGTCTCGTCGTAATTATATCAGCCTAATTAAAGCCTTAATATCCCGTTATTACCTAATTGCTTTTTCCTGTCGGTGTGTTAAAATAATTTTCATTGGGAGGTGTCGGAAAATGATGAGACAACTTACGATTATCTTTTGGAGTGTCCTCTTCGGTGAAGTCATCGGCTATATCGGTGGCGCCCTCGAACAACTCTCCTATAATCCTGGTGAAATTGGCATCGTTGCCGCAATTTTTGCGCTAATCGTGGTCAACAGCATCACTTATATTACTAATCATTCCCAACCCGCTAAAGGTTCAGATAATAAGTAATTAAAAACAACCAGAGGCTTTGCTTCGCTTAGTCTCAGCACAACAAAAAAAGACGAGTATCCCGATTGCGGTTACTCGTCTTTTTTTGTTGTGTGCTTGACGCGCCAGCCAACTAGAATGCTGGTACATACCCGACCCTAACATTCAGATTAATGACGCTTACGATCCATCACTTGCTTTGAGCATTTGCAGCGTTTTGGCATATTTCTGCTTTGCGCGTTGTGCTGCTGCCCAAAATGCCAAATCGGCCGCTGATAAAGAACCACGTTGTACATTAATTTTTCGATTCATTTTTTGCATACTGGTCAAACCTTTTACGATCGTCGTCCATGTTCGCTTACTCCTCGATTTTGGAGTAGCTTAACACGACAGCGTCGGCGGTAACAACTCTTTTCTCAGTATGAGGTTAAACGCACGGGCGCAAGGTCCCCCTCGTCCGAAGCTAAGCGCGGCTACCATCATCATAAACCAAAGATAGCTGCCTCACACCTACACGATCAAGCCATCCAGAATCATAGGCTCAACCAAGTCACAATAATAATCCGCCTAAAAGAAGCTGGACCGTGAGCATCGCAAGGTGCTCACGGTCCAGTTTTTATTGGCCCAATTATCGTCACTGAAACGCATTATCACGCGTTCAAATCAGTGATTACGCTTATGCCGGCTGGGTCGATTGGTTTTCGAAGACTAAGTGATCGTCCATCAAATTAATGGCGACTGTCGATTTTGGTGCCACGCGCCCCGCAATGATCTCTTTTGCCAGCGGTGTTTCGACGTGATTCGTGATAAAGCGCCGGAGCGGCCGGGCACCGTATGCCGGTTCATACCCCTGCTTAGCGATCCACTTCTTCGCTTCGTCAGAAATTTTCAGTGTAATCTCACGATCTTGGAGACGGGCAGACAACCGATCAATCAATTTCACCACAATTTCCTCAATTGCGCCCAATTGTAGTGGCGTGAACATAATGATGTCATCGATTCGGTTCAAAAATTCCGGTTTGAATCGACTTTGAACCAGCTGCATAACCTGTTGATGGGTGTCGGCCGACAAGTGACCCTGGTCATCAACCCCCGCCAGTAGCAACTCTGATCCTAAGTTCGACGTCATAATCAAGATGGTATTTTTGAAGTCGACGGTCCGTCCTTGACCATCCGTCAACCGACCGTCATCCAATACTTGTAACAAGATGTTAAACACATCTGGATGCGCCTTTTCAATTTCATCGAATAACACGATCGAGTACGGATTACGCCGGACAGCTTCGGTCAACTGACCGCCTTCTTCGTAACCAACGTAGCCCGGTGCCGCCCCGACCAATCGCGAAACGGACTCTTTCTCCATATATTCACTCATATCGATCCGAACCATATGATCATCGGCGTCAAACAAATTCTCAGCCAATGCTTTCGCTAATTCCGTCTTACCAACCCCAGTTGGGCCTAAAAACATAAAAGAACCCAGGGGACGATTAGGATCTTGCAAACCGGCCCGCGAACGTAATACGGCATCCGAAACGGCATCGACCGCCGCATCCTGACCAACCACTCGTTCATGCAAATGGTCCGCCAAGTGTAATAATTTCTCCCGCTCACCGGCAACCAGTTTGGCTACTGGGATTCCTGTCATCCGGGAAACCACGTTTGCAATCTGATCTGGCGTGACGGATTCCTCAACTAACCAATCTTCATGATGATCATTGGCTTCCATGGCCTTCAACTCTTGTTCCAGCTTGGGAATCGTCCCGTGCTGCAACTTAGCTGCTTGTTCCAGATCATAATTATTTTCAGCATTTTCCAAGTCGTGCTTAGCTTTGTCTAACGCCGACTTTTTGTCGCTTAACGCTTGGAGGCTCTTCTTTTCACTGTCCCAGCGTTCGGATAAAGCCCGCTGTTTTTCTTTTGCGCTGGCGAGTTCTTTTTGCACATCCGCTAGCCGTTTAACGGAGGCATCGTCAGTTTCATTCTTTAAGGCGGCTTCCTCGACCTCTAAACGCATTAATTGTCGGTTGACTTGGTCTAATTCCGTTGGGTTGGAGTTCATTTCGACCCGGATTTCAGCAGAAGCCTCATCTACTAAATCTAAGGCCTTATCTGGCAAGTAACGATCCGTAATATAACGATCAGATAACTTGGCAGCGGCCACTAAGGCGTTATCATGAATCCGAACACCATGATGGATTTCAAAGCGTTCCTTTAAGCCACGTAAAATACTGATTGTATCTTCAACACTCGGTTCAGCAACCAATACTTTTTGGAACCGCCGCTCGAGTGCCTTGTCCTTTTCCATGTACTGACGATATTCATCTAACGTCGTGGCCCCGATCAAATGAAGTTCTCCCCGCGCCAACATTGGTTTCAACAAGTTACCGGCGTCCATACTGCCTTCTGTCTTACCAGCACCAACGATATTATGGATTTCATCGATGAACATGATGATCTGCCCATCGCTCTTCTTGATTTCCTTGAGGACGGCTTTGAGTCGTTCTTCAAATTCACCACGATACTTCGCCCCGGCAATCAGAGACCCCATATCTAGTGAGAACAACGTCTTATCTTTTAAGTTCTCCGGCACATCACCACGAACAATTCGTTGTGCTAGACCTTCCACGATGGCCGTTTTCCCAACTCCCGGTTCACCAATCAAGACAGGATTGTTTTTCGTCTTTCGTGACAAGATCCGAATAACGTCCAGAATCTCTTCGTCCCGGCCAATTACTGGATCTTGATTCCCCTGGCGCGCCTGTTTAACCAAGTCGACGCCGTACTTTTCCAAAGCTTGATACTGATCTTCCTGATTACGTGACGTGACCCGTTGACCCCCGCGAATACGATCAACGGCATTCTTGACTTGTCCTGCCATGATGCCTTGCTGATTCAAGTATTTGGTCAACTGATCACCAGTTTGATCCATCAGCGCTAAAGCCAAAGTGTCGGTCGCAAGGTAATCATCACCTAACGCTTTGCGCTTAGCATCGGCAGCCTGCATCAGCGTAGCTAGACTACTGCTCATACTGCCACCGTACTGAACGTTACCACCGCTAACAACGGCAATGTCATCCAGCTCACGGTCGAGCTCTGTTTGTAATTGGTCTAAATCAGCGCCGGCCTCACTAAAGATCTGCCGAACCAGTTCGCCTGGTTGCGTTAAAAATTTAAATAGATGGGGCACCCCAATTTCTTGATGGCGCCGTGTTTGTGCGATTTGTTGTGCCTGTTGTAAGGCTTGTTGTAAACTTTCTGTAAATTGTTCTGGATTCATATTTACGTACCTCCTCAAAAACGGTAGCAAAAAGGCAGCCGTCATAGCTGCCAATTTTTGTTTGACCTTTATTGACTATTAGAGTATAACCCGTAAGGTCAAACAAGGTCAAGGATTTAGTCCTGGTCATAATTATCCTGAACGATTTGTAAGACAACGTCCACGGCTTGGGCCATCACTTGTTCTGAAACGTATTCAAACCGACCGTGCATGTTCTCACCACCAGCAAACAAGTTCGGTGTCGGCAAGCCCATAAATGAGATCTTGGAGCCATCCGTCCCACCACGAACCGGATAAATGGCTGGCGTGATACCGAGATTGAGCATGGCTTGTTTGGCCAATTCAACGACCCGCATATCTTTTTCAATGATTTCGCGCATATTGTAATACTGGTCCTTCATGTCGACCTTGATCCGGGCCACACCGTCAGCCAAATTCAGCCGATCCGCAACCGCCATAAATAACCGTTTACGTGCTTCGAACTTATCGCGGTCATGATCACGAATAATGTAAGTCATCTTAGCGCTGTCAACGGTCCCGTCTAAACTAAGCAAGAAGAAGAACCCTTCACGGCCTTCCGTGTGTTCCGGGACATCATGTGCGGGTAACGCCGATTGAAAATCAACGGCTAACTGCAAGGCGTTGACCATCTTATCCTTAGCTTCCCCTGGATGAACGTTGACACCTGTAATCGTCACCGTCGCTTGGGCCGCGTTGAACGTTTCATACTCCAGTTCACCAAGCGGACCACCATCAACGGTGTAGGCATAATCGGCGCCAAAGGCAGGCACATTAAAGTGATCAGCACCAGTCCCAATTTCTTCATCGGGACCAAAAGCTAACCGAATCTTGCCATGTTTGATCTCAGGATGGGCCAACAAATATTCCGCAGCACTAATGATTTCAGCAACGCCAGACTTATCATCAGCTCCAAGCAGCGTGGTTCCATCAGTTGTGATCAGCGTGTGACCAGCATAGTTCTTTAAGTTTGGGAAGACCGCCGGATCCAGCACATAGTCCCCGTTTCCGAGCTTAATAACTGATTCACCGTCATAATTGTCAACAATTTGTGGATTGACATTTTCCGCGTTAAAGTCAGCCGTATCAATATGTGAAATAAAGCCAAGAGTTTTAACAGCTTTGTCACTATTCGCAGGAATCGTCGCAAAAACGTACGCACTTTGCGCATCCTGTTCAACATCGCTCAAGCCTAAATCAGTGAGCTTACTCATTAATTGCTTTAAAAAGGCCGTTTCACGTGGTGACGAAGGAATTGTCGTTGATTCCTCATCTGAACGACTATTAATTTTGACAAAGGTTAAAAAATCTGAAATTAAGTTTGGATATTTTGACATATGATAACTTCCTTTCCTTATTAAAGTTCATGATTAACTTAGATGAAGGTAAACGGATCAGTATTCAGCTGAGACGCCACAATCTCGATTGGCCAGCCAGCTTGTACACGCCACTGATCAAACAGCTTAGTGAGTTGTGACTTACAAATACTCTCGATATGGTGGCCTGGATCAATGACCGTCAACCCGGCTGCCAGCATATCATGACCGGTGTGATAATAGACATCCCCGGTCACGTAAGCTTGTGCACCTGCTCGCAACGCTTGGGGATAGAACTTACCACCATCGCCGCCCAGGACGGCCACACGGGTAATCCGTTGTCGGGGATCGGCACTGACTAGTCGCAGGCCGCTGACACCAAATACTTGCTTACACTGTTCGGCAAACGCCTGCGCTGATAACGGTGTCGGCAAATCACCGACTCGGCCCATATAATACTGATGACCGCCAGACAACAGTGGCACGACCTGGTAATCCCACGTGTCAGCGGCTAAGTCATTAATGCCCGCTACCGCAGTTGGAATCTGATCGGCTAGTAAGTCGACGCTGAACTGTTCACCCGAGTTGACACCGTAACGATCTAGCGTGGCACCCACGGTATTCGTTAAGTATTCCTGTACCGTTTCAACTTGATTGGTCGGTACCGTTAAAGTCAACTTAACAGCCTGTGCCCGATACCCAGGAACCAACCCCTGCACATTTTGCAAGTCTAGGGCCGCCGCCAGCCAATCGTTCATGCCGCCCTCAGCACAGTCCAGATTCGTATGGGCCGCGTACACCAAGATGTGGTGAGCTGCAAGTTCTGCATACATTGCTTTCTGAGGATCCTGATAATCAAGATTGTTAGCCGGTCGAAACATGACGGGATGATGAGCAAAAATCATGTCAGCACCGATCGTGATGGCTTCTTGGACAACTTCCGGCCGCACATCCAGGGTAACTAACACCTTGTGGATGTCCTGATGAGGATCGCCGATTTGTAATCCGGTGGGATCATGCTCCCACTTCAACTTGAGTGGCGCAAATTTTTCAAAACGCGCAATTAATTCACTTGCTTGCATCCGTCAAGACTCCTTCAATCAATTTGATTTTAGCGTGAGCCAGCGCTAACTGTTCCTCTGGTATCACTTTAGCCCGTTGCATTTGCGCAACCGCCGCATTTACTCGTTGTAACTCACGTTGCCACTTAGCGATAAACACCGGCGACTTCTCAGCTAGCAGAAACGGGCCAAACATCTGTTCAGCCGTCGTATACGTCACCTGATGATCAACCCGATCAGCACAAAGAATCTCATAAGTATGGCCATCTTCAGCTAGAATTCGTTCAGCTACAATTTGAAACTGATTGGCCGCCAGCCATTCCCGCACGGTCGCTTCACCAACATTAGGCTCGAGTACCAACCGTTGAACACCGGCGAGCTGGGTCGGCCCCTGTTCAAGAATATGGCGAATCAAAGGGCCCCCCATCCCGGCAATCGTGACCGTATCAATACGATCAGCTGGTTCAATCGCAGCAAGACCGTCAGCTAGACGGGCCACTAAGCGATCCGTTAACCCCAGTTTTTGAATCTCATGACGCGCATTTTCAAAGGGCCCCCGGACGACTTCACCAGCTACACCATAACTAATTTGATGATTTAATGCGAGATTAGCTGGCAAATAAGCGTGATCTGACCCAATATCGGCCACGCGGGCGCCCGGCTGAACGAAAGCGCCAACCGTTGCTAATCGTTTTGATAATTGTTTTGCATCCACATACAGTTCCCCTTTAATTCGGGAAGATTTACCCACACGACTAACTTTCAGTGGTTGTGGTCAAATCCACCCGGTTCAATTGTTTTAATTATTCAGTTTAACTAACCACGCACGTCACTCGCTATCCTTAGTATGCACCAAAATCGAAACGTGCTGGTCGTTGAATTACGGGTCGGCTCTTTATCAGAAATACCCAACGAGGTTCAACTAAGATCATGGCAATACCCAATGGCCTGGAAGTTAGCAGTCTGAACAAAGGTCGCACACTAGATTAGACCTTTGTTGGCCAATCATCTTTGACCTTAAAAACCAACGCATTTCAATGGTGATTCAGGATAGCACCCGTATCACCGTACGTTACTAATCATATTTTACCATGCTTCACTGTGAATACGCATTCAGCTGGTTAAATTTTCCTGAAAATCCCTAAGCTTTGTTCAAACTAACTAAAATTCTATTAATGCAAGTTTGGATGACAGGCAGACATGCCATAATATGGCTAATGTCGACTGGCAAGCGACATATTATTTAATGAGAGAAAGTTTGATTAACCATGCGAAAACGTCTTTTAACGACGTCGCCATTTTTGACTGGCCTAAAATTATTAGCTATTCTGCCGCCGGTAGGTATCGGATGGCTGATTTATTTAAGCCGGTGGCAATGGCTGGCGTTACTCAAACATCCACGACAATTCAGTCGGCACGACCCGTTGCTAGGTTTTATCGTCCTATTAATGGGCATCACGACGCTCAATCTCAATCACCACGATTATCGTAGTGTTATTCTGTCTGTCTTAATGCTTTTTGTATTGGGCAATCTTTGGTTGTTGTGTCGTGAGTCCACGCAGTCGATTGCTTGGCACGAGCTTCGTAAATTTATCATCCAATTTGGCTTGTATATTACAATTAGTGGTTTTGCTTTCCACTGGCTTAACCAAGTATTGACATTACCAACGTGGCTGAAGTTCATGCTGGGTGACCTATTATGGGGCTATGCTGCTAATCAGAATCGCTTGTTCGGGTCCGCCTATAATCCAAATGATGCCTGCTGTTTATTATTGATTGCCCTCGGCTTACTATTGACACAGTTAAGTCATGGAAGCGTTCACCCCTTCACGCGCTGGCCGCTCATAAACTGGTTTTTGGTTGGCTTACTTTGTGTGGGCATTTATCAAACCAAATCGCGCACAGGGCTCATGATCATGATAGCCATTCTGATCATGACGACTTACCAGCTTTGCCGTCACCATCGCATTTTGGTTACAACAATATTGATTGCTGGCAGTTTAGTTGTCTGGCACGTTTTCCCCAGAAGTGCTTCGACCATCACCGCGCTTCAAAGTCGCTTGACGATTTGGCACAACAGCTTCACCGTTTTCAAACAAGCCCCGTACCTCGGCGTGACGTATTTTGGCTTTGCCCGGCACTATTTGCAATTGACGGGAACCTACGTCCCACACGCCCACGATATTTTGCTCATGCTACTAGCTTCTTTTGGTATCCTAGGCGGTGCCGGCTTTATTTACTTAGTCCTCAGCAGTGGCTGGCACTTAACCAAATATTGGCACCAGTATCGTACGCCAAATTTGCGTTACTTTATGATGACTTTGCCCATCATTCTAGCCTATGGATTGACGGACTTCGTTTTATCTTCTATGCAAGTATTGATTATTATTTTGCTCATTATCGCTTGTTGGCACCACGAACAACAATTGCGGCCAATCATTAGCCCTCACAAGTATCAGTCTCCACTTATCTGACACTTTTCATCGCCATCAATTTCGAACGGGCAGTAATGCCCCATTTCAAAAATAGTGTGCGCTGTCGGTCATCAAGCCGCAACACACACTATTTTTAGCGTACCGTTAACCAAATCGGCGATATGCCAACACAGTTAACGGCATAAAAATCACAATAATAAGGAAACCACTTAACAGTACACCAAATGCATCGGGCCCCCAATGGCCAGTCCGCAAAATTGTGCGCATCGCGGTAATTGTTAGACTGACCGGATTCAATCGGACAATTGTTTGCAACAAATGTGGTAACGTCTTAGTCGGAATAAAGGCGTTAGATAAAAAGGTCAGCACTAAAATAATGATCATTGACAGGCTGCCAATCAGGGCCGCATTTTTGACCATTAAACCAACTAAAGCAAAGACCCATGAAAGCGACCATCCAACAAATACTGCCAGCAGTAAAACGCCGATCAATACTAGTGGACTAACAATGGGTCGCCAGCCCATCATAAAAGCTGTCACCAGTGCCATCAAGCCAGAAATAAGCAATCGGAAAACATCCCCCACTAACTGACCGGCTAACGGTACGATCGGTGAAATCGGTAGCGTCTTGAAGCGGTCAAACACCCCCGCGTTAATGTCTTCACGTAATTGCTGTCCGGATCCCGATGCTGCATTCAAAATACTTTGAATCAAAATACCGGTAACTAGCATTGGTAAATAGGCCTGGACACTGCCCGCAATGGCCCCACCAAACAAGTAACCGAATAATAGGGTAAAAATAATTGGTTGTATCACCACGTCACTAACATTATCTGGATTATGCCACATTTTTAATAAGTTCCGATGCGTCATTGTCAAAACATGACTTAACTCTGCTGGTTGTTTGATTTCCATCGCTTTGACCTCCTCTAATTTGTGCCCACGGTCAGTTTAAAAAACACATCATCGAGCGACGGCGCGTGCATCGCAAAGTTAGTGACCGTGATTTGAGCAGCTTGTAACCGCATCAGAATTTCAGTGACCGGCGTCAAGTTAGCGGTATCCAACGGCACTGTTAGGGTCCGTTCCGCAACACGGACATCTTGACCGAGCATGACTTGTAAGATATCCTTAGCCGGTGGGACGGCCGTCGTCGCACTGACTTCCAATTCAAGCTCTTGACCCCCTACTGTTTGTTTCAAAGCGGTGGGTGTCCCACTGGCAACTAACTGGCCATGATCTATGAGCGCAATGTGGTCGGCTAACTGGTCAGCTTCCTCTAAGTACTGAGTCGTTAGCACCACAGTCGAACCATCGGCCACCAGTTGACGAATCGCTTGCCACATCTGCGCTCTTGTCCGCGGATCCAAGCCCGTGGTCGGTTCATCGAGAAAAAGAATGGCCGGTTTACCAATCAAGCTAACCGCCAAATCTAATCGTCGCCGCATCCCGCCAGAAAATGTGGCCAAAACGTGATCCGCAGAATGCTTCAAATCAAAATCCGTCAGTAATTCCATCGCTCGATGCTTCGCCGCCGCACGGCTTAAACCATTCAAGCGCCCAAAAATCTGCAAGTTTTCCCGCGCACTCAGGTCCTGATCGATACTAGCGGTTTGACCGGTCAAACCAAACTGCTGGCGAACGCGTCGGGCTTGCGACAATGAATCAAAGCCATTGACTAAGATTTTCCCAGCATCTTGTCGCAATAGGGTCGTCATCATCCTGATGACCGTCGTTTTACCCGCACCATTAGGACCCAATAAGCCAAAAATTTCACCCCGTTGGACTTGCAGTGACAAGTCTTGAACGGCGACTTTCGTTCCAAATCGCTTCTGAACATGGGTCATTTGAATCATCATTTCTTCATCCAAGTTAAAACCTCCCGCAAATTAATCAGGTGCCCTGACTAAATATATGTTAAGGCCCCCTGACTAAATTGTCAACGACTAATTATTGACCATCAATCTAAAAATCAACTAACCTTAACGTACCGCATACCAAAGAATGTTGTATACTTAAGAAAAGAACGAATGGAATGATCAATCGTGACAACGAATATTAAGGCGGAACTAGTCGCCGGAAAATTGGCCGAGTACGAACAACTAAGCAAAATTTATGATGACATTGTCAAGCAGGCCCGTCCAAGAATAACTGTTGAAGGTCAGGGCAAGATTCTACTAGCACTAGCCGATGAGGACCACCTCTCACAAAAACAGTTGGCAAGTCGCCTTGGCATGTCGCCGCAATCAACGAGCGAGTTCGTCTATAAACTTGTCAATCGTCAGCTGGTCACTTTATCCAAGTCCACCAAAGATCGCCGCGTCAACCTTGTGAACTTAACGGCTGCTGGTCGCAAAGAGATTGCATCCGCAGCCCAGGAGGTCCCCCCATTTGTCAATACGCTTTCTGACGACGAGCTCGATCAACTGGCACCCTTGTTAACCAAAATTACCACCGCGATGTATGCGGATATTGACGCTGCCAACCCGACTTTGAGCGTTAAGTTTCACAAATTATTTGCTAGTCGGTACTTGAAACAGTTTAAAAAGTAAATCATATGCCACCTGCCCGTCATTTTTAGATGACCTCTTGCTCCGAATTAACCCTGAATCAGTATTTGGCTCTAAACAAACTTAAAGGCGGACCAATTCAGTTACGAATTGGTTCGCCTTTAGTGATTATTTAACTTTTAACAGGAATCATAGTTTACCATTTATAATCAATTGGGTCCTGTAAGCCCCGGCCAGTCGCTTTGTCCAACATAATGCGTTGTTCAAAGTGCGCCACATTTCGTTTAGTCTCCTTGACCATATCCGGATTGACTGAAACATAGTCGATGCCGCTTTGAATCAGGAAGTTAGTAAACTCTGGGTACTCTGATGGTGCTTGACCACAAATCGAAACCGTCTTGCCATCTTTATGGGCTGTCTTAATCAGGTGCCGAATCGCTCGTTTAACGGCCAAGTTCCGCTCATCAAAGAGGTGAGCCACCGTATCATTATTACGATCACAACCCAGAATCAACATTGCAAGGTCATTCGAACCGATCGAATAGCCATCAACGAATTGATTGAATTGGTCGGCCAAAATAATGTTGGTTGGGATTTCAGCCATCATATAGACTTTGAAGTCAGCACTCCGAGCTAGGCCTTCATCGCGCATAATGGTCGTTACTTTTTGTGCTTCGTCAACGGTTCGTACGAATGGAATCATGACATTTAAATTCTTCAACCCAAATTCGTTCCGAACTTTCTTGACCGCAGCCAGTTCCAACTTGAAGGCCTCGATATACTTGGAATCATAGTACCGAGATGCACCCCGCCAACCCAGTAAATCAGCTGGTTCATGCGGCTCGTATTTGTCGCCACCCTTTAGATTACGATATTCGCTCGACTTAAAGTCTGAGAAGCGTAGGACGACTGGCCGTGGTGCCATTGCCCGAACAACCTTCGCGATACCATCCGCCAGCATATTGACCACCTTTTCAGGGTGACCCTGCTCGATCAAGTATAGTGGATGTTCATGAATAAAGGTTGTCCATAGGAACTCTTCGCGCATTAAGCCGATTCCATCAGCTGGTAAACTTGAATATTTGTCAGCCAAATCAGGATCACCCAAATTCATCATCACGCCCGTAGCAGTTGGAGCAAAGCTCTCGGCCGCAATCACCTGACCAGCAACCGCCGTAGCACCACTCTTTGGCTTCAACATGCCAGCGACTTTACCTTGATAAACAACCCCGTTCTTAGCATCGACGGTTACGACATCGCCGGTCTTCAAGACGTCGGTTGCCGCGACTTTCTTACTTTTAGTGCCGACAATACATGGAATCTGCATCTCACGAGAAACGATCGCAGCGTGACAAGTCATGCCGCCGTTATTAGTCACGATCGCTGCAGCTTTCTTCATTGCCGGTACCCAATCTGGTGATGTCATTAACGTCACTAACACTTCGCCTTGCTTGAACTGATCAATGTCTTTCGGATTATCAATGACATGCACGACCCCACTGGCTAAGCCCGGACTAGCTGGTAACCCCCGGACGATAACTTTAGCATCCGCCTCATCCACAACATCTTCATCGTCAGCTGCATCTTTGTGCTTATTACGCTGTGACCAAACTGTTTCTGGCCGCGCTTGAACGATCCATAGCCGGTTGGTATTCGTGTCCAAAGCGTATTCCATGTCCATATAACAACCGTAATGCCGTTCGATTTCTTTAGCGTAGCCGGCCAATTCAATGACTTGCGCATCTGTTAATACTGGCTGACCCTGTAATTCATCGGGGACGGACTCTTCCTTAGTCCCGCCACCCGGTAACCGCATTAATTGGACAGGTTGTTTGATAATATTCTTTTCAACGATTTTCATTGATTGTTTATCGATAACAAAGTGATCCGGCGTAACTTTGCCCAACACAATATATTCACCCAAACCATAAATGGCATCGATCACGATCTTGGAAGCATCCCCATCCGCTACATTGACGGAGAACATGATCCCGGAAGCCTTAGAAAAGACCATCATTTGAATCGCCGCTGAGAGGGCCACTTTTTCGTGTGGAAAATGCTGTTTGTGCCGATAATATGTCGCGCGATCCGTGAACAGTGACGAGTAACATTGTTGAACCCGATTAACGACATCGGCAGCACCTTTAATATTTAAGTAAGATTCTTGTTGGCCGGCAAATGAAGCGTTTGGTAAGTCTTCCGCAGTCGCTGAAGAGCGAATCGCCACGAACGGATCAGTTTGCCCCATTTTCTTAGCGAGATCCGCATAGGCTTGTTCAATATCAGCCGCCAGATCTGCGGGCATTGTCGCATTCACGATCAAGTTACGAATTTGTTCGCACGCAGTATGCAATTCATCAGAATTTTCATAATCCTGAATGCTGGCTAACAAATCATTGACCTTATCATTCAATCCCGTCTGGGTCATGAAGTACTGATACGCCCGGGCGGTGGTCGCAAAGCCATATGGGACTGGAACATCCATCGATGACGTCATTTCACCCAGTGAAGACGACTTACCGCCCACTAGGTTCACATCTTCGCGGTGTAATTCATCAAACCATAAAACGTTTGCCGTATCACGACTACTCATAAGATTACCTCCCTATGTTCCTGCACTTGAATATCATCATTATCAAACTTAAGTTCTGTAAGCGTTTACATTAACCATTTATATTGTAGTTCATTTTTACACAAAGTAAAACCCATTTTCATTATTTTATCGGCAAAATATAGTTGGTGATGTTGACTGGTTACGCCCGTTAAAGTTCAACACAGGCTTGAAAGAAAAGGCATTTAATGGGGACATGTTTTCAAATCAACTCGGATTATAATGATAAACTGTAAGGCCAACTAATTAACGAACTTATTTCACAATATACGAAATCAACTCATTGTGGACGACGCAACCCAGTGTTTATCAAAAAAACGCAAAGTAGCCAGCGGTGATTACTTTCATCACCGCTGGCTACTTTAAGCGTCTAGCACTACAACTATGACTTAAGTCTAAATCGATATTTCACTAATCCGCAAGCGTTTCAACTGGTAGTTGCATCCCTTTCCAGCCTTCCAGTGCTCCTGCCAATTCGTATGCTTCAAAACCTGCGGATAGTAGCACGAGTAACGCCGTCTTGCCAAGGGTTGTTCCCCCCGTCCAATCATACACGACATAGGTCTTCGCCGGATCCAGTTCACCGATTCTGGTTGCCAGATCCTTGGCAGGCATCGCGATTGCACCCTTGATTTGATCTTTCTTCACTTGGGCCGGTGCATTCCGAACATCTAAGACGACGTACTTGCCCGTCGCATTTTGCATATCGGCTAAAACGGTGTGATGATCGATGTATAAGCTTAAATATGTTGTTAACAATTCAATTTTCTTGTCATTCATGATTAATTGCCTCACTTTTTAATTGTTGGGTGCCTTGCTTGATTTTATCCAATAAGCCTTTAAACTGCTGCTGCTCTTGAACCGTAAACGACGCAAAAATTGTTGTAACCGCCTTAAAATTGGCCGGTAAAAATTGCGTCAAAACACTACTACCGGCGGCGGTCAAATGAATGGCAACCGTCCGCTTATCATCTTGTGGATGCTGCTTTTCCACCCAGCCTCGCTTTTGCAAGCCGACCAGTAACTTGCTCACAGTCGCCCGAGCAGACCCTAGCTTTGTGGCTAACTCCGACGGCAATAGCGTGTGATCAGTTTCATTTTCCAGCAACATTAAAATAATAAACTTGGATTCTGAAAGTTGATATTGATCGAGTAATTGTTCATAGGTGGCTTGCATGGTTCGAAATGTCCACTGAAAATCCAGAAAAGCCAACACCTGCTCAGCATCCGCCGAGCTACTTGCTTTGCCCAGTGTCAATTGCACTCGCTGTTTATCTGGTCGATCACGAAACGAAAAGTCAGGCATTGAAATCCTTCTTTCTAAAGTTAATTAGCCGGCTAACTACTTTTAGAAGTATACACGCTTTTTCATCATCGTCAACCCTTAAATCGGACTAGCCGTTATTCGAAACACTCACCATTCAAATAACCCTAGCCATCAAGCACCACGACATTTTTCGTTTAAACTGATGCAGATTGAAATCAATAGATTAGCGTGCGCGACTCAACAGAAAACAAGCAGTCAGTTGTGAAACCTCCCAACACTCATGAACCCTGCGCACACCAGGTCCAGTACAATTGACACTCACCATAATCGCATATGCTATACTGATGATCACGATACCTATTGATTTGGAGGAGTACCCTAATGCACAAATTAGCTATTTTGGTGATGACAATTGGCCTTGCACTTGCTGGTTGTACGACCCAAACATTCGCTCCAGTGAAGCATCATCGGTCCGTCAAAGCGACGACCCAAAAAGTGATTCAAGCACCAACCAAAACATGGACTTTTGGTCAAGTCGTTAGTTCCAGCCAAACAAAACACGGCGTCGCCAGCAATTTAGACATTTCCGTGGTTGACAAAACTACTGCCCAATCAAGCTGGACCACTAGTAACGGCCAATTTTTGTCCGCCGGCGTCAAACATCGTCAAGTTTCGTACGCCAAATGGCACCATGATCAGCAACGCCATATCATGAAAAGTTACCGACACCGGCTGCATCACATGTCAGTTAGTCAAATCAACGCGGTTTTGAAAAAGCTCGGTGCCTCAATCCAGATTAACAAACTGACTGACTTAATTTACTTGGAATCCGGCAATCACACCGATCCGTTACCAGTCAACACCGCCTTTGCTGCTAAGGGGCACCACCTTTACGCTGTCAACATTCAATATTCAGATACTGAGCAGGCAACGACCATTGAACTGGGCCGCGATTTCACTGATACCAGTGCCAAGGCTGCGCCTAAACACGTCAACGTAACGAATTTGAATGGTACCTGGATCGCTGCCGAAACTACGACTAGCGCTAGCGATACAGGCAAGTTGCTGATCAAAGATGGCTACCTATATCAGCATCGTTATGATAGTTATGAACGATCTGCTATCCAGGACCTCAGTCACTATTCATTAGGCTCACTGAATCAAAACGTGACCTATGCGGCCTTCAAAACCGATGCAGCCCACGCTGGCTATCAATTAACACATACCGCCGTTGCCAGTGGTGATAGTACCGGTATGTTATATCTCATCATCAACGCTAATAAAATCATCCGTATCAATCAGCAGATTGTTACGACCTATACGAAAACCAGTGCCGTTGTCGCTGCTAACGACCTACCGAAAACAGACGTTGATTTATTTAAGCAAATGGATCAAAAAAAAGCTGGTGAAGTCGCCACGACGATTACGGTAAAGGCCGGTCCCGCGCAAGTTGGCATGACCAATAGTATTAACTATCTAACCGACCCCAATGCTGGTCAAATTACAGAGACAATCGTGGTCAACTAACAACCAGGCGCTTCATTTGAAAAATTATCAGGTAGTCACTTATCAAAAACGCTACTTCATAAAGCGCGCAGCAAAAGCCCTGTTGACCTAATTCCCACATCAAAATAAGCACGTTGTAAAACCACACTCTGGTGATTTTTACAACGTGCTTATTTTGTCATCGAACATCTGCACAGCATCAATAATTTTATGATTAACACAGTAACGCAATTTCACGACACCTCAAGCCGATTCAGAAAGTGGTCTGGTCAACTTACATCCCAGTTTGACACGACAATTGTCCCGCTTTAATCATGAAGAATACGACTAATTACGAGGTTAGCCCCTAATCATGCTCGTATTCACGTTTTAGTCGCATCCATCCTGCATGCAGACCCAAAGCCGTTGTAAAGGACAATAACCAGGTCAAACCATAACACAGCGCAATGCTCAGCCAGGGAGCCTTGACCATCAAAGTACGACCAAAACCGCGCCACAACAATTCAGACCAGAAAACATTCGCTAAGTATGCCTTATAGGCCATACCAGCAAAGAAATGTACAAATTTGCTAAAAGGCCGTTGACGACGAACTTGAATCTCACACAATGCCGCCAACAGGCCGATGACTGCTAGCGCATACCCCGTCATTGATGGTTTGTAATACGGGGCGTTGCGCAAATTAACCGGGAAGCCGTAACTGAACAGTTCCCAATTAGTCCAGATCAGGCCAACTAACCATAGACCAAGTAATCCCGGCCACCACTTGTTAAGCATGCGCTGAAAGGTATCTCGAAACACCCAAGCTAACATGCCATAGAACCCGAAAATCTGGAAACTGATAAAAAGCCGGTCCAGTAAATACCAACCACGGCTGTGAGGACCATGGAAAACTTGTTGGTTATAAAACCACAACCAAAGAACGGCGACCAGTGTTGTACCGCCAAATACGATCCAGCCGCGTCGAGGTCGAGACTGACACCAACGGCCAAGCGCCCAGAATAACGGCATTAATATGATAAATTGTAGCATCATGGTGTTATACCACAGATGAGGCGCTGCATTACCATTAACGAACTGCCAGAAAAATCCCCGCCAGTCATGATACTGGCTACCTTGCTGCAATTGTGGCATCAAGATTAAGTAGATCGTGGTCCACCAAATCGTTGGAATAAACAGCGCATGCCATTGCTGGCGCAGATAGTCGGTATAGGTCAACGCGGTCTGATTAAGCGTCAAACGCGTCGTCGTATAGAGAATGCCAAAAATAAAGGCCGGTGCCGTATACTTGACCAGATTATAAACAACACCAATCCCAGTTTGCATGGCAATCGACGGCCCACTTGCCAATGCGTCTGTGAGAATCGGTTGGGCCATCACCGCAGTACAGGCCCCTAGTTTGAGGTAATCGCCAACGTCAGTGACCTCCATCGACGGACTAGAAATCATCGTCACTGCTAACACCTCTTCGAATTTTTACCAGATCAACCGATGGTCAACCTTAAACCCAGTCTAATAGATTCCCATGGGATTACAAGTACACTTCGCGAACATTACCAGCTAATGATTGTATTTTTTGATACGATTCCAACTGCTTTACCCTTCAAGCAAACCATACACTTAAGCGACCATTTAGGCAAAAAATCGCGTCAGACCAGTCAGCATTAGCCGATTTACGGTCAGATACGATCGTGATTTCTTTATTATAGATTCCTTTACAGATTTCAATCCGGTGGTCTAAGTCCAACTTGCAAGTACTAGGCTGAGCAGTATCCAACCACCAGATTACTCAGCGTTTTGGTCCAACAACACAATGGCCTTTCCAAAACTGTCTGCCGCTTGCAAATAAGCATGGGCCGCCGGTACCTGATTAAAGTTAAAAATCCGAGCAGGGGCGACCGACACATGATATGCTGCGATGAAGTCAAATAAATCTTGCAACAATGTCTGAGAAACATCGCCAGAGGAAAAGCCCGTTAAATAACACCCATTCGGAATATCACTAATCGGGTCAAAATCAGGAACGGTCCACAGCCCACCTAATTCGCCCGTCATATTTACAATGCCGCCTTCGTTGAGATGCGACAACGAATCTTTGACACTGAGCGGACCAATCAAGTCGACAATTTTATCAAAATGAGCCGTTGCGGCTGGTAAACGAGCGCTATCCGGAGCGACAATGACCTCATCAAAGCCAGCATCAATTAATTGTTGGCGCTTAACTAGCCGCCGAGTAGTCCCGGCCACATGGATCTTCGGATTATAAGCCTTGATCAGATTTAAATCAGCAATCCCAACCCCACTAGTAGCTGCTCGAATTAGCACCCGGTCCGTCGCTTTAAGCTGCAAAGACTTAAAAATGCCATAGGCCGTGTAGTAGGTCTCAGGGGTTGCCACCAATGAGGCAATCGATAGATTCGTTTTGATCGGATAAACCTGCTCGTTCGGTAATAATACGTATTCGGCATAACTACCATCATATGCCCGACCCATCTCACCCATGATTGAAACCACACGTTGCCCAGACGTGAATGTTGCTGGCGCACTGGTCTCATCGACCACACCAACTACTTCGATTCCGAGCACTCGTGGGAACTGCACGCTCGGTGACTTGCCTTCCCGCGTAAAGATTTCTGAGTGGTTGATACCAAAACCTAAAACTTTTACCCGGGTCCACCCCGGTTTGACGTTCGGTTTAGGAAGCGTCGTTAATTGTAACGCTTCTGGTCCACCTGGTTGGTTCACGACGTATACTTGCAACTTTGCTACCTCCGTTCGTTTTTAATGCCAATTTAACGATAGCTGAGATTCACGCTTTTCGCAATTAATTAATCCCCTGCGGAATATCACCGTTAATATCAGCATTGTAATCATTTAGTCAATCGTCGCCAGAGGTCGCCGGCCACCGTCAAACCGATACCAGTCATTAACACTAATACGATCACTATTAAAGTTAGCCAGCCACTAATAGCCGGCACTCCCCAATCACTGCTAGCTAATCCGATGGTCAACAAACAGTTCAAGCCGATGGTCACCCCAACTGCGCGACTAGGCCGTCCCCGCCAAAATGGACCACTAGTACGAGTCATCAAGATTGTTAACATTGCACTAAATATGAGATAGACGTAAAGACTAGTGCTCAACTGACCGGCAGACAACCCCAAACCATGCAGCCAGACTATCAAACCAACACCCACAGCTGTCCAACCAGTCGCTAGGAACCCCGCAATTTTGCTTAAGCGGGGCATATCCCACTGTTCGGGACGATGGCGAATGGTTGTGCGATCAGTGCCAAGGACCAATGTTACTAAATCATTCAGAATAGCCACTAATACCATCGCATTCAGCGACAATGGCACGTAATCTAGCCATAAATAGCCGATTGTTAAAAGCACGGTCAGTTCGACCGTCCGAGTGAGTTTGGTAATTGTCCAAGTCAGCATCCGCTGGTAGACGCGATGACCATTGTCTAAAATCGTCAGAATATTTGCCAAACCACCCGTTAACAGGACGAACTTAGCACTTCGTTTGGCTAAATCAGTGGCATTGTCAACGGCAATCCCAACCTCCGACTGCTTTAATGCTGGCGCATCATTAACACCATCGCCCGTCATCCCCACCACGTAACCCGCGCGCTGCATAGCTTTGACAATTGCCAATTTATTCTCTGGAACAACTTCGGCAATCCCGGCAACTTGCGCTAACGGTCGCGAGTGCGTTTTAAAGGTCTGGTAGGAAACCACTTGGCCCTTTAATCCAACCGCATCAGCCACAGCCTGTGCTGTTTTTAAATTATCGCCTGTCAGCATAATCGTTTTAACGCCCCGGTGTTGAATCCTTTTTAAGGCCGCCGCACTATCTGGGCGCGGTTGATCTTGCAAAATCAACACACCTTGTAAAACATTATTAATCATGACCGCCACTGAACGGCCCCGGGTCAAATCCAGTTGGTCGATTGCTAAAGCCGGTTGCTGTGCGGTTAACTCGTACAAACGACTAAGTGCACCAATACGTACCCGCACAACTGTTGGCGCTTCACCAACTAGCGCTTCGGCATAACCAACACTTGCATCAAATGGCTTAAATTCCTGCTGTGGCAGCCGTTTCAACTGATAGCGATGAGCAAAGTTCACAATTGCTTGATCCACCACGCTAGGATGTCGCGAATCGGTCGCGCTAGCTGCTAACCGCAACAATTGCTGATCTGATCTGGCCGACAAATTTTTAAACTGCACGACTTGCGGCTGATTTGTCGTTATCGTTCCCGTTTTGTCAACAAGTAATAAATTCAAATTGGCAGCTTCCTGAATACCCGTTAATTCACTGACCAGAATCCGCTGCCGGCTAAGTTCACGGGCTTCTACCGAATTTGCAACTGCAAAACTTGACGGCATTGCAATCGGAATCGTCGCAATGAACAGCATCGCTAGAAACGGTAACATCTGAATCATATCTGCATGGCGAATTAACGCTATCCCAACAATGATGAGTGCTAGAGCACTATCTAACAATGCCAAATAACCAATAATTTTACCCAATAATCGTTGTAAATGACCAGGCGCATTGTTTTGATTAATCAAACTGACTGTTTTTCCAGCCCGACTATGACTTCCAGTCGCCAGTACGCGTGCTAAAGTTTCCCCGGCTACCACCATTGTGCCTGCAAAGGCCGTTTCACCCGACGTATGGATAACTGCAACGGATTCACCGGTTATTGAGCTTTCATCCGTATAAATTGGATTCGTCAACACACGAATATCAGCCGGGATTACACTCCCTACCTGTAAACTAATCAGATCACCCACAACTAAAGCCTTCGCATCAATCAACTGCCAATGACCAGCACGACGTACCGAACTGGTTGGCGTCAATTGATGCGCCAGCTCCTGTAAAACCAAGGCCGCACGTCGCGATTGAATTGCACCATTGACGGCTGCAAAGACCAGCATTAACGCAATAAAGCCAGCCTGAATTTCTTTACCCAAAACAACTTCAATAACTAAGGCTCCCTCCAAAATCCATGCCGATGGTTCCCATAGACGACTGACTACGGCCTTAAAAAAGTTAAACGTTGGTTCTGGGACATCATTAAATCCATCTGCCGCTAGTTTAGCGGCTGCTTGTTGCTCCGTTAAATCTTCAATCATGTCTGCACCTCGAATTTGACAAGCACCACTGGCAACCTAACTGTCGAATCAGGTTTATCACAAATAATTAGTCAAACATCACGTTATTTGGGAAGTGTGCCAACCGAGCACCGTCAGCACCTAATTCTTCCTCAATCCGCAATAATTGATTATATTTTTCAACGCGTTCAGAGCGGGCTGGCGCACCAGCTTTTAGCTGAGCCGCATTGGTGGCCACTGTGAAATCAGCGACGAAAGTATCACCAGTTTCGCCAGATCGGTGTGACATCATCGTGGCATAACCATTTTTGCGAGCTAGCCGAATCGCGGCCAAAGTTTCGGTAACGGTCCCGATTTGATTTAATTTAATTAAAATATTGTTAGCCATCCCCCGCTGAATTGCTTGCCGAATTAATTGCGGATTAGTGCAAACCGGATCGTCAGCCACAATCTGAAGCTGGTCACCATGAGCAGCTGTAAAGCTTGCAAAGTTATCCCAGTCCTCTTCCCCGTATGGGTCCTCAATTGAAACGATTTCTGGAAATTTCGCTAATAACTGCAGATAATAATCGCCAAGAGCTGCCGGCGTGTACGTTTTGCCTTCAAAGTCATAATTGTGGGTCGTTCGATTATAAAAATACGAGGCCGCCGCGTCAAAAGCAATCGCAATTTCTTTACCAGGTGTATAACCAGCTTTAATAATCGCATCATGTAATATTTGCAAGGCTTCTTCTGAGTTTTTAAGATCAGGCGCAAAGCCACCCTCATCACCTAAACCAGTCGTGTACCCGGCATCTTCGATAACTTTTTTCAAAGTATGATAAGTATTCACGATCTTTTCAAAACCGTCCCGAAAACTGGTTCGTTCGACCGGTGTAATCATGAATTCTTGAATATCAATGCCATTATCTGCATGCTCCCCACCATTGATCACGTTATGAAATGTTTGGGGTAGCTCTAAATCAGTGCCACCTAAGTAACGATAAAGCGGCTGCTGTAATGCGTTTGCCGCCGCTCGTGCCGTTGCCATTGAAACACCCAAAATAGCATTCGCACCCAGACGCGCTTTGTTAGGCGTACCATCTAGGTCAATCATGATTTGATCAATATGGGCTTGGTTAAACGGGTCAGCACCATGTAAAGCATGATTAATGACCGTATTAACATTATTAACAGCCTTAAGAACACCTTTGCCGGCTAAACGATCACCACCATCGCGTAATTCAACTGCCTCTTTTTCTCCAGTCGAAGCTCCCGATGGTACTTCCGCGCGTCCTAGCGTCCCATCTGACAAAATAACGTCAGCCTCAACTGTTGGATTACCCCGTGAATCAAAAATTTCGCGAGCCTTTACCGTTTCAATAACTTGTTTTTCCATATCAATCTCTCCTTCTTAACCAAAAAGAAAAGACGCCTACTGTCTGAAAAACAAACAGTAGACGTCATCAAATTGATTATCAATTATTATGTGGCGAACGTCATCGCCGATTAACTTTTGAACAACTAAAGATTACACCTTCTCAAAACAATGTCAATCTTTTTATAACATTTTTATCGTTGACCAGCTTGACGCGTCTTCATTGCCAATATCATGGTCCCCAATTCAATCAGCACTAAAATCAGCAATAACCCCAACGCCATGGTTGACCCTAACGCTGTCCGATGCGCACTAGTTCCAGTCGTCTGTACTTGAACTAACGTGATAACGGCGGACACGACTGAAGTCCCAATGGCCCCTGCAAACTGCTGCATGGTATTGAACACGGCATTGCCATCAGCTTGATGCTCAGCTGACAACTGCTGTAAGCCACTCGTCATCGTATTACCCATGGTTAAGCCAATACCAATCATTAATAAAATGTAAATGGCTAAAATCAAACCGCCTGACAGGTGCATCCCCAACACCGTAAACAGTGCCATGGCAATAACCAAAATTGTTGAACCCGTTAGGACTGGTTTGGCTGCACCCAGACTGTCTAGAATACGTCCACCTAGTGGGGCAAAAACAGCCCCGATTGCCGCGCCAGGTAGTACAAACAAGCCAGCTAACAAAGCACTCTTGCCGTTCACTAACTGGATGTAGTTGGGCAATATGAAGGCCAACCCGAGGGCACAGATTTGAACCAAAAAGTACGCCATTAAGTGCAAATCATAAGATTTTGTGGTAAAAATCGCCAGATTGATTAGCTGTTGTGCCGCTCGACGTGTGCGGATAACGAACCCCACAAGACCAATCAGACCGACTACTAGCCAAGCCACAAAAATCAGTGGTTGCGTGGTAATCGTGGCTAATTTGCTAAATCCAATTGTAAAGCCAACGAATAAGAGGACGATCATCAGCCAACCGACCACATCAAATCCAACTTTAACTGTCGGCTGGGCTTGCCGAATCGCATATAGCCCTAACACAAGTGAAATCACGAGTACCGGGATCAGCAGCACGAAAATCCAATGCCAATCCATCCAACTAACGATCAAGCCCCCAAAAGTCGGCCCCAGTGCTGGGGCGATTGCGGTAATCAGCGTGCCAATTCCCATCAAGGTCCCTTTCTGCCGTGCCGGTGCCCAATCAATAATAATATTAAACATCAACGGTAAAGCAATCCCAGTTCCCAGTCCTTGAATGATTCGTCCAGTGACTAAAACGGGAAAACTGGTCGCGGTCGCGTCAACGACCAATCCCAGTATAAACAATAAATTGGCTGTCACAAACAGCGTTTTAGTGCGAAAACGGCGTTTCAGAAACGCCGAAATTGGTACAATAATTGCAACTACTAACAAGTAAGCCGTGGTCATCCACTGGACCGTCGCCGTATTGAGTGCAAATTCTCGCATCAACTTAGGGAAAGTGATATTCATCGCAGTCTCCACGATCACTCCGCAAAATGAAAGTAATCCGGCAGCCACGATTGCAAGAATCAATTTGAGGTCAACACGTTTTTCCATACTTAAAATCAGCTCCTTAACCTATAGTTCGAATACGAACTAATTAACTATTTTAGCACACTATTTCAAAATTTTAAGTCCTATTTTAATTGACTTTTTAACAATTAGTTCTTATAATTCACTTTAGTTAGAATACGTACCATAATATCATTAAGGAGTCCTCCCATGCAAGATTCATTAGGAATCATGATTAAGAAAGCGAACAATGCATTAGCCAGGGACTCAGACCATTATGCAAAATCACTGGGACTAACTGGCATGCAAATCAGTACGATCAACTTTATTGCCAACAATGAACAGCATCACGACCTCTTCCAACGGGACTTAGAATTAGAGTTCAATATTCGTAAAGCAACCTGTTCCAGCCTCGTTTCCAAAATGGAAGCCGCTGATTTACTCATTCGCGTGCCAGCAAAGGACGATGGTCGCTACAAACGACTACTCCTAACACCCAAGGCCCGCCAATTAGCCACCAAGATCGAACGTTTCTTTGAAACCAGTGAACAACGAATGGCGACAATTTTAGGGGTAAATACCGCCGAAACTTACGAAGCCCTGCGACAAATTGCCGTTGCTTTTTCAACACCGACCCATGCACCTGAAAATTGGTACTAACCGTTCAAAGACCCGCTGACAGTCACTGACTGCCAGCGGGTCTTTGATTTTACGATCGATCAACACCGATTACTCGGCCAAAAAACGTGTAAACAGCTGTTGATAAATTGCAATAAAGTCATAAAACATCTGTTTTGGTAAACTTTCATTGACCTGATGTTGGGTCATATTACCCGGTCCATAAACCGCAAAGGGAAAAGCGGCTGGTTGACGCTTAGCCAAATTAGAAGCATCGGTAATTCCCGGACTTGAGGCAACGACAACATCGCGGCCAGCATAAGGCTTGCCAATGGCCTGCACTAACTTTACTAACCGATTATCAGCCGTGGTTGCAATTGGTGACTCATTCATGATAACGGTCATCTTAATGTCAGCACCTTGCTGATTATATGCCGCGATCAGGTCCGTTAATTTTTGGGTCACTTGGTCATTATCGTATTCCGGAATCGTCCGCACATTAACGAGTGCAGTCGCTAAATCGGGTAACGAATTTACTTGGTCCCCACCGTTTAACACGTCAATGTTAAATCTGACCGGTCCCATCTCGCCTGCCGGAATCGTTTCAAAGTAGTCATTGGCTTCATTGAGTAATTTAATCAGCGGGACTAAGGCATTATAGCCGCGTTCGGGTGTCGAACTGTGTACTGCCTTACCCTTAGACGTCAATTTTAAGTCATAAGACCCCTTCTGCTCAGCCGCTGTTCCATAAACCGTTGAAGGTTCAGCAATCAGTAAACCAGCTGCATCTTGCATCGCCCCTTGTTGATAAAAGGCAGCAGAACCAGCTTCACCAACTTCTTCGCCCATTGTCGCCAACAAGCGAATGGTGCCATGTTTAGGGCCACCTTGCTGCTGAATATTGATCATCGCAACGACTAATGCGACTAAACCAGCCTTCATATCCGTGACACCCCGACCAAATAACTGACCGGATTTTTCTACTAAGGTGAAAGGATCGGTGTCCCACGCCGCCAGGTCACCCGCCGCAACCACATCCATATGACCGGAAACTGCTAAAACAGGCTTCCCATGACCAATCTCAGCAACTAGATTTGCACGATCACCGGTAATGGGGTGAATTTTAGCTGAAATATCATACTTCGCCAACAGGGCTTGCAAATATTTTGCGACCGTCAACTCATGGTCGTTAACTGATGGAATCTTAATCACATCCGCTAGAATCTTAAGCGCTGCATCGTCTTCAATCGTTCGCATATTTTGCCACCAACTTTTTTATCTTTTATTTTAGTGTAGCACGAGACCCAGTCATTTCAATCATTAATTGGATTAACGACACTAAAAATAGGGATTGTTCAATAAGGGTTGCCAAAGCATTTAGGAACTACATCACGAACACGCTCGTTGACACTGATACTAAAAAACGTGGTGCCATCAGAAATTGGTTTCTAATAGCACCACGTTTAAATATTAATTAATTATTTCAGGAATAACCTGTTACAGTTATGTTGGATTAACTTACTTCAAGCTCTTGTTGACCCACTTAATAAAGTTGGTTTCATTGTTACCCTTGCGTTCTGCTTCGGTATGGCCCTGGCCCCAAACCGTCGCAAAATCAACACTTTTAACTTGTGAATTTTGTTTTAGCGTCAATGCTAAGTTGGTCTCAACAGTCAACGCAGTATCACTCTGATTGATACCCGTCCGAATCCGCCAGTACTTGGCTACCTTGCTCGTGTTATAACCGTCATAATAACTGGTTAGATAATATAGTGGGTTATATAAGTTCATCCGCTTCTGAATCGAACTTCCCTGGGCATCCGTCTTCTTCAAATCCGACCGGTAAGCTTTGGCGTAGCTTGCTTTGTAGTTCTTCAACTTGGCATACTTCGACTGATTAGTCGTTAATAACTTGCTGATAGTTGCGTCAAAATGGTTAGCACTACTCCCATTCGTGGCAAATAGCTTATTTTCTGTTTGTTGGCGCGTCAAGCCATCAAAAGCCCCAACATCCTTTGAAGCCGTCTTACAATGCTTGACGAATGCTTTCACGCTCGTAATCGTTGCCGTGTTTTTCTTAGCATTATACGTGATCCATTTGCCGTTCTTATTGAGCGCCTTAATATAAGCAGTCGCCGTCTTATAAGTCTCACCACTCGTGGACGAACTGTTAGTCGCCGTGCCAGATGGCGCACTGCCAGACGGCTTACTCCCGCTCTTAGCCGTACCGCTTGGCTTCGACCCACTAGGCATTTTACCACTCGTTAAAGTTTGTGACGCTGCGCCACTTGGTCCTTCGTTGCTAGTGGCTTTATATGGGAAAGTCGTGTCCTTCAAAAAATTATTCAGTGATTGCTCAACTTCTTTTTTCAGATATGTCGCATAAGTCCCCGAAGTATAAATACCACTCGTCGATTTTTTGAGCGTCAAGGTCTTGCCGTTGGCATCTTTCAACCCTAATTTATTGATATATTGTGCATAACTCGTCGCCATATCATTCGACAAAGCTTTGGTCCACGTACCTTGTTTACGAGTACCAGAATTCGAGTATTGCCCCATATTCCATTCATAAGCTTCATTGGCCGTATCTAGGCTAGTGATTGGGCACCAGGCCATCGCACCGGCCACTGCATCACTAGTAGATTTACCCGTTGTTGTCGCTAACGGGGCCCCAATTGCTTTCAAGTAAGTGGTGTACTTTTTGCTGTCACCGGTGGCACCCATTAACGCACTTTGGGCACCCCCACCACTATGGCCAAACGTGAAAACTCGGTTGGTGTTACCAGCAATACGGCTACGATTCAAACGCAAGGTGCGCACCGCGGCCTTCAAATCAGTCACACCCCATGGCGACGAACCATTGGATTTATCTGACTGACTCAAACCACGACAACCAGCGGCAACGTATATAAAGCCAGCCTTAGTATACTTGTTCGCACTGCTATCATAACCCGTTGGTGCCGTTTGCGCAGCATAACCAGGTGTATTCACGGGCATCACGATTGGGGCAGTTTTAGCCGTGTACCCCTTAACCTTAGCCTTGTTATTGAACGTAATCGTGTAAGTCTTCTGTCCACTAGCCTTGGCATTCACGTACTTTGCCGGAATAAAGATTCCCATTGATTCATACGTACTACTCGTTGTTTTAGTACCATACTTAACGCCAACCTGATAATACACTTTATTAGTGGCATTGTAGTGCCATTGCTTTTGGTTGATCAACAGTTTCTTGGCATTTTTCACATCAGCCTTTGTGACCGTCTGTTTCGTTGCTTTAGCAACTTTCGCCACTGTGCTCGTTGGATGTTTAGTCTTCGTTTCGGAGTGTCCGCAAGCCGCTAACCCAACACTCATTACTAACAAACCACTCATCAGGGGCACAATTTTTCTGAATTGCATGATAAAACTCCTCTACAATATCTGACTTTATTAGTTGGTGAACACGTTTCACTCCCATTGCCGCTAAAAAATCAGTGCAAAAGAACGACGGATGATACGGTAGTCGTAATGACCACGTTACCAGCTATCAATAATTAGAATTAGTCCCTTTACTGGTAAGGTTATTTTATCATCGCCATCATAGCCCCAGCAACACATCACACCTTAAACTTTCAAGGTGTACAACGAAACGGTCAAGCTGACATTTTCGCAAACAATTCATTCAAAATCCTGCATGCTTCGGTCTCAAAAAGCGCTTAACACCCTATTTCAACGCAGTATTATTCATAATTAAGTGGCGTGTTGCCCGTGATTGTCAGGGTTTAATATTTTTTTACGCCCGTGTCAAAATTGAGGTTCGCCCTGTTGTCTGATCATTAAAATATTCATACTGAACTAGTTCGGCATACGACCCAGCAATGTTGACCACATTCGTATAGCCGCGCTGAAGTAACGCGCGGACCATATTGTAACTTCGCTGTCCGGTCTGACAATGAATATAAACTGGCTGATTGGTTGGAATTTCCACTAAGCGCTGTCGAAACTGACTCAGTGGAATATTATGCGCGCCCTTGATGTGTCCATCAGCATACTCTTGTGGTTCACGGGCATCGATAATAAACGCTCCCGCCAAGACCAGCTGTCGAACCTGCGTCACCGCAACCTGCTTAAATTCATCATTCAGGACGTTTTCCGCCACTAAGCCAACCATGTTGACGACATTTTTGGCGGTACTGACCCATGGCGAATAACATAATTCAACATCTGTCAGGTCACTGACTCGACCGTGCATCGTGATTAGACTAGCGATAATATCAATCGGTTTGTCGACGTCCGATTGACCAATGGCCTGTGCGCCCAAAATCTCACCGGTCGGATAACTGAATATCAACTTAAGAAAGACGGCTGTTGTCCCTGGCATCACGCTGACCCGATTCTGTGGTGCCACCGTTGCGAACCGATAATCAAGTTGCTGGTGCTCACACTCAGTAGCGTTCAGGCCCGTTGACGCCACGTTTAACGTAAAGACGTGAAGAACCTGCGATCCGATCACACCCTGATACTGTGGCGTCCGCCCGTATAAATGATCCACCATGTGTCGGGCCTGCATTTGTGCAGGAAATGCCAATGCTAGCCGCGTAGATTGACGTGTAAGCCGATTAGTCACTTCAATGGCATCACCCACCGCATAAATGTCGGCCACGGACGTCTGGTAACGATGATCAACCTTGATACCACCGGTCACGCCTAACGCACAACCCGCTTGAACCGCTAATTCAGTTACTGGTGTAACCCCAATTGCCACAATCACTAACTGGCTGGTCACGGCGCGTCCCGAGGCGAGCTGCACTTGTGTTGCACCAATGGCCGTCACTTGTTCTTGCAGTATCACCTGCACACCGTGATCGTATAGTTCCTTGTGTACTAGCTGAGCAAACTCGTCATCCAAAGTGCCCAAGACGTGCTCGGCAGCCTCAATGATTGTGATCTGATAGCCAGCCTGTTGTAAATTTTCAGCCATCTCTAGTCCGATAAAGCCGCCGCCAACAATCGTCACATCATGAACGTGTTGTTCAGTCAGATACGCTTGAATCGTTCGGACATCTTGAACATTGCGGACCGTTTTAACATTGGGCCGGTCGATTCCCGCAATCACTGCGGGTAGTATCGGTCGAGCACCAGGTGAAAGAATCAGTGTATCATATGGGACGATCGTCGTTGCTACCTGTCCTTGCCGTTTGATCATCACTGTCTTAGCCTGCGCATCAATGGCGACAACCGTTGTATTCACTTGAACGTCAATATTGTACTGTTGCTCGAATTGCATCGGTGTCTTTAAAATCACGTCATCGGGCTGGTCAATCACATCACTGAATGTGTACGGTAAGGCACAATTGGAAAATGAGACATCCGGCCCCTTTTCAAAAATTGTAATCTGGGCGAACTCGTCCAATCGACGCACGCGGGCCGCCGCTGAAGCACCACCACCAACGCCACCAACAATGACCACTTTTTTCACTTTCATCTGAACCATCCTTTCGTAGGTATGCTGTAGCCCTGCCACTAATTAGCTTAATTTTAAGGGTTTCAAGGCGTAACCACAACATCAACGCCGATTAATTCAACCGTTTTCATTAATTGACGTCATTGGCTTTCTATTTAAGCTAAAATAAGTTAGTATGTGTTTAACACTTAAAAAAACTTAAGGTGATCAATTATGAACCAAAAAACACGCTTAGCATTGATTCTTGATGAATTAAAAACCCACCCATCACTGAGTTTAAAAGACATTATGCAATTAACGGGGACTTCACGCGACACTGCCCGGCGCGATATTGTCAAACTCGCAGCTCATAATTTGGCTGAACGAAACTACGGCGGCATTAGTCGGCCGAATACGTTTAATAAGCTAGATCAGTACCTGGACCGGGATGATGACTTACTGCAAACTAAACGAGCCCTGGCCCACACTGCCAGTTCGTATTTACTAAATGATGCGTTATTATTTCTAGATATCTCAACCACCGTTGCCTGTCTACCACAATATCTCCAGTCCAAGCACCCCGGCATGATCGTTACGAATTCCCTTGACATTGCTGACCAGGCATTACGACATAGCAATTTTCAAACGCGTATCCTGGGTGGCACATTAGATGCACAACAACGGTGTGTTCAAGGCGCTGACAGCATTCTAGCACTACACAAATTTCGATTTACGACCACGGTCTTGAGTTGCGCTGGGTTGACCGCAGACGGCGTTTATTACGCTTACGAATCTGATATCGCTTTAAAGGAAACGTTACGCGCCCAAAGCGACCGGCTAGTGCTGTTGTTTGACCACACCAAGGTGAACGTCAGCCACAACTTCAACTTGCTAGCTCTCAGTGATTTTGATTACTTTGTGACTGATCAGCCACTACCGGATAACCTAGCTACTAAAATTGCACCTGATAAACTTATTTACCTTTAGAGGAGGATCATTAACATGCCATCTTCACTATTAACTACTCAACGAGCAATGTTAGCCCTGATTCAAAGCGGATTAGCCTACACGACTGACCCGTTCGACAAAGATCGCTATCAAAAGTTACAAACCTTATTGATTCAACAAATGGCCGCCGCTGCCAACGTCGCCACTGCTGACCTGACGGCTGCTCTAACTCAGGACTCTGGCTACATTACCCCCAAAATCGACGTTCGCGGCTTGATACGCCATGGTAATCAGCTACTACTCGTTCAAGATATTAAAACGAAACTATGGGCCTTACCAGGCGGCTTTGCTGACGTGGGCTACACGCCGACTGAAAATGTGCAACGCGAGGTGTGGGAAGAGACTGGCCGTCACGTCGCGGTTCAGGGGCTCATCACCGTTTTTGATACTGCTCTACGTGTCGATATTCCCCAACCATTTCAGTATTATAAATTGGTCTTTGCTTGTGAAATTACTGATGGCCAATTTGAGCCTAACATTGAGGTCGCCCAAACAGCCTACTTTACGCTCGACAACTTGCCACCGTTGTCCCAAAACCGGACAACCGAAGAACAGTTGGCACAGCTAATGGCATCTTCCACTACCATCACAGTCGACTAAATGACTGCTGAAGCGCCAAAAACATCCCGACTAGCCTGTCTGCTAGCCGGGATGTTTTTGTTTCTTTATGACGTCTTTCAATCAAGTTAGGCCGCTATTGGCATCAACAATTATGAAAAAGAGCGTCGGATTAACATTAATTTACATCAACCTAGTAATTACCATTTTCACAATATGGTGGACTTTAAGTCCCCTATCATTACATATCCACCAATCCAACTAAGGTTTGTTGAAAATTCAGTCGCCGAATATGCCGGGGAATGAATTGGCGAATATCATCATCATTAAAGCCTACTTGCAATTTATTACGACCAACAATAATTGGCCGCCGCAACAACTGGGGTTGTTCGCATAACAGCCGGAGCGTCTCATTGAATGACATATCTGGCAGCTTATCAGCAATTGCGGGATAACTTTGTGAACGGGTAGAAATAATATCTTCCAATCCATTCTCAGTTAGGCACAGAATTTGTTTTAACTCACTAACAGTAGGGGCTGCGCTACTAAAGTTCTTCTCCTCAAATGCAATATCATGATCCCGGAACCATTGGCGGGCCTTTCGCGATGAGTTACATCCTGCTTGCGTAAACAATTTAATCATAATTATTTCGCCTCCTTGATTAGTGTTTTTATTATGATAATTATAACTTGTTTATTATTGTAGCAGGTTATTCATAACTTTGTAAAGACCTGAACGAAGTAATCGTAAAAAATTCATTGTTTTTTCATATTTATTATTGTTTAAATAATATAAATGTTATACGAATCACCGTTGATTTTCATGCTGATCAAACGCGCGCAGCAAGCGTGACGCCAGCAAATAAGCCACTTCGTACTTCACCGTCAACTGCCACAAGAACGGCCCAAGCTGATCGTGTGCCGGGGTTAAATTCGTTAGTAAATTCAAGTAACGTTGCTTCTCGGCCAGCGTACACTGCTTTTTAAAATAGCCCCAGACGTGCTGATAAGCCGTTGTCAACGTGGCTTTAGTTGGCGTAATTTGTTCGGCTTCTGCTAATAATTGTTGGTAGCGTTCCTGTTTTGCAGCTGACCAATCATTGTGCCGAGCTAATTGTCGGATGGCATTATAATGCTGCTGTGAGTGTGCCATGACCCAGTACTTTTGGTAAGCCCAATCTTGTTGCCATTGTGACATTGCTCCCATCTCCTCAATCTTTTGATGAATTTACAAATATTGTACCGTCTGGCTCAGAAAAATAGAACCAATTTACATTAGTACACTGGTAACAGTCGTAAGTTTTGAAACTTAGCACAAAAATGGCGATAGCCCAGTTACCCGTTGGTGCAACTTAGCTATCGCCATCAAAACTTATATTTTATGAGTACTACTGTTGTCAATTAAAGTTGATTAGCCAGAACTGATGTTACTTTTCGCCTGGCCAAGCTGAGATCATGAGCTCACGTTGCGGATAATCTTGTGGATGTTCCAACATATCGGTGATCAATGTCGCCAATGAGAATAGACTAAGTGGCCCACCGCTAACAGCATTTCCAGCTGGTTCAACAATTAATTGATCCGCTTCATCATTGTACTTGAAAAAATGACAGGCTAGCAATGTATAGTCCAAATCACTATTCCTGATGACTGCGGCCCCGGCCTTTTGCCCCGCCACATAGGTCGTCTCAACTTCACGACTAAACCCAAACTCGCGGTGGGCTAAGGTGTACATTGCTTCTGAAATCTGATCATAGTTGATTTGAAACTGGGTCGTCCAAAATAGCCGTTTGACCCCAACTGCATCCATCGCTTGCACCAATGCCGTGGCAAACTGCGCCGCGTGGGTAATGCCCACCGTTGAGAATACGACGTCAATCCCTCGCAGCGCGCGTTTTAAATCATCAACATTGCTCGCATCCCCGATTAACTGCGTGGCTAACGAGACATCATGCTCATGTCGGTGATGATCCAACAAAGTCACGTGGTGCTGCGGCATCACGGCCACTCGACGATACACTTCATACCCCAATTTACCCGTTCCAATAATCAAAATATTCATTACTGATCACGTCCTCACATCACTCGCTAATTTATTCGTAGCAACGGCCGAACCACAAATGACGCCAACAGCGCATATCCACACCCTATGGTTAATCAGTTCGGTCGCTTAAGGCTCATTATACCGGTTCCAAGATGATAATTCGGTCATTATTCAAATTTAATTGTGATTCGATGACTGATTAGCCTTATTTTGAATAACAGGGTCAATGACAGCCACCGGTCAGCCATGAGTATGGACAGCTATTAATAACTTTGAAATAGACTAACGTCCTACCATTTTAGCTTGGCCAGGATGACCGAGGCCCCAAAGACAATTTATTATGCCCGCAGTTGGCTATGAAAAAAGCACCGCTAAGTTTGGGGTAGGAACCGATCCTAAACTTAACGATGCGACTCAACTCTGTTCGCGATTGCTGCGCCAACTAACGATCAATTACCAGTTTAACCGCGAGAGCTCATCCATCATTGCTGAACGCCGCGGATATTGTTGCTGCCAATCATGTACAATCGCCTGCACGGTCGATTTACCAGCCGGGTAAGCAAGCATCCGTTTCAATATGCCAACCAATTGTTGATACTTTCGCCGAGTTCCAGTAGTAGTAGCCATTTTCCGCACTTCATGATCATATTTCGCTAATAGCAGATCTGAAAAACGTGGTTTCAATAACGGCTCATAGATCCGTAAATCCCAGAGTCCGTCCGCGGCCACGACCGCTTTTAATAGCGGGTTCAATAAGTTTTCTTGCACGTACAGTGGTTTCAAATCGACATTGGAATTCTTCGCGATCGCTGTCAACAGTTGCTCGCGAACCGCCGGCCAATCCGTGGTCGGGTAACTCTGCTTCAACTCTGAAAATAGCATCTCATCCGCTGGCGCATATTCAGTCAGCAATTGCCATAATTCCTGACGATACAGTTGTTGTTCACCTAATTGCTGATAAGCGTCCTTTAGTTGGCGACTAAGTTCCGCTAACATGCTGGGATCGTCCGTGACCAACTTTTTACCATCCTTTAGCAATTGGACCGCGTGCGCCTCATCTTGATGTTGAAGACAGAACTGGCTATAAAACAAGCGAACTTGCGGTATCGCCAAGTTAGCGCCACAAAATTTAATAATTTGCTTATCAGGCACATGAGCCGCAGACATCATTTGTAAATAGTGCTTTAGCCATTTTTTTATCTGCCAGTCATAGTCCCAGAGATCCGGGTGTTTTTGCACCGCACGGAACCGCTTAGCGGTATACACCAGCTTTGCATCAATAAACGCTGGCGTCTTGAAATATGTGAATAATAAATCGTCAAGCGTATCTTCAATGATATTCAACGACTTCGTTAATTGTTTGCATAACCAATCAAACACCTGCTGCTGCACATCCGCGTCGGCTTTTGTTAAGACAGCTTCCCACAAGTCGTCACTAGCACTCATGATCATCATGATCTCACCATCGGAATCATCAATGTCGACGTGGTCGATTTTAAGCATCAGATGCGCTAAGATTTGAAATACCAAACCATACTCGCCGTGATCGACCAACGGTTGCACCTCTTCTTTTAGGAGAGTTAAGGCCTCATCACCGAAGTCCGTCGCCGCGTCATAATCGATAAAACCACCGCCATCCGCGTTTGTGTCAAATAAATCATCAACACTCGCGAGATATTCAGGTAAATCTGTCACAACATTAGTCTCACCCATGACCGTCCGGAACAGCTGGACGAGATGCTTGTCATGGGCCAACACCACACTCAAAAAGTCCCGGACTTGCCGATCAGTAGCCCGCTCCACCAGCTTAGTGGCAGTCTGTTCAAGACTGTCGAAACTAGTTGGTGCTTTGGAAACTTGCTGTTGACTGGCAGGTTTATCAGCCGCCGTCGCTTGGCACAAAACGGCCGCCATGTGCTTGCAGTACGGATGACTATTGGCATACGGACACTCACACGCGCCACCGTGAAAGTCACCATTAGCGAGATCAATCACCACGCCATAGTCCTGCGTGCCCGTAACCATTGCCGTAATTTGTGTTTTGGTCCGTTTTAAATCAGTGACATACCCCTGTAAGTAATAATCGTACCCACGTTCAGCGATTGCCGTTGGAAAATAGTCTTCCCAGTCCATATTGTCACTCCCGTTAACTCGTTTGTCCTAACCATACTGCGGTATGGCGGATTGGGCAAGACCCGGCAAGCAATTTCTCACCATATCACTCAATACCGACCCTCATTTAGCATACGCTGTGTCATAACTTTATCTGTTGACACTAAAAAGCTTGTTTTTTCACCGTGGTTTGTGGCTCATTGGCCGCACCAATCCAGTGAATTCTCACTGTTTAACTTTCCGACCGTTGCCAGTGAGACGCCGTCTTATCGAAATTAGTTAAATCCCGGTTTTATCTTTTTTACAGGTGCTATAACTAATAACGCCAAATAAAATGCCTTTTCTATCTACGATGGCCCTTACAATATGAAGTTTATACTAATAAAGCAATTGTAAAACATCGTACAATCATACTTTAGGCGCCAAATTAATCCCATTAAAAAACGCTATAAGATTTCACAATCAGGCTTAATCACTAAAGCAAAATACCACTTTAAATGGACAGAAATGTGACTGACTTATACTACGCGCCAAATATCAAATTAAGGGTGTCTGATAATTGATGAATTTCTTTGCTTGATGGGAAGTCATTTGTTTGTAAGTAATATCTTATCATCCCTAACATCATGCCACCAATAACATTTATTTCCAAATCTGACTTTGGATGTGTGAGAGCTGCCTGTAAATGATTACTTAAAATATCTTTAAGACCATCCATTAGTTGCATCTTAGCTTGTGGAATTGCCATTATTGCGTTTATTGGTCTGCTCCAACACATCAGTAATTGTCTAAGTTCCGGTTCTAATTGACCAACTGCGTTACTTAAGCCAATTCCTTGATTTATGAGTAATCGCTTCTTTTTCAATGTCTCATCAAACCACGTTAGAATATCTTGTAGTATTGCGTCTGTCAGTGCAAATTTGTCCTCATAATGTAAATAGAAAGTTTTACGACTAATCATAGATTTGAGTGCAATATCCGTGACAGTAACGTTGTCAAATCCATTCTCTATGACTAGGTCAACAAATGATTTGGTGATAACGTCGTCAGTTTTTTTCATTCTAAAATCCGTCATATCGATTCCTCCATTACCAGTTTTGCCAATTCTGTAACCTTATGGCTCATATGGTTGCCATTTGTAGCCTTAAGACACAAATCATATTAATTTGACCATGTTTTTTATTTCAATATTAATATAAACTACCCGTAGCATAAAAAAAGGGGGTAGTGAAAATGTTCAACGTGTTTAAGAGAAAAAGCATCTGGATCAGTATGTTAGTCGCCACTATATTAATCGGATTATTTGCCTTCGCACAAGTTGGAGCTAGGAGCACAGTTAAGGTTCGTCATTTACCATTAGCGTTAGTAGTAAACGATACAGGAAAAGATGCTAAGAATGTTGTTAAGAAATTACGAAAAGAGAGCCATAAGAAAAGCGCTGAAATTAAATGGGTCAATGTAACCCACACGAGTGAACTCACTAAAGGCTTTGCATCCGGAAAATACTACGGGGCTGTTGTCATTCATTCGGGATTTACTAAAGCTATCAATCAGCAAACAGACTATTTAAAAGGTAAAATCATAACTCAGAAGCTAGCTGCACTGGTAGTTAAAACGCCAGTGGCTGCTAAGACGGCACCATTCCAACAACAAAAGGCCTTAGCAAATTCATTAACCAAGAAGACCCCAGAACAAGCAAAAATCTCTTTATACGTCAGTCAAGGAAGTAATATGACGGTTGCAACTATTTTGACTACTGCACTTCCAAAGATGACTGATCATCTAAATCAGAAGATTTCTAACGAATATATAACCGTTGCAAATAAGTCAGGACTAACACTATCTCCTCAGGACTGGTCTAAATTGCAAACACCAATTCACACAACTCTTATCAAACGCAATAAAGTTTCAACTAAAGAAATAAGTGGTATGGCGCCATTCTTAGTAACCATCTTCTGTTGGCTCGGTAGTCTTATTGCTAGTTTACTGAACTGGCGAGACCATAGTAAGAATGAGAAGAAACGTACTGATGGCCGCCTCTCATTAACTAGTGTCACAAGCCAATTAATTTCGGGTATCGCAATTGTCACTGCGATTGCTGTATCAGTTTACTTCTTCACAAAAGTTTGCTATTCTGTGCCAATTCATGATCCAAAACAATTCCTACTGATGATTGGTGGTATATCATTTGTTTTCTATCTACTGCAGTCAGCTGTACTCGATTTGCTTGGACTAAAAGGATGGCCATTACTACTTATTATCTGGATAGGTTCAATGGCAGTCATTACTTTCATTCCGCAAATGCTGAGTCCCTTCTATCATAATTATGTTTATGATATTACGCCAATTCGCTTTGCCTATGATCTTATTCTTAACCAAATGTATATTACAGATGCATCAATCACTGGACCTTCAATGTTGAGCCTGCTGTACATTGGTATAGCTTCAATTTTTGCCATGTATGCATCTACCCTCATTAAGAAACGGAAAAAAGACAGCTTAGCATAAAAAGACGTACGGCTTCTTTAAACCTCCTGAACCCAGAAAAGACGAATTTAAAACATGAATAGTGGTTAAATCAGGTTGTGTGTCCAGCATATCCCTGATTTGCCATTATTTAATTCAATAAATGATAATTTAGGTTTTGATGAAAGATGAAAGGGGATAAAACAAATGCCACAAGAACAATATCAACTAACTGATGCTAAATTGGTAAAACATCTATTTGATTTAATTGAGACTGGACAAACACTCGAAAGTATTACTGTCACAGAACTTTGCTTAAAGTCAGGAGTATCTAGAAAAACTTTTTATCGTCATTATTCATCCACACAAAAAGTCATTGAGGGCTTTTTGGATAATTCTGCAAATGACTTTATCGAAATATTGAAAGAAACACCAATACTTTGTTTAAATGATTTTATCGACGCTCTTTTCAAATTTTGGTTTGGCAACAAAAATCGATTACAAGTTTTACAAAATTCCGACTTTTTCTCATACACATTACATCGGTTAACTGCACTCAAACTGTTGGACATTGTCAACTTAACAGAAAATTCTGATTGGCAACATCTCACTTCAACCCAGCAATCCAATTTTTTTAATTTTTGTGCTGGTGGTTTATGGCATGTCTTAAATACTCAAAGCATATCTATTTCTGATCTTGATACAAGTTTAATTACATCACTCTTTCAACCAAAAAATTAATACAAAACAACTATTGTTTATTGGTACAACTAAGTTTGATTCTGGAACAGATTTGATTATCTTTCTTAATTTCACACTCTACTAAAAAGAATCTACCCAATTTTATTAAATTAAAAACGCTAATCCTGATTACGTCGCCTGGATATATAATTTTTTAAACTTCGCACTTTCAATCGATGTCAAAAGTAGAAAAAGATATCAATATAGTAGTAGATCATAAATATTCAAATTCATTATTTACCCTCTTTGGTTTAAACAGTTCGGCATTTAAAATAATAGAGTAGCGTTCAAATCAAGAAGATGAACGCTACTCTTTTTATGCTAGCCCAGCATAAGTGATGAGTTAATTCCACCGAATGCTGCCGACGTGCTCAAGGCAAATCAGACCTTCTTATGTCTGTTGCTCACGTTAACACGCGAAATTTGACAGTTTTGTCAGGTTTGTTGAGCCCTATATTTGTGGGCACCAGCTAATTCATGACCACTTCAACCACTCCTGTAGGCTCCACCATGTGTCCTGTAAATTTCTTAGTAGAACTGGTTAACGGTATTCTTTTAATACAGCCCTAAACCAATTTGACAGTTTTGCTGCCAGCAACTGTAGCCATGCGCCTCATTCTAAAATGACAGTCTATAAATTCAATCCCCTCAATTTTTCCAATTCACTTCTTTAAATACCACACCCTTCAGTGTCCATCTGTGCCCCTTTAGTATGGTCTGAAAATTTTAACGGGTCGGCAAAAGTCACCCTTCTGTCAATTTCTTTGAAAGTATTAGGAACAACAATCATTCTTTCTCGTTCAAAAGGATCCATGTAAAACGTGTATCGCACGTATCACACATCATGGTATTTTCTTTTAATACAGATACCAAAACGTAGCTACCGCATATTGACCTAGAATATCTTCCCGCATGCACTGTCTGTAAGCTTTTGCATAGCTACGTTTATTTGAGAAGTTATGCTTATTCATCTGCTTACCTTCTTGCAAGATATGAATTATTGACTAGAACTGCACTTGTACTTTTTTTAAAATAACATAAAACAGATAATATACGAACTATTTCAGAATATAAATTAGGATAAGTAATTAAAGGAAAAAGCAGAAAAAATTTCTACTTTTCAATATATTGTTCAATGGCCATTATTATTTGTTGGTTCTGTGGTAAGTCCGAATGTTCCGCTCCAACACCCGAAACAGTTATTTGCGTATAATGCTTAACTTGCTTTTGGTAAATATAGCGACCCGCCAATACGCTGTACAACGGAACTAAGCCGTCATTGCTATAACTTTGAGTGCCAGCTAAAGAATACATATCAATTGAGTTTGGAATATATTTTCTGTTTGCAATCAAGTTTTCTAACAACTCAGTCTCACTTCTAACAGAAGAATCGTTCAAATTGTACGGTGCAGCAATAGTCATAACCTTTTGTACAGTTAGATAATGGCTAGTCAAATTATGTTCAAGTGCATACGTGATAATCAGCCCACCATTCGAATGGCCAATTAATGAAATCTTTCGAAATTCATATTGTTGTGATATATATTTTAAGGCGTATTTTAACCAGATAGCTTGTTTCTTTATATTTTTAAAACCATCTTTATTATCTTCAAAAGCAATAACAATAAAGGGTTGTCTTTCACCTTTTTTTATTGCACCACTATAGGAAATTGTATAATTCTTATGCACTAACACTCTTAACAAAGAATGAGGTGTTTTTTCCCTTTTATTAATGTCTCTTATAAGCGGATCAAATCTATATTGTGTCGCATTACTTCCTGGAACCAAAACTATGGGTTCAGTAACTGAGTTTCGTTGAATCTTCAAATTTGAAATATTCTGTTTAGTCCATTTATCGGACAAAAAAATTAACGTCATAAGGAAGCATAATAGGCCTATTGAAATAATAATTTTTTTTGAGATTCGCAAGTTAATCACTCCGTCTATTATCCTCTAGACTCACAAATTCAAAATTTATCTTTTAAAAGAAGATCTAATTTTCGCATGCTCTAGATTAATTAGTCTCATCTCTGCTTTAACAAACGGTAAATATATAAAACAAGAGACAACTAAGCAAAGAAGTGCTAATAGTAGGGTCGGAATGTTGCCCCCAGTGGCAATAAAAGCTTTCAACAGTCCTGGCGTACCATTAGGCACTGGATAAACAGGCGCTGGGACAATATTGTACTTTAAAAACGGATAAGCAATGACTGTCGTTACTAAAGGACTCATTATAAAAGGAATTAGATAAATAGGCATATACATGATTGGAAAGCCAACCATCACTGGCTCTGAGAAGTTAAAAAACGTCGGTATGAACGACCAAGTCAATAACCTTTTCAAATGTTGATTTTTTCCTATGATGAGCACGACAATTATCAATGCGAGTAACATGCCATCGCCACCCAAATGGGCAAAACAAGAATATAACGTCGAGTAAGCAGTTGGATGAACAGCAGCAACAGGATGTGCAAATTTCAAAGCACGATTTAAATTTACCAATTGCGCTCGGGTACTAAAACTAAAAAGAAAATCCGCATTAATCCCCATAAATTTACTAATACTTCTTAGAAAAAGTATTAGTAACACTGGTATCAAACTGTAGTGATTATCGGTTAGGGCTGTTTGAATTATGCTATGCAGATGAGTGTTTATTCCATTTGAATCAATTTCAAAATTTAATATTTTTAAAATTAAAACACAAAAAATGATACAGAGAATAGGCTTGATGTTTGTCAATGTCGCAATTAAAGCGTTTTGATAATCATTATCGTCCTTATTGACTTCGACTCTAAAAAAATCAAAACATTTACTAACTCCTAGGCCCGTCAGCAAAGCAAAAGTAACACCATGAATTAGAAAAATCAATTCATGGTTCTGGCCTAACTTAATGCTCAAAATAATAAAAGAGAATGCAGCCATTGCACCACAAGCTATATTATTATCTAAAGATTTGATCACATTTCTTGAGAACTGGACAGCAATTATTGTGTTGGCAAAAACTTGTAATAGCTGAACTAATACAGTCAGCTGATTTATCAAAACAGCATTACTTGCAACAAAGTGTTCTAAGTGAAAGATAACGACAAAAAATCCATTGTCAGTCATTAAGGCTTGTAAGATAGTTTCAAGAAAACCATTAACAACAATTATTGGAAAAGCAGCTATTAATGCGTCTTGCAAATAATTAAACCATTTTAAAGTACTGATTCTGTAAAGCCAATCAATTATGGACTGAATATTATATTTCTTCATTGATTGTTTCACCATTTAAATCATACAAAAGTTTCATTTTCCCAAGTTAGCTCAATGTAGCATATCACTCCATCAATACCTTACTTTTTTATTGACTAGAAATTTCTCAATACCCTTTCAATAGTATCCACTAAAAGAGTCAGGCGCAGCTAAATCTCAACAAAAAAACACCACATATTATTTAACTTATACGTAATAATACTAGTTCTGTCGACAATATATTTCATACTTTAATAGAATTTATTATAAAATATCGAAATGGAATATTACACGATTGGCTACCGCAAAATCCCTGAAAATGGCACTTATTCAATACAAGTTAGTTTCTTATCTTTGTTTAATTCAAAATTAAACTTGCAAACCAGACTCCTCTTAAAGATACACGTTAAGATTAGATATACATGTTGTTTTTAAATTTCTAAGATTTTAGTAAAGTGCAAAAAGATTTAGTTTTTAAAATTTAGACAGTCATAACGTGTCGTCACGTTATTTCGCCCGCGCAATTCGAATTTGTACATGGTTACCCATGCGCTGAATAATTTGATAATAGTTATGCTCGTCAACATAACCAATTTCACCCTGATTACCGGTGTGACCGTTTGACAATTCACGTGCAATTGCTTAAACAGCACTGGAACGATTCAAATAAGCAGGCCAGTTGGTGCCCCTTCACTGTGGTCGTAATCCGCCGTGCGACTAGGTTATTTTGCAAATTACTATGATTAGAAGATTTAATTCTAACTGACTGCGATCGTCTCAACTGATTTACGCTTTGACCACATACTGATAATCCTAATACACCCATCAATAGATTAAAAAACACTAATAACAGGGCGTAACTTTAAAAACACTAAAGTCATGCCCTGTTATTAATTGGCCTTATATAACGATGCGACTTATCACGCCACTCTTTTTAATTTGTTTGTTACCACGATTATTAATTATCCTGTTTATTTAACTGCTTCAACCAAGTCGCCGTTGCAAGTAGACCCACAACTGCTCGACCGAAGTAAACACGATCTGATCACCGGCTTCAACAATTGGCTGATTAGGATCCCACGCCGCCGTCAAACATTGCACCCCGGCCGTATCAGCTGCTTCAAAATCTGAGCGAGTATCGCCAACGTACAAGAGTTCCGCGGCGTCTAACGACTTAGTGCGCATCAATTGTCGCAGATTGTCAGCTTTATTAGGTTGACACTCAGAACCATACAACCGCGTGGGGAAATAGGACGTCAGGCCAGTCACGTCCAAGGAAATTTGACAACTCTTAGCCGCCTTACCCGTAATCAGAGCTAGCGCCATCCCTTGCTGCTGCAACAGTTCTAAAAGTGTGACGATTCCCGGATACGGTGCTGACACCCGTAAATGTGCGCGAGCGTATTCTTGATAAAAGGCGGCCAAAGCGACCGGCCACCGTTGACCAGCCACTGCTTTGACCATCCCAACCTCATTTAGCCCAAACGTCTGGACGATAGCTTGCTTGGTCAGTTCGTGCTCAACGTACGGTGCAACGCTACGACGAAAGACGTCAATCACCATTGGAATCGTCGGCGCGAGCGTGCCGTCAAAGTCAAAGGCGATCATCTTAAGCATGCGGTTCACCTTGATTAATCTGCCGAATCACACGACAAGGATTGCCTACCGCCAACGAATTAGCTGGAATGTCTTTGACGACCACACTACCGGCACCAATCACGGATCCCCGACCAATTGTCACGCCGGGAATAATAATCACGCCACCACCAATCCAACAGCCATCCTCGATTGTGACTGGCCGCGCTAACGTCTGGCAAAAATACTGATCACTATCTGGCTGCCAGTCCGCACGTAAACGTTCATGCAGTTCGACCGGATGGGTAGCCGTATAAATTTGAACATTTGAGGCAATCAAGACATTATTACCAATGGTAATCCGATTACAGTCGATCAAGGTACAGTTCATATTGATTGAAACATTCTGACCAATCGAAATATTACACCCGTAGTCACAAATAAATGGGCTCCCCACCGAAACATTCGATCCAATCTTGGCAAACATAGCCTGCAATATCGTACGTTTCTCACTTTTTTGGTCATAGGCGAGCTGGTTATACTGGCTTAAAAGTTGCCGTGTACGCCGTTTTAGCTCTAAAAATACTGGTGCGTGTGCATCATAGGTCTGACCGCTCAAACTCCGCTGTCGTTCATCCATCATTAAGCACCCCTTTCACTTCCAAGCTTAAAAAACGAATCGTTACTATTCAAGTCACGATTCGTTTCTTTAGTTATAGTCGTTTCGCTAAGGTCTCAATCACATAGACCACGGGGACCTGGGTCGTTATATTATAATTACCATTAATTCTCTGGTGAGCCAATTGATATGAAAAATTCCAATCGGAAAGCTTCGCTAGCGTGGATTGGGACTGGTTAGTAATGCTTAAGACTGCGCACCGGCGTTGTTGAAAATGCTGAACAAGTACAATTAGTTCTGGGGTTTCGCCACTCTCAGATAACGCAAAAACGACCGTATCGTGAATCTCAAAAGTATTCACTGGATAATTACTATCCTCAAGTCCAAACGCAACCTTACCAGCGTTGGTAAAACAGCGCGCGGCATAGCGGGCCAAACTTCCTGAGGAACCAATGCCGACAAAAATAACCAGCGTGGCTCGACGCAAATACGTGAGCGCTGGCATCAACTTACGTTCATACGCGCTAGAATTAGTTTTTGCAAAAAAGTGTGCTAGCTCACTGACGTCGCTCTTGGGCTCGTAGGTGGTCAACTGTTGTTGTTCACTTTTAAGTGCCCGTTTAAAATCACGATAGCCTTCGAACCCATTTTTAAGACAAAAACGCAAAATCGTCGAGGTCGACACGTGCAACTCGTGAGCTAACTCACGAATGCTCATGTAGCCGACCCTATCCATATTATTAATAACGTACCTGTAAATTTCCACATCAGTTTCATTATATTTTTCGAGCTGCTCATAACTAAACATCCGCCACTACCCCCCACTCCAATAATCCGTTGCTTGGTCACCATAATGACCTGGTTTGTTCGACCCTCATTAGTCATACAATCGATTGGACGCGCAACTACTATCAATAGCCTACTATAATCAGCCACTCTGATCGCGCTAGCAAACGACCAACACCGTTACCAGTAATCAGTCTTTATCTATTTAAGCGCGAATACCCCGTCATTACAAGTTGGTAGCAACCTAAAAACTAGGCTAATCACTGACAAACGTCAGCTGACTACCCCAGTTTCTTTAGCGTCAATTTTAAAAATGCGAACTCGCCAGTGCCTGTCCATCAGGCTGCCCCACTTTAATGTGTGGGCCATAAAAAATCAATCAGTAACCGGTCGACCTGCGCATTTTCATGCAACTGGCTGTGTTGCGCATGTTTCCCAGTAATCTTAACCTCGCGATAAGAACGCGCACGCGCCGCAACTAAGTACCGTAAAGAGCGTGATGAAGCGTTACTGACGGACCCATCCGAATGCGTCCCATCGCCCTTATCGCCATAAATATTAAGGACTCGTACTTGCTGACGTGGATAAACCCGCCGCAATCCTAATAACTGGCGGTAGGCCGGTCGCAATTTATTCGGTCGTCCCGCAGCATTCAACGTCATCTGGTTAGGGCTGTCGTCCATGCCTAAAATACCATTGAAATGTCCAGCAATTGCGACTTGTCGCCTGAGCTGCGGCAACCGCTCATTTTGCGCATTCGCCAATAGATAATAGGTAATCGCCATATTACCCATGGAATGACCAACCATGTTAAACGACGTGATGCCATAAGTTCGTTGGAGCGCCACCACCACATTTTTTGCCCAGCGGCCCACGGTTGGATAATCTGAAGACCGGTTATTAGCAAAGTTCACTTCAACAATTGGTCGATAATCACCTGATCTAAAGTGGCCTTTCAAAGCCACCGTCCCGTTTTTAGCAACCATCGCGCGTACAATAGTTTGTGTTTTGCCGGCTTTAACGATAGCATCTGCCATGTGCGTCTCAGCATGGTAACTACTGCCCCACCCATGGAAAAACAGTGTCGGAATGTAGCGATGCCCCTGAGTCGTAACCGGTTTAGTCACCCCGGTCGTCTCTGCACGACCACAACCAACTAATAATAACAGCAGGCCTGCCATCAGCCCCCATAAGCGTATTCTTTTCAATAACTTCCCCCTGAATTCTATTTAATCATCTATTCACTGTTAGTTCGTCATTTGAATTTGCGCCACCCCGCATCGGAAGGCGTTGTCGTCTGAGCGTTAACGCCTATTTTAGCATTCAATCAAGGCTCATGACAGGAATTACAACCAACTAGGCCGGTCACCCGCCGTACCAGGTTTATCGACCCCTAAACTGACACGCTGATAATTTTCAGGATGCGCCATTAATTTAAAGACTAAATCGGCAACACTTGCTCGTGATACCTCAGTTCCTTTAAAAGGTTCTGCGCCAGTCGTCAATTCATAATCAATTTCGGCAACATCCGTTAGCCAGGCTGGTCGGATCTCCGTATAAACCAGTTCGGAAGCACTAAGCAACCTCGCTGCTTCTCGAAAACCGGGTAGGAAATCGGCAATGGCTTGTTCGTTCCACGCGCCAAATTTTCCTGGCACCTCATGATGGGCGCCGAGTGCACTAATGAAGATCAACCGTTGCCGCTGAGTTCGGACCATTGCGGCCAAAATGCTCTTCGTCTGGGCTGCTAGATCAGTCCCACCAACATTGGAATAGACTATGTCCACCGGTGCCATTGCTGTGGCAAGTTCATCCGTATCAAGCACGTTGCCATCAATCAGCGTGACCCGTGGTTGCTCCCGATACTGGGCTAAACGTTCCGCTCGACGTAGGAACAATACCAGTTCATCGTCAGTTTCTGCTAATAACCGTTGCGTCAGCTTCCTGGCAATCCCACCATTAGCACCAATAATCATTATTTTAGTCATTTCTATTCACCTTTCTTAGATATTCGTGGCATCACTTGGACCGTCGCCTGCCGCGGTCCACTTGCTAGCATCGGCATTAAATACGGACTACCGGCATATTTTTGTCGATAAGCTTGGTCAATCTGGTTATTTAACTGCTCATCACAAATGGGCACAAAATTCACCAGATGATTGCTCTCGGCCAAATGAATCCGGCCAGCCCTTTGGGTTACGGCCGATCGATACCAGCGTGAGCGCGGACCGTTCCAAGCACGGATAAATAGTTGCTGCCCTACCACGACCGACCAAATCCAGGTCGGTGTCCCGTATGTCTGCCCATCACTGTAAAATGGGGAGACTTGAAAATCATCCGCCGTGCTAAAAGCGGCTAACTGTGCTCTGGACCACTGCATCGTGGTTACAGTGGTTGACACTACGGGCTGATTACTTTTGTTCATCGTTAACATTCCTCCATTCTGGCAAAATAGTGATGCTTAATTCAGAGCACTTCGGTTAAATGGTGCCCTGCCTTGATGCTTGACACGTTATTCTCTGAATAACCAACTATTCTGCACTAACCTCAAGTTTCATCTTAAAGCTTGACAGCAACCATGTCGAATGCTTATATGGTATTTAAAATTATACTTAATTGTAATAGAAAGAAGTGCTTTAGATGGAATTACGAGTTCTACGTTATTTTCAAGCAGTGGTCGCCGAGTTAAATATCAGTCGGGCCGCTGAACGCTTACACGTCTCGCAGCCAACAATTTCACGACAATTAAAGGATTTAGAGGATGAACTGGGCGTGACCCTATTTGAACGCAATGGCCGTCATATCAGTCTCACGAGTAGTGGCGAATACTTTGCCACGCAGGCGAACCAAATCATCGCCTTAGCCGATAAGACGCTTGCCAACATTAATACAGCCAAAGAAATCAGTGGCACGATTGAATTAGGGAGTGCCGAGATGCGCAGTTTTTTGACGATTGCTCAGTCGATTAAGAAACTACAACAACAGTATCCGAAAATCAGGATCAACGTGACGAGTAGTAATGCGAATCAGATTCGAACCAACCTCAAAACCGGGAACTTTGACTTTGGAATCGTCACGGAACCAACTGACAAACACGACTTAAACTTTATCCATCTACCCGGCGAAAGTCGCTGGGGATTACTGGTTCCGCGGCATTCGCCGCTAGCTGACCATGATTACATTAGCTTAGCTGATCTTGAAGGCCAAAAGATCATTGTTTCTGCACAACACGGTACGATCAATCAACTTCAGGATTGGTATGGTGAAAGCACGCCAAAATTCACCATCGTCGCCACTTATAATTTACTCTATAATGCCTCGTTACTAGTTTCTGCGGGCGTCGGGTACGCGTTGGGGATTGATGGCATCATCAATACGAACCAATCCGATTTAATTTTCATCCCACTAACACCTCGAATAACCGCCCGCACTAGCCTAGTCTGGACTAAGGGACAACGCTTGTCGGAAGCCGCCAAAACCTTTTTAACGCAACTGGCGACAGACCTGCAGCAACAAATACCTACTGACTGACACTATCGACTCAGCTTTCACCAATCACCACAACACACTGCCCAATTGATGGCTGCTGAAAACGACGCGCATCTAATTCACGCTAGTCCGAACTAAATAATTGAATTGAGCACAACTAAAATGCTAAGCTAGGTTATTCAGTTTCAGGGAGGAATTATTTAAAATGAAAGCAGTCATTATTAATCAGTACGGTGGGCCCGAAGAACTCCAGATGGCCACTATCGAACGTCCCAGCATTGATCAGGACGAGGTCTTAGTCGCCGTTCAGGCAACGAGTATCAACCCCATCGATTGGAAAGCTCGTCAAGGGTTGCTTAAAGGCATGTTTGACTGGCAAATGCCAGTTGTCCTTGGTTGGGACGTCGCTGGGACCATTGTTGAGGCTGGCGCGGCCGTGACCAACTTTAAGGTTGGTGATGAAGTCTTTGCCCGCCCAGACATTTATGCGGATGGCCGGCGCGGGACCTACGCTGAATATGCCGCAGTCAAAGAAGACAAGTTAGCACTAAAACCAGCCAGTCTTTCTTTTGAACAAGCCGCCGCTTTGCCGTTAGTGGGGCTAACTGCTTACCAAGTCATTCATGACCAATTAAAGATTCAAGCTGGCGAGAAAGTCTTAATTCAAGCCGGTGCTGGCGGGGTTGGTTTAAATGCCATCCAGATTGCTAAGTACCTCGGTGCCGAGGTTGCGACTACTGCGAGCGCCAATCACCATACGCTGTTGAAGCAAATCGGCGCTGACCACGTCATTGATTACCACACGACGGCTGTTCAAGATGTCCTTACAGACTACGATGCCGTCTTTGATACCATTGACGCCATTGATGAGGGCTTGGCAATCTTAAAGCCAACTGGCCGACTCGTGACGATTGATGGGCAACCAACAGCGGCTCAAAAATCCCAAGGCCCCACTGTCTCCAGCTGGTGGTTACAACCCAACGGCCGGGAGTTAGCCATCTTGGGGCAGCTCGCCGTTGAAGGACACTTACAAGTCATCATCGACCAAGTCTTTCCGTTTAGTACGGCTGGTCTCCAAGCCGCCCACCGGTATAGCGAAAACAGTCACAGTGCTGGTAAGCTCATCATCAACGTCGGCACTGAAGCTTAATACGGTATCGGCTCCAGCCTCAGCCAATTGACCAATCGCCACATTGACTGTCAAACGACGCATTAAAGCCTTAAAAGGGCGCTTCAAGAATCCACTACGAATTCTTGAAGCGCCCTTTTTTAAGCCCCATCGCCCGAATAACGCTAGTTGTCACCCCTGCATTTTCAGCCGCTTGTCCCATCTGTGCCTCGGCGTGATACCTATTACCGCCACCGTGGAAAAATAACGTAGGCGTATTTGACTGTACATACTTCATGCGGTGTTGTTGTGCCATACATCCACTGAGCCCCAGTACTAGCAAAACCACTAGCAACCCCGACAGCCATTTCACTTTTACTTGCATGTCCTGATTCCTACTTTTGACTGGAATCTATTATACAGGGTTCCTGTCAGCGCAAATCAGGCTTTTTCACCAATTATGGGATGACGAACAGTGCTTTCATCATTTGGATGGCATAAAAACAGACTTGGGAAATGACCCCAAGTCTGTGATTTAATGCGCCTGTGCTGCTTTACGTTAGGTCAATGCTTATCACTACTATTCGACCAGTTACCACGAGCTGTAATTCGTGGTGTTTGATTGCCTCGCTGATATTCTTGTTTGACGGCTAGTTGCCCCACCAAATTTAAATAGTTAAACGGTTGATTAAAATTCGGCTGAAAGAACATATCCACGTAAGCCAAATCATCAATCGTATTCTGATTTTGAATCATTACTGAGATCGTGTTTGCAGCTTGGGCAATGTCGTGACGACTCCAGAATTGCGCGCCGAGAAGCTGACGATTCTGATAATTATAAACTAGTTCAATCGTGACTTTGGCCGTCGTCGGCATATAAGCTGGCCGCCAATTGCCTTGATAGACGGCGTGTCGTACTGGTAGTTCTCGTCTTTGCGCGGCTAGATAGGTCAACCCAGTTGTGGCCATCGTGTGATCAAATAATTGCATGGCTGAGGTGGCTTGCGTTCCCATGTACGGCTGTAAATCTCCGAAAACATTGATCCCCGCCAACGCACCTTGGCGCAGTGCGTTAGTTGCCAATGGTGTATACGCCGGCTGTCCCGTGGGATTATAATTGACCACGCAAGCATCCCCAGCCGCATAAATATCCGGGTCAGAGGTTTGAACATAATCATTGATCAAGATAGCACCATGGCGGTCCATAGCGACCTGCCCGCGTAACAATTCCGTATTCGGCATAAAGCCCGCGCAAACGACGGCCAGATCAACCTCATAATCACCCTGCGCAGTTTCAACGATCAACTGATCATTCGAACCGCTTGCGAATCCAGTCACCCGTTCATTGAGGTGGATATCGACCTGGTGATGTTGTAAGAGTTTAGTTGCAGCATCCGCCATTTGGGGACCAAGATAATTATTCAAAATATGTGAATGCGAATGAAATAACATGACTTGTTGGTTCATACTAGCATAGCTTTCCGCTAACTCGGTCCCCATATATCCGGCCCCAACAATTGCAACGCGTTGGTTGGCTTGTAGAGATTGATAAAGTTGTTCCGCCTGCTCGTAGTTTTTGCACAGTAATACTTTCTCATGATCGATACCCATAATTGGTGGCACAATAACTGATGAACCAGTTGCCATAATCAGCTTATCATAAGTATCATCAAAGACTTCGCCAGTCTGCATATTGGCGACCTGCACCGTTTTATGGCCCGTATCAATTCGTAAAACATTATGGCGGGTCTTAACTTGAGCGCCTAACTGCTTCAAGTCAGCCGGCGAGGTGTAAAACATGTCTTCCAGGTGTTGGATGACACCCGTTAAGTACAAATAAATCCCACTCGAAACAAACGAAACGTTATCATTCCGCTCGTAAATCGTCACCGCCGTCTCCGGATGACGTGTTAAAATTTCGCGTGCCGCTGCCGTACCAGCGTGGGTACTACCGATGATCATTACTTTCATCTTACCGGATCTTCCATTCTTCCAGATTTGCCACGTAATTAGTAAGTGGGCTCAACATTAACCACTATTCAATTAATTATATCGCGCACCAAATTATTTGTATATGTGTTGATAAAAATAAACCTAGTTGGCCCCTCGTTCAAACAGCCTAGCTTTACAACCACTGATTAGCTTTCGCCACACGAATCGCTTCTAATCGATTGTGAACCCCCAATTTGCTAAAAATGGCGGATAAGTAATTACGGGTCGTCCCCGCTGACAAGTATAAATTGGCCGCAATCGTCTTCGTGGGCAACCCCTTCTCAGCTTCGACCAAAACTGCTAGTTCCCGTTCGGTCAATGGATTGTTGTCTGCTGACAACATATTCGTGACTAGCTCGGGCGCATAGATGGTGCGGCCGGTCATCACAGCTCGAATTGCATCAATTAGGTCATCACTCGGACTATCTTTTAACAAATATCCCGCGACATTGGCTTTAACTGCTCGTTCAAAATAACGGCGTTGCGCAAAAGTCGTCAAAACAATTACTTTCGTGGCTAGCTGCGAACTGGCCAATCGATCAGCAACATCCAAGCCGGTTATCCCTGGCATTTCGATATCCAGAATTGCGACATCCGGTTGCAGTTCTTGCAACTCCTGCCAGGCGTTTATGCCGTCTACTGCGCTACCCACCACGTGTAGATCATCTTCTAATTCCAGTAATTGGGTCAAGGCAGAATTCAACATGCTTTGGTCTTCTGCTAAGTATAAAGTTATCATGCTGACTCACTACTCCTTTGGTAAAGTTAAGATCAACTGGGTGCCGCGCCGACTACTCGTGATGGCAAAGGTGCCCTGTTTAGCTTGCAAGCGGGTTCGCATCCCGGCAATCCCGTTGGCGCCCTGACGAATCAAGGTTCCACCTTTACCGTCATCTTTCAGCTTAATCTGATAAATTTTTGCCGTCTCGACAAAATCAATCCGCACCTCGTGCGCGTGTGCGTGGCGCATCACATTGGTCATGGCTTCAACTAACACCGCCGCAAAACAACTTTGGACCGTTGTCGGCCACTTGGTTGCCTGTGTCTCACCAGTGGTCGTCGTCCAGACACCAACCACTGCTAGATTACGAGTTTGGGCCAATAGGACTTCTGTGAGCGATTGTTCATGCAAATTATTGACGATTTCGCGAACTAACTGTAAATTTTGGCGACTGGTTTGTTCGATTTCGTCCAATTCTGGTGCCACTTTCTCCGGTGCTTTGACGAGTAATTTTTTAGCTAATTCCGTTTTGAGTGTAATCATTGAAAAGCTTTGTCCAAGGGTATCGTGCAAGTCACGCGCGATTCGTTCACGCTCGTTACGTTCCACAATTGTTTTTAATCGGCGGTTAGTTTGGTTGAGTTGGCGCTGTCGTTCAACTGACCACGAAAAGGTATACGCGAGTATGGGTGATAACAATGGAAAAACTAAGCCCATCACGTCACCATTATGCCACCCAAACACACCAGGATATTGTAAATAGTCTCGTATACAGCCACCAATTAAAAAGGCATAATACCCTAAAGCAAAACCATAAAATTCTCGTTTAGGACGACGACCAAGTAAAAAGCTCACTTGCCAGCCGGGAAAGATGATCATAAAATTGTTAGCCGCAAATACCGCAAACAGTCCCGTCACAACTAACTCCGCTGGCATCGTCACTGCACGCCAATGTGGCTTCTCGACAACCAAGATGTACAACACAAGAAAACCACCAACAAGCAATAGCCAAAGCCAATCATGCCAAGATTTAACGGGTATGTAAGCCGCAATTGTATACGGCAAATAGGCGAGCCACACGTAGCTCGTCCATTCAATCGTCTTCAATTTATTTTTATGATGCGTCAACAACGCCATTCCCCCGTTTAAGTCCCCGCTGAATCACCCAACTAACAATCACTAATAGGCCGCACACCCACAGCCCGATACCAAGCAAATCGATTAATTTTAGTGTACCATGGGTGCCCCAGTTGACCAACAAATCGTTCACATAATATGTTGGCAGTCGTTTACCAATCACCTGTAGCCAGCTTGGTAATAGGCTAATGGGCCACCATAGACCACTAATAATGGCCATTGGAAAGGTAATTAAATTACTAGCGACACTCAACGTTTCGGCACGATTCAAAAATGAGAGTCCAACGCCCATAAGCAATGTCGGTAATTGACCAATCAGAGCAATTCCAAGTATCCCTAGCCATTGAACCACGGTTAAATCAACGTGGTTCACAACGACCGCAATCGCGCCTAAAATAACGACCGTTAACGCATTCATTCCCAAACTCATCATGCCAATCGAACGATAGTACGGTACTACCCCGTGTGGCGTTAACCGTAGCCACCGTAATAGTCCCCGTTCCCGATCATGCATTAGAATCTGGGCAATACTGAACAGCGTACTGATCGTCCCACTATAAACGATCATACTGCCCATATAAGACCGATTAAAAAGTGCGATTTGAGCCGTTGTGCCACCGGTAACCATTACTTTTGTAAATAACAAGTAAAAAGCTGCTGGCATCACCAAGGCAAAAAACTGAAACGCTGCGTTTCGAATAATCAAACGCCGTGCATCAAATCTCAGTTGAGCCATTAAAATTTTCATGCTGAGACTCCCTTCGTCAGATGAACAAAAATATCCGTCAATGATTCACGACTAATTGAGACTTGATGCAACTCACTGATTATGGGCATCATCGCTTGCAGCGTAGCGTCACCGTCTTCACTACTCATGCGTAGTTCGTCGCCTTGCTTAGTAACCGCAGTTACTGCCGTTAAATTTGTAAACCGATCCGCTGGCAGTCTCGTTTGGCAACGAATCTCCACTTGTTGATATTGTTTTTGCAACACGGCAAACGAGCCTTGAAAGACAAAGCGCCCGTCCTTCAGCAACATAATTCGATCAGCGATGGCTTCAATCTCCGGTAGGTAATGACTGGTAATGATAATGGTTTTACCAGCGGCCTTCAAGCGCCTAATCTGTTGCCAAAATGTCTGTTGCGCATTGGTATCCATGCCAACGGTCGGCTCGTCTAAAAATAACAAATCGGGATCACCTACCAGTGCCAAAGCAAAGGTGACTCGTCGTAACTGTCCTCCAGATAACGCCGTCAAGCGTTGCTGGGCTATGTCTTGTAGTTTCAAGGTGGCTAATAATGCTTGCCAATCAAATTCAGGCAGACGTTGAGCCGCAGCTAGCCTTAACATATCACGCACCGTCACGCCTTGAATTGCCATATCACCCTGCATCATTGACCCAATCTTTAATCGCGCCGCCAGGCTACCGGCCGCTTGCCCGAACACCTTGAGATGGCCCTGCTGAACTCGTTTGATTCCTAATAACAAATTTAACAACGTCGTTTTGCCGGCCCCATTTTCACCAATCAAGCCAACAATCTCGCCCGGCATGATCGTCATATTAATATCAGTCAAAACTGACTGTTGACCATAACTAAATGCGACCTTAGTTGCTTCAATCAACGGTGTCATTATCCCCGCCTCCTTTAATGACTATAGTGTACGCCAGCGTAATCGGGTCGAGTAGTCGCGTTTGTCATAATGATCAGGTGACAAATGTCATTATTTCAACAGTATTGATAAGTTAGCATAATTCTTTAGAAAATAACCCAGACAAAAAGTGAGCTTCTGGATTTACATCAAAAGCTCATTTGAATCACAATTAATAACGCTAGTTACCGTGCTTTCAATACCCAATGTGCCAATTGCGAAACGATAACGATTCCAATAACACCAATGATACGCAAACTCAATGGCAGTGTTCGACCATAAATGAGCCAGGCAGCTAACACCAGTAATTCACCGCCAAAAATTACAAATTTCATTCCAACACATCCAATCCACTTTTCGCTAGTATACGAGCCAGCCAATACAATGTCGATTGATCTGCCATTCCTAACTGAGGGTGGTCGCTGATTAACTGTGATTTCACTTCGTTTAGTTGTTACTCGCCTACGTATGTATGTCTTTAATCCGCCATTCTCCAGTTGGAAAATGATTAGTCCATCAAAAGTTCAATACATTCAAAGGTCATTCCAACCGTTAAATTAGTTTTGGCACTGACACCGGCTCTTATGTTAAACTTAATCAATCACAACGAAAATAAGGAGGTCGACCATTGTTAATTAAGTCTTTCCCGCCTGCCGAGCGAACACCGCAATTGATTAGCCAATTAACTCAACTCTGGCGACAGTCCGTCGACGCCAGTCACCACTTTCTAACGCCCGCTGAAATCACAACCATTGAGCACGAAGTCCCCACAGCATTACGAACCGTTCCACAACTGCTCGTTGCAGTGGATGATCAAAATACCCCAACTGGTTTCATCGGTATTGATGGTTCACTAGTAGCCATGCTTTTTATCGCCCCAGCCGCTAGTGGCGCTGGTATTGGAACCGCCTTACTGCAAACTAGTATTCAGGATTATGGTGCCACAACGCTTACAGTGAATGAACAAAACCCACGGGCGCGTCAATTTTATGAACACCGTGGTTTCCAAGTCACTAATCGCCAACCAACTGATGATCAGGGCCGTCCATATCCACTATTAACTATGACTTACAACTGTGACCCATTAAACGACTGACTTGACAAGGTCGTTTTTTTTATAAATAATGGACTTGTCCACTATTTATAAAAAAAGGAGTGCTGACTATCGAGTATTTTAGTCTAACTAAATATATTGCGGGTATTTACCGCGAATCCAAAAACAGCATCAACACCCAACTACAGGCGCTGAACATTCGGGCGACCGAAAGTGACTTATTACTGGTTGTTTACGATCACCCGGCCCAAACTCAAAAGGACTTGGCTGCCAGTCTGATGCTCGATCCTAGTTTATTAGCTCGAACTGTTCGTCAACTTGAGCAACGCCAACTCGTCATCCGGTTTCGTGATCCTGCCGATCAGCGTAGTCTACGAATTAGCTTGACACCGGCTGGTGAACAAATCGCTATCGCCATTAAGAAAACATTGATTGACTGGTGGCATGACTTCTTCGCTGCTCATCCAGAAGTCAACGAGCAAGTGTTTACGCACCAATTACAACAAGTTTACCTCGCCTTACAAGAGAAAAGAGATTGAAATCGTCATTGAAAAAATTCATTAAACACTTTGGAGTCCTCGTAATTGGTATCCTGTGCATGTCAGCTGGCGTCGCACTCTCTAAATTATCCTTATTAGGAACGTCCCCAATCTCAAGTATTCCGAATGTCATTAGCAATATTACGGCAATTCCAATTGGCCAGTTGACAATTGCTTTTATTTTCATTTTAGTTCTACTAGAAGCCATCGTTTTGCGCCGGCAGTTCTCCTGGCAAAACTTATTGCAATTAATTCCGGGTAGCCTGTTCGGTTGGTTCATCGATGCTTTTGTGCGGTTTTTCCATAGTCTTCCTAATCAAACATACATCGAGCAACTCGGACTTGTCTTAATGGGAACGGTGCTCTTATCGTTAGGTGTCTTTTTAGAAGTCAATTCACACGCCATTATCATGCCTGGTGAAGGACTTCCGAACGCCATCGCACTGATGCATCAACTCAAGTTTGCCAAAGTCAAAGTTTATAATGATTTCATTCTGATTGGCATTTCACTAGTCCTGGCACTCAGCTTTACTCATTCTTTAGCGGGGGTTCGGGAAGGTACCCTCATTGCAGCCTTTTTAACTGGGCGACTCGTAAATTTCTTTACCGAACATGCAAATCGATTTGTTGCTTGGATGACACCAGCCGCTGACGCGAACAACTAATTTCCAGAATTATCAAATAAAAACACGGTCACTGGCTAGTGATCGTGTTTTTTGGCTTGTGTTCACGCCAATTCGTTAGTCTGCCAGTGCCCGAATTCTTTCAGCCACTAATGCAGGTGAACATCGGCTATCCGTTAATTATTCTCCTAATTGATTTACTTTGGACCCACATGCTCGTTATTACATGTTGTAGTAATTGTCGATCATTTTCATCGCTACCAAACGCCACTTAGCGCTGGATCCCCAGTCGTTACAGGCGGACCATTTATTGACCCTAATAGCAATCAAATCAAGATTACCTTCTGTGGTATGCTGAACAGTCATCAACATCTCAGTTGCCAGCAGTTAAGTACTTAAGCGCATACTCTGCATCTTCATCAACCCTCAATAAGATAACTTTAATCACTTCATCCAATTTCGGCAGTCCAACTCTTTGTGGCAAGTGTCGAGAATCAAGCTGGTTGAAAATCGACTTGAGCCGCACAATCTCAGCAGCCATCCGCAATATAACTCAATCGCTAGCAACCATCTCAGTCACGAGCTGTAAATCATGCGACCGTATTGATGCAACTGGTTTGATTTGCCGATTATCTGCAATTAACGCCCCATTGGCACCAATCAGTAGTCCGTCCTCAAAGCCCGGAATCATTGGTATCAAATCTCGAAGCGGTTCAAAACTGATTGATTTTATTTTGATGCTGTCAAAAAACACTCACTTAACTAAAATTAGCTAAGTGAGTGTCTCGTCAACTAATGGCCACGATGTTGAGCACGATGTTTTGCCAACCGCTTTGCTCGTATCAACTGAGCATGGTCATGTCGGGCACGACGCTGCTGCCGCTTCTTCATTACCAAGTTACGCTGATGTTCTAACTTCAACATTTGCATTGCTCTAGTCGGTTTGAATCGAACGTGATGTTGACGACATTGTCGTGCCGCACGACGATACTCGCGAACCAATTGCTGCTGAGCAACCGCACTAGCCGTCGTCCATTGCAGCGTTGACCACCGATCTTGAATTAACAACCTAATCTGGGGTTCACTAGGATTCTGCGTCCCAAAGGTCACTCGGGCGACTTGATACCCGTCCGTCGACCAACGCTCAAAAACACCCTGATAAAATTGTTGATCAAAAAACACCGTTAATTTGCATCGGTTAATCAAATTAACCCCTCCTTAATTTCACTAACGAAATTCGGACAACCAAGGAAGGCAGGTTACTGACAGCCGTTGCTGCGTCTGGACTACCGACCAGACCGTGTTTTTAATTTCGCTAATAATTAGTATGTCAGATTAAGTCAGTTTGTCAAATTAGCACTTATGTATCAATGGAATAATTAATGCACTTAGTTAATCCGACATGAATCATGATTAAAACGTGACAGTCAATCAGACTCCTGCTCGTCAGCTTGGGCTACTGAGCACTGTCACCCTGCCGCTCCCATCGGTCAACCACTCGAATGGCTGATAATTATGCCTCCAGTTAGCGTGGTAAGAATCCACCGAAAATTGGTGCAAACTCAAACTGTTTCCGGTTGATCCAAGCTGGCAGTTGCTGAATTTTAAAATCAAGACGTTTTAACCATAGTTATTGCTAAATAATAACGAGTACAACAAGTAATAATTAAGATTATATTAAATAGCGTAATACTACACTATTACACTATGATTAATAGTATACTTTGTTTGTAAAATACCTTGAAGTGGTTATTATTAGCCGCTTAAGGTTTAGGGGGATTCCAATATGAACACACCACTACTGACCGTCACGCAATTAAATCAATACTTCAGTCACCAGCACATTTTAAAAGCCCTGACCTTCACCATTCAAAAGGGGCATATCGTCGCCTTAGTTGGTGCAAATGGTGCCGGCAAAACGACACTGATGAAATCAATCTTAGGGCTCACTTCCTTTACTGGTCAGATTTATTTAAATGGTCAGTCAATTACGCCATGCCATCACCAAGCTTTAAGCGCTGTGGGCGCCCTAATTGAATATCCCGGACTCTACCCATTCTTGACTGGCCGGCAACAACTCTCACTGTTCGCAACCGGTGCCAATCGTACAGCACGCGTTACCAAAATCATTGAAGCACTTAGCATGCAAGCATTTGCCGATATACTAACGAAACACTACTCACTCGGTATGCGGCAAAAATTGGGTGTAGCCTTGGCTTTGCTCAATCAGCCCGCACTAGTCATCTTAGATGAACCCATGAATGGTCTTGATCCACAGGCCACAAAAGAATTACGCGATTTAATTTTATGGGCGCAAGCTCAAGGCACCACCTTTTTAATTTCAAGTCATCTCCTGAGTGAACTGCAACGGGTCGCCAATGACGTCTTAGTTCTTGATCACGGGCAACTGATCGCCAATATGAGCATGCCAGCGTTTCTTGCCCAACAGCGCCCCACTTATGAATTAGTAACTAATCAAGATCAACGGGCTTATCAGCTATTGCGTTCTGCTGGATACCACCTAGTTGCAGCAACACCAATTCGTGTCTTAATAACGCCCGGATTTCAGCTTAATCCATTACTGCAACTACTTTTGACCAATCAGATTCAGTTACAGCGGATTCAACCCCACACTGAAGACTTAGAATCATCCTTATTAACCATGCTGAAAACGGTCAACCACTAAGGAGGTCAATCTAATGTTCACATTGTTACGACAAGAAAATCGAAAATTAATGCACCATCGTGTGATTCAACTGTTTATTCCATTTATAATGATTTTTCAATTCATAATTGCGATATATGCCGCTCACTACCCACAGCTACTAACGCCATATGATGCATTTGTAAACAACGACTACGGCTTTATTCCGCTACTATTTTTGGCAATCACAATTGGCAGCACTTATTTAACGAATGAACGGCAAAATGGCACGTTACGAGCGCTACTTTATCGCAGTTATTCGCGGACCCAAGTCTTAGTCAGCAAATGGCTCACGATACTCGGTCTGATGATTGGCTTATCTGGCTTTAGCACCCTCATGAGTCTCGGACTGAAGTTGAGCTTCTTTCGGCGGTTACCTAATTACGGTACAATTTGGCACACTTGGGGTCTGAACATGCTATCAACAGGACTGACCCTACTATTTTTAATGAGTGTCGTCTTACTATTGGGCACCCTATTCACCAGTTCAACACCAGCCATTCTGACCGGCATCATTGGGTACTTTATTGTGACCATTTTCAATCAACTTTGTTTTTATTTATACGCCAAAGTCAGCTGGTTAAAGTGGAATCCGCTCAACATGATCAATCTAGGCGAGCAAATCCAAACACCACAACTACAACAATTAACCCGACTAAATCTATCCACGCTGGCGATTGGTTATATCGCCTATCTACTGTTATTCTTAACGCTTGCCAACTATTCTTTTCAAACCCGTAACGTTTAAAAGCATCCAGCCGGTCAAATAAGATTACTGACCGGCTGGATGCTTTATCGATTAATTGTTAATTTCATCATATTAGCGTAACTGTCGCACAACTTGCCAAAAGTAGCGACTCCAGCGCGGTTGATAAATCCAAGCAATCAGACCAATTAATGTTGCTGACCAAACTACTGCTACATATGACCAACTCGTCTGTGGTGCCAGCATAACGTCGGTAATCAATTTAGTCAGTATGATGCTCAACCCTATCAGCATTGGTACCCGCCAAGCCGGTAACAAAATCGCTTGGTGGTCACGCTCCGTGATTTGCTGGGCGCTCAAATACCGACCAAGTATCCCGCCCAAGCCCCAGACTAGACATCCAATTGCGATACCCAACAACCAGTGTTGATTGAGGAACGCCAACAAATAATTACCAGGTTGACCGAATGACCGTATCAATACAAACCAACTGATTGGTTTAACGACTGCATAGCCGACGAGCATTGCCATTACCAGGTTAGGCGTGACCAATAACACTAATGCAGAAGCGGTCATCAAAATCAGTGCAACGAGCGTGGTACTGATTACATTGCCGCCCCAGACCCACCAATTGAATTGCGCGAAATAAATTCCGGGAATATTCTGTACCAGCACCAGCAGAACCATTAATTTCGCCGAACTATACGCAATGATCGTCGTTAAACTATAGCTCAAAAACGTCGCACCAAAAATAGCTGCTCGGCGAAATCCTAAGCTCTGTAACCACTCATTCTGATGCCGGTAACGTGGAATGGCAATGAGTGCTATGCCCACTAAAATACTGATTCCCCATAGAAAATCATTTGGTTCAACATTACTCCCAACGCGCAAATTCGCCAATAATCCCCGCCGATCAGCATGATAAACTTGTAAATATTGATTCAAGTACTGCTGTTTCGAAGGTGCTACTAAGCCATCTACATCCTGATACTGTTGCCGCCGGTGGTCGTATTTAAGACCTGAAATTAGCATGTCATGATTCTGATCTAGCATTTGCCAGTGTTGATTCATTCTGAAGCCAGTCCACGCCCCCAGTGCTATAAACAAAATCAGCATACCAATGAGAAGTGGCGCATGCTGCCAAATAATCAAGTGCCCCAATTTTTTATTCATCTCACAACTTCCCCCAGTTGATGGTAACGACGGCCAACACGATAGACGAGCAGTGCCATCATAGTCAGCACGATTCCGACCAATTCATACCACGGCGCAATTGTTCCCATCAAAGGCAGTAGTAGGATGTCCCCAAGTGTTGAGCCAATACTCAAACTAATCAAAGCACTGGCGATAACCCCATTAAATAGCGATTGTTGCCGCAATGTGGTGATATCCGCTGACCATTGACGACAGGCCACCCAAGTTAATCCTAGTAGCATCAGCAAGCCCACTAATGCCATGATTGCCGCTACCCCGTAGTGAACATGTAACCGGATACTAGGCAACGACTGAATGTGAAACCACCGCAACCACATATTTGTCCGCGTTAACATTCCCGACGCCCAACGCCAGGTCAGAGTGCTGATCAGGATTGCTAACCATAACCGCTGATTAAAGCTCCCCACCAGCCAAGCAAGCATAATTAGGCACCCACTGACCATCGTCACTGCCACACTACTTCCCAAGAGGGCGGCCCCGTTACGGTATTGCTGATAAACTTGGGGGATTGCAGCCGTGATCCAGCCATAATAAATCACTTGACTTACAAAAACGGTGACCATTAATAGCAGCCCGAGCCGCAGCTGTTGCCACCAAATTTGCCAACGCGTAACACCTAAACCAGCCATAAACTCGAAGCGGTGTGTGCGACGACCCCAGAATGCAAGCAGCAAACCGCTGACGAGTCCCAAAACATAATACAAACGGTTGGGTTGTTGGGCCCGCACTGCCTGATTGGGATCCGTAGAAGTGTATTCGCCAGGCCAAAAAAACTGGTCAAGATGTTCATAATAAACATGCAGGCTAACCGCCGGACGACCGGCAACTTTATAGTCTTTCGGGTGTTTAACAAAATCTGCAGCGTTGATCCGTTCACCACGTACACTCCGGGCATGTTCCACCTGCCAAGTATGTGTCACATTAATTGCCATTAATAAGCTCACTAACAGACACGTTGCCGTCACAAGTCGCACCCAAGGCCGATTTTGTTGCCACCATAACCGTCTCAATTTTACAGTTGCCATTCTACACACCACCCCAAACAGCTTGCCGGTCGCCCAATTTAACTCGGAAAACATCTGTAATGGTCAACGGCTGGACGGCCATCATCAATGGTTGATTTTGTTGGAGCGCTGTCTCAATTGTCGGCGTGTAGTCCGCAAAGTACACTTCTAAGACCCGACCGTAAACTTTAATCAGCTGCCCATGCTCTTTCACAACCGCTGGTATATGCTTATCTGCAAAAACAAGCTGAAACTTGCGGGCCGTTGCCCGTAAACTTTCTAGGTCGTAATCAGCAACTAATTCATGATGTTGCAAAAACAGCACTTGGTCGCATAAACCGTCAAGTTCATCAAGATTATGTGATGAAATCAAGAAACTGACGCCGTGTTCGGCGACCTCCTCAACCATATAGGCTACAATCCGCTCGCGCACGATGATATCCAAACCATCAAACGGCTCATCCAAAATAATATATGGCACGTGACTCGCTAACGCTAGCAAGATTTGAAATAACATCTGCTGACCCTTTGATAACCGCTGGTAGTAGCTTTTGGTTGATAAATGCTCGGCCGCTAATAACGCTGTTAGTTGCGATTGGTCAAAGTCATCGTAAGCCAACGCGTATGTCGTTATGATCTGTCGCAACCGTTGACCACCAAAAAAGTGACGTTGTGTATCAATATAAAATAATTTTTGCCGACAGTATGGTTGCTGCAAAGTCGACTGCCCCTCAATCACTAATTCGCCTTCGTCCGCCAAATAGTGATCAGCCATCGTCCGAAAGAGCGTCGTCTTTCCAACGCCGTTCCGCCCGACCAACCCAACGATTCGACCTGGCTGCCAAGTAAAAGTAATCCCCCTTAATATTTCACGATTATCAATCCGCTTACTTAATGCTTTAACTTGGATACTCATCCCGTGACTCCCCCTTTTGATAAGCCGTGGTCACCCACGCCTGAACTTGCTGCGCACTGATTCCTAAAAATTGTGCTTCCGTTAACAGTGATTGTAAGCGCGTCTGAAGATCATCAACCGCATTCGAATCAATTGCAATCTGACTCGATTCACTCACAAACGTCCCCCGACCTTTTACAGTATACACGGCTCGCTGATGCTCCAAGATTTGATAAGCCTTACTGACCGTGTTCGGATTAAGGTGCATTTCTGACGCCATTGCTCGAATTGAAGGCAATTGATCCCCTGGTCGTAAGACTTCCTGAACGATCTGCTGCTTAATCTGCATAACTAACTGTTCGTAATACGGTGCCCCATTAGTTGCAAACGGCATTTTATCACCTCGGTATTGTGTACTACGTGTATTACTACAACTAGTACAATAACACACTAATTTGAGTTTGACAACTCAACAATCATATTCCTGGCACAAAATGATTACCTCAAACGTGAGTGCGACATCATTACAGTATGCCAAATTACTGAAAAGAGTCTTAAATTTGGTTGCCAGTTCATCAGTGCTTGTTCATCCTATTCCGACCTCCGGGACCCCTGCTCGCATGACAGATGAACGGCCACTCAACTTAGTGCAATTGGTCGCCGAATTCAATTACTGCTTGGAACATTGAACAAACGTTAATGTGGTCTCAGTTGTTTGGAATCTCAGTCATAATATGGTGACTGAGAATTAATGAACGAATCACAGTTCGATTATCAAACTGACAGTTACTGATAAAATTGCTGTCTCTAAAATAGCAACGACCAAGCCAGCAAAAGTTGGGGACATCCCTGTCAGCCATTCGAATACCTTCCCAACTGGAAGGCATTTCGGCCAATGCTCAGCACTGCCAGAGTGTGTGGTTCAGACGGCTTGAGACTGAGGATTAGCCCAACTAAGGCGTTAAGCGGTAAACTCATCGTGTCGCTACCCGGAAGGCTCATCGGACCCGAACACGTTTCGTCAATATGGCATTAAGACGTGGGTTGCGGCTTAAATCAGTGTCCACCACGTTTTAACATCTACATAAGCAAAAAAAACGCCTGACCAATCAGCACCTTTAGCTGGTTAGTCAGACGTCATCATCTGGTGATTATTCCAAGAAATCTTTTAACTGTTTACTACGTGATGGGTGGCGTAACTTCCGTAGCGCCTTGGCTTCGATTTGGCGGATCCGTTCACGGGTCACACCGAAGACTTTTCCAACTTCTTCCAGTGTCCGGGTCCGACCATCATCAAGTCCGAACCGTAAGCGTAAGACGTTTTCTTCCCGGTCCGTCAAGGTATCAAGGACACCTTCCAGTTGTTCTTTCAACAATTCATAAGCCGCGGCATCCGCTGGTGAGGTTGCGTCTTGGTCTTCGATGAAGTCACCTAAGTGTGAATCGTCCTCTTCACCAATTGGCGTTTCCAATGAAACGGGTTCTTGTGCGATCTTCAAGATTTCACGAACCTTTTCCGTTGGCATGTCCATTTCAGCCCCAATTTCTTCAGGAGTTGGTTCGCGCCCTAAATCTTGTAACAGTTGCCGTTGAATTCGAATTAATTTGTTAATGGTTTCGACCATGTGCACTGGAATCCGAATGGTCCGCGCTTGGTCGGCAATTGCCCGCGTAATTGCTTGGCGAATCCACCAAGTCGCGTACGTTGAGAACTTGAATCCTTTACGGTAATCAAACTTTTCAACGGCCTTCATTAGCCCCATGTTACCTTCTTGAATCAAATCAAGGAATTGCATTCCCCGACCCACGTAACGTTTGGCAATCGAAACGACCAACCGTAAGTTGGCTTCGGCTAATTCTTGCTTGGCAGATTCATCACCTTGTTCGATTCGGAGTGCTAAAGCGACTTCTTCGTCAGCCGTTAACAAGTCGACACGACCAATTTCTTTCAAATACATCCGCACGGGATCATTGATTTTAATTCCAGAAGCCGAGCCAGCGTCACTAAGTTCCTTCTTAGAAACTTTTTTGACACTTTTGACCGCTCGAGCATCAGGATCACCTTTTTCATCAACAACACTAATCCCAGCATCTTCAACCTTTTGTAATAATTTATCAATGCCACTAGCATCTAGTTTGTAAGGCGCTGCTAATTTATCTGATAATTCATCATATTGAATGCTACCAGTTTTCTTATATTCCTTAATTAATGCTTTAACGGCTTTGTCGTATTCCGTCGTTGCTTTTGCCTTTGCCATGTAGTAGCCTCCTATTTAGTATGCATCTACCAGCTGATCGGTTGCAATACCGAGCCAACCTTAAGTATATCATTTTCACGCCTAGTTATCAGCTCGTTGGACCTGCTGTTGTTGCCGATATAGGTCAATTAATGCCAACGTTAACTGCTGAACCAAATCACGATTACCGATCTGCTTGGCTGCCGTTAACTCGGCCTTCTTACTGTTGATTTGTTCTACCAGCGGCTGTTGATTCATGATCACATTGACTAGATCAGCAATCTCTTCCTTGGAAGATTCATTGGCCACGTCCATAAATTCCAAACTCGTGACGACAGGCTGTAAATCTGAATCCGTCATAAAATCCGTAAAGTTGCCCAAATCAAATTGATTATGCGTTTTAAAATAAGCCTCCGCATACACCAAGATTTGTTGATACGAATCATGAACAAAATGAAAACCAGCAATCGCCATCACCCGTAACCAAACATCGTGGTCATTCAACAAACGGTACAGTAACAACCGCTCCGCTTTCTCTACCCGACTTAACGGGCCACTGTTCGTACTGCCATCCACCGTGGCTGGGGGTGGCCCTAGCGGCGCAGGTGCTGGTGGCGGAGCTACTTGCGGTTCATCCGAGTGACCACCACCACGTCGAACGGCCTGCTGACCGACCAGTGATCGTAACTGTTGCTTTAAATCATCCTTATCAAGATCGAACTCCGCCACTAATTGGTTTAAATATAAATCCTGTTCGACACTAGAGGACAGTTGTGCTAATTGTTGCAAGACCGCCTGTAAATAAGTCAATTGATCGGGCGTGTTTTGCAAGTTCAAATCATGTTTTAAATACTGCATTTCAAATGCAGTGGGCGTTTGCTTACCATCTTCAAATACTTGGACAAACTTCTCCTGCCCCTGAGCACGCAAATACTCGTCGGGATCCATCCCATCAGGCATTTGGATTACACCCAGATTAAGGCGACTGTTGCCACCTAGCAATTTCAGAGCACGATCAGTCGCCTTTTGCCCCGGCATATCGCTATCGTAACAGACATATAAGGTGTCGGTAACGCGCTCAAGCATGTAAATCTGCTCATCAGTTAAGCTCGTCCCCATTGATGCGACCCCGTTCTGAATACCAGAACGATAAGCCGCAATCACATCCATAAAGCCTTCAAACAGAACCACCGACTTTTGTTGTCGAATGGGGCCCCGTGCTAAGTCAAAGTTAAATAATACTGAACGCTTGTTGAACAGCTTCGTTTCCGGACTATTCAAATACTTAGGTTCATTAGGTGATTTTTTGAGGATTCGACCTGAGAAAGCAATCACCCGACCACTCGCGTCTTTAATCGGAAACAAGACCCGGTCAACGAAGCGATCACGTAAGTCACCCGCTTGATTTTCAATGAACAGACCCGACTGCCGTAGTAGTTGGTAGTCGGACTGGTGTTCTTTAAAAAAATCTAACAAGAGCTGATTAGCAGGTGCATAGCCGATACCAAACGTTTTAATCGTCTCATCATCCAGCCCACGCTCGTGCAAGTACTTAAGCGCCGGTTCACCCAGTTCAGTATTCACTAAAATATGTTGATACATTTTAGCGCTATCCGCGTACAACTTTAACAGATCGGCTTGTTGCTGATCCTTAGGTGCGGCCGGTTGTGACTGCGCCGTATAGCTCGCCGGCAAGTCAATGTGCCCAAAATCGGCCACCTTGACGACTGCTTCCGGAAAAGACAAGTTTTCGAGATCCATAATGAAGCTGAACACGTTGCCCCCACGGCCACAGCTGAAACAGTGAAAAATCTGCTTTTGCTCATTGACCGAAAAGGATGGCGTGCGCTCTTCGTGAAAGGGACACAGGCCAAATAAATTCTTACCAGCCTTCTTCAACTGAACGTATTGTCCAATAAAATCCGCAATGTTGACTGCTGAGCGGACTTGCTCAACCTTTTCCTCGGGAATTCGATTGGCCACTTTGCCACCCCATTTCTACTAACTAAAGTCTGACAAACCAACCAAATCATTGCCGCAATCAAAAGCCGCATCACGAAATTTGGATGCGACTTTGTGCGTGCAAACTTTTACAGAATATATACTACCACAAGTTTGACAGCAGTGCAATAATAAGTTGCCCTTATTAGACATATTTGTCAAATTTGTTTGTCAGCAAACTAAAAAAGAAGCTACAGCGCGCTTGCTGTAACTTCTTTTGATTATCCACAGTCCGTGCTTATTTAACGATTAATTGATTCAAGTCACCCATCACGTTGATCATTTGGGCGATCGTCAAGAGTTGCTTCAAGTGATTATCCCGCACCTTTTCATCCTTACTCATCACCATCGTCTGTTCAAAGTAGTCGACGATCAATGGTCGTAAGGCGGCCAGGGCTTTGAAACGGTCCTCCATACTCATCGCTGGGGTAAATTGCTTTTGCAATTCAAGAACAGCATCGTACAAGTGTTGTTCCGCCTCATTTTCAAATAAACTTGGATCAACAGTCAAATCACCGGCTGCCAACTTAGCTTTCGCCGTGATCCGCAACAGACGAGTAAAGGCTTCAATTGTGTCCTTAAACTGCGGATCATCTTGATGCGCATTCAGCACATCGGCTGCTTTGAACATTTCACGGATATCCTGACGACTCCCTTTGATAACCGTATCGATGATATCGTAGCGAATCTTACGGTTGTTAAACCATTGTTTGACGCGATCCGTTAAGAAATCAGCAACTGGTGCCGTTTGCTTTTCGAAGTCTAAGTTGTACGTAGCATCATGGGCCACTAATTCCTTTTGAATATCGGCCTCGAGTTGACGAATTGGGAAATCCCAACCTTGTTCCCGTACGATCCGTACGATTCCAAACGCTTGACGACGCAAAGCAAACGGATCATTAGAGCCACTAGGAGTCAAGCCAACGGCAAAGAAGCTCGTAATGGAATCAACTTTGTCCGCAATAGCTAACACCGCGCCGACCTTGGACTTAGGTAAGTCGCCATCAGCGCTGATTGGCATGTAATGCTCACGAATAGCTTGACCGACTGCTGGATCTTCACCCTTCAAGACAGCATACTTGTCACCCATGACCCCTTGTAATTCAGGGAATTCGCCAACCATCCCTGTCACTAAATCAAATTTATAGATTTGCGCTGCCCGGTGGAGTTGGTTCTTTTCAGTCTCAGTCAAACCAAACCGATCAGCCAAAAAATCACTGATAACCATGACCCGCTGCATCTTCTCATACATCGTCCCGATTTTATCATGGAAGCTAACCTTTTTGAGTCGTTCCACATATTCTTGAATCGAGTGTTGTTGATCTTCATGATAGAAGAAAGCTGCATCTTCTAAGCGTGCCGTCAATACTTTTTGATTACCTAAAGCCACGTTTTCCAAGTGATCCGTGTTCCCGTTTCGAACGGAAACAAAGTGTGGTAATAAGTTATCCTCGGCATCCGTTACGTAGAAGAACCGTTGATGATCACGCATCGAAGTAATCAAGACTTCATCCGGGATCGTTAAGTATTTGGTATCAAAATCTCCCGCAAATGCAGTTGGATATTCCACCAAGTTATTAACTTCTTCCAACAGGTCTTCATTAACTTTGATTTGCCAGTCGCGTTCATTCGCCAAGGCTGCGATCTGTTCACGAATCGTTGCCTTACGTTTAGCGGCATCCGCAATAACTTGAACACTAGCTAAGTCAGCTTCATAGTCCGCAGCAGTAGCAATTTCAACGTCATGGCCCAAGAAACGGTGGCCTCGTGAAACACGGCCAGCCGCAACGTCCAGAATTTGAACCGGCACAACCTCGTCATTTAATAATGACACGATCCAACGAATCGGCCGAATATACTTGAAACTATACGTCGACCACTTCATCATCGTTGGGAAATTCATCTTGGTGATAACATCCTCGATTCCGGCCGCCAATACTTCGGCCGCCGTTTTACCGGCCGTAAAGGTTTGTACAAAGACATACGGGGTACCCTTAACATCTTTAAAGACGATGTCATCAGTTGACGCCCCTTGGCCCTTAGAAAAACCAATCGCTGCCTTTGTCCAGTTGCCATCCGCATCCTGAGCAATCTTCTTAGCTGGACCCCGAACTTCTTTTTTCACATCAGCCTGCTTGTCAGCTAAGCCTAACACCTGAACCGTTAACCGGCGTGGTGTTGAGAAGGTTTTAACATCTTCAAAATCAAGCCGGGCATCCTTTAAGAACTTGACCATTCGTTCTTTAAGTTGTAACACACTCGGTGTAACGACGTGGGCCGGCATTTCTTCCAAACCAATTTCAAGTAAATAAGTTTTCGCCATTATTTCGTCTCCTCCTGTGCGTGTTTTAATAACGGGAAGCCACGTTTTTCACGTTGCGCCACGAATTCCTTGGCAATCGACTTCGCCATGTTTCGGATTCGATCTAAATAGCCGGCACGTTCCGTGACTGAAACCATACCGCGAGCATCCATCAAGTTGAAGGTATGACTACATTTAAGACAGTAGTCGTACGCGGGGTGAACTAAGCCGTTCTTAATTTGCCGCTTGGCTTCCTTTTCATATTCATCAAATAACATTAATAATAATTCTTCGTTGCTATCTTCAAAAGCGTACTTAGAATTTTCAAATTCTGGTTCCAAGAAGATGTCGCCATACTTCACGCCATCGCCCCATTCAAGGTCAAATACGGAGTTTACATCCTGAATGTAAGATGAGAGTCGTTCCAAACCATAGGTGATTTCAGAAGTGACGGGATCAACTTCAAGACCACCAACTTGTTGGAAGTACGTGAATTGGCTGATTTCCATCCCGTCGAGCCAAACTTCCCAACCAACACCGGCACAACCCATTGATGGGTTTTCCCAGTTATCTTCCACGAAACGAATATCGTGTTCTAGCGGGTTAATGCCAAGTTTTTCCAAGCTTTGTAAGTATAAATCCTGCACGTTTTCTGGTGAGGGTTTCATGACCACTTGGAATTGGTGGTGTTGGTACAACCGGTTGGGGTTCTCACCATACCGACCATCGGCAGGCCGGCGTGAAGGTTCAACGTACGCCGCGTTCCATGGTTCGGGACCGATTGCCCGTAAGAACGTGTAGGGGCTCATCGTTCCGGCCCCTTTTTCTGTATCATATGATTGCATTAACATACAACCTTGATCCGACCAAAACTTTTGCAAGGTTAAGATAATCTCTTGCACTGATAACTTTTTGCTCATTAGTATCCTCCCAAAATTAGTGACTGAACGGCTGATGGCTTTGAAACGGGGGCATCGCTATTCCCAGACTTATGGCACAAAAAAAGTCCCCTGTCGTCGACAATAACGACATAGGGACGATTGGTTTCGCGGTTCCACCCTACTTCTGAGTAACCTCAGCAGCTTAATTACACGGTATTAAAGCTCCGAAAGCGCCAATTAACGACTTTGACTGACCGTTTTTCACCATCACGGTCTCACTGTAAGTCGAATCCGTTAACCTTCTCTCATCAACACTTAACTATTCAGTTCTTCATCATCATAGCCGATGGTCGTTCGTTTGTCAATCCTCATTCTTCCGGGGCGCCAACGGTTGGTACCAACTGCCCATCTGATCGATGAAGCGTTTAGATTTCAATCGAACGCCCACTGAGTTCTGATAGATTTCATCCAAAATCCGGCGTAACTCCGCCGCTGTCCGCGGTTTGACCTTGATCGAATGAACCTTAGCCAAATCCAACACGGAAAACTGACGTAGATAAAAGATCGCTGCTGGACTAGCATGCAAGCGGTGGGGATCCAAATGCCAGTGCTGTTGACAGAGCAAACCGCCGTAACTTTCAGAATAATCTAACGGTAAATCACTTCGACCGCAAACCGTACACCAACGCAACTCTGGGGCCACCCCAAACGGTTGCAGTAACTGAATTTCGACCACGTTAGCCACCAACGCGGGGGCCACATCTTGATCAATCAGTTGCAGCGCACTGGTCAACTGTTGGTACCACCGCCCCACCGGTTGATTATCTGGAAAAGCGACGTCCATTAAGTTCATAACGTACGTGGCATAAGCGTTCAAAGCAATGTCTTGACTAATATGTTCAAGATACTGCACTGACTTGACACTATTAATATACGAGAGACCTTGATCACGTAAATCACCAACGTATTCCCCCATCGTGAACGGCAATAACTCCGCCGCCATTTTGAAGCCACGCCGACGCGCACCGCGGATAAAAAACATCTTCTTGCCATACTCGGCAGTTAAAAACTTGATTAGCATATCGCGTTCCCGGTAGTCCCGGCGAAAGAGCAAAATGCCGTTAAAATTCGTGACCATTTGTTGGGCCATCCGGATCACCTAGCGATTCTAATAGTCATCTTGCCGATAGCCATAGCTGGCTAGCAAGTCTTGACGGTCCTTCCAGTTCTCTTGGACTTTTACCCAGAGCTCAAGGTAGACCTTATCCCCAAGTAAGTGTTCAATATCACGCCGAGCTAACGAGCCAATCTTCTTGAGCATGCTACCACCCTTACCGATGATGATGCCCTTTTGCGAAGATCGTTCAATAATAATCGTGGCCTGAACGTGAATTTTTTCTTCATCTTGACGTTTGATCGAATCAATCACGACCGCCGTTGAATGGGGAACTTCTTGACGAGTCAATTCAAGAACCTTTTCACGAATCAATTCAGAAATGATAAACCGCTCTGGATGATCCGTAATTTGGTCGGACGGATAATACTGCGGTCCTTCCGGCAATTGGCCCTTCAAGGTCGTCAGTAGTTCATCAACGTTATTTCCTTCAAGCGCGGAAATTGGATAAACTTCCTTCCACGGCAAAGCGTCTTTATACTGATCCATAATCTCCAAGAGATGATCTGGATGGACTTGATCAATTTTATTAATCACTAAATAAATCGGTTGTTTAACCGTTTTAAGACGATCGATAATAAAGTTATCCCCGGCACCACGCCGTTCGTCCGCATTAATCATGAATAGTACGGCATCCACTTCACCCAAAGTTGACAAGGCGGACTTGACCATAAAGTCACCTAATCGACTATGCGGTTTATGAATCCCAGGGGTATCAATGAAGACCATCTGCGTATCCGCAGTGGTATAAATCCCCTGGATACGGTTCCGCGTCGTTTGGGCTTTGTCAGACATAATGGCGACTTTTTGCCCAACGACCCGATTCAATAGTGTTGATTTACCGACATTGGGACGACCAATAATCGCCACAAAGCCGGAATGAAATGCTTGTTGTTCTGCCATAATTAATTCCTTTCAATCTTGTCCAATCGTTAACCAATTACTAGTTTAACCAACTGACAATTAAGTTCCAAATTTTAGGTGCAAACAACACTAACCCAACTAAGACGGCAAAGGCCGCGGCAAACACTACCGCACCAGCCGCAATGTCCTTAATTTTTTTAGCTAGGGGACTGAAATTAGGCCCAGTGATCATATCGGACAGGTTTTCTGCAATCGTATTGTTAATTTCACATAAGATGACCAGAAAAATCGCTAATGCTAGCCACAGCCATTCGTTAACGCTCAAGTGAACCCACCAGCCAGCAAACAAGGCCACCGCCCCCAGTACAAGGTGTGTTCGCATATTACGTTCTTCAATCACAACCGTTTTAAGCCCAGTCCACGCGTGTAGCCAGGACTGCCAAAACGAGTGATTTTTGCCAACCTGTAGCCGATCTGGTCTATTTTTCGAGGCCATAAGCGTCCAGAATCTGGCGTTGCAATGTAAACATTTCGGTTTCATCCGCTGGCTGAAGATGATCATACCCATTTAAATGTAAAAAGCCGTGAACGACCAAGTAACCTAGCTCGCGCGCCTCCGAATGGTTCAAAAAAGCGGCTTGTTCGCTAACCTTATCAACTGATATCATAATATCCCCGAGATTTAGTGGCATTTCCGCCGCCATCTCCGGATCCATCACAATCAAATCATCCTCGTCATCGTCGTGCATCGCAAAACTAATAACATCAGTTGGACGATCGACACCCCGATACTGTTCATTGATTTTTTGAATAGCATCGTTATTCATCAGGGTCACCGAGACCTCGGTATCATCCCGTAACTTTAACGTCTGACCAGCAAGATCAATTAAATCCCGAATCAATTGCAACTGTTCTGGCTGCGCTCCCGTTGTTGTTTGGTCGTATAATTCTAAATCCATAAGTGCCCCCTAGCGTTGTTCCACACGGTCGTACGCCGTAATAATCTTGGCAACGACCGGATTTCTGACCACATCATCCGCCGTAAATTTAACGAACGCGACATTGCTAATGCCGCCCAAAATCTGTTCGGCTTGAATCAAGCCACTCTTAGTATGGTGTGGTAAATCAATTTGTGAGATATCACCATTAACAATCATCTTGGCACCGAAACCTAGCCGCGTCAAAAACATCTTCATCTGGGCATTCGTCGTATTCTGTGCTTCATCCAAGATGACGAACGCATGGTCAAGCGTCCGTCCCCGCATATAAGCCAGCGGTGCGATTTCGATGATACCACGATCCATTAAGCGCTGCGTATGTTCAGCGCCATAAATATCGTACAACGCATCATAAATTGGCCGCAGGTACGGATCGACTTTTTCCTTTAAATCACCAGGTAGAAAGCCAAGACTCTCACCAGCTTCAACCGCTGGCCGCGTCAAAATCAGCTTCTCGACATCGCCCCGTTTTAAGGCTGCAATTGCCATCACAACGGCAAGATAGGTCTTCCCAGTCCCGGCTGGACCAATACCAAACGTAATATCACTTTTAGCAACGGCTTGCACATACTGCCGCTGACCAAAGTTTTTGACACGAATGGGCCGTCCACGATTGTCCTTAATTAAGGTCTCTGAATAGAGGTCTTTAAAGTAATCCAAAGTCCCCCGGTTGACCATCTTAATAGCGCTAATAACATCTGGCGCCCCAATCTGAATACCTTGTTTAATTAAACTCGTTAAATTATCTAGTACTGCTTGCGTATTATGAACAGCAACCTCGTCATCACTGCTGATCGTCATTTGATCCCCAAACACGTGCAATTGAACGTGTAACCCATCCTCAATCAAAGCTAAGTGGGCGTCTTCTGGTCCTAATAACGCGACTGACTGGGCCGGATCAGCAATGAGAAATTTTTGTTCATATTTTGAGTTTTCGGTCAAAAACATGGACTCCTTTATTGACAGATTTAATCACCATTATTTAATAATGGCACCCGCAGTTAGCGTGATAACCACGCTGATTTCAGCAGGTATTTGTTAGTTAATCATAGCATAAAAGCCCCCATCGAACCAGTACAAGGACGCCTCGACATTCGACAACGATTTTCTGAACAGCATTTTTCTTTCGAGCGATTAAATTGGCACGCTATCAATCAACGTAAGCCCAGTTAGATCAGTCCCTGCACCCATTGCTTATACTTAATCCGAACAACCGGTACTGCATTTCTGATCAACCAGAAGAAACAAAAAAACCGGAGAAAAATTTCTCCGGTTAACCGTTAATTCAATAATGATTTAACTGTTTGGTTGATCAGCTTGCCATCCGCCTGACCCTTAAGTTTTGGCATCACTGCCCCCATCACCTTGCCAAAGTCACCTTTACCAGTAGCTCCGACTTGTTGAATGGTGTCAGCAACAATCTGTTGAACTTCTTCGTCCGACAATTGTTTTGGCATGTACTGCTCAACAATTGCAATTTCTGCTTTAACGCCGTCGACTAAATCTTGACGACCCGCATTTTCGAATTCACTTAATGATTCGCGCCGTTGTTTCAGTTCACGTGAGAGCACGCTTACTTCCTCATCAGCCGTTAAATCATGGCCAACATTAATTTGTTCATTCATCAATGCTGACTTAAGCATCCGTATAACGCTGAGGGCTTGCTTATCGCGTGCCTTCATCGCAGCTTTTAGATCACCATTGAGTGTATCGATTAAACTCATTGGTTTTCCCTCCTCGTTAGGTCATTAGTAATCAATACTAATTACTTGAAACGACGACGGTTCTTACGCTTACGTGCTGCTTCAGATTTTAACTTCTTCTTCACACTTGGTTTTTCGTAGAATTCCCGTTTGCGGTATTCTTGTAAAGTACCACTCTTTGAAACGGTACGCTTAAAGCGACGAAGAGCATCATCAAGAGATTCGTTTTTACGAACGACTGTTTTTGCCATGTTAAATTCCCTCCCTCCGAGCTCAAAAAGTAACCGTTAAATTATGCATACTTACACATAACGCAACTGTTCTAGTAAATTATACATAAATTGAAAAAGGCCGTCAACCAAAGTTTACAATTTCCTTAAAATAAATCGTTAAAAGCAACGTCAGTTCGGACAGTAAATCGTTTTCATCCCCCGCCGGCTATGCTACACTAAGACTATTATCGAACCGAAATGAGGTTATTCTATGTCAGCAATTAAAGTCTTTATTTTATCTGATTCTATCGGTGAAACAGCTCATAACGTGGCCTTAGCTGCCGCTGCACAATTCTCCGACTATGACATTCGCTATCAGCGTTTCCCATTTGTCCGCACCGACTCACTGCTCCAGACGGTTTTGTCGCAGGCACTGAAGGAACACGCCGCCATCTTTCATACGTTTGTCGATCGCCGGCTCAGCCAAATCGTTAACCAATTTTGCGAAGCGCACGAGTTGCCTTATTATGACGTCATTACACCAGCTTTAGATACTTTTTCACAGATTACGCACGTCCAACCGTCCAATCACCCCGGTACCGTACACGCGTTAAACACCAACTACTTCGACCGGATCAACGCGATCGAATTTGCGGTCACTTACGATGATGGTAAGAATCCGAGTGGCTTTTTAGAGGCCGACGTGGTCTTACTGGGTGTCTCCCGGACCTCTAAGACTCCCCTGTCACTCTACTTAGCTAATCGTAACCTGAAAGTCGCCAACTTGCCACTAGTTCCTCAGGCTCAAATTCCTGACGAAATTTGGAAAGTTGATCCGAAAAAGATTTTTGGCCTAACTAACGATCCTGAAAAGTTAAACGATATTCGCCGGCAGCGAATGGTCCAATATGGGCTTAATCCCGACACCATGTATTCCAACACGGATAAAATTAAAGCCGAGTTGGAATACGCCGACAAGATCTTCAAAAAGATTGGGTGTTTAGTTATCAATGTCGCTAATAAGTCAATCGAAGAAACCGCCACTTTAATTACCGAAAGCTTGAATACTGACGACACTAATAATGGCTAGTATCACTAATCGCCAACTCACCGATGCCGCCTAAGTTTTCCTGACAATCAGCGCGTGCCACCTTCTAACGGTCAGCGCGCGCTTTTTTGCATCATTTTTCTTATCATTAATTAGGTCAGCTACTAATCATCAGTCGTGTCACTCACACGAGCTCGACACCACCGTCAACGTGCAACACTTGCCCAGTCATAAACTCATTTTGCATCAAATAAACATACGCCGACGCGACTTCGGCGGGCGTTGCCACGCGTTTCAAGGGATTACCAGCACTGACGGTCGCAGCCTGGGCTGCCAATTGTGCGTCCGATAGTTGGCGCCAAAGACCAGTCGGCGTCCAAGTCGGTGCAACTGCATTGACGCGATAGTCAGGCGCCAACTCTACGGCAAGTCCAACGACCATCGTATTAATGGCTTGATTGCCAACAATCGCTCCGGAGGCATTATCTGGCCGCCCACCAGCACCCGAAGTAAAAATCAGCGAACCGTGTTGGTTAAGATGGTGGCTGGCTAATTGGGCCACTTGCAGATTTGCAAAAAATTTATCTTCAACCGTCTGCCGAATCGCTGCAATCGAATTGTCCAAGAACCCCCCACCCATTGCACCACCTAACATTGAGACGACGTGGTCAAATGCGGGCTGAGCTGCAAAAAAAGTTTTTAGTTGCGCCAGATTTTGTGCGTCTAACGCCGTTCCAGTCAAATGGTCTGATGGGCCTAATTGGGTGATGGCAGCTGTTACGTGCGCCGCCGTATGACCGATAATATGGACATCGGCGCCTTCCTGTAAGGCTTGGCGAGCAATTGCCATGCCGAAACCCGAAGTACCACCAATCACTAATAGCCGCTGTTTTTTCAATTGCATCGTCATTTTCCTCCTTCTAAAACAAAAAACGACAACCGACTAGCGATTATCGTTCAATTCTCATTAACGTTGCTGTTCAATATCTTCAATCAAATGCGGATTAAACTCCCCGGCCCGAAGCATTGCAATCTCATACTTATAAGGTGGCAATTGATGTTTCTTATCTTCCCCGACATACGGCGTTTCTAAAATCTTGCTGATGTCTGGCAATTGTGGATGATGGGCGACCTTATTCAAAGTATCAAAGCCAATCGTTCCCATACCGATATTCGTGTGCCGGTCCTTGTGAGCACCTTGAGGATTCTTAGAATCATTGAGATGGATCACTTTCAAACGATCCAGCCCAATCACATGATCAAATTCATTCAGGACACCGTCGAAATCGTCCTTAATCGCGTAACCGGCATCACTAGTATGGCAAGTATCAAAGGTAACCGATAACTTTTCATTATAAGTCACCCCGTCGATCATCTGTGCGAGTTCTTCAAACGTCCGGCCAACTTCAGTTCCTTTGCCAGCCATCGTTTCTAGCGCGATTTGAACGTGCTGCTCTGGCCGAATAACCGCGTTCAGTCCCTTGATGATCTGCGCAATGGCAACATCCGCTCCGGCACCAATATGTGCTCCCGGATGGAGCGTTAATTGTGTTGCGCCAACGGCATCTGCACGCTGGATCTCTTGATAGAGAAAGTCCGTTGCAAACTCAAAATAACCCGGCTTTTTCGTATTACCTAAATTAATGATGTATGGGGCATGTACGACGATCTGCCGGAGGTCATGAGCCTCGATTATCGGCTGTGCTTCGTCAATTTTCAGTTCGTCAATTGGTTTACGCCGTGTATTTTGGGGTGCGCCCGTATAGATCATAAATGTGTTGGCGCCGTAACTTGCCGCCTCATTGGCAGATCCGAGCAACATGTCGGGTGCCTTCATCGAAACATGTGAACCTAATCTAAGCATTGTAGTCCCATCCTTTTCGCAAGTTTACTAATTCCTGTCATACCTTAAAGTTGCCGGATACATATGATACCGGCATGATCACTCATTATCCAAATAAATCTGTCAAGTTATTCTAAGCGGTTGTGGTCACCCGTGGATAAAAGTACGCCAAGGTCCGCTCAATCGCATGACCGTCATTACGCGTATTCCATAACTGATTAAACTGGGTTAACTGTAACGGCGCACCCGGCATTGCTAGGACATGATTCAAGTCCACCACCGTCCGGACTAATGGTCCCGGCGCCCAGTCCCTAAAATCAGCTTGCAGGCCCACTTCTTGCTCATAGTGGTCCCAGTCAAAGACATAAAAAACGATTTTTTGACAATTTGGTAACAACGCGTAGTCAAACACAACTGAGGAGTAGTCACTGACCAACGTATTAGCGACCGTCAACAATTCATCGGTACTAAACTCAGGTACCAATGTCACTAGGTCCGGGTAACGGGCTTGCAAATCACGTTCCTGCTCGGCCAAATGGGGATGTAACTTAATAATCAAGTGTTGGTCGGGCCGCAACTTTAATTGCTTAAAATCAGCCGGCAACGCAAATTGAACACCGGCTCGATAAGTCGGCGCATACAAAATAACTTCCTGTTGTTTAAACGCCGGATACTTCTGATAAATGGCCGTTGCAGTTTGCATCACCCAGTCGGACTTACAATACCGATCCGAACGAGGATATCCCAAGACCCGCATCCGCGTCTGTGGGACGTGATAACTCGCTGCAAAAATCGTTCCCATCTTCTCAGAACCAACCACGTAATCAGTAATCTGATCATACACGGTCTGAAACCGACGCCGATCATCTGCGGGTCGCTGTGCCGTCTGTGGATCACCCCAACCAAATGTTTTGACCGCGCCAGCAGCATGCCAGAGTTGAATCAGTCGTTGTGGGGCCTGCCGCGTCAAGCCAGCGGTAAAGCCATAATAATTATCAAGATAAACGTCCGCTGCCCGGGTAATGACGGGAATTCCCGTCAAGGCAAATCGAACTGAATCATGAAACGGCCGTGTCGCAATTCCCGCCTGTGCCAGTTGTGCCGCCCCGGTGGCTGCACTCGGCAAGTAATAAACAGTCAAGCGCCCGGGAACGCGCTGGTTCAACTGCTGAATAAAATCCAAATTGTCCGCAAAGCTCATCAAATAAATCACCTGATCATTTTTGCTAAAGTGCGCTAGCCACGATACAACTCGCACCAGCCAGACATAAATTACTTTCTTCACACTGGCCATCCTTTCATTTCATCATTAATTATTGGTAAAGCGTGCCCTACGTGACAATCAAAAATGTGCCAGCTCAATTACGCTTAAAAAGTTCAGATTGGCGTCAACTTACTTGAGCCGTCTGCCTTCGTCCACTAAATATAAACAACTATTTTTCAAGTCTGTTCCCCATTAGTTGTTCATTAGCTCTGGGTCTAACTGATATGGACTTATGATCCAGCAATAACACAATGCTTGTATTATATAACAGATGCCCACACTTCGGCTAGTCGGGTCACTATTAATAGTGGTGTAAAAGTCGTCCCCGAACGCCTAATCAAAAAGTGCTTGCAAACAAGTCCCGAAAGTCCTGTTTGCAAACACTTTTAATCTGATAAATTCATCAAGGCTTCGGTTCATAAAAGTGACCGAGAATCTTGACCGTATCTGAAATACTAACGAAAGCGTGCGGGTCAGATTCGGCCATGGCCGCCTTCAATTCGCCCATTTCGTAACGCGTGATGACTGTAAATAAAATCGTTTTATCATCATGTTGATAAGCACCTTCAGCGTTGTGTACGATGGTAACGCCACGACGAATCCGATTTTGAACGCTATCAATCACCGTTTTAGGGCGACTCGTAATAATCATCACTTGCATCTTCTGTTGGCGCGTATACGTCATATCCATGACCCGACCATTTACAAACAACCCGAGTGCGGAATAAAAGGCATATGGCCACCCGTAAACAAAGCCAGCCGCAATGACAATGATCGAGTTGAACGCCATGTTGATCGTCCCAATACTGCGACCCGTTTTACGGCGTAACACGATACCGATAATATCGAGGCCACCGGTTGAAATCCCATTTTTGAGGGCCGTTCCGGTCCCGAAACCATTAACAGCACCCCCAAAAATCGCACAAATGATGGGGTCATGGGTCAAGCCAACTGGGGCAATCAGTTTGATCATAATACTAGATAGCGTAACAGCTAAGAACGTATACAACGTAAACTTATGCCCAATCGATCGCCACGCAATAATGAACATTGGAACATTCAAAATAAACAGTAACGCCGCAGTTGAAATCTGAACGGGAAGAAACTTGCTCATCAAACTATTGATCAATTGCGCAAGCCCAGTGATCCCTGAAGAATAAATATGCCCCGGCGTCCAAAAGTAGTTCATGGCAATGGAAACTAAAATGGCGTATATAAAAGCAGTTGACGCTTTCACAACATCACGATGGTGTTTGGATAACTGCTGAAAATCATCCATGAATTAAGTGTGCTCCTTTACGTTTTTGCTTTCGTTATTGTAACACGCCGATTTGCAAACGGCCGGTCTTTTGCAGTATTCTGCTAAAAGTCTCACGTTTCTCAGCAAACTCCCATTAATCAATCCGACTAATTTCCAGAACGAGCCCCGCTACGATAGTTATTATTAGATCACACCTATCGCGATGACCAGCAACTCACGCTTAGTCCACTTTAGGTGCATCGGCCCACTGCTCGGCGATGAAATCAGCGCGGCCACCCGCTTCTTGTTCCGCAAATACCACTGGATTATTTTTATAAAAGCGTTGGTGGCGTGCCTCGGCTGGATAAAATGGTTTGGCATTCTCAATCGCCGTTACGATTGGTTTACTAAATCGTTCGCTCACCTGTAATGCCCGTTTAGACGCTTCCGCGATCCGCCGTTGTTCCGGACCATTCACAAAAATGACCGGCCGATAATTATCACCACGATCTTGAAATTGCCCCATTGCATCGGTAGGATCCGTTTGATGCCAATAAATATTGACTAATTCCGTGTAACTAATGATATCGGGATCAAACGTAATTTTGACAGCTTCAGTATGACCCGTCGTATGCGCTTTGACGTCTTCGTAAGTGGGATTTTTCGTGTGTCCACCAGTATAACCCGAGACAACACTGTCGATTCCGGGTTGACTATCAAAAGGCTGAACCATGCACCAAAAACATCCACCCGCAAAAATTGCTGTTTCCATGAGAATTCCTCCAATTAAATATTAATATAAATTTAACACTAATTAAAAAGAACGTCCATTTCTGGACGCTCTTAATATTTTTATTCGGTTGGTTCATCATCCGTTACGGGATTGGTAATATTCAAATCCAAATCAGCTAATTGCTGGTCAGAAACCCGCGATGGTGCATTGGTCATTGGTTCTGACGCCTTGGAATTCTTAGGGAAGGCGATCACTTCACGAATGTTGTCATTACCTGATAATAACATCGCGAACCGGTCTAACCCGATTGCTAAGCCACCATGAGGCGGAAAGCCCATGTCAAGGGCATCCAGTAAGAACCCAAATTGTTCTTGGGCTCGTTCCTTAGTGAAGTCCAATGCCTTGAACATCTTTTCTTGTAATTCGCGGGTATGAATCCGGATCGACCCGCCCCCGAGTTCATAACCATTCAAGATGATATCATATGATTGTGCATGGGCTTTGTGTGGATCTTCGCCATCATTCAAGTAATGAACATCTTCTTCATTGGGCATTGTGAATGGATGGTGAGCTGGTACCCAGCGCTCGATGCCTTCATCATATTCAAACAATGGCCAGTCAACGACCCATAGGTAAGCGTATTGATCTTGATCAATCAAGTCAAGTTCCTTAGCAATCGCGGTCCGTAAGTAACCCAGCGTGTCAGAAACTACTTTGAAACTGTCGGCAGCAAACAATAATAAGTCGCCTGGTTTAGCAGCAGCAGCACTCGTAATGGCTTCAAAGTCACCATCGTTCTTGAAGAATTTCGCAACGGGACCACTAAAGCCGTCGTCAGTGACCTTCATCCAAGCTAAGCCCTTAGCCCCAAACCGTTTAACGTACTCCGTGTACGCATCGATTTGCTTTCTAGAATATTGATCAGCACCGCCAGGAACTGCAATCGCCTTGACCAGGCCACCATTAGCGAGTGCATTATCAAAGACTTTAAAACCGGCGTTAGAAACGGCCGCGCCCATGTCTTTGAGTTCCATACCAAAGCGCACATCCGGCTTTTCAGAACCAAAACGGTCCATAGCTTCTTGCCAAGTCATCCGCGTAAACGGCGTCTTGATGTCAACACCCTTGACGTCCTTCATGACTTGCTTAATCAAGCCTTCAGTATAGGACTGAATTTCCTCAGCCGTTAAGAAGGATGTCTCCATATCAATCTGGGTAAATTCAGGCTGACGGTCACCCCGCAAATCTTCATCACGGAAACAGCGTGCAATTTGATAGTAGCGATCAAAACCGGCCCCCATCAGCAATTGCTTAAAGAGTTGTGGTGATTGTGGTAACGCGTAAAAATGCCCTTGATAGACCCGCGAAGGCACTAAGTAATCCCGGGCCCCTTCTGGCGTCGACTTCGTTAAGAACGGCGTTTCAATATCATAGAACCCGTTGGCATCAAAATAGCTATGAACTGCTTGGGTGATGCCATTACGAATTTTCAATCCACGTTGCATTTCTGGCCGACGCAAGTCCAAGTAACGGTACTTCAAGCGCAATTCATCTGATACGTTAATGTCATCTTGAATATAAAATGGCGGGGTTTTCGCCTTATTTAAGATTTTGGCATCGTGAATCTCAACTTCAACTTTACCAGTCTTCATGCGGTCATTAACAGCGTCAGCATTCCGATTAACAACGGTTCCTTGCACTTCAATGACGTATTCGCCCCGTAACTGATCTGCTACCGCCAAAGCATCCGCTGAAAATTCCTGACTAAAGACTAATTGCACAATTCCTTCACGGTCCCGTAAATCAATAAAAATCAAACTCCCAAGGTCGCGGCGTTTTTGTACCCAACCTTGTAAAGTGACCGTTTGGCCTAAATAATCCTCATTGATGAGACCCGCATATGTGGTCCGTTTCATAAACGCTTCCTCCTTATAAATCGGCAAACTTGCCGTTTACACTACTTATCTAAAACTTGATGAGCATCTTGATAGATGTCCGCCATCGCAACCTTGGTTTCCTCACCAGTAGCCATAGCCTTCAAGTTAACGACCTGATCAGCCAGCTCGGTTTCGCCCACCGTCATCGTGTAACGGGCATTCAAGCGATCAGCACTCTTGAACTGAGCTTTAGGCTTGCGATCCAAGTAATCCCGTTCGGCCTTATAACCGGCTGCCCGTAATGCCTGTACCAGCTTCAAAGTCGTAGCACTAGCAGTGTCGCCAATTCCCACAACATAGACGTCCAACTGATCATCAGTTGGTACCGCAATGTTTTCAGCATCCATCAACACTAATAGTCGTTCAACACCCAGGCCAAAGCCAACACCCGAAACTTCAGGGCCACCTAATTCCTTAACCAATCCGTTGTAACGACCCCCAGCACAGATCGTCGTGTAGCCCTTGCCTAACGCTTTTGAGTGGGTCATAATTTCAAAAATCGTATGGTTATAATAATCTAATCCCCGGACCATCGTGGCATCAATCTCGTACGGAATTGCTAATGCATCTAAATACGTCTTAGTTTGATCAAAATGCGCTTGAGCTTCCGGAGACAAGTAATCTAAAATCGATGGTGCATCGGCCACAAATTGTTGATCTTCCGGTGCCTTACTATCTAAAACCCGCAATGGATTCTTGTGTAACCGTTCCTTGGAGTCATCACTCAATTCATCAAAGTGTGGTTCCAAATAATCAATCAAGGCTTGTCGGTAATCATCACGCGTTTGTTGATCACCCAACGTGTTGATGACCAGTTTCAAATCAGTCAAGCCAAAGGTTTTAAGTAAGTTATAGCCCATTGCAATTACTTCAACGTCTAGGGCAGCACTTTCACTACCAAAAGCTTCCACGCCTAATTGATGGAACTCACGTAACCGACCTGATTGGGGCCGTTCATAACGGAACATTGGTCCCATGTAATAAACCTTGTATGGTTTGAGAACTTGCGGACCGTACAACTTATTTTCAACGAACGCCCGGACGACGCCGGCAGTTCCTTCTGGGCGGAGCGTAATGTGCCGGTCACCCTTGTCATGAAAATCGTACATTTCCTTCGTCACAATATCAGAAGTATCCCCCGCTGAACGTGAGAAGACCTCGAAATTTTCAAACATCGGTGTCCGGATCTCTTTGAATTGATAAGTCTTGAAGACGGCACGAGCCGTTGCTTCAACGTATTGCCACTTTTCACTATCGCCAGGCAAAATGTCGGCGGTGCCTTTAGGCCGTTGATATCTCATTAATAGTTCCTCCCTTGATTGCAATCGACAAAAAAAGCGCCCTTGATTATTTACCAAGGGCGCTATTAGCGCGGTACCACCTTTTTGAGTACTAATTGATAACGTCTGTAATCACAGGCGGAACGCTGCCGTTCACCTCAAAAGCGTCTCCTCATTGCGCACTATCCGGAATTCTCAGCACTACCGGTCTCTGGTTATAGTGGCGTACAATGCTCTTACTTTCTCTGCGGTCGATTGATTAATATATGGTTAAAGTTACACGAAAATCACTTAAAAGTCAACGATTCTAGTTAAAATTATCTCAAGATTTCGTCGGTCAGCTGTTTTTTTGGTATACTATTTGCAGCACTTCAAATTGCAATTATCTTAAATCTAGTTGGTGACAGAGCATGCAAGTTTTAAAACAATTTTGGCGTCAAATCACAGTCACGGTTATTTTTATCGGCCTAGTGATTGGCTTTGTAGTGCTATTAGCGACTAATAACACTGCGACTGTTAACATTGCCAACGTCAATATTCGTAGCGGTCCAGGCATGAGTTATGCGATCGAGGACGCTACGTCTAAGGGCACCAAGGTCCACATTATGAAACGCAAAAATAATTGGCTATACGTCCGTTATGCGGATCATAAATTCGGCTGGATTGCTAGTTGGTTAGTCAACGAACATAACAGTCAGTTGACTAAAACCACCAAAATCTCTGAAGCCACCATCGTTTTAGATCCCGGACACGGCGGTTCTGATTCCGGGGCGCTCTCGAGCAAGGGCAAGATGGAAAAAACGTACACGTTACGGGTCGCTAAAGCTGTAGCTAAAAAGCTCCGGGCTGCTGGCGCACACGTTGTTTTAACCCGTGATTCAGATGAATACGTCGGCCTGAGTGCGCGTCCCGCAATCGCAAACAAGCTTCATGCAGACGCCTTCATCAGCTTCCACTTTGACAGCTCACCAGAAAAAAACACGGCTTCTGGGATCACGACCTATTACTATCATAAGTCAACCTCACTAGCACTAGCCAAGGCGTTAAACAATAACGTCTCGACCTTGCCAATTCCTAGTAAAGGAACGGACTTCGGTGACTTTCTGGTCATTCGTGATAATTCACGACCATCCGTATTGATGGAACTGGGTTATATTAATGATAAGTCGGACTTCAAGACGATCAGTTCTAAAAAGTACCCTCAAGAAGTAGCGCACGCGGTTTACGCCGGATTGAGTACCTACTTCGCCAATCAATAATAATGCAGTCAGCATGAAGTCTTTGAAAGTGGCCGTTATTCCAGTGACTGGGATAACGGCCACTTTTCGCGACTATTCAATCGATGAATCGCATATCAACTGACGCGGTTTACCTAAATAACCGTCTATTTGCCTGCACTTTAGCTCCGTACCGGACGTCTAACCTCATTTCACACTCTTACGGATCAACGCCACTAATTGTTAATAACAATTAATTGCGTTACAGTGATGGTAACCGTATTTAACATCGCAGCAAGGAGGAGTTAACATGCACTTAACAAAAACTTGGCTCGCACAACTACCACTCACTGACATTCAGCAAGTGCAACCAGTGAGCGGTGGCGACATCAACGCGGCCTTTCAAATCATCACCCGTCATCACCAATATTTTTTGAAGGTTCAGCCGCACAACGACGTTACTTTCTTTGACCACGAAGTCGCTGGATTGCGACTACTTGGTGCAGTGACTAAGACACCGCGTGTCATCGCCAGTGGCACGATTGCCACAGACGGTTATCTCTTATTAGATTGGCTAGCGACCGGGACTGGCAGTCAGTCCGCACTGGGAGCGGCTGTCGCCAAAGTTCACCATCAACACCACGCCCAATTTGGTCTTGACCACGACTTCACAGCTGGCAAGTTACCGAAAATTAATCATTGGCAGACTGATTGGGCAACTTTCTATACACAACAACGTTTAGATGTATTAGTCAATTTGGCTAAGGAACACCATTTATGGTCAGAAACGCGTGAAATGCATTATCACCGCTTACGACAACAACTGTTGCAAGATTCCCACATGCACACGGTAAAACCAAGCCTGTTACATGGCGATTTGTGGTCAGGTAATTACTTATTTGACACGACCGGTACGCCCGTTTTGATCGATCCCGACGTGTTTTACGGTGACCGAGAGACGGATCTGGCCATGACGACGATTTTTGGTGGTTTTGATACTGATTTTTATCAGGCTTACCAAGCAGCCTACCCGGTTGCGCCCGGTATGCAAGACCGCCTACCAAGCTACCAACTCTATTATTTACTGGCCCACCTGAACCTCTTTGGTGAAACATACGGACCAGCCGTTGACCGAATTCTCATGCAATATTAATACAAGCCTCGCGACCCGTGCAGCTCATTGAGAGGACTCGGTCACGAGGCTTGTATACAATTTTTTAGCTACAATCATCAGCTATCACAATATTTCGAGTGTCTAGACTAGTCGACAAAGGTCAATAAGTCGTTTAAATCCGTAACTTGAACTTCCGGGGCACTAGTCACCGTAATCAGGCAGTCAATATCAAATAAATATCCGGCAATCCCAGCATTGTGACCGGCATCGATATCCAAGTTGCGATCACCCACCATAACGGCGCGTTGACGGTCGACCTGGTGTTTATTCAATAAATAATTCAACGCAGCTGGATCAGGTTTACGTGGGAATGGCTGAGCAGCCGTGACCGCATCTGTGAAATATTGGGCTAAACCCGCTCGTTGTAAATAGGCTTGTGCGCTTTCGTCACGATGGGTCATCAAATAATTGTGACCACCAACTGCGATAACTTTTTCAAGCACCGCTTGAGCACCCGCAAAGGCGGCCGGTGCATGCTGTAATTGTGGCTCCCAACGTTGATAGCCCGCCCGTAAATCATGCCAATCCCAACCATACTGAGCCGCAACCATTCTTTCCGCATAACCAACTGACTGTTGCCGCATCAGCTGGTACGTTGTATCAGCCGGAATAGTCCCACCTAACTCGGCAACTGCTTTTTGGAAAGCTTGGACCATGGCTGGATAAGTATCTAACAAGGTTCCATCGAGGTCCCATAAAAACTCACGCATCTCATTCACTCCCGCTAATAATTGTAATAGCCAAAAAGCTGAAAGTACCGGATTGGTCTTTCAGCTTTTACTTCAACGTTGATCAGTATCATAACAAATCGTGACCGGCCCATCGTTAACCAAGGAAACTTGCATATCGGCACCAAATTCACCAGTCGCAACGGTCACGCCACTGGCAGCTAATTGCTGATTAAATGTATCATACAATTTGCTAGCCAATTCAGGATTACCCGCCGCTGTAAAACTTGGTCGATTACCATGGCGCGTCTCCGCGTATAACGTAAACTGCGATATCGACAAGATTGCTCCACCGACTTGTTGAATATTCAAATTCATTTTTCCATCTGCGTCACTAAAAACGCGGAGGTTTAAAATCTTATGCGCGATGTAATCCAATTCGGCTTGACCGTCGCCATCTTGAAAACCAACCAATAGGACGAAACCGTGGTCAATCGTGCCCCGAACTTTCCCATCAATACTAACTTGTGCCTGCTGTGACCGCTGAACAATGACTCGCATAGAAGCCTCCTAAAACATTTTCCGTTCGACAACGTAAAGATCCTGAACATTTTTCAGACTGTCAATGATTCGTTGGAGATGTTCCAAGTTGCGAACCCCCAACGAAACACTAATAATGACCATCTTGTTGTGATCGACCTTACCGTTGACATTGGTCAAAAATTTCGTGTGATTATTGATAACTTTCAACACATCGTTGAGCATGCCATTACGGTTATAACCTTGAATTTCCAAATCAGAATTGTAGTTCGTTCGGTCACCCTCGGGATTCTCCCACTGAACATCAATCAACCGTTCACCATTTGCTTCTGCGCTCTTAACGTTCGGACAATCAACACGGTGAACCGAAACACCGCGCCCCTTCGTAATATAACCAACAATCTCATCACCCGGAATTGGAGAACAGCAATGACTTAGACGTACGAGTAAGTTGTCGACGCCTTGAATAATCACCCCACCAGAAGATGAGACCTTTTGCCGCTTCCGATCCTGCTTCTCCTGATCCTCATTATGATGATCTTTCGATTTCTTCTTCGCTGGCGCTTCCGTAGAGTCTGCCAAAATGGCCTCCTCACGTTCACGCTGCCGATTAGCCTCGCGCTGTTTACGAACATCACTCGTTAACCGGTTAGCAATCCCTACCGGTTGGACGTCACCAAACCCCAAGGCCGCGAACAAATCATCCTCACTACCGTAGTGCATCTTTTGAGCGACCGCCGTCACCTTGTCCTTAGTCATGATTTCTTTTGGATTAAACTCTAAATCACGTAGCTGCTTCTCAAGCAAATCACGACCCGTAATGATGTTTTCCTCACGGTCAGCATTGCGGAAGAACTGTTTGATTTTATTACGGGCCCGCCGCGTATAGACTAATTTCTGCCAATCACGGCTAGGACCAGTTGAACTAGTGGACGTTAAAATATCCACGATATCACCATTTTTGATTTGGTAATCCAATGGAACGATCTTGCCATTGACTTTCGCACCAGTCGTATGGTTACCCACTTCCGTATGGATCGAATATGCCATATCCAGTGGTCCAGCGCCCTTTGGTAATTCTGTCACGTCACCCTTGGGCGTAAAAGCATAGACCCGGTCACTAAAGAGGTCGCCCTTGACGCCCTCCATAAAGTCGGCAGCGTCCTTACTTTCATCCTGTAGCTCAATGATTTCTTTGACTAAGTTCAACTTGTTGCCCGACTGAGTCTCTTGGACCTCGTCGCGTTTACCTTCCTTATACGCCCAGTGTGCTGCGACCCCGTATTCAGCGACCCGGTGCATTTCAAACGTCCGGATCTGTATTTCGAGGGGCTTACCTTCAGGACCGACCACCGTGGTATGCAAAGATTGATACATATTGGCCTTGGGCATCGCAATATAATCTTTAAAACGCCCCGGCATGGGCTTCCATTGTGTGTGAATCGCACCTAAAACTGCATAACAGTCCTTGATTGAATCCACGACCACCCGAATTGCCAGCAGATCGTAAAGTTGGCTAAACTGTTTGTGTTTGTCCCGCATCTTCTTATAAATTGAATAGATATGCTTCGGACGACCATAAATTTCAGCTTCTGGTAGTTCCAGATCATGGAGCGCCTTTTGAATGTCTTGAATGGCAATCTCGATGTACTTTTCACGGTCCTCACGCCGCGAATTCATCAAGTGGACAATGCGATAATACTGTTGAGGATTCAAATAACGTAGTGAAATATCTTCTAGTTCCCATTTAATCGTGCTGATCCCTAATCGATCGGCAATGGGGGCGTAAATTTCCAACGTTTCATTTGCAATTCGCCGCTGTTTATCGGGCCGCAGATGCTGCAATGTCCGCATATTATGCAAGCGATCAGCTAATTTGACAATCATGACTCGAATATCTTTAGACATCGCCAACAGTAATTTACGGTGATTTTCAGCAAGCTGTTCTTTGTTGGACTTGTACCGAATCTTACCCAGCTTGGTGACCCCGTCAACAATAACGGCCACGTCATGACCAAACAGTTCTTCAACGTCTCCTAAAGTAACACCAGTATCTTCCACAACGTCGTGTAAGAAACCCGAAGCGACGGTTTCAGGGTCCATCTTCAATTCAGCTAAGATACCAGCAACTTGAATCGGATGCATAATATACGGCTCACCAGATTGGCGATACTGATCCTTATGCACATAAGTTGCAAAATCACACGCCCGTTTAACTAACGCGACGTGATCACTATTCATATACTTTTGAACCATGTCCAGGACATCCTGGGCAGTCCAGGTAGGTTGTTTGGGCATTTTATCACCACGACTTCCACAAAGATTCTATTTAATAAAAGGCACGTGAGGTTCCCACCCAACGTGCCTTGACAACCGTTTTAACGCAAACTCGCGCGGGGACCAGTTAACCCATATGCTAAGTAGGATATGCCTAAATCAACTAACGCTAAGTAATAGACATACGTTGGGAAAAATAGATAGAGCCCGACAAAACAGCCCACTGGGAATAGCCAGACTAACCAGCCCGTCCGTTCAGTCCGACGAATCCACCAGCCAACGACTGCTGCCAGCACAAAGTCAACTACAAAGAGTAGCCATACAATCTGATGAAACCGGCTAATACTCGTAAATCGTAGCAACCATGGTATCATCACCCCAACGACAAGCGCAATCAGCCAATACTGGCCATTAAACTTACGAATTTTTTCCGTCAAACTAACTCCCTCGCTTACGCTTTATTGCTAAATGACTATGATTATTTATTGTACACCACCGACCGCAAAATTACACTAGTTCGCACCAAAAAGAAACGCTACTTAGTAAGTAGAGGGGTGCCGTTTCGGCCCGCATGATTCGTGGACCCAGGCCCACTGCCGCGATACCAGCAGTTTGTAATGTCGCCACTTCTTGTGGTGCCAAGCCCCCTTCAGGACCAAAAATCGCCAGCAGTCGTTGTGGTGCGGTCATCGTTTTTAACGTCTGCACCAGTTGGCTGCTCTCACCTTGTTTGGCTGATTCCTCCCACGCTACGACCCCGGTATCATATGACACGTGTGCTAACAACTGGTTTAAATCCGTTGCGTAGCTCACACTAGGAATCATCGTCCGGTGTGACTGTTCAGCCGCGCCCTGCGCAATTTTCGCCAAGCGGGCCAACTTGCGGGCCCGCTTATTCGCTGCCCATTTAGCCACTGCCCACTGACTATCGAAAAACACGAAGGCGCTCGCACCTAATTCAGTACCACGTTGTACGATCTGTTCGGGTTTATCGCCTTTAGACAACCCACAAGCAATAGTCACTGGCAACGGCAATTCAACATGGGGCGTCGTAACGGCCGTGATTGTCGCTGTAGCTGTTCGACCATCGCTTTTCACCAAATCCGCCAGCACGACTTGATGTGTCGTCGTAACGAATTCCGCAGTGTCCCCCGGTTGTGCGCGCATCACCTTGACCCAGTGTTTGACCGTCTCACCCGTGATAGTGAACGTTTGCCCGATCGTTGTCGTAATCGGTGTTGATAAAAAGTATCGTTGCATTTCAGTCCTCCACTAATCTTCAGCTGTTGGTAGATAAGCCACGATACCGTGCCAGTCACCCATTTGCGTATGTTGTGTAATTTGGAAGCCCGCTTCCTTAATTGTCGTCATGACGACCTGGAACTTATCATCGATGATGCCAGAGGTAATGAAATAGCCGCCCCGTTTTAAGTTTTGACGGGCTTGTGGTACCAACGGAATAATAATTTCAGCCAAAATGTTGGCAACGATAATATCAGCCTGCGTGTCAATCCCAGCTAATAAATCATTGGCAGCCACGTGAACATCTTTGGCAACTGGATTCAAGTCCAAATTCGTTTGAGCTGATGCCACAGCGACATCGTCAAGATCGTAAGCTTCTACTGCACCGACGCCCATCGCTTTGGCCGCAATACTCAATACCCCGGACCCAGTACCCACATCGATCAAGTGTTCACCACCATTGATCACAGTTTCAAGCGCCTGCAAACAGAGCTTGGTTGTCGGATGCGTTCCGGTACCAAAAGCCTGACCAGGATCTAGTCGCAACACAAGCTCACCTGATTGCACTGGTTGGTACTGTTCCCAACTTGGCACAATCGTCAAATAGCGCGTAACTCGGACGGGGTGATAGTATTTTTTCCAGGCAGTCGCCCAGTCTTCATCCGATAAAGCCGTCATACTGACTTCATTAGGTGCTGGATTCAACCCAAAATCAGTCAGCTGACTAACCCGCTGCTTGATCGTTGGAATGACTTCCGGTACAAACACCGTCTCAGGATAATAAGCAGAAATCTTCGCCCCACTGGTAACGTGTGGAATCGTCGCCAAATCGATGATCTCACCATACCGATCAGGCTTTAAATTCTGATAATCCAAGGCATCATCAATTTTGACGCCACTGGCCCCGGCTTCCATTAAAATGTTTGCCACCGCTTCGACAGCTTCATTAGAAGTACTGACCGTTACTTCAGTCCATTTCATATCTTTATATTTTCCTCCCATCGAAAGCTAGAGCGCCAAGCGCCATCGCTTAAGACTATCACGTTTTTCTTAGTAACAATTATATAACAAGCCTGATTAACTTGACAATCACCTGGTCATCCAACCATGATGTTCATGATCGATGGTCCGGCGAGAAATCTTGGATACGAATGGATTGCCAGCCACAAAGTACCGCAATGGTGCCGTTGTCCATTCACCCTTGTTGACAATTCCAATTCGCGGAGTCGCCACAACTTGTTCCGGTTGGCGATAATGACTCAAATCCAATGATAAGGTCGCCGGTTGCAGCGTTTGTCCATTTAACGTTTTATCTAACCCAAGCGCCTGCATTAGCTTGCCCGGTCCGTTGGTCAAGTTCGCAATGGGCACTGGCCGCTGCTGTTGCATTCGTTCAAGCCCCGCATCTGGTTCAATTCCGCGAATCAAGACACATTCTGGCGTACCGGCAGCTTGTGTCACAATATTCAGTAAGCACCAGGCCCTCATTTGATAAATATAAATTGTTCCCGCTGATTGCCAGAGTGCGCGATTGCGCGGCGTTTGGTGGTTCTGATACGCGTGAGCTCCTGCATCACGGGCACCAAGATACGCTTCTGTTTCTGTGATCCAGGCGGTCAATACACCGCTAGATGTCTGTAAGCGCAACTGTTTACCCAGTAGGCTCACCGCAATTTCAGGTGTCGTACGTGTGCTTAAAAATCGTTCGATTGCTATCATAACTTGTTTTACTCGCCCCTAATAGAAAACGGACTAGCCACCTTGCTAGTCCGTCCTCATGTTCATTTAATCATTATTTGCGGTCTTTTTGGTTAGATGCTTATTCAAATACTTAATCATGTCGGCTTCATGCTTAAAGATCCGCGGGTGCTTTTGCTTGTGCAACCGAACCGCGATCTCATTGATTTTGATTCGCCCGGTCCAAGTATGACTGTACTTAACGACCACCCGATTGTTGCGATGGTCCTTACCGAATTTCAACACGTAAACGCTGTCGGGCACCATCAGCGGTCTAATATATGTTTTATCGTAGTCATAATGTATTGATCGCAGAAACTGTTTCGTGCGTTTTAACATGTCGTTGATCTCTCCTTCACAATGTGAAATTGATTAAATAATAAATTAATTTATCGTTAGTATATTTTCATATCTAGCTATTATTATAGCAGACTTTAAACAAGTAGTGTACCAATTTGCCATTGGTTTAGCAAGTATCGAACTTTAATTCTTATAAATTTGCTAACCATTTCAGAATTGTTTTTGCCGCGTATCCGAGTATGGTAAAATATGATTAAATTAGTAAGGTTATCAATATTAGGGGGAATTTACTGATGATACTCATCGAAAGAATTTATCGTCGTGGTCATGAACAGTTGACAACGGTCGACCAAATCGAAAAATTTCAAACCAATGACGGTTATGTCACATCCAACGAAGTCCTCGCCCGCGAAATCGGTGCGGATAGTGAAAACTGCTTCTACAAAAATCAAGAAGGCAAACGCAAAAAAGTCGTTGCGACCAAGGACGATCAGGGCACTTGGCATTTAAAGACCATCGGCACAACTGACCCGACTAGCGATGGCTTATTACAACTACCGCATATGGATGATGTTTGGGGTTAATTGGTGCTTACAACCATCTTAATCAGATTACAATTGCATCTAAACAATAACGCAAAAAATGGTAGTGACATCAATCGATGTCGCTACCATTTTTTATAAACTTAATCAGTTCGGCTTTTCGTCTTCGTCAGTTTTCAGAACCGCCATGAACGCTTCTTGCGGGATTTCGACTTTACCGACAGCCTTCATACGCTTCTTACCAGCTTTTTGCTTTTCAAGTAACTTCATCCGCCGCGTCCGGTCACCACCGTACAGATGGGCCGTCACGTCCTTACGGTAAGCTTTAATATTCGTCCGAGCAATGACTTTAGAACCAATCGTTGCCTGTACCGGAATTTCAAAGTTTTGCCGGGGGATAATCGTCTTGAGCTTGGCGGCAATCTCGCGTCCACGCGCAGGTGCAAAGTCGCGATGTGCGATAAAGCTCAGAGCATCAACTTGGTCACCGTTTAATAAGATATCGATCTTAACGAGATCACTGGCACGGTAGCCGTCTAAATCATAATCTAACGAGGCATAGCCGCGCGTGTTCGACTTTAATTTATCAAAGAAGTCAAAAATGATTTCGGACAACGGAATGTGATAAACCACGTTGACCCGATTACTATCCAAGTACTCCATCGTATCAAACTCGCCCCGTTTACGCTGGGCTAATTCCATGACCGCACCAACGTAATCATTAGGCACCATAATCTGAGCTTTCACATACGGTTCACGAATTTCCTTGATTGCAGACGCCTCAGGCATTTCAGCCGGGTTTTCCACCTTTTTCTCCGTGCCATCAGTCATCCGCACATGATACGTTACGGACGGCGCCGTGGTAATTAGTTCAAGATTAAATTCCCGTTCGAGGCGCTCCTGAATGACGTCCATGTGTAGCAGTCCCAGGAATCCACACCGGAACCCAAAGCCCAGTGCTTGTGATGATTCCGCTTCAAATTCCAATGCGGCATCGTTCAATTTTAATTTTTCCAACGCTTCCCGTAAATCGGTGAATTTGGCATTATCAGTCGGATAAATCCCAGCGTAGACCATCGGATTCATTTCACGGTAACCCGCCAATGGCTTTTCGGCCGGATTTTTCGCGTTCGTGACCGTATCACCTACTCGGGTATCCTGAATATCCTTGATGCTAGCCGTAATGTAACCAACATCCCCCGCCATCAAATAATCCCGTGCTAACGGTTTCGGTGAATTAACGCCGACTTCCGTCACTTCATATTCACTACCACTGTTCATCAACCGGATCCGATCTCCTGGACGAACGATGCCTTCATGAATCCGAACACTCAGCACCACGCCCCGATAATCATCATAGACGGAATCAAACACTAGGGCCTTGAGTGGCGCATCAAGATCCCCCTGAGGAGCCGGAATCTTATGCACGATTTGCTCGAGCAGATCTTCGATACCAATACCGGCTTTCGCTGAAGCTAGAACAGCATCTTCCGCATCAATCCCAATGTCATCTTCAATTTCTTTGCGCACCTTTTCAGGTTCAGCCGATGGCAAGTCAATCTTGTTGATCACCGGGACAATTTCCAAGTCATCATCAATGGCTAAATACACGTTGGCTAGCGTCTGGGCTTCGACCCCTTGCGCCGCATCCACGACTAAAACCGCCCCTTCACAGGCTGCGAGGCTCCGTGAGACTTCATACGTGAAGTCAACATGTCCAGGTGTATCGATCAAGTGGAAGATATAAGTCTCCCCATCCTTTGCTTGATAGTGTAACTCTACCGCATTCAATTTGATCGTAATCCCACGTTCACGTTCCAAGTCCATTGAGTCCAACACTTGGTCTTGCATCTCACGTTTGGAAATCGTATCAGTTAGTTCCAGAATACGATCCGCCAACGTCGATTTGCCGTGATCAATATGGGCGACGATTGAAAAATTCCGAATATGTTGTTGTCGGTCTTGCATTGTCGCTTTATCCATTGATTTTCCTACTTTCTTCCTAAATCCTAATCCCTACAATTATACCAAGTTAGTGGCACAAGCACAATTTTTCTATCAGACCGCTCCAGACACCCCGCTGCGCCACTGAATAAATGACGTAACAAAAAAGTACAAGCCAATATGGCCTGTACTTTTTAGTAGGTTATTCAAAATCCTTGATTTCACTGGGTTTGAGTAATTGCCATTCTTTTGAATAGAAGTCGTCATTAATCTGATAATGAACCGGCTTCGTCTTCTTAGTCAAGAATGGATCAACCTTTTGATCCACGGCTAACCAACCACGCCAGCCAAGATGAATCGTATCAGTCATGAAGTAGTCCTTACCACCGTCCTGGGTCAGGTCCAAGACGTTATTAAACCCTTGACTCTTCAACTGGTACTGAATCTTCTTGTCAAACTGAGCAATCATCTTCATTGACAGTCCGGTATAAGCAGACCAGCGCTGATTGATTGGTGGAATGATGAACAAGACATCGGTGTGTGTCTTTGCAAACTGATTCAAAACCAGTTGAAAATCGGCAAATTCTGGTGACTTCGTGTAATTCAAGTGTCGCTGTGAATCTTTGAGTCGCTTGTAATTACGTTTTAACTTCGTGTTCCAAAATTGATTGCTGATTTCAAGACTGTTCGAGTCCGTTTGCGCCGCACCGATTTTACCGGCTAATTGGTTTAACTGATTAAAGTTATATGTCGCTGGTAACTTGTTAGCTTGCGCATTGACAGTCCGTAAATTTTTGCCCGCAATTCCAAAACGTGAGAAGAACTCATCCTCACTGCCAAGGACACGTGCCTTATAGTTAATATACGTCATTTGTGCGCTCGTTGGTTTAAACCCAGCTGCCACACGTGCCAGGGCGCCTTCCAAAATGCGATCAGAAGAACCCGATGGCATCTGTAACAAACGTTGAGCGGCATACCGGTCCATTGCCGTATTCTGCTCATCCTGTAACCAATCAATGGTCTGCAGTGGTGAGTAATAGTACGAAAACGCATCTTTCCGCGTTCCTTGTGGCACAAACCATTGTGGCGAAATTACAAAGACGGCCTTCTTATTTGTAATCTGCTTTTTCACCGATTGCATCGCGAAATACTGCGTCAACGACTGGGTCCCCCGCGCACCGAGTAGAAATGGTCGGTAATTGCGGTGATATTTTGTTGCCAGTACGGACGGATGCATTGGATCAAATCGTGACCATTCTGAAGAACCAAAGAACGGGACATAGCCATCATCCAGCGCCTGTCGTTTAACTAACCGACCTTTTAATACGTTGGCTGACAAGGAAACGGCCGCTTTTTTCTCAGTATCCTTAGAAATATGGTTTAATCCAAATGAGAACGGTGAAAGCAGTACGGCCAATAATAAGACGGCTGCCAAAATAATTGGCCCAAAAATCTTAAAAAGGCGTTTGGCAACGTTCATTGCAAGTTCTCAACCTTTGCAACAATCTTAGCCGGTGTATCCCATTCTGACCGTTGAAATTCAGAGACCGGCACTTCGATTCCTAATTGATTTTGAAGTTCCAATAAAAGTTGGACGGAACCCATTGAATCTAAGATTCCTTCATCAAACAGGTTAACGTCCATGTTACTGGAAACATCTTCCCCCGTTAAGTCTGCTAAAATTGATAAAACCGTTGCTTTTGTATCATCCATTGTCATTACGCTCCCTTATTGTAATTATATTATGGCCGGGCTCCAAAGAATAACGTGTTCAAGAATCCTGAGAAGATCAAGAAACTGAAACAAACGACGTTAAACGTTAGGAAAATCGCAAAGTATTCCGTAAATTTATTAGACGGCAACTGCGCTTGATGTTTCTTCTTGTACCGTAACCAAGCATCGTTGACAACCATTGCTAAACCATGGAATAGCCCATAAACGATGTAATACCATGTTTCCCCGTGCCAAAACCCCATGATCAACATATTAATAACGTATGCCACGTTGGCCGTTGTGATCCGGCTCTTAAAGACCTTGTGTTTCATCATAAAGAATACCAACCGCATGTAGATGAAATCACGGAACCAGAAGGACAACGTCATGTGCCAACGATTCCAGAAGTCTTTGATGTTCTTTGACTTAAACGGTTGATTGAAGTTCATCGGAGTTTCAACACCCATCAGGTAACTGATACCGACGGCAAACAAACTGTAACCCGCAAAATCAAAGAATAAATCCATACTATAGACGTACATCACACCGACTAACGCCCATGACATGCCGTGAGCTTGCAAGGCCGCGTGTTCAACGACAGGTAGCATCCGCGTACCAAAGATATAAGCCAAAATGAACTTATATAAGAATCCCAAGAAAATGTAGCGGACCCCTTTTTCAACTAACCCGAGATACTTTTCACGGGTCGGGACACTATCGTAATCCTTAACGAACCGCCGATACCGGTCAATCGGCCCAGACGAGATCGTTGGGAAAAACAGCAAGAACTGGCCAAACAGTACCGGATGGAATTCTTTAATCACCCCATCACGGGTCTCCATGATCATCTGGACCACTTTGAAAGTCAGGTAGGAAATTCCTAAGAAACCAATAATTGAATTAGCACCATGTGCCACGGCTGGTGTGATCTTAACGACAGCTAGTGGAATAATCGCTAAAATCACACTGACAACGAAAACCCAGCCCTTATTAGGTGAATCTGGTCGTTGTCGATACTTTGAGTACAACCAAACTAGTGTGATCTGATAGACCAAATAGATAATTAACGCGATCCCAGTGCGCCACTTAACACCGCCAAAGGTCAGCATTAAGAAGATAAACGATATCAATGATTCATACCAATGGGATCGCCGACCATATAACAGACCAATCATTAACGGTAACAACGCGATAAAGAGCAGCACAAAGTACGTTGGGTTACCATATGGGTCAAAAGAAATCATTCTGGGTTAACCTCTTTAATGATCGACTTGACATCAATCTTACCGTTAGGCGTTAATGGCAAGCTCGTTTGATAGACGAACCGTTGTGGAATCATGTATTCCATCATCATTCCTTGTAGGTCCTTTTTAATTGCAGTGGTCAAAGCAAAGTCACTTTCGAAGTCATTCGGCTTTGGTACCACGTACGCAATCATTTGCGTTACTTTGTGCTCTTTATCGTATTTTGGAACGGCAACGGCTTGTTTAATATGCTGTTGCTGTGCTAAGAAGTGATCCACTTCTTCTAGTTCGATGCGGTAACCATGCATTTTAATTTGAAAATCAACGCGGCCACGATAACGGAACAGACCGTCCGCATCCATCGTGCCAATATCACCAGAATGATAGGCGGGTTGCCCGTCTAATTCAAAGAAAGCCTTGGCAGTTTTTTCAGAGTTGTTCAAATACCCCTTCGAAACGGATGGTCCGGCGATAATCAGTTCACCTTCCGTGCCATTTGGAACCGCCTCACCATTTTCATCAACCACAAGTATCCGCGTATCAGCTTTGGCATAACCAATTGGTAGCCGATCATACTGCGCTAATGCGGCATCCGTAATTTCAATTTGAGTTACCGCGACGCAGGTTTCAGTTGGCCCGTACGTATTGAAGATCCGGGCATCTGGGAACCGTTTCTTGAGTGTCGCCGCCGTCTTATGTGTGAGTTCCTCACCACAGAACAAGAAGTGCGTCAAAGTTGGCAAGTTTTCAGCATTAAACTTTGGTTCTAGCAAACAAATGTCCATAAATGATGGTGTTGAGACCCAAACGTTGATTGGTAACGTCGGCAACGCAGCAAATAATTGTTTGAAATCATCTGTCACGGCCTTCGGTAATGCGTATAGTGTCCCACCTAACGCTAAGGTTGGGTAAACGTCCATCACGGATAGGTCAAATGAATATGGTGGTTGCGACAGCGAGTTCGGCTGGTCAGGCAATCCGAAGTCATCACTCAACATCCAGTCAACGTAACTGACCAAGTTATCATGACTAATTTGGACCCCCTTTGGCATCCCAGTGGTACCAGAAGTAAAGATAATATAGTAATTATCATCGCCACTAACGACATGATCCGCTTGATAATCAACGGGAGTCGCAAAGATAGCCGCCAATTGATCTGGTGTAATCACGGGGGTTGTCCCGACACCGGTTGGCAAATCAGCAACAGCAATAACGGCAGCTGGCTTAGCAATCTCATTAATCATTGTTAACCGCTCATTTGGTGAATGTGTATCGATTGGAATATACGCCCGACCTGACTTAACAACTCCTAAGAAAGTCGCAATCATTTCAAACGTCTGACCACCAAACACAATAATTGGATCCTTGGCTGGTAAATCGAGCGTGTCAAGATGCGCCGCCAAGGCATCTGAATAAGCTTTTAATTCCGCATAAGTGTGCGTTACACCTTGCACATCATAAACCACGTTATTGGGTTGCGTCCGTGCATAATCATCAATCGTTGTAATGATGTTCTTAATCATAATTAAAACTCCCCCCAAACAATAGTGTTACTGCATCCATTTTTAAAATTCGTTGTAAATAAACTTCGCTTGGTTGATCCCACTATAACCGTAAAGATAAACCAAGGCGAGCATGACAGCAAAGTAAAATACTGTAAGTGCAATGAATTGAACGACCGGACGTTGAAACCAGCTTTTCAACTTTGCAAACATGCCATCACCTCCTCCACTAACCCAATGTCAGTTACTTAATATCACCCTTCATTAATTCCGTAAAAATCTTGTTGGCTGTTGCTTGAATACCAGCAGCTTTGCGATAGTAGTTACTCATTAATACAACACCAGTCTTCCCATCCGGTGAGAGGAAGATGCTGGATTCATAGCCATAACCAAGTCCGTGTGACCGAATACCATTACTCATGTTATAAACACCACCGCCATATTCACCTGTGGCTGTGCGCGTGTGCAAAATTGCAACGTTCTTTTTTGACAGCAACTGCCCTTTAAGAATGGCACTTTCAACGGTAAATAAATCCGCTGTACTCATATAAACTTGCCCAGTACCTAACTCATTGGCCATTTGTGATTTGCTTTCTGGCATTGTTTGATCATAATTCGGAAGTGTTTGGTCTGCAAGCGCTCGGTAACCAGTTGTCGCATCTTGACCTTGACCATGAATCAAAAAGCCCGTTTCATTCAGATTCAACTTGTCAATAAAATGTGTTGTAAAGAAGTGCTGATATGATTGACCAGTTACCTTGCGAATAATGCCAGCTAGCAACAGAAAATTAACGGATGAATAATTATAAATTCCATTTTTATCTGGGTAGTAAAAAACATTGTGAGCCGCAAAATCAATCACTTGATTTTCTGGTAAGAATTCTTTTGAACCGCTCTTCAAACGGAACCCTGTTGTCATATCTAACATTTGGCGAAGCGTTGTCTGACGCCCATGCTTTAAAGTTGGATAATACTTCGAAATCGGATCAGTCAGCTTAACTTTCCCCGCCTGCACCAACTGCATAATGCCAACCGCCGTCATTGACTTTTGAATCGATAAAATTTGATACTTTGAATTGACTTTATTACGTTGATTTTTAGCCTTGTTTGCGTAACCAAAGGCACGATTATAAATGACATGGTCATTCTTAACAACTAATGCTGACCCCACAAAATGGCTTAGGTTTAAAGCCTTAGTCACTTGCTCATCCGTGTTCTTATTATTCGAAAACGTTGTCTGGTTAATCTTACGACTAAGCTGGCTATTTTTTAATGCCGCTTTCTTATTCAATGCTTTGTCAGTTTGACGCTTTTTAGCAATCGCTGCTTGCCGCTCTGTATGATAAACATAGTAGCCGCCACCAGCACCCACAATCAGCAGTCCAAGCAAAACTGTTACTAAAAGTTTGCTTTGCTTCACAATGATTGACCTCCCCATTAGCTATCAATTACGAACCGATTGGTGATATTAGCTACGCCGCCAATAGGACGTAAGTTCAAGTTATAGTGTAACAACCTACCGACCAATAACGGTTAGGCCGGCTCAAAAAGATCAAAATCCTGCATTTTCGTTCGCTGATACGACATATTTGTAACGGTTTTGTAACATCAACGTTACGTCCCCCGTAAGCTAGCAGCGTATTACTTCACCTCCTTGACTAATTCTAGCACTCACTAATCCCCGGACGACAGGATAACGAAACAGTTTGCACAAAAACCGTGTTACTGAAAGGTCACTTAATAAACAGGCCGGAGTGCTTGATTGACACTAAAAAAAGCTGAACAATCCTCATCACATTTTTGTGATGGGCATCGCCCAGCTTTTTGTATATTTCTGGAATTAGTTCGCTCGGTTAAACACCCCGAAGCTTGTCAAATAACGAACTCTTGCCATTGCCAGCAACTGATTTGCCGCTAGCTTTAGCAAAGGTCTTCAAAGCTTCTTTTTGACCCTTGTTCAAGTGCGTTGGCGTTTCAATATTAACGGTAACGCGTTCGTCGCCGTTGCCATTGCCACGTAATCGTGGTGCACCTTTACCACGTAACCGGAAAGTTGTCCCCGTCTGAGTACCAGCTGGGATCTTCAACTTAACGTCCCCGTGAACCGTTTTAACTTGAACTTCATCACCAAGAGCGGCCTGAACGAAGTCGATCGGCAACTTGAAGTAAATCGTCGCGCCATCCCGTTCAAAGTCCTTACTTGGCTCAACTCTGAAGATAATGAATAAATCACCATAAGGGCCACCATTCGTTCCCGCTTCACCTTGATTTTGAAGCCGCATTTGTTGGCCTTCTTCAACTCCAGCAGGAACCGTCACTTTGATGGAATGACTTTGTTCAGTATGACCAGAGCCACCACAAGTGGCACACTTGTCCTTGATTTCTTTACCAGTTCCATGACAAACGTCACAAACTTGTTGGCTCATCATTCGACCGAGTGGCGTATTAGTCTGTACCTGAATATAGCCAGCACCATGACATTTCGAACAGGTCACTGGTGACGTTCCTGGCTTGGCACCAGAGCCACCACAAGTCTCACACTGTTCCTCACGATTGTAGGTGATGGTCGTCTTCTTACCAAAGATCGCATCTTCAAACTTCAGTGTCATCTCATACTGTAAGTCTCGGCCTTGTTGCGGGGCCGTTGGGTTAGAACGCCGTGAACCACCAGCGCCACCACCGAAGAAGGAACTGAAAATATCTTCAAAGCCGCCACCGCCACCGAAGCCACCAAAGTCTTGACCGCCGAAACCGCCGGCGCCACCGAAACCTTGTTGGCCACCAGTCGATCCGAATTGATCATACTGTGCCCGCTTCTGGGCATCGCCTAACGTTTCGTACGCTTCATTGACAGCTTTAAACTTTTCTTCCGCGCCAGGTTCATGATTCAAATCAGGATGATACTTCTTCGAAAGCTTGCGGTACGCCTTCTTGATTTCGTCCTGACTGGCATCCTTTTCAACACCCAGAACCTTATATAAGTCTTGCTCTGCCATTGTAACCTCCTAATGAACCTTAATTAAGTCTCATTAATACTAGCATATTTAAAGCAAAAAGGCCAAAGCCACGTGGCCTTGGCCTTTTTGTTCTGCCGGTGCTACTTCTTATCCTTGTCTTTATCCAAGTCTTCGAAATCACCGTCAACCGTGTTGTCATCACTGCCCTTGGCTGAGTCGGCATTGCCAGCAGCATTACTGTCGGCACCGCCTTGTGCACCCTGAGCTTCTTGAGCTTGTTGATACAACTTAACTGATAAGTCCTGAACGATCTTGTTCAAATCGTCCTTCTTGGCCTTCATTTCGTCAATGTTGTTATCATCTTGAGCTTTCTTCAAAGCATCACGAGCATCTTTGGCTTTCTTAACTTCATCTTCTGAAACCTTGCCTTCAAGATCTTTCAAAGTCTTGTCGGTAGTAAAGATCAATTGGTCAACTTCGTTCTTCAAGTCAACTTCTTCTTTACGTTTCTTATCGGCTTCTTCGTTTTCCTTGGCTTCCTTGACCATTTGATCAATTTCGTCGTCAGAAAGACCCGATGAACTCTTGATGGTAATCTTTTGTTCTTTATTAGTTCCCATATCCTTAGCAGATACGTTAACGATCCCGTTCTTATCGATGTCAAACTTAACTTCGATTTGAGGAACACCACGAGGTGCAGCCGGAATATCCGTTAATTGGAAGCGACCTAACGTCTTGTTATCCGCTGCCATTGGCCGTTCACCTTGGAGCACGTGAATGTCAACAGCTGGTTGGTTATCAGCCGCCGTACTAAATACTTGCGACTTGCTGGTTGGAATCGTCGTGTTACGGTCAATCAACTTAGTGAAGACCCCACCCATGGTTTCAATACCAAGTGAAAGTGGCGTAACATCGAGCAAAACAACGTCTTTAACATCACCAGTGATCACACCACCTTGAACAGCGGCCCCTAAAGCAACCGCTTCGTCAGGGTTGATAGAATGGTTAGATTCTTTGCCAGTCCACTTTTCAACAGCTTCTTGAACAGCTGGAATCCGAGTTGACCCACCATTCAAGATGACAACGTCTAAGTCACTAGCCGATAAATCAGCATCCTTCAAGGCATTTTCAACAGGAATGCGCGTCTTTTCAACTAGGTCAGCAGTTAATTCATTGAACTTAGCACGTGTTAACGTGGTTTCCAAGTGCAATGGGCCACTAGCACCAGCGGAAATAAATGGCAAACTAATTTGAGCTTCAGAAACACCTGAAAGGTCCTTCTTAGCCTTTTCAGCAGCATCCTTTAACCGTTGTAAGGCCATCTTGTCTTTTGATAAATCAACACCGTTGTCAGCTTTAAAGCCATCAACTAACCAGTCGATAATCTTTTGGTCAAAGTCATCACCACCAAGGTGGGTATCACCATTTGTGGATAATACTTCGAAGACCCCGTCGCCTAATTCCAAGATGGAAACATCAAAAGTCCCACCACCAAGGTCATAGACTAAAATCTTTTCATCTTTGTCGGTCTTATCCAAACCATAGGCTAAAGCTGCCGCCGTTGGTTCGTTAATAATCCGTTCAATGTTTAAGCCGGCAATCTTACCAGCATCCTTAGTTGCTTGCCGTTGGGCATCATTAAAGTAAGCTGGAACAGTCACAACGGCCTTTTCAACCGTGTCACCCAAGTAATCTTCAGCAAAGCCCTTGATATATTGCAAAATCATTGCTGAGATTTGTTGTGGGGTGTAGTCCTTACCTTCGATGCTAACTTTGTAACCAGCTTCACCCATGTGACGCTTGATTGAAGCTACCGTATTCGGGTTAGTGATTGCTTGCCGCTTGGCAACTTCACCAACTTGAGTTTCGCCATCTTTGAATGCCACAACTGAAGGAACCGTCCGGCCACCTTCAGGAGTGGTGATAATCTTAGGTTCATTACCTTCAAGAACCGCTACCGCAGAGTTAGTAGTCCCGAGGTCAATCCCGATAATTTTATTACTTGCCATAAATTAACAAACCTCTTTTTAATTTAGTATTTTTATTGATTAATTACTGTGCCACAACAACCATTGCTGGACGGAGGGTCCGGTCTTTCAATAGGTAACCCCGTTGTAAGACTTGTACTACCGTATCAGCTGGATGATCATCATCAACTGGCACCGTTTGAACAGCTTGGTGAATATTGGGATCAAACTTTTCGCCCGCAGCCGCAATTTCGGTGACCCCATGTTTTTTCAAAGCATCCTGTAAATGGCCATAGACCATTTCGACACCCTTCTTCAACTGTTGGGCCGCTTCATCGTCAGCTGGCGTTGCCAAAGCCCGTTCCAAGTTATCCAGAACTGGTAAGACATCCTTTGCAAGTGCTTGACCGTCATATTTCAACAGCGCCGCTTGTTCTTTTTTGTTGCGGTTTTGCATGTTGACGATCTCCGCCTGTGCACGCAATAACTGGTCATCTTTCGCATCTAATTGCGCTTTGAGATCAGTAATTTGTTGTGTCGGATCGACCGCTGTCGTTTGCTCAGCTTGATCATCAGTCGCACTCGTCGCTGCCTGTGTCGCTTCACTGGCAGTTGACATTGCTGCTGAATCAGTTGTTGACGCTTGTGAATCTTCCGGCGTCGTCCGCGTTGATTTCTTTGCCAATGTTTTCATCTCCCTGTCCGTCACTCGTCAAAGTACCGGTAATAATCTAATAATTTGCGGGCTAATTCTCGTTGGAACGCACCCATCAGTCCAATCATCCGTGAATACGGCATGGCGGTCGGCCCGAGCAAGGCAATCACACCTTGTCCGTGTTGATCAACATCGTAAGTCGCGGTAATTAAACTGTAGTTCTTCAACAAATCGTTGGTGATCTCATTACCGATTCGGACTTGAATCCGTTGACCGGGTGGACCAATCACGTTAGCTAACCGGTCCGTTTGGTCGAGTAACGAGTACAATGACTGTAACTCTTTAGGGCTCTGCTGGTCCGTATAGTTGAACAAATTCAACTTACCACCAACATAAAAGCGCTCGGAAGCTGCCTTGGACAACACACTGCCAAAAATATCTAAGAAACCATCTGGATCTTGCAAATACTGTGCAAGTTTTAACGGAATCTCATGCGTTAATTGGCGGAGGACGTCTTGTAACGGCAGGCCAACCAGTTGATCGTCGATGAAACGAACGACCGGTTCCAGCTCATCGCCGGTAATGTCACTAGGAATAGTAAACGTCTGGTTTTCAACGTCACCATTATTCGTCACTAGAATCGCCATTACTTGATGATTCCCCAACGGAACGAGTCTGAAACCACTCAACCGACTATCTTTAAGTTCAGGTCGCAATGTAAAGGTCGTGTAACTTGTCAGTTGCGACAAGATATCCGCCGACTGAGCAACGATCTCATCGATCTTGTGAAATTCACCGCCTAATGAATGTTGAATCACCTTCAAGTCTTTGCCATCCACCTTTTCAGGCTTTAGGATATGGTCAACATAGTACCGATACCCCTTAATCGATGGAATTCGCCCTGAAGACAAATGCGTTTTGACGATTAATCCTAAATCTTCTAGTCGGGCCATTTCATTACGAATCGTCGCTGAACTGACCTTGATCGGTAGTTCTTGAACTAGCGATTTGGATCCAACTGGATTACCGCCCTCGGTATAGTCACGGACAATGGCCTTTAAAATTAGGCTTTGTCGTTCAGTTAACGTGATCATCACCTCTTTTTAGCACTTAACTTAATGGAGTGCTAACACAATTACTAATATAACAACCACCCTGATGAAAGTCAAGGAAAGACAAAGTATTTCTAGAAAAGAATGCTTAAATTATTAGGACACCAGTCCCACTATGACTGGACTTAATTGACCGTCGCCCCCAATTAGCACTCCTTACTTACGAGTGCTAATATACACCCTCACCCTTCACAATGCAAGCATGGTGCCTAGCAGACTACTCGCTTTTCTGCTGCCATTACTCAGCACACCAGCCACAACAAAAAAATCTCAAGAGTTACAGACTCTCGAGATTTTTGACTAGCCTGATGTACATTGCCAACAGACATTCTAGTGAAACCTGGCCTTAACGGTAATCAGCTTTCAAACTAATCAACGTTCAGCTTTATTAATGGCATGATCAATGGTTTCATTATCAAATTGTTCTTGTAAGTACGCTTCATTGTCGATTGGCAAGTGCACATGAAAGTCAGCAAAATGTTGAACTTTCAGCGTCGCTTGTTCGACTTCAAACCCCAGCAAGTGTCCACCTAATTGATGGTCTTTACTTAGAAAGTGTAAGTGAAAGCCACCGACCGTAGCGCCTTGGAACAAATGCGGTGCGTAGTAGCCAATAATCGTTCCGTCAACATGTTCACCGGTGAATTCCGGTTGTGTTGCCGTTGCCGCGACTAATGTTTTGTACGGTGGCTCCTGACGAGGCGCGACTCGCGTCTTGACTTTTGCAAAGGTCCCATCGACGCGAATAGCCGCAAACACGTTGGTCAAACGATAGTCATGAACCACTTGTTGCTCGAAATCAGTTTGTGTGATTGCAGCTAATTGCGCACTAATATCAGGCTTTTCAAAGTGCACCGATGCAAATGGTAACGTCTCTTCGGGCTGAATTTCCCGAATTTGACCATCCTCACGTGCTTGATAGGCGTGACCTCCTAGAATAATCACTTCACCATTGAGACCGTCTAACGTCCCAATACCCGTATCACCATGGGTTAAGAGTTCACCAGCCGTAATCGTCCCGTCAAATAATCCGGGAACAAGTAAGCCTAATGTGCCGTGTTGAAAAATTGTTGTTGTGTCCATTCATTGTGCCTCCAAACGATTTGATTGTTGTGCAACTTGAATCCGGGGTGTGACCACAAAGGGATGCGCCACATAATAGTCACGGGTGTTTTGTTCATCCCGCTTTAATTGCGCAACCAAGGCATCCGCCCCAGCAAATTTAATTTCACCGCGCATCCGGTGCCCCCAACGCACCGTTAAATTGTGGCCATAAAGATCTCCTTGGAAACCTAATAAGTATATTTCAACCGTGATTGGTCGGTGATCACCAAACGTGACATTTCGTCCAACTGAGGCCATTCCCATAACCCAGCGTGTCCCAATCTGCACCATCGTCGCGTAAATGCCAATTCCGGGAACCCGGGTATTGGGCCCGTGAGCAACGTTGGCCGTTGGAAAGCCGAGCGTTCGGCCCCGCGCTTCACCATGAACTACTTCGCCGGCAGTTTCATATTGATAGCCCAGTAACCGGTTAGCCGTATCGATATCTCCCGCGTCCAAAGCGCGGCGAATCCGCGTGGAACTGATCTTTTCAGCATCTAATTCCGCCTTAGGAACTTCAATGATTTCAAACCGGTTATGACCATAGTCATTCAAACGCTGCATATTTGCAATTTCAGCTGGCCCGTACGTGTAATCAAAACCAGCAACCACCGTTTGTGCGTGTAATCCAACAATTAACTGATCGACAAACGTTTGGGGTGGCATGGCACCGACCGTGGCATCAAAGTGAAGTACATATAAGATGTCAACGCCGAGCTCACTCATCAATGCCGTTTTTTGATCAATTGTCGTTAAATAACGGACTTGCTGCGGATCAGTGTGTTTAAAAACAACTGACGGATGCTGGTCAAACGTCATCACCGCTAGTTTGGCGTGTTGCGCCTGAGCGGCCTGGCGTGCCGTTGCAACGACTTGCTGATGTCCACGGTGAACGCCGTCAAAAAATCCTAAGGCCAATACGATTGGTCCTTCGGGAATCTGACTCAACGCCACGGGATACTTTAAATTAATCACCTGCATGACAAAAACTCCTTAATTGACCGCAAACATTTTGAACGGCTTGTACCGCTGTTCGTCCGGTCGATAACTATATAGACATTTTAGGCTGTTTTGGTAAACTAACGCAACCATCGTGTTCGCATCTGGATCAGTTTGTTGCCCTTCTGCCGCCGTAATAAAGGCCCCATTTTTGACCCGTTGCCACTGCTCATCCGTTAACGTGACTCGCGGGTACTGACTTAAAGCTTTATCAATTGGCGCCAATAATGCTCCGGCCGTTCCAGCATCGACGTGGGCCGCGATTTCCTCAAAGGTCACGGTTTCATCTAAAGTAAAGCCGCCACTCTTTAATCGGGTCAAATCACTCATCACAGCGGGTACCCCGAGCACTTTGCCGACATCCACCGCTAGCGTGCGAACATAAGTCCCTTTACTACAAGCGACCGTAAAATAGATCGTCTGAGTCTGGGTTGCCGAGTCATAGGTAGATGCCTGCCGTTGCTTGAAGCTGCTAATTGTGATATGCCGTTCTGGGCGCTCGACAGTTTCACCACTGCGCGCATAGTCATATAAACGCCGCCCATTTACTTTTACTGCTGAAAACATCGGTGGAATTTGCGTAATGGCCCCCGTCATCTGTGCCAGCGCAGCATCAACTTGGTCACTTGTGAACGGCTCTGTGACCGCTTGGCGCGCAATCTCCTCACCATCTAAATCTTCAGTAGTCGTTGCAAATCCGAGGGTAATGCTCCCTTGGTATTCTTTGCCAGAAGCCACTAAAAATTGCACAACTTTAGTCGCATTCCCAATACAAATCGGTAAAACGCCATCCACATTTGGGTCCAGTGTCCCTGAATGACCTACTTTGCGGGTCTGATAGAGTCGTCGGATTTTAGCGACACAGTCAAAGCTCGTCATCCCACGAGGTTTATATAATGGTAGAATCCCGTTCAACATAAAAAACGCCTTCAATCATTTAAATTCGGTTTCTAGTGGCAGCCAATCGCCGTGCCACGGATTCGATCGTTCTTAATCGACGGTTTTCAGTATACCACACCTCACAAATATGTAAGCGGATTATCACAGAATTCAAGGCCCTGAGCACCGCAACTAAGATACCCCAAATCGACACGCTGGTCCGGTGCCACTGACGACCACGTATGTGCCTGGCAAAGCTGTATTTAACTCATTGATCCAGAAAACCGTGAGCTTAATCCCTATTAGTCAAATAAAACGACTGAAAAACAAGAATCGCACAAATTAGTCCCCTTATCAAAAGGATACCGCGCGGGACCGTCCCTAATTACGCCGATGACTTTCAACATATGCTGCCATCAAAAAAGCGTGCAACGACCTTAGTGTGGCTGATGTACGCTTATTCAATGTTATCGTCTTAAAATGCAACCGGCACGCTAACCACAGTTGACAGTTACATGGTTCTTCAAGCCTGGAGCGCAACTGGTTGCTGATTCAGCCACTGCTGAATTTGGCGGGCAATCTGCTGGGGTGTCAGTTGATCGGTTGCGATCGTCAAATCGGCCGCAGCGGCATATAAGGCTTGGCGCCGTTGCTTCAACGCAATCAGTGCCCCTGTATCCAATTCATTGACAAGTGGTCGGCTAGTATCATTTTTAACACGGTTAATAGTGGTTTGATCACTAGCCGTCAACCAGATAACTGGCACCGTGCTTTGTTTCAGACTAATTGCATTCATTGCAATGGTCGGAGTACCACCACCGGTCGATAAAATCCCGGGTGTTTCGAGTGCTTGGAGCAAAGTCTGATGCTCCAATTGCCGGAAGTACCCCTCTCCTTGCTCCGCAAAAATAGTCGTAATCGACCGTCCCGCCCGCTGAACAATCAAATCATCTAAATCAGCATGTTTAGTTGCTAACCCGGCCGCCAAAAGCCGACCGACCGTTGTTTTCCCACTACCCATAAATCCAATTAAAATTGCTCGCATTCTTAATTCCTCCTTACAATCTGATAACCCGCATCAGCTAACAACGACGATGCTTGCGTTCTCGTCTTTAGATCACTAAACGTCAGTTGCAAGACACCATCAATCTCTTCACGAATCTCTAAAATATGAATATTGACTAAGCTCAGCTGAGCCTGTGCGAGCCGCTGAGTGACATCCGCGAGAGCGCCAACACGGTCGGGGACGTTCAAAAACAAATCATAAAAGTTTGGTAGTCCTCCCAACTGTTCCGGTCCCAAGTGATCACGCGTCACCTTAGCTGTCGCAAAAAATTCGTACAATGTTGCTTGATCATGCACCCTAATGGCTGTCTTGATGCGCAACAGTTGGTCAATATAATCCTGCAATTGATTGGTTATTAGTTCAGCATTAGTCATCAGGATGGCCGCCCACATCGTGGGGTCCGAACTGGCAATCCGAGTAATACTTTTAAACCCACCAGCCGCTAATCGCAACCCGAGTGCCGAATCTGCCAAAGCCACCTGAGTCTGATCAACTAAAGCCGCAGCGACAATATGTGGCAAATGACTTAACTGTCCTACAATCCGGTCATGCTGTATTGCAGTGACCGTCAACCATTTGACGTGAGTCGCTTTTAACAATGCTTGCAGCCGTTGAACGGCTGCTTGATTAGTCCGGCCCGGCACTAACAAGTAAAAGGCGTTCTCGAATAAGTTGGCGCGGCCAGCCGTCACACCCGATTTATGTGAACCCGCCATTGGATGACCGCCGATGAAAGTCACACCGTGCTGTTGTATGGCAAGCGCGGCATGCATCACCACTTGTTTAGTACTCCCGACATCCGTCACAAGCACCCCTGCCTTGAGTGGCATCATAGCCAGTCGGTGCAAGTCAGCAACGATCACATCAACTGGCCCCGCTAAAATAATCACATCAGCGTCGCTCGCGACCGCGGCCAAATCAGTGCCACTAGCATCGATCATACCCTGTTGACGCGCATAACTCAGGCTGACATCGTCACGATCAATCCCAATAATGTGCACCGTGGGATGGGCCTGCTTAATGCTTAGTGCCAACGAACTGCCAATTAGCCCCAAACCTTTGATCAATACAGTTGTCATCTTCACACCCCCTGGCTTAAACGTGCTAAATCTTCAAAGAACGTCGGGTATGAAATGTTCACAGCTTCGGCGGACTCTAGTTCGGCGGGAGCGGCTAATCGCAACGCTGCAATCGCCACCATCATACCGATTCGGTGATCGCCATGGCTGGCTAATGGCTCGGTCGGCTGCCGCCAAGACTTGCGACCATCAATCACGAAGCCATCCGGTTGCGAAGTGATCTGAACACCAAGTTTTCGAAGCTCGGTCACAATCGTTGCAATGCGATCGGTTTCCTTGACTCGTAATTCAGCAGCCCCACTGATTGTGCTAATACCATTCGCAGTCGCAGCCAACAATGCAACTAGTGGCAGTTCATCGATTACGGCAGGAATTTCAGTAGCAGTGACTTGGACCGGATGCAGTTGTGCAAACCGCACGTCAAGCGTGCCAACTGGTTCGCCCATCCGGTGTTCATGATCGACCGTCACTTGACCACCCATCCGTCGTAAAATGTTTAAGAAACCCGTTCGTGTCGGATTCAGTCCCACGTTCGTTAACCGGACATGTGAATTTGGAATAATCGTCGCGGCTGTCACGAAAAACGCAGCCGAGGAAAAATCGCCAGGAATCGTTAGTGACTGACCAACCAAGGCTGGCTGCGGTTGGACCGTGATTGTTCGTTGATCAGGCGCCGTTTCAATTTGACCACCAAATTGTTGCAACAACCGTTCAGTGTGGTCACGAGTCGGTAATTTTTCAATAATCGTACTTGCCTGATCGGCTTGCAGGGCTGCTAAAATCAAGGCGCTCTTAACTTGTGCACTAGCGACCTGCATCTCGGTACGACTACCATGTAAAGTCCGACCAGTGATCGTCATCGGTAAGTGCCCGGCTGTTAATTGTACCTGCGCCCCCATGGCTTGTAATGGTTGACGCACTCGCTCCATCGGCCGTTGACTAAGGGACGTATCGCCGACCAAGGTCGTCTCAAACGGTTGACCGGCTAACAACCCAGTTAATAAGCGAGTGGCCGTCCCCGCATTCCCCATGTCTAATGGTTGTTGTGGTTGGGTCAACCCACGTAAGCCGCGGCCACTGATCGTAACGGTCGTATCGACACGCTTGATTGGCACCCCTAACTTTTGCAGCGCCGTTAAAGTCGATAAGCAATCGGCGGCTGGCAAAAAGTGGTGCAAGGTCGTCGTCCCTTGACTAATTGCCCCTAAAATCAAGCCTCGATGTGAGACACTTTTATCGCCTGGTACACTTAAGTCACCTTGTAACCCACTAGCTGGTTGAATACTTAGTTTTTTTATCATTAATCATCATCACCTAATTTATTTGATAGACGCACCACAACATCGAAGGTGTCAAACGTGCAAGTTCACGTTCATGAGTCGTCAGTGTCACGTTTTTCTCATTAGTTAGCACGTAGGCCGCCTGATTACGTTGATAAGCCTGATACGCTAAATACTTACTGGCGACTGTTTGCACCACGACCTGATGCACGACCCTCGTCAACAATTGGGCGGTCGCTGCATGCGTGTAACCAATTTGATTATCGGCATTTACTCGTTGGAGCACGACAAGTGGATCGAGCTGGGTCATAAAACAACTGCTCAACGTTAATTGGGACAATAATGCGTAATGTATATCCCCCCAGCTGGCATTCAGTGTGTCTGATTTGAAAGCAGCTGGTATCACCAGTTGGTCACCAGAATAGGCCGTTAAATCAGTTAAAATGGTTTCAAAGCTCGGGTGTTTGACAATCACCGCTTGGTCCTGCCAGTTGCGATGATTATAAACTTGCGCGGCCGCGTAACTATCCGTGGCGGTCGGGCCTAAAGTATGAATCTGCATAGGCCCTCCTAATATTGTCGGAGTTCTTCGCGGTATGCCGTCACTGTTTGCTGGAAGCGAGCTAAGTTACTCCCGTCAAACGTTGCCGTCAATGCTCGCGTTAATTCAATCGCTACCACACTTTCAACCACAATCGAGGCGGGGACGATGGCCGTCGTGTCTGAACGCTCTACGCTCGCCTTTTGGCTGACTTTGGTCGCGATATCCACACTTTGTAATGGTTTGTAAAGTGTTGGAATCGGCTTCATGGCGGCCTTAACAACAATCGGCATTCCATTAGTCATGCCACCTTCAAAGCCGCCCAAATGATTGGTCAACCGTGACCAGCCGGCGTGTTCATCCCAACTAATCTCATCCATCACTTGGCTACCATAATGGCTGGCAGCCGCAAATCCATCACCAATTTCAACACCTTTCATGGCGTTGACTCCCATCACTGCTGCAGCTAACTGTCCATCTAATTTGGTATCCCAGTTCGTGTAACTGCCCAAACCAGCCGGCACATTTTCGGCAACGACCCGGATAACACCACCCAAGGTATCCCCGGCCTTCTTCGTTGCTGTGATCAGCTCATGGATTTCGGGAACCAAGGCCGCATCTGGTAATCGCAAATCATTTTGCGCGATTTGGGCTTGTAATTGATCAACGGATAGTGTTAAATCGGCCGTCACTTGCTTAGGGCCAATTTGTTGAACGTAGCCAACTAGGTGAATATCTAGCTGCGCCAATAATTGCTTACAAATCTGACCGATAGCCACTCGCATGGCTGTCTCACGAGCTGAGGAACGTTCTAGCACGTTTCGTAGATCGCGATGACCATACTTCATTCCGCCTACTAAGTCAGCATGCCCCGGACGTGGACGAGTGACTTGCCGCAACGTATTGGTTGCCGTAGCTGGACTTACCGGATCCATGATTGCTGCCCAGTGCGCGTGATCGCGATTCATAATCGTTAATGCAATCGGGGAACCTAGCGTAACACCGTGCCGCACGCCACCAGTGATTTGGACGGTGTCATGTTCGATCTGCTGGCGATTGCCGCGGCCAAACCCACCTTGCCGGGCTGCGAGGCCTGTATTAATGGCATCAATGTCTAGCTGTAAGCCAGCCGGAATACCGGTCAGCACCCCTGTCAATTGAGGCCCGTGCGATTCGCCTGCCGTAACGTAATTAATCATGATCAATATCCTCCTTGTGTAAATTCGTGTGTAAATCCGTCTGATATGCGCGTGAGTTATGCATAATTGCTTGATAAATAGCTTGTAAATAAGGGGTATGCGCGGTCTGGATACTCTTCACCGCAACTTGTTGTAACACCCGTTGTTCACGTTGCTGGTCTAATACCGGAAGTTGCTGTTGTTGCTTCAACTCCCCGATGGCTGTAACCGTCTCAAAACGTTGATTGAGTAATCGGACGATTTGCTGGTCAATATGATTGATACGTTGGTGTTCTTGACTAAGTGTGGTTGGGACATGTAGCGCCCATACAGCTAGGCCGACAAAGGCGAGACCACTGACAGCAATAACTAAATCAAAGCGCATCGCGGTCGCAATATTTTGCTTTGACAGCCACCCAGTCACGAGCGGAATCGTGAAGGAAGCAATACTGCCAAACGTGAAATAAATTCCTGTGATTCGGCCCTTGATGTGGGGATAGCCTTTGATAAATAAATTGAGGCCGACCTGCATCACGCCACCCGCAGCAGTAAACCCAAACCCGAAAGCCGCCAGCATGGACAGCCCAGCCGCTGGACTATAACAGATAACCGCTAACGCCAGCAGCGAGCCGCCATTCATTGCCAACAACAATTTGGTTTCTGCCACCCCACGACGTAACAACCAGAAAATCACAATAACGCCGGTGATTGACCCAATGCTGTAAAGTGAAAGCAACCAGTGCGCTAACACTGACGAAAAATGCAACGTCGTAGTGGCAAACAAGCTGACCCACTGCGTGTAGAGGATCATAAGTGCCATCGAAGTATACCCATAACCAGCTAAACCAACTGTCGCCAACCAGCGCCGGTTCTTAAGTGGTTGCTGGGATACGCCCGTTCCGGCTTGAGCAACTTGATTTTTTAGTGGAAACTGCTGCCGGTTCAACAGGATACTGTTGACCACTAGGATTGCCGCGGCCAGGATAAATGACCAGCCATACCAGATTCTTTGTGCTTCAAAGTTGGCAACGAGCAGTGGTAATAAGAATTCACCGGCAGACATGAAGGCCTTTAATAAGACATTGGCTGAACCTTGCCGCCCACCCATTTCAATAAACGTCGTGTAGGTTCCCGCATCCAACGCGGAGTTCGCAATACCGGCCAAAATCGCCAAACCGTATGCCAGCTGAATATTAGTGACCAATGCCATCCCCACAAAGAACGTGAAGTAGCAAGCCATGCCAAGATTGACGAAGACTTTACGGCCAAAACGATCTGATAAATTTCCCAGAATAAAGTAGGCCAGTAAGCGCCCAATGCCAATCCCAGAAATGACATAGGAAACCGTCGCTAACGGGGTCTGCCAGTGTTGACCTAACGCTTGCATATTTTGCGTTAAAATAATTAAGCCAATACCATGAATAAAGTAGTTTAAGTAAAGACTGATTGATAATTGGTGCTGACGCATGAATAACAACTCCTTCGTGGAAATAAAAAAAGCCGGCTAGATTGTGAAAATCTAGCCGGCTCATCAAAATTTAATCCTAATTGATGATATTATTCCAGCTAGACTCACGGTGTCTAGCTGGCCAAGATGAATTGACTTCGCTTAGACACGAACGTAGGTGCCGTCCGTATCTAAGGTTCCAACACGGGCGCTACCTAAAATAAGCAAAGCCATAATAATAAGTTGCGTTGAATGCTAACGTCGTCATAATCATCTATCCTTTCCGTTTCATTGATTGTTTATATTAAAACATTCTCATTTTGATTCGTCAACCCTAATTTCATTTTAATTTTGCAATTAAGAAATCATTTTCGCTTGTAAAAGCGCCACGATGCGTAATTCGCCTCATCCTACTACTATTTACAAAAATCGTCTTCAGTACGACTACTCATTAAACCAATTGTTTGCGACGGTCGCGAGCAGGCTACCTTGATTAGTCAGTCTACCGACAACGTTCAAGCAGTGTGTGAATGACTAGTGTGACCCTACAATCAGCACCATCTAAACCGCTGAACCTCAGTGATTGACAGCGAACGGCTCCATTCAATTTGAACACAAAATAGTCGCTGACAATCCATCTGGATTCACAACGACTATTTTTCCAGCGCCTAATCTTGACGCTTTAAGTTATTAATTAATTCATCAATCCGGCTACCGTATTGAACCGAGTTGTCGCGTTCAAAAGTTAATTCCGGGGTTTTATAGATGCTAAGTCGTGAGCCTAATTCACTACGAATTAATCCCGTCGCCTTAGTCAATCCAGCCGCCGTCTTTTCACCATCGGATGCCTTATCTGACAAAATACTGTAGTAGATGGTCGCTTGTTGAAGGTCGCCAGTTACCGTTACACCGGTAATGGTTACACCCGCAACCCGTGGATCACGAACCCGTTTTAACAAAATATCATTAACTTCGCGTTCGATTTCCTGTTCCAAACGACCAACTCGATAATGTTGTGCCATCTGCTAATCCCCCTTTTAAAGGTTATTCAACTGGAACTTCCTTCATCACGTAAGCTTCAATAACATCGTTGACTTTAATATCGTTGTAATCTTCGATTCGAAGCCCAAGTTCAAAGCCTTGTTTAACTTCCTTAACGTCGTCCTTGAAACGCCGTAAGCTAGCTAACTTGCCATCATAAATAACGACACCATCACGAATGACCCGCACACCAGAATCCCGGTGGATGACACCATCAGTGACCATCCCACCACCAATCGTACCGATCTTAGAAACCTTATAGATTTCACGGATTTCGGCTTGACCAGTGATTTCTTCTTTATAAGTTGGTTCGAGCATTCCCTTCATCGCGCTCTCGATTTCATCGATCGCGTTGTAGATAACTTGATGCAAGCGAATATCAACATCGTCAGTATCGGCTTGGGCTTTGGCTTGTGGTGTTGGCCGCACATTGAACCCGATAATAATCGCGTTACTTGCTTCCGCCAAGGCCACGTCACTTTCGTTGATCGCCCCAACCGCTGTATGGATGATATTGACCCGCACACCTTCAACGTCGATTTTACGTAAACTACCAGCTAAAGCTTCAACAGAACCTTGAACATCAGCCTTAATAATCACGTCAACTTCCTTAAGTTCACCTTGTTTCATTGAATCAAACAAGTTATCCAAGGTGACGTGAGCAGTTTGCTTCCGTTCTTCCATCAATGCCTGCTTAGCACGTTGTTCACCAGCATCACGGGCCGTCTTTTCATCATCAAAGACCACGAAGCGATCACCAGCATCCGGCACATCATTCAAACCAGTGATTTCAATTGGCGTCGATGGCACGGCTTCCTTGATCCGCTTACCATGGTCATTGGTCATCGTCCGGACTTTTCCGTAAGTATTCCCCACAACAATTGGATCACCAACATGCATGGTCCCTTGTTGAACAAGTAACGTTGCGGTAGAACCTTTTCCACGGTCAAGACTAGCTTCCAATACAGATCCCGCAGCATTTTGCTTAGGGTTGGCCGTTAATTCAAGCACTTCTGACTGAAGTAAAATCATATCCAACAATTCATCTAGGTTCTTACCGAACTTCGCTGAAATCTGAACAAAGATTGTATCGCCACCCCAATCTTCAGGAATCAGACCATATTCAGTCAATTGTTCCATCACGTGGTTAGGGTTGGCACCCGGCTTATCAATCTTGTTAACGGCAACGATGATTGGTACTTTAGCAGCCTTAGCATGGTTGATGGCTTCGATTGTTTGTGGCATGACCCCATCATCAGCAGCAACAACTAACACGGTGATGTCGGTGATGTCAGCACCACGCGCCCGCATTTCAGTAAAGGCCGCATGTCCTGGCGTATCCAGGAATGTAATAACCTTACCATCATGCTTAACTTGGTAAGCCCCAATAGCCTGAGTGATCCCACCGGCTTCGCCCTCTGTAACGTGAGTATGCCGCAATTGGTCCAATAGGGTCGTCTTCCCATGGTCAACGTGTCCCATGACCGTAACAACCGGTGCCCGTGGCGCCAAATTGTCGGTATTATTAACTTCATCATCAAAGAACTTGTCCAAATCGGTCACATCAACTTGGACCTTTTCTTGCGCATTGATCCCGTAATCAGTGGCTAAGATTTCAATCGTATCTTTATCCAAGGACTGATTTTGGTTAACTGCAACCCCTAACATGAATAACTTCTTGATAATTTCAGCAGGTTCACGGTGCAATAATTTACCCAAATCCTGGGCATTCATGCCGACCGTGTAAACCAGTGTTTCTGGCAACGGCTTGTCCTTACGAACTGGCGCTGGCTTATTATTGACCTGGCGGATCCGTTGATTCTTATTGTTCCGGCTCTTATTGTTCCGGTTGTTACGCCGACGGTTATTGTTGTTACCGCCACGATAACGACCACCACCGTTATTGTTGCTATTCAAACTACCACCAAAGCGGCCGCTGCCATTACGCGAACTATTATTCGACCCATTGCTCCGGTTACTGTTGTTCGTCGTAGTCCGGTTGTTGTTCCGGTTCTGACCACCATTATTGCTTCGATTACCAGTATTGTTGGTGCGGTTGTTACTCGTATTTGAGCGATTGTTATTATTAGACCGGTTATTATTATTATTGTTGTTAGACCGGTTCGTATTGCTCCCACCGTTATTACGAGCACTGTTGCTCCGTGAAGCATTGGCCGAACGATTGCCGTTATTACTGTTAGTACGGTTACCGCCGTTATTGCTTCGATTACCGTTACTATTACGACTTTGACTATTATTTTGGTTATTATTACGATTATTATTCAAAGAATCACCACTCTGTTGATGACGCGAGTTGGATTGCTGCTGATTAGCAGTTCGTGTCACATTTTTTGCTACGGCTTGCGTAGCCCGACTCGTTTTAGCTGGAGCCGGTTGAGATTTAGGATGGGTAACTGTGGTCGTGCCTTGTAACTGGCGCGCCTCACTGTCACCGAGTGTCGACATATGATTTTTGACGGAGAATCCCAACTGCTGTGCTTGCGCAATCAGCTGTTTACTTGGGACGTTGAGCTCCTTCGCTAACTCATAAATTCGCTTTTCCCCATATCTTCACCCTCCTTTACTGTGTCATGATCGCCACCATTTTCTTGGCAAATCCGGCATCGGTAATTGCATAAACAGTGCGCTTATTACCAGTAGCCGTATTTAATTCTGCTTTAGTAAAGGTATCGATCACTGGAACATCATAAGATTGGGCCTTATCATGAAACTTTTTGGCAGTCGTGGGACCGGCATCGCTGGCAATAAAGACCAGTTTAGCCGTCTGATTACGAATTGCAGCCAGGGCTAGCCCTTCGCCTGCAATTTGCTTGCTGGCACGCCGTGAAAGGCCCAGTAGGTTTAAACAAGCTTGCTTAGGCGTCATTTCCGAAGAGTTCCTTTCGGGCTTGTTGATGATCAACATAAGCCACTAACTCATCGTAAAAGTCTGCACCCACTTTGATACCAAACGCCTTATCAAAAGTCTTTTCTTGCTTGGCACGTTGTGCAACTTGTACGTCTAAGGCAATGTAGGCGCCGCGTCCCGGCTTTTTACCAGTCGGATCAACGGACACTTCATCCTGCTTATTCTTAACGACCCGGACTAAGTCTTTTTTGGGATGCATTTCACCCGTCACAATGTCCTTTCGTAACGGCACTTTTCTTTTTTTCATAATCCCAGACCTCCTTTAGTTACTTCACTCACTTAGTGACGAACTTATTCAGCGTCACTTGCTGATTCATCCACAGCAGTTTCTGAGGCAGGCGTCGCCACGGCTGCGTCGGACGTTGCTGGTTCCTCATCTTCGCCGGTATCGGACTGCACTGCCGCGTCTGATGCTGCTTCAGTCGTTTCCGTTTCGGCAACTGCAACATCATCAGGGTTTGCATCCATTATATCAGAAGCTTCGGTTTCCGATTTAATATCGATCTTGAACCCGGTCAATTTAGCAGCTAAACGAGCATTTTGACCACGCTTACCGATTGCCAATGATAATTGATAATCTGGAACGACCACGGTACAACCCCGCTCATTTTCAGGATCAAAAATAACATCCAAAACTTCCGCTGGGTTCAATGCATTCGCGATAAATACGGCTTGATCATCCGTCCATTCCACGATGTCCATATTTTCGCCGTGTAATTCATTGACAATCGTTTGAACCCGTTGTCCCTTGGGACCGACGCAGGTACCGACTGGATCAACGTTAGGATTGTTTGAACGAACAGCAACTTTCGCCCGATCACCGGCTTCACGTGCAATCGAAACGATTTCAACGATGCCATCGAAAATTTCAGGAACTTCTTGTTCAAACAAACGTTTCAACAAATCTGGTGCAGTCCGCGAAACGAATACTTGGGGGCCCTTCGTTGCGTTTTCAACTTTCGAGACGTAAACCTTAATTTTGTCATGAATCCGATAAACTTCACCAGGTAACTGATCAGAACGACCCATGACCGCTTCTACTTTGCCCAAACTAACGTAGACAAATCGGTTATCTTGGCGCTCAACTTCACCAGTGACGATTTCATTTTCATACTGGCTGTATTCGTCATAAATAATGCCACGTTCTGCTTCACGAACTCGTTGCATGATGACTTGCTTAGCCGTCTGCGCTGCAATTCGGCCGAAGTTCTTCGGTGTTACTTCAAATCGAATATCATCACCGATTTCGTAGGCTCGGTTGATAGCCAATGCATCTTGCAAACTAACTTCTAAACGTGAATCAAAGACGTCTTCAACCACTTCTTTAACGGCATAAACGTGAATATTACCCTTAATTTGGTCAAAGTCAACTTCAACGTTTTGAGCCTGGCCATAATTACGCTTATAGGCTGAAACGAGTGCCGCTTCTAAGGCTTCGATGACAACTTCTTTTTTAATGCCCTTTTCTGATTCGAGGGTGTCTAAGGCCCCTAATAATTCCTTGCTCATGTGTAGACTCCTTTACTTATTTAGAACTTTACCGCTAAGCGGGCTTGTGAGATTTGTTCTCGGTTGATCGTCACCGTCTTGTGACGTGTCTTATCCAAGTAATCGATGGTCAAAGTGGTCGGCGTCACCGCTGTCAAATCACCTTCAAAAATTTTCTTGCCATCCAACTTCTGGTATAAGCCAACGTGCACGTACTTACCAATAGCATTTTGAAAATCTGCTTCCTTCTTCAATGGGCGTTCCGCACCAGGAGAAGAAACTTCCAAAAAGTAAGCTTGGGGAATGGGATCAGGCTCCATCGCATCTAGCTTTTCACTAAGTTCATCACTAACCATTGCACATTCTTCAATATTAATGCCGCCCGGTTTGTCAATGTATAATCGCAAATACCAGCTTTGACCCTCGCGAACAAATTCAAGATCCACGAGTTCAAACTGGTGAGCACTGACAATGGCTGCGGCCACTGGCTGAATGGTTTCAACAACATTACTACTCAAGGCTGCGCCTCCTATTCAGATTAGTCCAATAAAAAGAGTGAGCATCGCTGCTCACTCGTTAACGAGTTTTAAATTACAACCCATATATTAGCACAATTATGTTGAAACCGCAAGTTTACGCCATTTATAGCATTTAGCCGTTAGCTTTCAAGTCACAGTAAGCTTCCGCTTCAACAGCCTGACAATTGCCGGTGTATCAACATTACAGGCCCTAAATCAGATAAATCTGTCTGAGTGCTGTTAAATGCATCAACCACCGCAAAAATTCATCAAACTTTAACAATTGTCGTGTTTTCTAGAACAACGAGAGTTGGTTTTCATCTGGCAAATCACTTAACACACCATTTTCAGTCATAAAGTCGATCAAACTCTTCGACACTTTTCCACGCTTAGACAGGTCTTCCTTCGACAGGAACGGCTTGTCCGCTCGGGCAGCAACGATTTGCTTGGCAACGTTCAACCCTAACCCCGGAACTGCTCGGAACGGCGCAATCAACGTATCACCATCGATCAGCCAATCCGAAGCATCAGATTTGTCAAGGTCGACCATGGAGAATTTAAAGCCCCGCTCCAACATTTCGTTGGCTAACTCTAAAACGGTCAGTAAGTTTTTCTCCTTGGCGCTAGCATCCATCCCTTTGTCAGTGATCGCCTTCATCGACGCTTTGACAGCATCTTTACCATGGGCCATCGCAACCAGGTCAAAATCGTCAGCACGGACTGAGAAATAAGCCGTGTAATAAATCAACGGGAAGTACACTTTAAAGTAAGCCACCCGCAACGCCATTAAGATATAGGCTGCCGCATGGGCCCGCGGGAACATATACTTGATCTTTAGACAAGATTCAATGTACCAGTCGGGAACGTTGGCATCCTTCATTGCTTGTTGCCATTCATCCGGGATCCCCCGACCCTTCCGCACGTGTTCCATAATTTGGAAAGACATATCAGATTCCATGCCGTAGTGAATCAAGTCGGTCATGATGTTATCACGACAACCAATAACTTCGGCCAGCGTAACCGTGCCATCCTTGATCAATTCTTCAGCATTTCCTAACCACACGTCAGTCCCGTGTGAAAGTCCTGAAATCTGAAGTAATTCGTTAAACGTGGATGGGTGAGTCTCTTCGAGCATCCCACGGACAAACCGCGTCCCAAATTCTGGAATTCCCAGCGTCCCCGTTTTCGAGAAAATCTGGTCTTCTGTGACTCCTAAAACTTCAGGACTGGAGAAAATCTTCATGACGTGCGGATCAACTGGTGGAATACTCTCAGGTTGGACACCCGACAAATCTTGTAACATCCGAATCATCGTCGGATCATCATGTCCCAGAATATCAATTTTCAAAATATTATCATGAATCGAATGGAAATCAAAGTGGGTCGTTTGCCAGGCCGCACTCTGATCATCAGCCGGATACTGGACGGGCGTGAAATCATAAATATCCATGTAATCCGGCACAACAATAATACCGGCCGGATGTTGCCCAGTCGTCCGTTTAACGCCAGTCGTTCCCTTTGCTAATCGGTCAACTTCCGCCGAACGAAGTGTTTGATTCGTATCCCGTTCATACGCCTTGACATAACCATAACCAGTCTTATCAGCGACCGTTCCAATTGTCCCGGCTCGGTACACATTTTTCTCACCGAACAAGACTTTGGTGTAATTATGGGCAATAGGTTGGTAGTCCCCAGAGAAGTTCAGATCAATATCCGGCACCTTGTTCCCATAAAATCCTAAGAACGTTTCGAAGGGAATGTTTTGCCCATCACGCACCATGTCAGTCCCACATTCAGGGCAATCCTTAGGTGGTAAATCATAGCCCGATCCATACTCGTTATTCGTATAAAAGTGCGAGTACTGACAATTTGGACACCGATAATGCGGTGGCATCGGGTTCACTTCAGTAATCCCAGACAGCGTCGCTACGATACTCGAACCGACTGACCCCCGAGACCCAACCAAGTAACCATCTTTATTACTCTTAAACACTAGGCGTTGGGCAATTAAGTAAATGACCGAGAACCCGTTACCGATGATACTCTTCAGCTCTTTATCCACCCGTTTTTGGACGATTTCTGGCAACGGATTACCGTACCACGCATGGGCACGGTCCATCGTCAGTTTTTCGATTTCCGCTTCGGCACCCTTCATCCGCGGAGTATACAACTTATCCTTGACCGGTCGCACGATTTCAAATTGGTCAGCAAGCGCGCGGGGCGTGTCAACCACGACCTCATGTGCCGTCTCCGTACCTAAGAAATCGAAATCTTTAAGCATCTCATCCGTTGAGCGAAAATGCACGTCTGGCCGTTCAGTCCGATTTAACGGGTTACCGGGCTGTGAATGAATCAAAATCTTACGATAAATCTTATCCTCAGGATTCAGATAATGCACATCCCCCGTAGCAGCAACCGGGATATTCATCTCATGGCCTAGTTCCACCATGTTGCTGATAATTTCTTCCAAATGATCCGTATCAGCAATCAAACCACTCTCGATCAGCGCCGAATATGCCGGTTTCGGTTGTACTTCCAGGAAGTCATAGTAGCCGGCCTTTTGTCGGGCCTCTTCCTTCCCCTTTTGCATCATTGCAGTAAAGACTTCACCACTAGAACAAGCCGAACCGACCAGGATGCCATCCCGATATTTGTTTAAAACACTGCGGGGTACACGGGGCACGCGGTAATAGTACTCAACATTCGACAAGGAAATAATTCGGAAGAGATTTTTCAACCCCGCTTGGGTTTGCGCATACAATGTCGCATGAAATGGCCGGGCATGGCGGTAAGCCGCATTTTCATTCATATGATCATTCAGCTGATCGTGGAATTGAACCTGATAACGGTCCTCCGCATCTTTCAAAAACAGGTGGTTCAAATGACCAGTCGTCTCAGCATCATAGATGGCGCGGTGATGGTGCTCCAAATTAACGTTGAATTTTTTGGCTAGGGTGTTTAAGCGGTACCCGCGTAAATTCGGATACAGCCACCGCGCCAGCGTCAACGTATCAATAATTGGATTTGTAATCGGCCCCATGTGATGCCGGGCATAGCCCGTATTCATAAAGCCAATATCAAAGGTGACGTTATGACCGACCACGATTGCATCACCATAAAATTCGCGGAAAAGTTTAAACACTTCTTCTTCCGATTTAGAGCCCCGCACCATATCATCGGTGATACTCGTCAAATTAGTGGTTGTTTCCGACAAGTGAAAACCAGGGTCAATAAATTCCTCAAACTGATCAACGACGTTCCCCTTGACCATCTTAACCGCTGACAATTCGATGACCCGGTCATAAATGGCGGACAACCCCGTTGTTTCAGTATCAAAAATAACGTAGGTGGACTCTTTCAAATCAACGTGGGCGTCATTATAAGCAATCGGCACCCCGTCATCAACCATGTTAGCTTCGACACCGTATAAAATTTTGATATTATTTTTTTCACCAGCCGCAAACGCTTCTGGGAACGCCTGTGCCCCCGAATGATCCGTAATCGCAATCGCCGGATGGCCCCATTTAGCGGCTTGTTTGACATAATCACTGACACTGTTGGTTGCATCCATCTGACTCATATTAGAATGCAAGTGCAATTCAACCCGCTTCTCATCTGCCGGCGCCGTGTCTTGCCGACTGGCATGCGACGTTTCGTTAATATCATACGCATTGATCGTTAAATCGCGCATAAAACTATCTTCCTGCACAGAACCACGTACACGTACCCACATTCCAGGCTTCAGTGCCGCGAATTGTGCCTCGTCATCAGCATTCCGTGAGAACTTCTTGACGACCATTGACGAACTATAGTCGGTCACCTTTAGAATCAATAACTGCCGCTGGGAACGCAACGTCCGCACTTCCATATCGAAGACATAGCCTTCCACGACGACCGACCGTTCTTCTTCAGTAATTTGGACCATCTGTTTAGCCGGCTCTTGCGGGTTGATCTGCTTGCCTAATTGGACAGGACCATCAATTGGTGCTGGTGCATCCGCCTGCTTTTGCCGTTTCTCATTGGCCTTTTTGATAGCCGCTTCCGCTTTTTGAGCCAACGCTTGATCAGACTTCGCTTTTTGTTCATGAAATTCCTTGATCTTCGCCTGTGAAGCACTCTCATCAATCATCGTGTGGACGGAGAACTTCGGGAAGCCCAAGCGATGATAGGTACTCTCAATCGGCCCTAATGCTTGGTTAGTTAGAAAATTTTGAATAACTTCATTTTCAGCCAACAAAATAACCCGACCATCTTCATAAGTCGGCACGTTGCTGTTACACAATGATTGGACCAGGGGCGACTTGATCCCACTGTGCTGAACGATCCATTCCCAGTATTCAGCTAGTTCACGACCATTGACCTCGGTATCATCAGTCACGATCGTAAAGGTCACGCGTGCAATTTCTTTAAAGGCGATTTGGAGTTTGTTTTGAAAAGTCATAAATTGTGTATAAGGTAAAACATGTTGGAAATGCAAATGAAATTCCCAAACCTTGGAAGCTTGATGAACGGTCAATTTATCGATCGCTGCTTCTGTAAATTCAGGACCCGTTGGCATTTCAATTTGTTCGAGTAACTTCTCGAACATTTCTTGTTGGTTTAAACTCACCAGTGGTCCTCCTTTTGTTGATTACAATCAGTTAGTAAGACACGCACCGTACTTGTTAATTTGCGCTTGCATATATATTAAAGCAAATCCAATCTTAAAATCAAAAGCTGCTAACCGTGACCCACTAGAAACAGAATCCCGTTTCAACGATGACTTAGTCGCTAACAACTAACCCAACGCCAAGCAAGACTTTTAATATTAACTAGAACCCCAATTAAGTGCTCAGGGCCGCGGTCCACAGTTGGCACTACTTTGTCAGTTTGCTTAACCGAGACCGTGATGCCTCGGCGATTAACGGCATCTGAAATAATCTTCAGTGAACGCACAAATCGTTCACTTGAAACGTTACTATTTTATCACAGTCTGACCGTTGAGCCACGTGATTAATCGGCAAACAAAAATCACCCAGTCAACGGAATCTAACCAGGTGATTGTTGTTGGCGACTATCAACGGGTAGTTGCCATATTTTTATTAACTTAGTTTTGCAGCATTTTAATCGATATTCTTGAGCAGAACGGCCAAGTTGTTGGCGATTTCTTCCTGTTTAACTTCCAAAGTCTCACCAGTCTGGCGAAGCTTGATCTCGACGATTCCTTCGCTGGCCTTTTTCCCAATGGTAATCCGAGCAGGAATGCCCATTAAGTCGGAATCAGCAAACTTCACACCAGGACGTTCCTTCCGATCATCATACAAAACGTTGTACCCAGCGGCTTCTAATTGTGCTTCAACTTGGTCGGCAACCTCAACCTGGTCCGCTTTCTTCGGGTTAACCGGAATCACGTGCACATCAAATGGTGCAATTGCTTTTGGCCAAATCAACCCATTTTCATCAGCGCGTTGTTCAGCGATGGCAGACAACAACCGTGAGACACCAATCCCATAGCAGCCCATAATTACCGGAATATTACGTCCATTGGCATCCAAGACTTCTGCGTGCAAGTCTTTAGAATAACGGGTGCCAAGTTTGAAAATATGTCCAATTTCGATACCCTTGGTGAACTTCAAGACGCCCGCACCATCTGGTGATAACTCACCTTCCTGAACAAAGCGAATGTCAACGTAAGCTTCCGCGTGGAAATCACGTTCAGGGTTGACGTTCGTGAAGTGATGACCGTCTTCGTTAGCCCCGACCGTAATGTTGACCATGTCCTTCACATACTGGTCAGCGACAATTTTAACGTCATCATGAACGTTAACTGGGCCGAGTGAACCAAAGCTAGCGCCCAAATATTGTTGGGCTTGTTCTGGCGTAGCCATTTCCAAAAAATCCGCACCAAGGTAATTCTTCAACTTAACATCGTTGACTTCATGATCGCCACGAACCAGTGCCATTACTGGCTGATCGTCTGCAATAAACAGAATACTCTTAACCAGTTGGTCAGCACCAACTTTTAAGAACTCAGCCAGTTCGTCGATCGTGCCCACTCCGGGAGTATCGATCTTTTCCATATCCTTTAACGAAGCATGTGACTTCTTTGGGACGTATAAACTCCGAGCCATTTCAAGATTAGCCGCATAATCACTCGCATCCGAATAAACAATTGTATCTTCACCAACCGGTGCGATGGCCGAATATTCACGGGAATCCTTTCCACCCATCGCCCCACCATCACCGATGATTGAACGAAACTTCAAGCCGACCCGCTCAAAAATATTCTGATAAGCTTGCGCCATATCTTGGAACGTGTCATCTAATGAGGCCTCATCCGCGTGAAATGAATAGGCATCCTTCATGATGAACTCACGCCCACGAAGTAACCCATAACGTGGCCGATCTTCATCACGATACTTAGCCTGGATTTGATACAAAGTCAATGGCAACCGTTTATACGATTTGATTTCATCGCGAACAATTGACGTAAACGTTTCTTCGTGCGTGGGGCCAAGGATAAATTCTCGGTCATGGCGGTTCTTCAGCTTGAATAGTTCTGGACCGTATGTCTCATAACGCCCAGTTGCTTTCCACAACTCAGCTGGAATGACTGCTGGTACCAGCATTTCCGCTGCATCAATTTTTTCCATTTCTTGCCGAATGATTTTTTCAATATTCGTCAATACGCGGTAAGCCAATGGCAAATAAGCGTACATTCCGGCTGAAATTTGTCGGATATAGCCCGCCCGTAACATCATTTGATGACTCAAGGCTTCGGCATCATTAGGCACTTCCTTGAGTGTTGGGATTAACAATTTCGACTGTTTCATCTACAAATCTTCTCCTTATTGTTCCAAATTAAATATCACTTAGAAGAAATATCGCTGAATATCATTCCAAGTTACTAGAATCATTAATAACATCAGGAGGCCAAAACCAATCAAGGTAATGACACTTTCCGTTTCCACCCGTAGTGGTTTACCCCGAATGCCTTCAACAATGTTTAATAATAGTTTACCACCATCAAGTGCTGGAATCGGTAATAAATTAACAATTCCAAGGTTGATCGACAGCACGGCGAGCAAATATATCACCGTGCGCACCCCGGACTTAGCGGCTTGCGAGGTCGTGGCAAAGATTGCCACCGGCCCACCTAAATCGTTCAAACTGAACCCGTGAGTGACCATCCGACCAAGCACTTGAAAAATTTGTTTGGTAATTCCCCACGAACCAGTAAAGCCGTATGCTAACTTGGCCCCCAGGCTCGTGTCGGTCTTAGTCGCCCATTGGACCCCGATTTGACCGATTCGATTACCAGAGACCGTCTTGGCAGCAGGGGTAACCGCAATTTTTTTAGTCTGACCGGCCCGGTTGATGGTCAAAGTCAACCGTTGCTTCGGGCTGTCTTGAATCAACAGCGAAATCGATTGGGCACTCGTCATTTTTTTACCGTTAACCGCCACGATTTGATCGCCCTTTTGAATACCGGCCGTACGGGCAACTGAGTCTGCTGTCGTCGCCGCTACGTGGGTCGTTGTACTCGTAACACCACCCTGCATAAAGGCAAGAATTGCAAATGTAATGATGGCCAAAATGAAGTTATTCATCGGTCCGGCAAAATTCGTCAACATTCGTTGCCATAACTTGGCCGATTGAAATTGGACGTCGACCGGTGCAATTTGAACTTCGGTACCATCGCTTTCAACGATCGTAGCGTCATGATCGACGGCGTAGTGTTTAACTTCACTTTCATCCCCGTTCTCATAACCTTCGATCCAGAGTTCTTTTTCGAGATCAGTCGCCGTCACTGACAGTGGAATTCCATTGAACAACGTTGTCTTCTTACTAGCATTGATTGAATGAACAATCCCATCCGGACCAATTTGCAAACTAACTGGCGTTCCGGGCTTGAGTTCTTCATCTTCATCATCGGCCACCCCGGCCATCCGTACGTAACCACCGATTGGCAGAAACCGTAACGTATAAGTTGTTGCATTACGACGAAACGCGACCGCCTTGGGCCCCATCCCGACAGAAAATTCACGCACTAGAATCCCAGCCTTTTTGGCAAAGTAAAAGTGCCCAAATTCATGGACGATGACCAAGATTCCGAAAACGATAATGAACGTAATAATTGTAACGATCAATTAAGCGCTCCTTTCTCCCGCGTTTCGGGTACTCAGCTTAAAAGAGGCCGAATAAATGTGCAATTGGAAAAACTAATAACATACTATCAAATCGATCTAGGATACCGCCATGTCCCGGCAAGATCTTACCAGAATCCTTAACACCATAGTAACGCTTCAACGCGGATTCTACTAAATCGCCAAACTGGCCAACTACTGATAAGACTAAAGTAATCAGTACCATACTGATGACGCTAGCATAGCCGACGTGAAACCCAATTGCAAAGGCACTGGCAACGATCACACCAATCACGCTACCCCCAATACAACCTTCCCATGTTTTATTGGGGCTGATCGGTGTGACTTTATGCCGACCCAGTTTGCGTCCGACCATGTAAGCCCCACTATCTGTCAGCCAGACAATGAACATCAGGAAGAGTAACATGTAAACACTGACACCCCGCGCAGCCGTGAAGTAGTTGAAGCCCATCCCGATGTACAGGACGCCTAACGTCAACATTCCGGCATCATCAAATGAAAAGCGATTCCGCGACCACACAGTGTGTAACAGTAGCAAGATAACTAAGAAGTAAACCACGTACTCCTTGTTTAATTGGTCTGGTAAGCCATTGAACCAGTTATTCGGTGCAATTTGAATCATAACTGCAAGCATGCTTACGATTGCTTCAAATGAAATCAATAATTTTTTACGCATCACGAGTAACTCGCTCATCGCAACGGCCCCTAACAACATGGCCACAATATCTAAGGTTACCCCGCCCACAAAAATGACTGGGATAAATAAAATTAACGCAACGACAGCCGTAATGACTCGTTGTCTCATACCAAAAACTCCCTTTTATTTATGATCCGACAACCCACCAAAGCGCCGATCACGGCTCTGAAAATCCGCGATACAGGCTTGAAGGGTCGCCGCTGTGAAATCCGGCCACTTCACATCAGTAAAGACCAGTTCACTGTAGGCAATCTGCCACATTAAGAAATTTGAAATGCGTTCTTCACCACTCGTGCGAATCAGCAAATCTGGATCATTGTATGGCGCAAGTGGTGCCGTCATCAGTGCTGCGTCGATGGTTGCATCATCGATATCACCAACCGCTAATTGACCATCTTGCACTTGCTGGGCAATTTTTTGCACCCCGGTCACGATTTCGGCCCGTGAACCATAGTTGAGAGCAAAGTTCAGCACCATCCCATCACAATCTTTGGTATCTGCAATCGCATTTTGGACTGCTTTTTGCGTTGCTTCTGGCAAGTGATCAACGTAGCCCATGACTTGCACCCGCACATTATTTTTTATCAAGTCCGGTACGAAAGTATCAAAGAAACTCACTGGCAGTTGCATGAGGTAATTAACCTCATCAGTTGGCCGCTTCCAATTTTCAGTTGAAAACGCGTAAAGCGTCAGGACTTTAACGCCCAAATCACTTGCGGCAATCGTAATCTTTTTGACCGTGTTCATACCTTCCTTATGGCCAGCAACTCGTGGTAAATGCCGTGCTTTGGCCCAACGCCCATTGCCATCCATAATAATGGCGACATGGGCTGGAATACGTTCAGGATCCAATTGCACGTCGGTGTTATCTGCAGGATCATTCTTATTAAAAAAAGCGAACAAGGCGCACCTCCATAAAAATAGCTTAACTATGCACTATTTTACCAAAAAAAGCACTAATTAACTATTCGTCAACAAAAAAAGGCTTGAATTTCTCCAAGCCTTAATAAATTGGTCGGTCATTAACCTTCCAAAATTTCTTTTTCTTTGTCCGCAACGATCGCGTCGACGTCCTTACCCGCTTGATCCGTTAACTTTTGGGCTTGGTCTTCTAACTGATGTAACTGGTCGTCAGTGAATTGACCATCTTTATGGCCCTTCTTCAAGGCTTCCATTGCATCACGACGCACGTTTCGAACGGCGACCTTGGCACGTTCACCTTCCGCCTTAACGTCCTTGGCAAGTTCTTTACGCCGTTCTTCCGTTAATTGCGGAATAACTAACCGAATCGCAGAACCGTCGTTAGCTGGGCTAATACCGAGGTCTGACGCTAAAATAGCCTTTTCGATTTCTTTAAGGGCACTCTTATCAAATGGGGTCACCATTAAGACCCGTGGTTCGGGTACTGTAATTGCCGCCATCTGATTAAGTGGTGTTTGCGCACCGTAATAATCTGCAGAAATCCGATTCAATAATGATGCGTTAGCCCGGCCAGCCCGAATATTACCGAGCTCGCGTTGTAAAGCGGCTTCCGCCTTCTTCATCCGTTCCTGTGCTTCTTTTAAAATTGGTTCTGTAATTGCCATATTATTTCCCCCTGACTGTTGTCCCGATGTGTTCACCGGCGACGACTTTCCGAATGTTTCCAGGTTCATTCAAGTTAAAGACCACGACAGGAATGTCATTATCCATCGATAAGGAACTTGCCGTAGTGTCCATCACTTGTAACCCTTTGTTGATAATGTCGAGATGGGTAAGCGTATCAAATTTAACTGCACTAGCATCCTTGTTAGGATCAGCCGAGTAAACACCATCGACGCCATTTTTGGCCATCAAAATCGCATCCGCGTTAATTTCAGCGGCCCGTAATGCGGCGGTCGTATCCGTTGAGAAATATGGACTCCCGGTACCACCGGCAAAAATAACGATCCGGCGTTTTTCTAGATGGCGCATTGCCTTCCGCCGAATGTATGGTTCCGCGATTTGTCGCATTTCAATGGATGTTTGAACCCGGGTCGGCACACCAATTGATTCGAGATTATCCTGGAGTGCCAAGGCATTCATAATCGTGGCTAACATGCCGATATAATCAGCTTGGGCCCGTTCCATACCCATCTGGGCACCAGCTTCGCCACGCCACATATTGCCACCGCCAACGACGATTGCAATTTGTACGCCCATGTCATAGACGTCCTTAAGTTCCTCTGCCACCGTTTTAATGACGGGGGGATTGATTCCAAAGCCCTTCTCACCAGCTAAGGCTTCCCCACTCAGTTTTAGGATTACACGCTTATATTTAACTTCCGACATCGTTTTGTCCTCCTCGAAATTATCTGTCTATCATTTTACCATATATTTCAATAAGCGTTTGGTATCAGCCGTAATCCGGCGCAAAAATTAACCGAATTCTCTTTTTAAAGCGGCTTCAACCCGTTACTTTACAAAAAGGGACTACGCCGAAAATTGCTTTCCGTCGTAATCCCCAATTAGCTAATCCCTTAGTCAGTAATTAGTCTTTAATTTGGTTCATAACTTCATCGATGAAGTTATCAGCCTTCTTTTCGATTCCTTCGCCAACTTCAAAACGAATGAATGAGCTAACCTTGCCACCCTTTGATTCGACAAAGTGCGCAACAGTTTGATCAGAATCCTTAACGAATTCTTGGTCATCCAAGCTAATTTCTGAAAGCCACTTGTTTAAACGGCCTTCAACCATCTTTTCAACAATCTTTTCAGGTTTACCTTCATTCAAGGCTTCCTTAACAAGCACGTCTTTTTCATGAGCTAACCGGTCAGCAGGAACTTGTTCACGGTTAACATATTCAGGATTGATAGCAGCGACGTGCATGGCAACGTCCTTAGCAGTAGCACTGTCAGCACCGTCTAAGACAACTAAGGCTGCAATTTGGCCACCGTTGTGGATGTATGAACCAAAACTTTGGTCAGCACCCTTTTCAACAACTTGGAAACGACGAAGACTGATCTTTTCACCAGTTACTTGCGTCGTTTCGATGACGTCATCTTTAACCGTCCCGTTAGCCGTCTTCAAAGCTAAGGCGTCGTCAACGGAAGCTGGTTCTTCTTCAGCGATCTCGTCGGCAACTTCAGTTACCAAGTTTTTGAACTTGTCAGTTGAAGCAACTGAATCAGTTTCACAGTTGATTTCAACAATGGCAGCTTTGTTGTCCTTGATTGCAACAGCAGCAATCCCTTCGGCAGCAACCCGGCCACTCTTCTTTTCGGCCTTAGCAACCCCTTTTTCACGTAAAACGTCAACGGCTTTTTCCATGTCGCCTTCAGTTTCAACTAACGCCTTTTTAGCGTCCATCATACCAACACCGGTTTTATCACGAAGTTCTTTAACTTGTGCTGCAGAAATCTTTGCCATAGTTTACTCTCCTTTGAGTATCTTGATTTTAGATAAAAAGCTGCCCGCAAAATCAGGCCGTAATGGTCCGCGATTTTTAGGCAGCCTAATTATTTCAATTAATTATTTGTCAGACTTGGCGTCGTTGTCGCCTTCAACAGCTTCAACGATGTCTTCCAATGAGTCAACGGACTTCTTAGCGTCCTTGTTGTCCTTGAAAGAATCTTCAGTAACATCTTCGTCTTCACCTTGACGACCTTCAATGACAGCATCAGCCATCTTAGAAGTGATCAAACGAACGGCACGGATTGCGTCATCGTTTGAAGGAATAATAACGTCGATGTCATCTGGATCAGTGTTCGTATCAACCATCGCAACGATCGGAATGTTCAACTTTTGAGCTTCCTTAACGGCGATTTGTTCCTTACGAGGATCAACGATGAAGATTACATCTGGAATCCGAGGCATGTCTTCGATACCGCCCAAGAACTTTTCAAGCTTGGCACGTTGCTTCATTAATAATGAAACTTCCTTCTTAGGTAACCGTTCGAAGGTGCCATCAGCTTCCATCTTCTTCAAGTCTTTAAGACGCTTGATCCGTGTTTGGATAGTGTTCCAGTTAGTCAAAGTCCCACCTAACCAACGATGGTTAACGTAGTATTGACCTGCACGGGTTGCTTCTTCTTCGATTGAATCTTGGGCTTGTTTCTTAGTCCCAACAAACAAGATAACACCATCATCAGCCGCAGCATCCTTAACGAAGTTGTAAGCTGAGTCGATCATCTTGACCGTCTTTTGTAAGTCAATGATGTAGATGCCGTTCCGTTCCGTAAAGATGTATGGTTTCATCTTTGGGTTCCAACGACGAGTTTGGTGACCGAAATGGACACCGGCTTCAAGCAATTGTTTCATAGAAATAACAGCCATAATAAATGTGCCTCCAAAAAATTTGTTTTATTCCTCCCCACCGTTCAACTAATCATGGCACTCTCCCGAGCACCGCCATGATTATCGCAGTAGGTGTGAATTGGTTTTAACACCGAAAATTAGTATACCGAAAATTACTAGTGCTTGCAAGCAATTTCATCAAGAATTTGTGAATTCCTGAAAGTGTGTTAAAATACAATCTCGCATAGGGGGCTCACTTAATAATGATAAAAGCCATCATTTTTGACCTTGACGATACGTTGTATGATCAAAAATCACCGTTCACTGCTGCCTTAACTAAAACTTTTAACCAGGCTTTGAGCAGCACTGAATTGGCACAAATTTTTAACCGGTTCCATGATTTTAATGACCGTACCTTTAACCAGGTCACTGATACAACTATGACGCTGGAAGCGTGGCAAACCGCCCGTATTCGACACGCGTTAGCACCCAGCAAAGTCCACATCAGCACTGATCGGGCTATCCAATTTGAAATGGCCTATCAGCAGGAACTAAATCAGATTTGCCTTTTCGATGGGCTGAGTGCGACGCTGACTAAACTCAGTCACGCTTTTAAAATTGGTATCATTACCAATGGGCCAGCGCCGATTCAGCATCAAAAGTTACATCAATTACAAATTGAACATTTCGTGCATCCGGATAACATTTTTATCTCAGAAGAATTGGGTATTGCTAAACCCGACCCATCGATCTTCACGACGTGGGCCCATCAGGTTGGCATCAAGGCCAACGAAGCCGTTTACGTTGGTGACAATGCAGCACTCGACATGACCAGTGCCAAACACGCTGGGTGGCAAACTTTTTGGTTTAATCACCGGCGCAATGACCAGGTGACACCGAGCGTAATTCCTGATCAAATCATCCAGAGTCCAGCGGAACTAAATGAACTATTGCTAGCACTTCTTCAAGCCGCCAGCGCTTCATAGACGCATACTGGCGTTAAAGCTACGAGCAACTTATGCTGGTAACAACCACGGTAAGTACGTGCTAGCAAGACCTTTACCTAGCAACACTTAATTGTGTTATCGCTAACAAAATCGCTCACTTGTGAAGCCCACAGCCGTGCAACCAGCTCGATTGTGGGCTTTTTGTTATGGATAATAACAGCATTGAAAGTACGCTTGGGGTTAACGCTTCGAAAAGGCCCCATTAGATGAAAGTATAAAAAATGGCGTCACTCAGATGAGTGACGCCATTTTCAGTGATAATCGAGATTAGTCAAACTTAACTTGTGTGTCAGCTTTACCAGTTTCGATGAATTGTTTGTTACTGTTCATTGAAACGTGCACCATGTTGTGAACGGCAGTTTCAGTGTAGAAAGCCGTATGTGGTGTAATCAAAACATTGTCGCGGTTGAACAAGTTCATGAAGACCTTGTCATCAATCGTTTGACCTTCAAGGTCTTTGTTGAAGATTTTAGTTTCGTATTCATACGTATCAAGAGCGGCACCGGCAACTTTGCCACTGTCTAAGGCTTTGATCAAGTCTTCTGAATCGATGAGTGTCCCACGAGCAAAGTTCAAGATGTAGGCGCCATCTTTCATCTTGCTGAAGGCATCCGCATTCAACATGTGGTAGTTATCCTTCAATGCAGGAACGTGTAACGTGATAACATCAGCTTGGGCGTATAATTCGTCCAAGGTGTCAACGTACATGCCTTCCTTTTCAAGTTCAGCATTCCGGTAAACATCGTAACCGATAACCTTAGCGCCGAAGCCTTTGAAAATATCGATGGCAGCACGGCCAATCCGACCAGTACCGATAACACCAACAGTCATGGTGTTTAATTCCTTGGCAATATCTGGTGCCCAACGGAAGTCTTGCTTAGCTAACTTCTTGTTGAACAATGGGGTTTGACGTAATAATTGCATCAATTGCGTTACTGATAATTCAGCAATCGCATTTGGTGAGTATGCAGGTACGTTAGAAATGTTTAAGCCACGTGCTTTAACAGTAGGAACGTCCAAGTTATCAACACCAACGTTACGAAGAGAGATGTTCTTAACCCCTTCGTCGGCTAACTTGTTCAATACTTCAGCAGTATAGTCCTTTTGTTGGTATACATCGGCACCGTCGAAGCCTTTAGCTAAGTCAACGTTGTCTTCAGTAAGTAATTCTGGAACTAATTTAACTTCAACATCTGGGTTTTCTTTCATCCAAGTATCGAAGAATGGACGTTCGTCATCACGTACAGCATATGCAATAATTTTCATTACAAAAATTCCTCCTATATATTGATACAGTAAATATTATAACAGTAAATGCGAGAAATAGAATCATAAATTGTGAAAACTTCGCTAAATTTTTACATCGTGAGCTGACAAGTATTTTAGCTTGGCAGCTCGCGATTGGTGTTTGAAGGCATATTCAGCCTTTAACGCACTTGATTTGTCAGTGAAAGTTTCATGATAAATTAATTGCAAAGGCCGCCGTGATCTGACCCGCGTATATTTAGCCCCTTTGCCCGCATTGTGCGTTGCTAATCGTCGCTGCAAGTTATCCGTAAAACCACCATACAACGTTTGATCAGCACATAATAGGACATAAAAATAATATTTTTTGATTGCCGTCGTGGACGCAGCCGGCTTACTTGTGCTTGCCATAGAGTAATGTGTGCACCTCTTCCCTGTATTCACCATCATCACGATAAACGACAAGCGGTGGCATGATTCGAACACCGTTGCGTTTCCCATCCTTGATCATTTCGATCAGAACCATGTTCGCTTCCCGTTGTGCTTTGGGATGGACGAACCGAATCCGTTTGGGTGCCAACCGATTGGTCGCCATGGTACTGAACAAGTCATCTAGTCGTTCAGGACGATGAACAAAATATGCTTTACCATTCATTTTTAACAAATCACTAGTTACCGCTAGGATCTGATCTAAATTAGCGGACAGTTCATGCCGTGCAATCGCCAAATGAGGATTTGGATTTTTAACGCTCTGCGGTCGATCTTTAAAATACGGTGGGTTACATAAGACTGTATCCACCGAATCTTTCGGTAGTTGGCGCGTAATTGCCAGTAAGTCTTCGTTCAGGACTGTCATTTGTTGGGTTAAATCGTTCAAAACAACACTGCGTTGAGCCATATCGGCCAACCGGGGCTGAATCTCGACCGCCGTAATATGGCCTTGAGTTTTAGCACTGGCGAATAGACCTACTGCGCCATTGCCAGCACAGAGATCCACGATCTGGCTCTTAACGCCCTTCGCAACCTGGGCAAAGTCACCCAACAGAACAGCATCCAGTGAGAACGCAAAGACTTGAGAACTTTGAATGATTTGGATATCTTGACTATATAATTGATCAATACGCTCATCGGCGTGTAACGTGACGTCTGCCATATTCGGCCACCTCTCCATTAAAATCATCGCACAGTTATCATACAATTAACTTGCAGAATTTGCCAAATTTCGTCATACTGTGAGCAGTTAGTAAACGAAAGGAAGATCGTGATGTTTTATTCTTTTATGCGCGGACTAGTCCGACTAATCATCACCATTATTAACGGTCGGCCGCACTATCAAGGACGGGAAAACTTGCCTGAGGGCGCCTACATCTTAGTTGGACCGCACCGGACGTGGTTTGATCCGTTGTACTATGCGTTGGCCGGCAGCCCAATGAAATTTAGCTTTATGGCCAAGGAAGAACTATTTAAGAATCCCGTCTTGCGGTTCATTCTCGTCCATGCGAACGCTTTTCCTGTCAATCGGCAACATCCAGGACCTTCAGCAATCAAGACCCCCGTCAAATTTTTGCGCAGCGGTAAGCTTTCATTAATCATGTTTCCATCGGGAACGCGCCACTCACAAGAACTTAAAGGCGGTGCAACCGTCATCGCTAAGATGGCCGGTGTTCCACTAGTCCCAACCGTTTACCAAGGTCCATTGACCTTCAAACAACTTTTTAGTCGTCAGCGGGTCACCGTCCGTTTTGGTAAACCGATTGATATTGATCGTAAGCTGAAACTAGATGATGCTGGTCAAAAACAAATTGAAACTAAAATGTTGCACGCTTTTGACGACTTGGATCGTCAAATCGACCCAACGTTCAAATACGTTGATCCTGCTACAACCCGTCAGAAACATTAAGTTCGATAATAAAAAAGTGTCGGTGATCGCAATTTAAAGCGAGCCGACACTTTTTTACTACTTGTTATCGTTTTTAGATGCAGCTTTCATCGAATTCAACATCTGATGTAACTTCTTTTCGGATGGGCGTTGACCCATTTGCATCATCATACTACGAAGCATTTCTTCACTAATTGGTGGATTTTGCTTCAAGTAATTTTGCATATAGTGCCGGGCACCGAAGAAACCACCAGTTAACCCAACCAATACGCCGATAACGACGATTAAAATCCAAATTCCTGTAGACACAGTCATTCCCCTCCCTTATTACAGTCTTCATTAAACTAGTCTACACAAATTAATAATAAAAGAAAAGGAAAATTTGTCAGTTGACAAATTTTCCTGAAATCGGTTAATCATCTCGAAGACCGCGATCGCGTTGCACTTGACGGACCTTTTCTGGCGTAACCTCTTTACCATCTTTATCATAAACCTGAAGCATTTCAACTTGTTGCCGAAAACCGGCGCGAAATTCCTTCAAGTATTTTTGCCGCAACTCTTGACGTTCGGCTTCTTCTAGCTCGGTGAGCCCCTCGGCTTTCGCCTTATGAGCTAACTCATTGATCCGAGCAAGCAATTCTTTTGAAATCAAATCAGCAGCCCCTTTCACTCTTGAAATATACACGAAATTAGACCCTAAATCAATTAATAGTGTTTGTCAACCGAACATTTGTTTGAAAGCTATGAAACGCTATGCTACAATTGGTTTAACCAATAATGAAAATAAAAAATGAGGTGCCAAGATGAGTAAAACATCGGAAAGCAAACAAATGGCCGTTCTTCGCTTTATTTATGAACGTGTCAATGAAAAAGGATACCCGCCAACCGTTCGTGAGATTGGTGAAGCCGTTGACTTATCTTCGACTTCGACCGTTCACGGCCACATTTCACGGCTAGAAAAAAAAGGTTACATCCAAAAAGACCCAACTAAGCCACGTGCCATTGAGGTAACGCCAGCCGGTTTCGAAGCACTGGGCGTCGAAACTACGCCACATCAAATTCCGGTACTTGGAACGGTAACCGCCGGCCAACCAATTCTTGCCGTACAGGAAGCGACGGATTATTTTCCAATTCCTAAGGAACTTGAATCATTCGGTGGCGACCTTTTCATGCTCACCATCCGTGGCGAAAGTATGATCAATATCGGTATCATGAATGGTGATCAAGTCATTGTTCGGCGTCAAAGTTCCGCTGACAATGGTGATATCATCATTGCCATGACCGATGAAAATGAAGCGACTTGCAAGCGATTCTTCAAAGAGGCCGATCACTACCGACTACAACCTGAGAACGACACGATGGCCCCAATTATCTTGAACAACGTCTCTGTATTAGGCAAAGTTGTCGGTTTATATCGCGACATGCTGTTTCAGTAAACTATCACCCACAAGATGACAATTCAATTTGTCATCTTTTTTATTCGCCAGTTTTTAGAGCAGGTTGATGGCATGCCTACAGATTCCACTCACAAATATTTACACCCTTCCCGCCGTGCCAGGGACGAGAGCACGTTATTTGCGACAAAAGCACGCCCCCATTCCGAATTCACTTTGCCATAATCCCGCAATGCCCAACCGATTGCCTTCTGAATAAAAAAGTCATCATCACCCCGATTCGTTAGTATCGCCGTTTGTAAATTGGCAATTCGTCCTCTTTCAAGCCTAATCGAAGCGCGATACCTACTCGTCGCACCTATTTATCGGTAGCTCGTAAATATACCACCCACTTGTTGTAAACAACCGTGCGCTGAGAGATACGCTGCAGGCACCTTGCGCCAGGCATCAACACTATCCCACCGTGGCGTTACTGTGATTTGGTGGTAGCACCATTGCTATTGAACCAGCGGCGCCTGATTCTCCCGGTGTATCGACAGAAAAAGTGCTGGCGTCAAATTGGTTATTAGTCAGATCTCTTTTCAAAATATTTCAAATCTGTGACGAACAGCCAATAGTTCAATGGTATAATGATTATACTATTTTAAACATTGGGAGTTGGTTACATGTTGTTCCTAGCCATTATGGGCTTGATTGTTTTTCTATTAGCATTATTTTCCGTGATTTACGCACGTCAAACCGGTGGTGGTTGGAAATTTCTAACACTAATTACGGTCCTCAGCGCCCTGGTCACCATCTACGCGGTCGTTAAATTGCCTTACTGGCCATACAACCAGTCACAGCAATCGACGCGCAAAGCATCATCTAGTACGAGTACTAGCGCTAGTACCAGCAAGTCTAAATCAACGAGCTTGAGTTCCTCACAAGTCGTTTTTAACGAAGCCAACACCAAACGCGCGGCCGCAACGACTAAGTTGAATGAAGAAAATATCCTTAAACAATTACAATCTAACTATCAATCGATTGGCACCGTTGCATTCACCAAGTCAACGAAAACATATACGATTACGCCAACCAATAAAAAGTACGTTAAATCTTTGAAGACGATTAAATCATATCCATCTCAAAATCAAAAAGCAATCACGACGATTACTTCAAATTTCAAATCATTGTCAAAATCGCTCAAGAAAAATCTTGCGGCTGGTTATACCATTCAGTTGCTACAGCCAGATACCACTGACAAGACGCTGTTGAGTGTCAAAGATGGCCAGATCATCACCAACAACTTCAAATAACAAAAGTCACTTGCCTAGCATATTTGCTAGTAACAAGTGACTTTTTCGTTTAAACTTGTCGATCCAAATATTGGCGTTGTTCGTCCTTTTGACCGGTCAATACGAATCGGTGGGGATCATCAGCATAACTGACCGACTGATCATCAGCCCGCCATTGCAGTTGATGACTAAATAAGGTCTCATATTCCACCACACTAACTCGGCGCCGACGAGCCAACCGTTGTGGTAAGCCATGATCTAAGCCGGCCTGATAATCCGGCTGAATAACCCCGGTATAAAATTCACCCTCGGCACCCGAGCCATAACTGAATAATCCGAGTCGGTTCCCTGGTTGTAACTGAGGATCAGTCAGTAACTGCGATAACAAGCTCAAATAGAGTGAACCAGTATACAAGTTACCAACTTGTCGATTTAGCTGACGCGCATGTTCGAAGTGCGTCAACCACTGGGCTTGTTTCTCGGCATCAACTAATGGTAACACGCTTCGAAGCGCTTTAAGTCCCATCTTTGTATATGGCAAATGAAAAACTAAGGCCGTCAGTGTGTCTGGACTAGTTTGAGTCGTTTGCAAGTAATTCTTAAACACATCTTGAAAATAATCAATATAGATATTAGACGAGTATTTGCCGTCAACTAGGGCTTCTGTATGATACAATGGTCGCCAAAAGTCCATCACATCTTCGCTCAGTAGACTTGACTCAGTACCCAGTGCTAATACTTTAGGATCCGCACTAATTAACATAGCAACCGCCCCACCACCTTGAGTTGGCTCGCCCGGTGTGTTCAATCCGTAGCGTGCCACGTCACTACCAATGACCAGCGCCTTTTTATCTGGATGAACACGCACGTGATCTTGGGCCAGTTGGACACCAGCCGTCGCCGCATAGCAGGCTTCTTTCATTTCAATTGTTCGAACCCGCTGGCTCAAACCGAGCAACTTAGCGACGTAAATCGCACTCGCTTTGGAATTGTCGATCCCCGACTCGGTACCGACGACTAATAAATCAATAGCCGCAATGTCAGTCGCTGTCAGCATCGGTGCGGCAGCATTAGCAGCTAACGTCACTGCATCCTGACTCGGCGGAATCACCGCCATTTTAGACTGACCAATACCAATCAAATACTTATCAGGTTCTGCCTGGCGAGCTGTCGCCAGTTCCGCCATGTCTACGTATAAATGTGAAGTTGCAAAATGCAACTTGTCGATTCCAACTTTCACGTTTTTTCCTCCAATTTGTTAATGACAATAAGGGATTAATATGCACGTCCGCGTGGCCCTAAGTAATGAAAATCAGGGTCAGTTCCGACCCGATAGCAGCTGAAAGCCCGACTAATTTCATTATGAAAAGTCACAACAATTGCCGGTGTCGCCCAAGTAGACGCCGCCCAAAAAACGGTGTCATCAAACGCCCGGTTGTCATTCGGGTAGCGGTGATAGCCTTGTACATTGTCCCAAATGGTGCCGTGCGTATTCAACCAATCTTCAGCAAGTCCGGCGTCCACCTGCATCATCACGTCTTGATTATCAGCAATCAAACTACTTAGTTTTTGCCAATCGAGTTGCCAATCATGAATATGGGGATTCGGTCCGCGTGTGCCAAGCGGCGTATGCCCCAATGCGATCGGTGTCAATTCTACAAAATCCATCTTGACCACCCCGTTCGTTAACCATCCTAAGATTTCTTAACTATTATAGCATTTCACGACAAAAATACTGCCCGCAATTGCTTGACCTGGGACGGGTTCCATAATTTATGCTGTTATTAAATAAGGCGATTAAGACAAGCACTAAGTAAGGAGCGCGGTAAATATGTGGTTCTCACATCATCAAAAACGAAATAGTCTTCAGGCACCCGTCGCCGGTACTTATACGGTGATTCCCACTGCCACATCACCCCAACAAATCGGGCTATTAGCCATACAACCGACCAGTCCGGTGATTAATGCCCCGATTGATGGTGATATCATTAGCCTGTCACCCTCGCGTCTCGTTATCAATTCGCTGAGCAATCAACATATTGAACTGCGTATCGACCGGACGAACTTCCACAACAAGTGTACCTGGCAAGTACGCGTGGGCGATTCCGTTTCACCATTAACAATTGTAGGGACACTTTATGGATCCTTAAAAGACGTCACCATTGCTGTCTATCGAATTGATACCATTCAGGCCACTAATTGGGTTTCGCTCGCAAATAATTAGCTGTTTACGGCTATAGATTCATATCCGCTAATTGGGCATTTCGGTTGTCAAAATATAAATTTGACGGTTGTGAATATTTCTAAGTCCACCTTGACACCCATCGCCCAATCTCAAAAAGATAAATCACAATAATCACTTTTCCAACAGCTTCAACGGGCCATGCTACTGTGCCCAGTTGGAGTTGTTTTTTTGCAAACTACTCAACACTGCCAGGTGTGAAATTTGAAATAACATGACGCATCGCTGTCGACGTACTTGATTGGTGATGTAATTGACAAGCTATCGTGACATCATTACAATTTTTGTGGTTTGATATTTGATTGCTTTATACCTTAATTCAAGCTATGATATTCATACTGGTTTAAAATTCCTTTCTTTATTAATCAGTAGGAGCCCTAATTAATAGATCAATCTAAAAATTATAAAAAGGTCGGATACAATTATTATGAAAACCATGAGTCTTGTTGTTCCATGCTATAACGAGGAACCAACGATTGAAATATTTTATAACACCGTTGAAAAAGTCTTGGCAGATAATCCAGAGTCGTTCAAGGATATCACTACTGAATATGTTTTCGTTAATGATGGCTCATCTGACGACACTTTGAACGTACTACGAACTTTAAACGCCGCCCATCCTGACACTGTCCACTATGTCTCCTTTTCGCGAAATTTTGGTAAGGAGGCTGGTTTATTAGCCGGCCTGGAGCACACCATTGGCGATTACGTCGCCGTCATGGACGTTGATCTACAAGATCCACCGACTTTATTGCCTAAAATGCTGGCAATGCTTCAAACCGGTGACTATGACTGTATCGGTACAATGCGGGAAAATCGCGTTGGTGAACCAATGATCCGGTCATTCTTATCACGCTCGTTTTACTCAGTTGTCAACAAAATTTCAAAAGTACAAATTATTCCAAACGCCCGCGATTACCGGTTAATGACACGTCAGATGGTTGATGCTATTTTGGAATTGCCTGAATATAACCGATTTTCAAAAGGCATCTTCAACTGGGTCGGTTTCCGAACAACTTATTTGAAGTTCGAAAATCAGCCCCGTTCCGCTGGCGAGACACACTGGTCAATTTGGCAATTATTCAATTATTCAATGGATGCCATCGTCGACTTCTCAGATGTACCCCTGAAGATTGCGACCTTCACCGGCGGCTTGCTCTCACTAATCTCCATTATCAGTATATTTGTCGTTATTATTCGTAAAATATTATTTGATAACAGTGTCAGTGGTTGGGCCTCAACCATCACGATTATGCTCTTAATCGGTGGCATTCAGCTGTTCTGTCTGGGGATTATCGGCAATTACATTGGTAAGATTTATATCGAATCAAAACACCGGCCCCACTACATCGTGCAGGAAAAGAAGTAAGACCAATTTTGGGAACGATATGACCAATTGAACACTTCTAACTTGATAAAATCTTATATTTTTAATCTGCTTTCAATTTTATTATTGTATAGCAGATTTTTTTATTTAAAGATACGCATATAACATTGTGTAAACATGGTGATACTTGTAAAATAACAGTTAGTCTTAATTTATTGTCAAATAAGTTAATTGCAGCACGGGCTTATTGACCCTAGTTGCCAATTCGACGCGGATTACCGCTTACAAGTTCGTGACAAGATTGATTGCAATGGTACTGACAACCGAGAACGCAGTGTAGCTTAATCTTACTAAAAACACTTTTCTTATACTTTAAAGTCAGAACATACTTTGCCATTGACCCAAACCTTTTTTATCAATGAAAAAAACACATCACCTACTTTCGTAAAATGTCATGAATTACAGCATTGTTTGCTTGATCCTACGGTTGAACCATTACATAGATACTAGCATGGTTTCCAATACAAAAATTGAATCACGGGCTAATCGTGGTGCATTCTATATTATGTTAAATCATTACCCCAGTGAAACCGGCATTGAACCACAAGATTTCAATATCTTGCATTTTGCTAACAGTTACAATTTAGAATCAAAACATTTATTGTTTATTCGTAATGTTGCTGAACAAGAGCTTGGTATTAAAATTAACCAAGGCGCATTCATACTTTAGTGACTATGTATGATAAATACTAGATTTATAAGATATTTACTTTGAAAATAAAAATTTGGAGGAAGTTACTATGAGTAAAAAATATGATGTTTGTGGAAACAAATTAAAAATGTTTAAGTCCGTTCCTGTGATTGATGGTAAAGTCTGCCACGATTGTATGAAGAAAATTGGTGTGGATTACGTTGAGCTACCGCTTTCAATGTCTATAGAAGAAATTTTGACTGTTAAAGAAATTAAAGACTTACAAGCTAACAACCAAATTATTGATCCACAAAAGCGCTGGGCGGAGTATAAAAATAAGTTAAAACAAGAAAAAATTTAAAAAAAGAAGATATCTCTGCTGAAAAAGATAAATACGATCAACTTAAGGCTGCCATTAAAGCAGATGAACCTGTCAAAAAAGGTAAAGTCTATTTAGATTTTGTTAAAAAGCAAATCTTCATTGATAAAACTATTCTTGAAGACTATCGCCTTTTCAGATTTTCAGATTTAACTAGTTACAAGACAATTAAAAGCCCTACCACTATTAACAAGAATCATAGTTTGTCTCGTTCCATAGTCGGTGGCTTAGTTGCTGGGCCTACCGGTGCTGTATTAGGTGCTTTTTCAGGAAACAAGTCCTATGACGCAGTTTCAAAGATGGCAGTAGTTTTATACTTTAATAACAACTACTCTAAGCAATTAAACTACATATCCACTGAAACAAAAATCGACAGCATGTACTATCGAGATGAACAAGAAAAAATGCAACGATTCTGTGTTCGATTGGATAAAATTTTAGTCGAAAATGAAAATAATGAACCTACCACTCTATCTACACCCACTAACAGTGCCGATGAGCTACGTAAACTTAAAAGCCTCCTGGACGATGGCATTCTAACCGAAGAAGAATTCGCAGCAAAAAAGAAACAAATTCTGGGGATCTAATCACTGTTTATTCATAATGTTGCTGAACAAGAGCTTGGTATTAAAATTAGCCAAGGTGCATTCATCCTTTAGTTAACTGTGTATGATAAATACTAGATTTATAAGATATTTACTTAGGAAATAAAACTTTGGAGGAATTTAATTATGGCTAAAAAATGTGATATATGCGGAAAGAAAATCGGACTCATGGCTAGTCGGCTTGACATAAAGGATGGGATTATGTGTGTCGACTGCTCAGAACAAATTGGATTAAAAACTGGCCTGCAGTCTATATCCGTCGCCAAAGATTTGACTATTGATGATGTTAAAAGCTATCAAGACTCCCATACTAAAATAGACATCGCAAAGTATTTAGACGATATGAAAAGCAAACCTGCTGAGCCTTCACAGAAAGATTCTAACACTAAAATCAAACACCCTTGTGCGGTTTGTAATCGTGAAATAGGTTTATTAGGTGGCTTCAAATTAACTGATGGAAAAATTTGTGACGACTGTGCTTCTCGAGTTGGTTTAAAAAATAACTTTAGCTCACAATCTGCCGTCGAATATTTAACTGTCCAAGATATCAAAAATTATCAAGACACTAATACCCAGATAGATTTAAAGAAATATTTAGATGATATGAAAAACAAACCAACCGTATCTGCTCACCAGGATTCTAATACTAAAATCAAACACCCCTGTGCGGTTTGTAATCGTGAAATAGGTTTATTAGGTGGCTTCAAATTAACTGATGGAAAAATTTGTGACGACTGTGCTTCTCGAGTTGGTTTAAAAAATAACTTTAGCTCACAATCTGCCGTCGAATATTTAACTGTCCAAGATATCAAAAATTATCAAGACACTAATACCCAGATAGATTTAAAGAAATATTTAGATGATATGAAAAACAAACCAACCGTATCTGCTCACCAGGATTCTAATACTAAAATCAAACACCCCTGTGCGGTTTGTGGTCGTGAAATAGGTTTATTAGGTGGCTTCAAATTAACTGATGGGAAAATTTGTGACGACTGTGCTTCTCGAGTTGGTTTAAAAAATAACTTTAGCTCACAATCTGCCGTCGAATATTTAACTGTCCAAGATATCAAAAATTATCAAGACACTAATACCCAGATAGATTTAAAGAAATATTTAGATGATATGAAAAACAAACCAACCGTATCTGCTCACCAAGATTCTAATACTAAAATCAAACACCCCTGTGCGGTTTGTGGTCGTGAAATAGGTTTATTAGGTGGCTTCAAATTAACTGATGGGAAAATTTGTGACGACTGTGCTTCTCGAGTTGGTTTAAAAAATAACTTTAGCTCACAATCCGCTGTCAAATATTTAACTGTCCAAGATATCAAAAATCATCAAGACTCTCATACTCAGATAGATGCCAAACAATTGCTTTTTGACAATAAATCAGAATATGAAAAATTACTGATTACTTTCAAAAAAGAAGGTAACGGTCATATCGGAAAAGTTTATCTCAGTGACAAACGCAAACAATTTTTAATTAAGCTAAGTTTCATGGAAAACTTAGCTGATGAACCATTCCAACTATATGACTACAGTGACTTAGAAGGATATGATCCTATTGAAAATGGGACTACTATTGAAGATAAACATGGACTATCTCGAGCAATAGCTGGCGGTTTAATTGCTGGTCCAACTGGTGCTGTATTAGGCGCATTTTCTGGTAATAAATCGTATGCTGCCGTTTCTAAAGTCTCTGTCGTGCTTTATTTCAAAGGCGACCATCGCGTGGAAGCAGTCTTACTTAACGAAACTACTAAAACAGATAGCAGTGCCTACCATATCACTCAACAAGAATTACTTAGATTCTGCCATGATCTTGATACAATTATTGCCAACAACAATAGCAACGTTAATGAACCTGCAACTCCAGTCTCTGCTACTGACAGTGCCGATCAACTACGCAAACTCAAGGGACTTCTTGATGATGGTATCTTAACTGAAGAAGAATTCACAGCAAAAAAGAAACAAATTCTTGGGATTTAATTAAGGGGGAAATAACATGTGGTTACTACTATTAATCTTGCTCATAGTCGGGGCATTTAAACTTATGGGTAAGGCTGCACCCTACGTTGTTCTCGCAGCAGTCCTGACTTATCTCTACTACCTTGTTAAAGGTATCTTCTCATTCATCTGGCGAGTTGTATCTAGTACGCCAGGGATAATCACCATTATTACTATTGCGTTAATAGTAATTGTTTATTTCATTGTAAAAGCTAATAGATGTGACGTCTGCAATAACAAGCACAAAAGTGATGAGTTAGTGCACATTCAAAATGGTAAAGTCTGTACTGATTGCTTACAGAAAATTGGTGTTGACTACACTGCCCTCCCGAAGGATGTACTAGTTGAAAAGACACTTACTGTGCAAGAGATTGAAGACTTACGAGATAGCAATACTATCATTGATCCAATTCAACGTTGGGAAAATTATCAAGAACAGCGGAAGGCCAAAGAACAAGCAGCTAACTCAGCCAATATTGTCCCCACTAACATCGGCTCAAGTGAAGTTGATGAGTTGCACGAATTGAAACAGCTGCTTGATGACGGCGTGATTACCCAAGACGACTTTGATGCTAAGAAGAGACAGATTTTAGGACTGTGAATTATTTGGCCGAATCAGATTGGAGACTGTTCTAATGGATATTAAATTTATTTCCACTATAATTATAACAATATAACCCACCGCATTTGCAATCATCAGATATATATACCTATACGCATTGTGCTAGTTAATTAACCAAGACTTTAGTTGTGAAAAAATGCCTAACCAAGCTACACTTCAAGCAGCGCAAACAAAGGAGTGTGTCTTATGTTAGACCAATTTTATCATAACCAATTTGTGATTAGTCCGCGAGCAAATTCAAAACCGCCGTAACGTCAATCAAGGCAAGCTTTCAGACGTCTTATTGTTATCATTACTTTGTTGACAAGTTGATTTAAAAATGACCGTCCGAACTAGGTTCTATGAAGTGACCCCCATAAATTGGAGTAAATTTCTAAGCTGCTAATTGGCTGGTATATTCCCGATATTTTACCGGGGACATACCGACCAATTTTGTTTTGATACGACGCTGATTGTAATAATCTACGTAGTTTATAATGGCGGATTCTAGCTCTTCATAGTTCTTGTATTGATAATTGTGAACCGTGCCAACTTTAAGAATGTGAAAGATACTTTCAGCTACCGCATTATCTAGGCATGTGGCCTTGCGGCTCATGCTTTGGAAAACGCGAGCTTGTCGCAAAATATTCACGTACCGACAGTTCTGATACTGAACCCCTGATCCGAATGAATTATCATACGGTATGGTAAGCCTGAACGTCTTGCCACTAATCGTTCAAGGGGGTGTGTGACGAAGGCTACCGTTGGTTTACGTCCAATGGCCTATTCAATAATTTCTCCGTTATAAAGGTCAATATAAACTGTAAAGTATGCACGTTTGTTGATTGTTTGATTCCCCCAACGGACCTCCGTTACATCAGTAACGATTTTTTGAAATGGGCGATCCATTTTAAAACGACGGTTTAAACGGTTATGAGCAACTGTACCAACAGTTCCTTTATAAGAGTTATATTTCTTCGTTCGACGATTGAATGCCTGACAAAGGAGATTATTTTCACGCATAATACGAAGTACTGCCTTGTGATTAACGTTGATTCCCTTATTTTTAAGCGCTAAAGTCACGGTTCGGTAACCGTAATCGGGATTGGCCAAACGAACGCTTTTAATCTCATCAACTAACGTTGATGAGCCTGATTGATATTTACAGTGAAATGCATCGTGGTAATTACTACTCGACATGTGTGCTGCTTTTAAAACCACAACTAATTTAACATTGAATTTACGTCTTAGCTCAGTGATTAGCTGGGCTTTTTCTTGGTTTGAGATTTTTTCTGTGCCAAGGCTTCGAGTTTTTCCAAGTATGCTACCCGGATTCGTAAAAGCTCGTTTTCTCCCTGAAGTTGTTTCAATGTCTTAGATTGTTTAGATTTATCTGTCATTTTTAAAGACCGTCCTTTAGATGGCTTAAGATGTCCCTCAATCAGTCTTCGTTCCCAGTCCCAAACCATCATCGGTTGCTTCAACCTGAAATGGGTTGCCGTTACTGGATATGAGGCATGATGTTTTTGTCGCCATTTAATAACCTTGATTTTAAAGGAATAGTCATAAAATGTCTTCCTACGACAATTCTCTAATCCTTGAATGCCAAAAATTTCAAATTGAGCGAGCCACTGATAAATCGTCGCACTTCCTTTGATATCATACTTTTTCATAAGTAACAGGGGCGAAGTTCCCTGGAGATATCTGCTTAAAGCTCGTTGCTTTATTTTAGCTGAACCATAGTAAAACCCCCTGAGTCTGGATTTACTCCACTCAGAGGGTTCACTTTACTACCGGTTTTTAAAACAAAATATTTTTAAACCCGGATAATTGCCAGAACGATCACGCTTTAATCGTAAGTGTTATTATGCTGCCAATGAACTTCAATGGATTTGCTTTGGGGTATTACGTAATTTATGTCCAACACCAGCTTACACGATTATTGATAGTTTACCGATGCCCTTATGTTAGGGTATTAGAAATCATCGTGCTAAAGTCTTTCGCGAAACCGCCAATATCGATTATAACGCAACTAAGAAACTTTATTATTACAGCTTCAAAGGTAACCTCGAGGTCGCTAATAATGGCATTGTTTTAACTTACGATGTGACCCCCGCTTCCTGGCATGCTATTAAATCAGTACAAACATTATTATCGTTATGGCCTAGCCATCAAATATTGGTAGATTTAGGTTATCTTAGTCGTAAGCTCAAACAAGAACTTGCCAAAAAGAAGATTAATTTATGGACGCCGGTTCGTCGAAACATGAAGCAGCCCGTGGCTTACCAACGATTACTAAATCGACAACGGCGCCAGAGTGAGACAAATTTTTCACAACTAAATGAGTTATTTGATATTGAATGAATCCGCGTAAGATCATTGACGGCCTTACAGTTACGATTAGAGCAATATTTACTTGTTCATACAATGATCAAGCTAGGAATCAACTAACACAACGCGTGAACTATTATTGTTATTAATAAGGAAAAGACGGTTCGACCGTTCGCTGATCTAGGCACTGCTGACAGTCAGTTATTAGTTCATATTAGGAGTAGCCAGTTCAAAAAAATAGTTGCTCTTTTATTTTATATAAAAACTATCTTCCCACCAAAAAGAAGACGACCTTAACCTAATAACGTATTAAATTTTTACCATTTTATTGAAGAAAGGTGATGACAACAAGTCCTTCAAATTCTACCCGCCTAGGTGAAATTTAAGGAGGAAATATAAATGGCAAGTATTAATAAGAAAAATGGTAAATGGCAAGTATGAGTAAGTTACTATGATGAGTTCGGCAAACGTCACTTTAAGAATAAGAATGGTTTTAGCCGTAAAGTTGAAGCTGAAGCGTGGGCCAATAGTTTAGAGTTAGACAAATTTAATAACTCCATCGGTTTAGTAGATACAACTACCACCTTCTACGCCTATTACTCACACTGGCTTGAAACCTATAAGTTTGGCAAATTGGCTCAGATTACCGAACAGGAATATCGTTACACTTTGCGTCAAATTAGAGAATTACTTGGCAACATTAAACTCAACTCAATGACTCGAACCCGGTATCAACAGTTCTTGAATGACTTCACCCATGGCAATGTCGAACAACGCGCCAAACGTCATTTAACAGGTGACCAACCTTATCATAGTAAAGCATCCGTTCAAAAACTTCACGGGCACATTCATGCAGCAGTGATTGATGCCGTTGCTGACGGATTAATAAAATCCGATTTCTGTACTCATGCTGAACTGGGTGGTCATAAAGGTAAGGATGCTCAACTCAAATTTCTAGACGTCAAGGATATGAAAATACTTGCTAATGAGGTAAACAAGAACATCCGTTTAACCTCCACTGGCAAGTCGATGATATATACCGGCTTAATGACTGGTATGCGTGTCGCTGAAGTGTCCGCTCTAACATGGTCGGATATTGACTGGAAAACCAAGACCATTCGTATTAACAAGTCCTGGGACTATGTGTATGGGCAGAAGTTCAAACGGACTAAAACTGAGTCCAGTATTCGTAAAATTTCTGTGACCGATGAGTTGTTAAATCATTTAAAACAGCTCCGATCATTACAGATTCAAAAGAATCTGGATAACCCCGATCACATGGTATTCTTAAATAATCGTGGTCGTATTCCAACTCCTGGGGCTTGTGATTTATTGCTAAAGAACTATCATACCACTCTTGAAATTAAACGGATTAGCTTCCACGGTCTACGTCACACACATGCGAGTTCCCTGCTTTATTGTGGTGTCAAAATGGAGTATATTTCAAAACGCTTGGGTCACAAGAATAGTTCAATCACGCGTAATGTGTACGCCCATCTGCTCACTGAAGATCAAAAACAGGAAGAATCACGGACTTTAAATGCACTGGCTAAATTTAGTTAATGTGCATTATGAAGATTGCTGTATCCGTTGGGACACAAGGGGCCCAGCAATTAAAAAATCACCACTGTGGTGCACTCAAAGCATCCCAAAAACAGGGTAAAAATCATTAGAGTGCACCGACAAGTGCACCAATATATCAATCCAGAGCGTTCCTAAGCGTTTTGAAGCAAACAAAAACCCCGCTATCTCAACGATTTTCGGGGTCAAAGAAAGTTGTTCCTTAATGATTTAAGGAGAGTACAGGATTTGAACCTGCGCGCCGGTATTAGCCGGTTCGCCGGATTTCGAGTCCGGTGCATTACCACTCTGCCAACTCTCCATGTGGTACTTAATAAGTATAGCATAATTAGCTTTCAGAACAAATATTTATTCAGAATTTTCCACAAAAAATATCCGTCAGCCCTTGCCAACGGATACCCAATTACTTCTGTTCACGTGCGGCTTGACCAAAAACAAAGAACGAACCAAGAATACCCACGCATGATAGTAAAAATAAAATGCCATAGCACAGTACATCCCCCACTGTCACTAAAGTCTTCGGAAAACCGGCAGTTGAGACCCATAGAAAAATCACGCTTAACCAAAACCAAAATGAACGATAAAACCGAACCGGTCGACGTATCCGCATGACGCTCCCCCCTAACTCGTTATTCCAATGAAATAACCGATTGGAATAACGCCTATTATAGGCAGTGCGCAATTAAGTACAAGCTCTGAATACTCAAATCCAACGTTTAAGCTACAATTCGTAACCGATTACGTTTGTTAAGTGCCAATCCGATTAATATGCCCCCTTGCAACCTCAATCACAACGAGCCAGTTTACGAGCGATAATCATAAATCGGTCTTCAAACGTCGTGACGCGACCATTAATGGTCAGTAAGGATTGTAACTGATGTAATTTGGGAAGCATCCGTGCCACGTCAAAATTCGGAAACTCCCATGGAATCACCGTGGCATAATAGACAATTGCGCCAATATCCGTAAAACTCAGTGCCGCGTAGGCTTGCTCAGCCCGCAGAATTTCAAATCCCGCAGCCTGCATTTGAGCCATTACCGTCAACAACTGATTGTCAGGATACGCCGGTTCGTAATGCTCGTCAAAGAATCGTGACAACGCATAATTATTGGTCGCACCAACTTGCTGAGTCGCAAATCGGCCCCCCGGCTTTAAAACTTCCGCAATTCGCTTCACTGGCATCGCACCATGACTATTCGTTACAATATCAAATGTCGAATTTGGTACGGCCGTCAACTGTTCGGCGGCATCTGGATATAATGTTATCCCCTTTTTAACCACCGTTTGCTTCAACAACTCAATATTTGGTTGCCACCCCTCAGTCACCGCAGTCAGCGCTGGCTGATGGTTAAAACGCCCCATCAATTCACCACCGCCCGTATCAATATCCAACCATCGATCATCGGCACTTAGATGCTCACGAACTAGGGCAGCGTAATCCCACGGTAAGTCCGCAGTCTGCCACCGGCCAGCCAGATGACTAAAGTCCCAGCCGTGCATGGATTGCTGCGCTTCTTCAAACCAACTTCTTTCTAAAGCTGTCATATTTTGCCTCCTTCGTTTCCTGTAAACCAGACCACTCATCAAAGTCTCCGCTGGCCTATTTCAATACGAATTATGCTATGATTACAATATCTTTAAAAGGAGGTTCAGTCAATGACACAATTACTGGTCACGACCACTGAAAATATTCCGGGGCACCCCTATGAAGTTATCGGTGAAGTCTTTGGGTTAACCACTCAATCTAAGAATCTGGTCCGTAACATTGGGGCAGGCTTAAAGGGCCTAGTTGGCGGCGAAATCAAGGATTACACCAAGATGCTCGAAGAGTCGCGCGATGTCGCGGTCAATCGGTTGCGCGATAATGCAAGTGCCATGGGTGCGGATGCCGTTGTGATGATGCGGTTCGACACCGGCTCCATTAGTCAGGATATGCAATCGGTTGCCGCATATGGTACCGCAGTTCGTTTTATCACCGAAGATTTGACCACTGACAATGCTTAATCTGATTCGAGACTAACGAAACCGCCTGCCGGTAATCTGGGCAAGCGGTTTTTTAGCATGGTGGCAGCTGTTTGTATAACACAATTATAATTTTCGTCACCGGCGAATGAACAGACAACCACCACAAGCTAACAGTAATCCCATGGCCGTCAAATAAGCCGCTTCTGGGCTCACGATATTATCCAACAAGACCAATCCAACACTGCCGATTGGAATCGAAATCGTCGCCAATGAATTTATGATGCCGCCTAAGCTCCCAACGATACTTTGATCGGCCACTTTCAATAAACTCGCCATCAATTTAGGATTTGCTTGTCCCATACAAAATCCCCCAATCATCATGATTGTAACCACTACCCAATAGTTTTGCCAAAACAACAGATTAATAAATAAACCCTCAAACGCCACGACGGTAGTTAACATGACACCACGAAACGTCCACCTCTGAAAGTAACCTGTATGTAACAAATTCCCTGCAACCGAGCCAAATACGTCAGCAGTATTCATCACAAGAATTGCGACTCCGAATGAAAATGGTAACTGCGTCGCCCGGTGAATCAGGTATAAATTCAATAGTGCATCGACGCTTGCACCCACCGCATTCAAGAACAAGACGCTCCCCAATAGCGCCAAGACGTTCATGTGCACCCCCGCTTCCATTGCTTGTCGTACTTGTCGTAGCAGTTGACGAAATGTCGACGTCACGGTGACAGTTGCGGAAGGTAATTTTAGCGTTTCATACCCAGACAGCAGCACCAGACCGGCAATCAAGAACGTGATTGCATTCAAATATCCCGCGAGACGATAATCGCCCGTTGCGGCCAATAGACTGACACCCAACGCTTGGCCCATCGTCTGCATTAACACTCCGATGCCTTGGTTGATCCCTAAGGCCTCTTCTTGTAACTCAGACGCGACTTTAGCTTGTAATAATGGCATTCGGAGGCTGCCACTCAACATCCCCAACACGTCTGAGCACAAATTGATGACAATAATAATCAACAGCAACCCGACCTGTTTTTCAGTAATAAGTTGCGCTAACACGAGATATAATGCCGCTTGAACAAATTTCAAACCTGCTAACCACCCCCGCTTATTGGTTTGCGAGTCTGCCAATCGACCAGTAAGCATACCAAAAATACCAGGAAGCACAGTAGCCACCGAAACTAGTGAAACCATCAAATTTGCTTGTGCAAACGTTCGCGCGTACGTTAATAGAATAATGTTAAATAGGCTGGTACCAATTGTCTCAAAAAGATCAGCTACTGTTAACGTGACAAACGCTCGATTACGGCCTAGATTTTTCATAACGCCACTTCCAATTTAATATTATTTATCGTTTAAATAAATTTAAATGATAAAGCAACTTTAATCGTTTGATTTCTATTTGTCAAATGGTTAAGCTAGTATTGAGGTGAAAAACATGCCCAAAAACACACTGGCTCAGTTTGCAAAGTTAATGGCCGATCCCAAGGTGGCCGCTATCTTAAAGGCCACCAAATCTAAAACTGGTTTAACAACTAAGCAAATTTCGGCCCAAACTAAAATTCCCAACAATCAGTTGTACTACACCATCAACAAAATGCAGGATGCCGACTTATTAACCATCGTTAATCAAGTTCAGGTTAAAAATCTAACTGAAAACTTCTATTCCAGTGCCCACCTCTCCCATGAGACGCCACAGGAATTGGCAGATCTTGATGGTCTCGATACTGATCTGACTGACATCTCCGGCACGTGGACTCAAGCCCATGTCCAACAAGTTTTACAATGGATCATGCTATTGAACCACGACTTTACCGAAGCCTACCAGGAAGAGATGACCCGCAAGCAACCTGACAAGTCAGCCATTTTTTTCAGTAACGCGATCCTAAACCTTTCAGCGGCAGGCGAGCACCAGTTGCGCTTAGATTTGATCAAATTGCTTGGCGATGCTGAAAAGAATGATCCTGATCCTCAGTCAACGGACAAGCGTCAGGTTAAACTACTCATTGAAAAGTGGCAATAATTAGAATATGCAATTGTTAGTCTTTTTGGCTTGGCTACCAAAGAATCACTGACTATCCAAGCTAACTAACGACCAAAACAAGGGTTAGCAAAAAAGCTCCGAATGACTAATAAATCGTCATTCGGAGCTTTTAATATTGGCTTTAAAATTGCATCAAGCTCAACATATCATAATCTTTAATCTTATCGCGGCCGTGCAACTCTTTGAGTTCGACCAAGAAAGCCGTCCCAACCACGTTACCGCCTAATTCTTCAACCATTTGAATCGTTGCTGAGATGGTCCCACCAGTTGCTAATAAATCATCAGTAACTAGCACATTTTGTCCCGGCTTAATTGCATCTTTATGCAAATAAAGTGCAGACTGCCCGTATTCCAAATCATAAGTCGCTTTGACCGTTTCGCGTGGTAACTTACCCTTCTTACGAGCAGGTGCAAAACCAACGCCTAATTCATAGGCCACTGGACAACCCACGATAAAGCCGCGTGCTTCAGGCCCGACAATCATATCAACATGTTTATCACGCGCAAATTGCACGATCTGATCAGTCGCTTCACGGTAAGCTTCCCCGTCAGCCATCAGTGGTGAAATATCGCGAAAAATGATTCCAGGTTCGGGATAGTCCGGAATACTAGCCACATACTTTTTTAAATCTAATGCCATTTGTTCTTAACAGCTCCTTCAATTCTTAACCGCAGCCTGGTTCTTCACCCATACTTGGAGCGCTGCAGATTTACTATATAAAAGCGTTTCTTCAGCAACGATTTGTTGTTCGCGCAGCTGATAACTAGGGGCGTGATGTAAATCCGCTTTTGCCGGATTCGAAACGCCATTCATGACACCATCATTTATTTTAACAAATCCGACCTCAAAAAACACCTGAATCATGAAAATAAGCAAATTTCGTTCAATATGCAGATGCTTGGCCACTAATGTTAATTGATGATGAATATCAACATCATGGTGCGCTGCGGTAAACTGGAAAAGTTTCGCAAACTGCGCGCGATTTGGCATTCCCGTTAAATAAACCGATTCTTGCCGATATAAGTAGAGCGTCAGCTGATCGAGCGCAATTGTGCTGAGTACCTGGGTCATATCCGCCAGCGTGTCAGGACAATCGACAATGAAGACCGCTTGATTAGCCGTCACGGCAGTCAGATCCGTTTTCGTATCCCCCACCCATACGGCTTGCGTTTGGGAACCTAAATACTGTTCAACTTTTTTCAACAGACGCTGGTGGAAAAAGAGGTAAACCCCCGGTGCTTGAAACAAATGGGCCGAAAGATGTTGCGTCCGGGCGTCGATCACCTGGGTCCCCGTCACTGCAATATCCTTAACCATGATTTGGGGCTTTGTCTGACCGTTCCAAGTATTTTCACTCAACTCACCCACTAACGTCACATCGGTGGGACTCGCCTGAATAGCCGGCAAGGCAGTACCCATCGAAAAACCGATAGCATCAATCGTATTGGTGCCATCACCCAGTTGTAATTTCAAGTGTTGCTGATCACTACCAATCGCGCGTGCTTGCGGAACAGTCGTTGGAACTAATTCAAACAACGGTGCCGGGTTATCCGTTCCAAAGGGGGCCAACGCTTGAATATCTGCCAGAGTTGCCAAGGTTGCCTCAGCTAATGGTAACGTGCCGTCAATTGGTAAACTGACTTGCGCATTGTCTGCTAATTGCTGACCCGCCGCCGCTTCCATCGCCTCTTTAAGCGTTGCTAACTGGTCGGCCATGACAGTTAGTCCAACCGCCATATGATGACCGCCAAAAGCCACCAATGACTCCCGAACTGGGTCGATCGCGGCAAATAAATTATACGCTTCGACGCTCCGACCACTACCTTTGAGCCGGCCATCATCATCCTCATTTAACACTAGGGTTGGTTTGCCAGACGTTTCGACCACGTGGCTCGCGACGATTCCCAAAACACCCTCGTGCCAACCATGCCCGGTAATAACTAAGGTTTGGCGGGCCTCATTTTCCGGCGTCTGTGCTTGCTCGATTGCACTGGCACTGATTGTCTTGACCAAGCCTTGGCGTTTTTCATTCAATTGATTGACCTGCTTGGCCAGCGCGGTCGCCCGCTCATCGTCCAAAGTTGTCAATAATTCTACACCGCTCTGCGCCGACTGCAGACGGCCAAGTGCGTTTAGCCGAGGGGCAATACCAAACCCGATATTGGTCTCGGTCAATTTATCGGGAATCAATCCGGCTTCTTGAATCAGTGCGGCCAAGCCTGGGCGGGTCGTCTGCTGTAAGACCTTCAGGCCGAGCGTTACCAAAGTCCGATTTTCACCAGTTAAGCTGACCAAATCAGCAACCGTTCCAATAGCAGCCAGATCTAACAGTTCCTCGGGTACTTCCTCAAGCAGCGCCGTTGCTACTTTAAACGCCACACCGGCACCAGAAAGACCACCAAATGGATAACTGCCCTCTGGATGTCGTGGATGGACAATGGCGTAAGCGTGCGGCAATTCAGTCGGTAACTCATGATGATCGGTCACCACGACATCGATGCCCTGTTCCTGCACTTGATTGATGACCGCATTTCCCGCGACACCGTTGTCCACCGTCACAAACAGCTTCGTTCCAGCCGCAATCAGCCGGTCAAAAGCGGCCTGATTAGGACCATAACCATCCTTGAAACGATCTGGAATATAGTAATTCACGTTAGCGCCAATTTGGTCCAACGTTTCATACATAATTGACGTACTTGTTAAACCATCTGCATCATAATCACCGTAAATGGTAATTTGATCCCCGGCAATAATCGCCTCTTGAATGCGGTCAACGGCTTTTTCCATATCGTGCATGTTCGTTGGGTCCAACAATGGTTGTTGATCCGCGTGCAGGAATGGGGCGGCTTCTTCCGCCGTATTAATGCCCCGCATTATTAATAACCGGGCAACTAAAGGGGTCACGCTGGCCGCCTCAGCTAACTTATCAACATCGGCTTCATCAACGGCCGTTGTTAAACGTGGCACCCACTTTTTCTTTGCCGCTAACATGGCATCCTTCCTTTCAACAACTTACTTATCCGCTGGCGTGGTTGGTTGTTCTGCCACCGCTCGTTTTTGTTTACCTTTATTATTCAAACGCAACGTTAATTGCTTATTTTCGGCAGTCAACTTATCAATCTTAGCCTGGGCCGCTGCTAAAGCTTCACTATGGGCTGTCCGTTCCTTAGATTCATTGACCGTCGCCATCAGTACTGCGGTAATGACACCTAAGATCAACGTCACCACAATGACCAAAATCAGTGGCCAATGAACTGCTGTAATTCCAAAATTGATTCGAACTGGTTCTACGTTTAAAATTGCAAAAATAATCACTACTAGTGCAATGACTAGTGCACTCACTAACCGCCATTGATTCTTCATTAAATTCATCCCCTATTTAAAATTAAAAACCGTCCCCGTCAGCCAATCCCCGAGCTTGGGTGCCAGCTGATAACCTAAATTAGCTGCAGACATCACCCAAGGCCGATTCAGTTCGCGCCGTTGATGCCCGAGTTTGCTTACAATCAATTCAGCAAACTTAACGGGGTTCAATGCCAGCTGGTCGACCCGGTCTAAATAGTGCCCCGTGGGATCCGCAATTTTGAAAAAGTCCGTTTTAATGGGACCCGGATTGACCGTCAATACGTTGACATGAGCATCCTTGAGTTCTAAGCGCAACGCATTATCATAAGCAATAATGGCCGCCTTACTAGCCGCATAAACGGCTGATTTAGGTGTTGCGATTTTGCCAGCCATCGAGGCGATGTTGACAATTTCACCTGCATGTTGCTTGACCATCCGTTGCGCAGCCAGTTGGCTAACATACATGGTTCCCAATGTATTGACGCGCAACATTTTCGCCATCACCGGCGCATCCATGGTGATCACCGTGGTCATATCGCCAAAACCGGCAGCGTTAATGACCACATCCAATTGACCAAATAGCTCATCGATGGTCGTAAAGACGTGATCAACGTCCGCCACGTGACCCACGTCACAAGTAATCGCCACGGCCTGCCCTTTTGATAACAGACGACATTGATCAGCAACCTGTGTTAGCCGTTCTCGCCGCCGGGCTGCTAAGACGACATTGGCTCCCTGACTCGCCACGGCTAGGGCTAGTTGCTCGCCTAGTCCACTAGACGCGCCAGTAACCAAAACAGTTTTACCCACTAAGTTCGTCATTTACTTGACCTAACCTTTCTCAGGTAATGGAATATCAATTACATCAAAGTCGCGAACGACTTTCGAGTGACTAAAGACTTTCTGTGCTTGTTTTTGTAGTTCCTTACTCAACTTACCCGTGTACCGAGCCGAGATATGGGTCAACAATAGCTGCTTAACACCGGCCTGTTGGGCCACCTGGGCTGCTTGGGTACTCGTTGAATGGTAATAGTTATGTGCCAACTTACCTTCATCTTTTCCGAACGTGCTCTCATGAACTAAAGCATCCGCATCCTGTGCCAAGCTGACCGCGTGCGGTGTCCGCCGAGTATCACCGAGAATCGTCACCGTCCGCCCTTTTTGTGGCGCAGCGATGTAATCTTGACCATTAATTGTCCGACCATCAGGCAACGTCACCGTTTTGCCGGCTTTTAATTGACCATAGACGGGACCACTCGGAATGTTCAGGGCTTTGAGTCGATCGGCTTGTAATTCACCCGGGTGGTCCGCTTCTTCTACCCGGTAACCAAAACAAGCGATCCGATGATCCAGAGGTTCGCAGCTTACTTTGAACGTCGCATCTTCAAAAACCGTCTCAGCCTTCGTGATTTCATGAAACTTCAATGGATATGACAAATGGGTGCCAGAGACCCGCAACGCCGTTTGAACGAAGTCGCGGACACCGACTGGCCCATAAATGGTGAGTGGTTCGTCCCCGCCTTGAAAAGAACGCGAGCTCAATAACCCCGGTAAGCCAAAGATATGATCGCCATGCAGATGGGTAATAAATATTTTTGCAATTTTGCGTGGTTTTAACGTCGTGCGTAAAATCTGGTGTTGCGTCCCTTCGCCGACATCGAACAACCAGACTTCATTTCGCTCATCTAATAGTCGTAATGCTGTGCTAGTGACATTTCGAAATTTGCCCGGTGAGCCGGCACCGGTACCTAAAAATTCTAATTGCATATTTTTGTTCGTCCTATCTATACAGTCTGCTAACTATTTTACCGAATCTAGCGGCAATACACAATTGTTAGCACTGCAAAGTCATGGCCGGTCAACACCGTGCGCTCACCGACCGCAATTCTACAAAGCAAGCGACGTTGGGCGACTCCTCACAATTAACAGGAAGAACACGAACAACGCTGCTCATTTTATTTTAACATGTCAGGCTAAAATTATCGCACTTGGTTTCAAGATTCCACGCGCCAAGACTGCCTGCCACCGGTGTTATCTATAATCAAAAAATGCACTTTTCCGGGCAAACTGACTATGACGGGTTGTGACCGTTTTCATTCAACCCGTCATCGCCGGCAAATGAATCCTCAGTCCATCTTGCTTAACCCAATTGATTATCGTATACTTGCTTACAAATCGTCTGAACAAGAGGTAACCGTTATGCGACTCATCGACTTTAACTTATCAACCGCTGATCTACAGCAAACTTTACCACTGTATTGGGAACTAACGACTAATCAAATCTGGCCAATCCAAAGTGTTACGCTCGTCGATCACCAGCTGGTTTTAGTAGCTTCAAAAAGCGCGCTCCCGCTGACACTCGACCAGTTCAATGCGCGGACGCGCCAAATCGATGGTCAAACGCAGCTCTGTATTCAAACCCCACCGCGTCCGCGCCGATTATTTGGCTATCGCTTAAGCCAGCAGCGCTTACTGTTTGGCTGAGCATCTAATCGCACGTCAACTCAAAAACAGCGTCGTTAGTTAAAATTCTAACGGCGCTGTTTTTGGATTGTTCATTATTTTATCACTAGTCTACCTACCAGACTGTCGTAACGACAATCATCAACTAATTATGTCGTCACAAAAGTTTAGTCCATAAACTGGAAGGAGTAGTCCAAGATTTGAATCGTATCATCATTCTTGGCACCAGCTGCACGTAAGGCATCATCAACACCCATCCCACGTAATTGCCGAGCAAAGCGCATTAAACTTTCTTCATGATCTAAATTGGTCATCTTAAAGAGCCGTTCTAACTTATCACCAGACAAGACGAACAAGCCCGGTTCTGGATTATCAATGCTAAAGTCCGCATCCGCTTCAGTCGTGTAATCACGGTGCTTCAAGTCGTCAACACCCTTGATTGGGAATTGTGGCGTCGTATCCAACAAATCAGCCGTCTTGGCTAACAAGGCTTTTAGTCCCTGTTGTGTAATCGACGATACCGGATAGACGGCTGGCGTGTTTGGCAACGTATCATCCGTCGCTAACTTCGCCTTAAAGTCTTCCAGATTAGCTTCGGCATCCGGCATATCCATCTTAGTCGCCACCACGATTTGGGGCCGCTTCAAGAGATCAGGGTCATAACTCGTCAGCTCGTGATTAATTTTGTGATAATCCTCAAACGGATCGTTTTCTTCTACACCACTCATATCAATCAGATGTAAAATAACGCGCGTCCGTTCAATATGCCGCAAGAATTGAATCCCTAAGCCGACTCCGTTAGCTGCACCTTCGATCAAACCAGGTAGATCAGCCATAACAAAGTCACGACCGTCATCCAAACGAACCATCCCGAGATTAGGCACTAAAGTTGTAAAATGATAGGCCGCAATCTTGGGCTTAGCACTCGTGACCACTGAAAGCAGTGTCGACTTGCCGACTGAAGGAAAACCAACCAGACCAACATCGGCCAAGACTTTCAATTCCATTCGAATCGTCAATTCATCGCCGGGCTCACCATTTTCAGCAATTTCAGGAGCAGGGTTCTTAGCGCTAGCAAAATGAATATTTCCCCGACCGCCCCGGCCACCCTTGGCAACCACTAACCGCTGATCTTTATTGACGATATCGCCAATTAACTCACCAGTTTCAGCATCCGTCACCGTTGTCCCAAGCGGTACTTTAATAATTGTGTCCTTCGCGGAACGACCTGTCATCTGCTTAATCATTCCATTGCCACCAGCTGCGGCTTTGAACTTCCGCGTATAACGAAAATCCATCAGTGTCCGTAATCCTTCGTCAGCCTGCAATACGACGCTTCCGCCGCGACCACCATCACCGCCAGCGGGACCACCATTGGGAACAAACTTTTCACGGCGGAAAGCAACCATGCCGTTACCACCGTTACCGGCCTTTACATCTACTTTTACTTGATCAACAAACATGTTCTTTTCTCCCGTTTCTTCTATATTATTATCTACGAAATCCGATCGTGCGAAATTAGATACCTGACCTAGTATACAAATCTTCGGCCACTTCGTCAAAAGTTCCACGCCTAATTAGACAGATCATCTTTATTTGGATGCTAATGACGATTTGATGACAGATTTTGGATTATTTTGACGGTTTTTGAAGGTTTTTGTTGCATTTTGACGTTTAAACAGGTATATTATTATGCGGAGGGATTTGAAAGTGCTTACAGAAGAACGTCAACAGTACATTTTAAATACGATCCGTTTCAAGGGCATTATTAAAATCAAGGACATCTGTTCTGAAACTCGTTGTTCCGAGTCCACGGCGCGCCGTGACCTCCAACAGCTAGAAGAACAGGGCGAGTTACTCCGCGTGCACGGTGGTGCGAAGTATATGAACTCACTCCAAGAGGAACCCGCGATGAATGATAAGGTTTCCCGTAACGTTAACGCCAAGGACCATATCGCGCAGCAAGCCGTTGCGAACATTCAAGTTGATGACGTCATTTATTTGGATGCTGGGACTTCAACCCTAGCCATGATTCACCATTTAAATCCGAGCTACAACTTACGTGTCGTGACTAATGGTGTTGTCCATGCTTCCGCTTTGGCAGACATGGGCATCCAAACCTACCTGCTTGGTGGCAATTTGAAAGGCACCACCAAAGCCGTGATTGGTCCCGAAGCCGTTAAATCGTTAGAGGAATACCGATTCAACAAAGTTTTCCTTGGTATCAACGGTGTCCACCCAAAATTCGGGCTCACAACGCCCGACCCCGATGAAGCGGTCGTCAAAAAAACCGCAATTCTACAAAGTGAAGAAAGCTTTATCTTAGCTGACAACACTAAGTTCGACCACGTTTCGTTTGCGCGCGTCGGTGATTTATCCAGTGCAACCATCATCACTGACCAACTCACGCCAAGCGTTGCCGAACAGTATCAACCATTAACTACGATTCAGGAGGTTCAATCATGATTTATACCATTACTGTCAATCCATCAATTGACTACGTGGTGCAACTACCCCAAATGACCCTCGGTAGTGTTAACCGGTTAGCACACACGGCGAAACTCCCTGGCGGTAAAGGCATCAATGTATCGCAGATTTTGAACGACCTAGACCAACCCAACAAGGCCCTCGGCTTTATCGGTGGGTTTACCGGCACGTTTATCAGTGATGCTTTAAAAGCCAAGGGCCTAGATTGTCACTTCACACCGATTGCCGATGACACCCGGATCAACGTGAAGATTCACGCTGAAGAAGAGACCGAATTAAACGGTGCTGGCCCGGACATCACCGCCAAAGAAATCGAAGCCTTCTACACCGAATTAGCCAACTTAACGCCGGATGACGTGGTCGTCATGTCTGGTAGTTTAGCGCCTAGTTTACCAGATAGCTTCTACTACGATATTATTCAGAAGGTCGAAGCTGCTGGTGCTAATTTTGTCATCGACACGACCGGTGAAGCTTTGAAGAAAACTTTACCCAGCCACCCCCTCGTTGTGAAGCCTAATAACCACGAACTTGCTGATTACTACCACACGACGTTTAATAGCCAGACTGATATCATTGCAGCGGGCCAACGGATGCTAGCTGAAGGTGCACAACACGTGCTGATTTCAATGGCCGGCGATGGTGGCCTCCTGATCACCAAGGATGCGGTCTACTTTAGTCCCGCACCAAAGGGCCAGGTAATCAACTCAGTTGGTGCCGGTGATTCAATGATTGGTGGCTTTGTCGGCACGTTCGCCAAAACACACGATGCTGTTGAAAGCTTCCGCTACGGCTTAGCTTGTGGCTCCGCAACCGCCTTCTCAGAAGACATTGCGACCCGCGCCAAGATCGATGAAATTTTGCCACTCATTAACATTGAAAAACTCGCTCACTAAAGAAAGGACTGTTAACTAAACATGGATATCCGCGATTTATTACTAAAAGATGTCATGATCATGGACATGCACGCCACGACCAAGGACGAAGCGATTGATGAGTTAGTTCATAAATATGCCGAACAAGGTATCATCAATGATGAGGCCCTCTACAAGCAAGACATCATCAAACGGGAAGCCGAATCAACTACCGGGATTGGCGACGGGATTGCTATGCCCCATGCCAAAGATAAGGCTGTTAACCGGGCAACCGTGATGTTTGCTAAGAGTAAGGCCGGCGTTGACTTCAACGCGTTAGATGGTCAACCCGTTCATCTTTTCTTCATGATTGCTGCTCCTGAAGGTGCCAACAACACCCATTTAGCCGCCCTCGCCGCCCTCTCAAGCTTATTGATTGATCCTGAATTGGTCGCTAAACTTAAGAATGCACAGTCACCTGAAGAAGTTCAACAACTCTTCGGTGACGCCCAGGCTGCTAAGGAAGAAAAAGAAGCCAAAGATGCTGCTGCCAAGGCCGAAAAAGAAGCCGCAGCTGCCAGCACCACCACTGACGAAAAACGTCCCTATTTAGTTGGGGTTACCGCCTGTCCAAACGGAATCGCCCATACTTACATGGCCGAAGCAGCCTTGATCAAAGCTGGTGAAGCGGCCGGTGTTGACATCAAAATCGAAACGAATGGTTCTGAAGGTGTTAAGCACTTATTGACTGCCGATGAAATCGCTCGTGCCGACGGTGTTGTAATCGCCGCTGACAAAAAGGTCAAGATGGCCCGTTTTGATGGTAAGCACCTGGTTAACCGTCCCGTTACTGACGGGATCAACAAGGCCGATCAATTAGTTCAAGAAGCCTTGAGTGGTAAAGCTCCTGTCTATCACGATGCTGATGGTGGTGCTGCGGATGACGATGAAGGTGGCAGCGCTAATGGTAGCGTTTGGGGTGAAGTTTACAAAGACCTCATGAACGGGATTTCCCACATGTTGCCATTCGTTGTTGGTGGTGGGATCTTAATGGCCCTCTCCTTCATTATTGAGCAATTCGTTGGTAGTAAGAGCTTAGCCTTTACCTTCTTCAACCAAGCTGGTAACATGGCTTTCGCCTTCATGGTACCTGTTTTAGCCGGTTACATCGCCGAATCAATTGGTGATCGTCCTGCCTTGATGCCCGGGTTCGTTGGTGGGTTCATGGCCACGGTATACACTGGCGCTTACGGTGGTGTTTACACGGCCTCCATTACCGCCAATGCTAAGAGTCCCGCTGGTTTCTTAGGTGGTTTAGCCGCTGGTTTCTTAGCCGGTTATATTACTGTTTGGATGAAGAAGTGGACCAAGAACATGCCACAATCCTTAGACGGGATGAAGCCAATGCTGATCTTCCCAATTCTGGGCTTATTGATTATTGCTGCGCTAATGTTCTTCGTTGTTAACCCAATCTTCTCAGTTATCAACGCCTGGATTACCCACTTCCTAAACTCAATGGGTACTGGTAATGCCGTTCTCCTCGGTCTTGTCCTCGGTGGTATGATGTCGATCGATATGGGTGGTCCTTTCAACAAGGCCGCTTACGTCTTCGCAACTGGTGCCTTTACCGCAACTGGACATGGGAACTTAATGGCCGCTGTTATGGCTGGTGGGATGGTTCCACCATTGGCAACTGCGATTGCCACTGCCTTCTGGCCAAAGAAATTTACGGATGACGAACGTAAAGCTGGTATCTCTAACTGGTTACTTGGTATTTCCTTCATTACTGAAGGTGCCATTCCATTCGCCACAGCTGACCCATTGCACGTTATCGGTTCAAGTGTGATTGGTGCTGCCATCGCCGGTGGCTTAACTCAACTTTGGGGCGTTGCCGTCCCTGCTCCTCATGGTGGCCTCTGGGTCTCATTACTCGCCACGAATATCTGGGGCTACATCGGTGCCACAATTATCGGTGCCGTTATCGCTGGGGTTATCCTTGGTCTCTGGAAACCAGCTAAAGCTTCTAAATAATGTGATATCTAAAAAGACGATCAAATTGATCGTCTTTTTTTGTTTTCAAAATTAACGAATCAGCCGTCTAACCCCGCAATAAAACGGGTATAATGAAAGTAATATACTGATTATGTTAACGAGAATCGAGACGAGTTTGATGAAACTACGAAAATCTATCTTTGGCATCAGCTGTGTATTATTCGGCATGATGCTGCTTTCCGGTTGCCAAAAACAAACTAAAATGACCCTGCCCCCTGTCAGTCACAAGACCTTAACAGCGATGGTGATCAGTGATGACCATGTCATTGCGCCCAGCCTGCATGATAATGGTAAGGCTTTCACGCAGTACGCGGCTAACGATGCCGGTGCAGATTTAAAATACAGCGCGACGATTTTTCGCGCTTTTATTGCTAAGGCGTTAATCACCAAGCCTGACGTTGTGCTCATCAGTGGCGATATTACTAACAACGGTGAAAAAGCCAGTCACGAGTACGTTGCCAAGCAGCTTCGCCGACTGACTGCTAAGCACATCCGCGTCTACGTCGTCCCCGGTAATCACGACTTGAACAACCCTATCGCCCGTCGCTTCAAAGGAAAGCATCAATATAGCACCGAGGCGACTAGCCCGACCCAGTTCAAGAAGATCTATCATCAGGACGGCTACGGCCAAGCCAGTGAAACTGACCCAAGCTCATTGGGATATTTGGTAAAACCTAGTAAACACACTTGGTTTTTGATGCTAAACTCCGCCATTTATAAAAGTAATTATCAACAAGGTAATTCAACGGTCGGTGGTGGCCTGACCGATGGGACCTTACAATGGCTTACTAAAGTCGGTAAGCAAGCAAAACAAGCCCATGCGACTCTCATTCCCGTCCTACATCACAATACAATGGACCACACGGTGATTCATCAGGACTATACAATCGGTTATGCCGAAGATGTCCGTAAGGCCTTTACCACTGCGGGTATCAAGTTATCGCTCAGCGGCCATATTCATGCTCAAAATATCAAGTCTACCAAAGTCAAGAACCAGTCACTGACTGATATTGCCAGTGGCGCCCTGATACTGGGATCTCACTATTACGGTACGCTTAAGATCAACCAGAGTAACGGGACGGCCACGTACCACGCGACCCCGTTAAACGTGAGTGCTTACATCAAGCACCACCGTGGTAATAAAGCAATGCGCGCCTATCAAAAGTACGATCATGACGTGTTATATGCGGCTGGCTATAACGCAGCACTGAGTCAGTTATATGAGGACCGTGACGAAACGCAACTATCAAGCGCTAAAGTTAATCAGCTAGCCCGCGGCATGGCGGCCGCCAATATCGCGCTCTTTCGGGGCACCCCAGTCAAAAATAGCGCCGCTATTCAAGCTTGGCAACAAATGCCCCACAATACAAGTTTGCGCGGCTTCGTGTTAGCCACCAAGAAACTACACGGCAACGTGACGTGGTCTGGGTCCGTACAATAACCACTTTATAAACTAAAGACGACAGCGAATTTTCAGGCTGTCGTCTTTTTGATTAGTCACTACTTATAGCTGGTCAGTCACACCGGCACCACCCTACTTCGATTCGGCTAGATTGGTTTTCGCACACGTAGCATTTGGTTAACAATGGTCATTAAATAATCACGCTTGCTAAATCCGACGACGGCCGTTATCAAAATCAATAGATAACGGAGTACAACACTGTGATAGCCTCCTAAAAATAGAAAGCCAACCGCCAAAAAAGTGAGCGTAATCAGCCCCAGTATCTTGCGATCATATGGAAGCGTGCCAAGTTTTTCGCGACAGATTCGATTCATAAACCAATAATGAACAACCGCATACATCACATAGCAAATTAATGTTGTATATCCCGCCACCTCGTATCCTAAAATTGGAATCAACCAATAATTTAGCGCCACATTCAATACTGCGCCAATAACACTGGCAATCATGATTAAAGATGTCCGTTCATAATAGAACTCAAACTTTGCAAATAAATCAAAAGCAAAAATGAAAAAGACGCTCATTGCGATTGGTGGAACGATCCAGGTCGCCTTAGCATATGCTCGTGGTGCGAATATCGAAACGATTTCGGGCGCAAATGCAATCAATAGCAGGTTGACAACCGCAATTAAAACTAAGGCACCGTAAGCAACACCCGCAATATCGGCCACCCGTCGATCCTTGATTTTTTGATATATCCACGGACTCAGCGTTTGCGACAATGCAACGTTAAATAAGATCATGATTTGTGAAAGTGAGTACGCCAAACTATAAATGCCCGCACTTTTCGTATTTACCATGTTCGCAATCATAATCCGGTCAGCACTACTCAGAACGATTTGTGAAAGATAATGTGGGGCCAACGGGATGTTGAACATTAATGCGTGACGCCAAAAATGGCGCGAGAAAAACGTTTTGCCACGATACATTTGCACAAAAAACAAGCCCGTATAGCCTACCAGTTCCACTAATGCTAGCCCTAAAAATCGAGCCGTCACTTTATCATTCGCATACACAACGAGCAATACGCCTACTAACGGTTTGGCGATTGCAACCAGCAAGGTCACCATCACCAATGATTTGTATTGCAAGGCAACTCGGCGCTCACCAGCCCAAAAATTAAAAACTGACGAGGTCCATACCATTAGAAGCATCGCCAACATCTGCGTCGTCGTTAAAGAAAAGACACTATTCCAAAAATCACGAAAGCCAAGGTAAACTAGTGTCCATGCTAATACCAACACAACCGTTAATCCTTGTAATGCAGCCGAATATCGACGTCGATCATGGCTGAATTTGATGAGACCTTGAGTATAAACGCCGTAGCACAGATTTAGTGAGACGATGATCGTGACGATAGTCAGCCAGGAGTACAGCACATTAAATTGACCATACTCGGAAGTAGACATTATTCTGGTAAAAATGGGCGTTGCGATTATTGAAATGCTCTTTTCAAAAAAAGCACAGACTAAGAACCAAAGTGAGGCCTTAACTTGCTTTGGCAAATGCCGATATTTATTTCTAATACTGACTAACATAAATTCCTTTCTCATAGGTCTGAACTGAGCATCACATCCCCTGCTTACTAATAACAAATCTCATAAGCACCGCACACGTTCAATCACTTGGTTGTTGTCGATACCGGCGCCCATTTACCGACCAAATCGTTCTTAAACGTAAATAGTTGATCACATAGTAACAATTATCTGGGGATGTCACCATTGCGCGGACTAACGCAGCCAGGGCCTGACCAAGTTTTCGTTTGCGCATACTGGCCATCGCCATCGTAAAATATTTTTGCCCACGATTAAACGTACTTTGGGCACGGACGTCATTTATTTTGTCTGTTAACGCCGACATCCCGCGGCCGAAACTGTCTGCTCCCGTCCGTTTACGTTCCGCATACAATTGTTGAATATAGCGCGATACCAGATACGTTTTCCACGCGTCGCTGGTCATACTATTACCGCGTAACCGATAGTTCAACACTCGGCGGTTAATTGACCCGATTTTGAATCCATTAGCAAGCAGCCGCAGCCAAAGATCATAGTCCTCAGCCGTTGGTAATAAACGGTAACCACCGACTTGTTGGACGGCCGTTTTCCGCATTAAAACGGTGGGATGAATAATTGTCGAACCATAGGGCAGGATTTTTTGAATTAGTGGTTCAGCCTCGGGAATGGCCGATTTTTCCCCGACAACCTCATCCTGTTCATCAAGATAAGTAATATTTCCGGAAATTAAATCCAAATCGCGCGTTTTTAACGCCTCTAATTCCACTTCGAGCCGATTAGTGACAGAAATATCATCCGCATCCATCCGCGCAATCAACTCACTACTTGCTAGCTCAATCGCCTTATTGAGACTAGCAGCCAGGCCGAGGTTTTCTGGATTGCACACTAGTTTGATCATTTCCACACGGAAATCGTAATCCATTAACAAGTCTTTTAAATCACTCCGTTCTGGATTATCCAGTACGATCACAAACTCCCTCGGCAAATAGGTTTGCTTCAAAATCGAGTCAACCGCTTGCTGGACTTGCTCAGGTCGTTCATTATATACACTCATAATTACGCTGATTGCCATTTTTTCTCCTCAATCTTCAATTCAGTTGAAAGTAAATACCCCAAGAATATTATTGCCGTCAGTACCATGCCGCTGCGCGCAACCTCACCTTTATAATTTGCGATTAGTAGAACTACGCCAAAGGCTAGAAAGATTTTACTATCACGAACAACCTTTCCAGACTTTTTGTGGCAAGCCGTCAACGAGGCTATAATCGTACCGTACAGTAGCGCCATGTAAATGATGCCCCCCATAAATAAGTCATTAATAAAGCCAATGTCGGACGTTCCGAACCAAATATTGTTGGCATTGCCACCATATACGCGAACGCCATAACCAAACACCCAATCTAAAAGCTGACTCGGAAACATCAAGAACGAGCCCGTCAGTTGTTCGTAATTGCCCTGCTTACTACCTTCAAAGACGAGTGCAAACGTATCTTCGAAGCCACTGACGATCCAGGTATACGTATCAGGTTGGATGGATTGCAAAAACGCTAAACCCAATATGATAAAGGTCACACTCAATATGATAATCAACACAACTTGAAACAGCCCTCGAACACTGGACAGCATCCGTTTGACCAGCATCAAAGCAAAACCAAAAGCCAGCGTGATCAAGCCGGTTCGGCCGTTTAATACGATAATAAAGACACAAAATGGTAGGAACCAATAATACTTTTTGCCATGGTTCATTCCCAGATATATCGCAACTAGCCCCATCAAACTATGATAGATTGGAGTAAAAAATGTGTAATCACTGCTGATTCCATACAAACGTTCACCATAAATAAACTGATTCTGAATAATACCAGTGGCTGTTTTTGCTAAAATTGCAGCGCGAATACCCGAACTTGCCAGCATGACCAAAGCAAATAAGCATTGAACGACCACCATCCATAGCATCCAGGTCAAGACCGTTTCGCTTGTCACGTTAAAATACTTACGAAGAACTTCTAGCCATAACACCAAGGCAACGACGTTCAAAATAATCACAATATTTTGAAACACCCGGGGGGCATTTCCTGCCAACTTTGCCCTGAACGCAAAGTAAATCACTGATAGCATCACACCAATCACAAAAATGTGCAGCCGATTAATAGCAATCGATAAGTCCTTTGGCGACAATAGCAAGACGCAACCACCAGTAATCCCCAGTGTAACAATCAGGGGCACATAACTACTGCTCCAAAAGTTGGGTTGGTAAATCAGGTAAAATCCGGCAATCAATAGTCCTAGTTTTAAGAATGGCCCGCCAATTTGACGATTTACTGCAGTCATCGTTCCATTACTCCTTCATAAACTTGCTGGATTCGTTGGATAAATCGCTTTTGTTCATAATCACTAAAATCGACCGCTGCTATTTTAGCCTTGGTTGCCTGATAAAATGGGTCATCCGAGAAGAGACGTGTCAGTACTGCTAATAATTCATCATCACTCGTATAAACGATGCCGTTTACCCTCGCAGCCGTTTGAGAGAGGCCACCAATACGGGGGGCAAACGGAATCGCACCCAACAAAGCCGCCTCGACCATGGTCAACCCAAACGCGTCTGATTTGGACGTCGACAGCACAACTTTTGCATGCCGCATGTATTTGTAAGGGTTACTTTTAAACCCTAACCACCGTATTTGTGGGGTGGCTGCAATCTGTTTAGCGATGTGTGCGCTCAAGCTACCATCGCCGACAATCCCAATCTTTAGTTCAGGGATAGCGTCTAATAATTTATGCGCAATTCTCACAAATCTTGCGGGATCTTTAACATCTTCCAACCGTCCCACGAATAACAGGTCAAATGCAATGGTTGTGCTGGCAGTAGCCAGTTGGCATATCCGTGAACTGTCGATTCCATTGGGAATAATCGCCGTATTGGTTAAATGTTTGTGGAAGCGATACGATTCTTTGGCCCAATCTGAAACATATAAGACTCGTGAGCTCTTGTTGCCAATATATTGAAACGCCAAACTTTTCCAGTTCACACTAGTCTGCCATATCGGGGCTTGATGGATATGGGTGATAATTGGCACATGGTGAAAAAGTAGGTTGACCAAAAAACTCGCTTTGAAATCGTGTGCGTGAATAATATCTGGCTGGAGTGCCAGAATAGCTCGCCGAAATTTAAGAAGCTGTTTCGGCGAAAAACTTTGATACGCGATTCCGACAGCTTGCAAGCTTTCTTGTATCGATCCTGATTGTGAGCAGTAGGTGAAATCATAGGATCCACTCAAACCCCTACTGATATTAATGACCACCTGCTCAGCACCACCTAATTTGGCGGAAAACAAGACATGAACAATTTTTGTCATCGACAATCGTCCCTCCTAGGCCAAGCAACGCAAATAGTACGCCTGCGTTTGTTCAAGCATCTCATGCTCAGTATAGTGACGTTGATACATTTGATAGGAATTAGTCTTGACCTCGGCGATCTTTTTCGATTGATAGAGTGTCAGAATTTTTTCAGCAATCTGGCGCGCATCATTGGTGACCAAAAAGCCATTATGATCAATCAATTCCTGAATGCCCCCAACATTCGACGCAATAATCGGCAGACCTTGGGCTAAGGCTTCCACTAAACTGATTGGGAGTGCTTCATAATCAGAAATCAGCACCCCAACGTCCGATTGAGAATAATATTTTTGTACATTATCCACCACCCCATAAAAGTTCACTTTACCATCCAGATTCAACTGGTGCGTTAGCGTTTTACAGGCTTCAATCGAAGGGCCGTCACCCAGAAAATGACACACGATTGGTAGATTTTCCGGCAAGTATGTCAATGCTTGAATCAGGATATCCTGCCGTTTTGGTGTATCAAAGCGTGCCGCCATTGATAGTACAAAGACCTCGGAACTGGTCGCCTTGTTTGCGCCCGTTAATGCTGTCACGCCATTATGGATAACACGAGCAGGATGAGCACTAGTAATCACACCACTTTGGACACCCAAATCATAATCAAACTGCGAGACACAGATGTAAGCCGTTGTCAGGCGACTTAATGCTTTTTCAATAGTTTTCATCAATAGCTGCCGTTTCTTCCCGACACCAGGAGTAAAGCCCCAGCCATGGACCGTAAAAATGACTTTCATTGGCAATCTAATCGTGGCGAGCCTCCCAATCATACCAGCCTTCGAAGAATGCAAATGAATAATATCTGGCTGCCAATTTTTTACTAATTTCCTTAACGTGTAGATTGCTTTCAAATCACTCAGCGGTGCAATCGGATGTACCAGGCTGGCAACTCTGACAACTTGCACGTCTTGAAATTCTTTCGCGACGCTTGCACTCAGGCGTCCTTCAACGCCGTATACTAAGGCAACGGCATTGCCACGCATCACTTGCGCTTTGATCAAACTATATAGATGCGCCTGGGCCCCACCCCAAGTCGCTTGAGTAATGATGTAAACAATCTTCACTACCGCGCACCATCCCCGGAAATAATCACCCTAACCGTTCCCATCAGCATCTTGATATCAAACCAAATCGAAAAGTGCTCAATGTAATAGTTATCGTACTGACACTTGGCACCCGGTGTAATATCATAGCCACCATTGATCTGCGCATAGCCGGTAATGCCAGGAATGATTCGTAGCCGTTTCGGAAAATCAGGATAGCGTTCACTGAATTGTTCGGTTAGTTCTGGCCGTTCCGGGCGAGGTCCGACCAAACTCATATCGCCCTTCAAAACATTCCAAAATTGTGGTAACTCATCGATCCGAGTTTTGCGCATCCAGCGTCCAACCGGCGTCACCCGAGGATCATTTTTTTGTGCCCAGATCGCACCCGTCTGCGCCTCAGCGTCCTGATACATTGATCGCAGCTTAATCACGTCAAAAGTCGTCCCCATCCAACCGACTCGCGCCTGCTTGTAGAAAACGGGACCGTCAGAAGTCAACTTGATAAGTATGGCAAACACAATTACGATGGGAACGCTGAGCAGTGTGCCCAATAAGCCGACTGCTAGATCGAAACACCGCTTTAGATCCATCTTCCAGCCGGTGACCGGAACACCAATTTTGCTAATAAATTCACAGTGTTGTTCGTCAGCCACGATTGATTCATTAATCTCAACTTCGTGCATGCTCACATTCCCCTTCCCAGTACTTAGTTAATCCTCTTCTCAACGGCCACTCTGATTCATAATTTAAGCGTGCCAACTTGCCAATACTTGCAACTGAATGATCAACTTCACCACCCCGCTGCTCGGCCCGTTTGATTTCAAGTTGTTGACCAGCAATCTCTTGATACATCTGAATAATGCCATTTAAACTAGTTTCTAAGCCATTGGCAATATTGATCACTTCATGTTGCACTTGATGTTCTGTAATCAACCATAATGCCTTGATAACATCACTTACATATACAAAATCACGGGTCTGCGTTCCATCACCGAATAATGTAAATGGTCGCTGTGTTTTCAAACAATCCGTCAAAATCGACAAAACCCCCGAATACGGTGAGCTTGGATTCTGACGCGGTCCATAAACGTTGAAGAACCGCACACAAACGGTCGGCAAATCGTACAACTCACCGTATGCCAATACAAAACGTTCAGTCGCATACTTATCAATAGCATACGGTGACACGGGTGCGACGCGCGAATCCTCGCGTTTTGGTAATTCAGGTAGATTGCCATAAACCGCCGCCGAAGAAGTGAATAGAAATTGCTTAATAGGCAAGCGAATTTGGCGAATATGTTCGAGCAAGTTAAATACCGCGGTATGATTGACAGCATGCGTTTCTGCCGGCCGCTCAATCGAATCCGCCACACTCGCAATCGCTGCCAGAAAATAAATATAGTCTGGCCGTTCGTCTGCTAACAATTGTTGCATGAATTTATCGTCACAGACATCCGCGACGTATATCGTAATCTGTTCCCAATGCTTGATATTGCTGATGGCCCCCATTGACAGATCGTCTACCACCACCACCTCAAAGCCAGATTCAACTAAATGATCAACCAAGTGCGAGCCAATGAACCCCGCACCTCCCGTTACCAATGCCTTCATAACTATTTACCCCTCTCAAAAAAGCCAAAATTTTCGTCGTTGATTTGGTCGCAAGACTTCCCCTAACACTACTGGATCCCCGTTCAGTAGCAGTCTTGCATTCACTGCAAAAGATGCAGGATTGGTACTATCTAACCGTGCTAATGCCTGATAACCTGCCCGCATCATAAATCCTCGTCGTGCCATCAAATGCGCATCTGAAGCAATCACTTGGACCAGCCCGCATTCAACTAATTCCAGCGCTGTACTTTTAACCGCTCGCCCAAATTGCCCAACGAGACTCCCCGCTGTTAGCTGTGCCAAACAGCCCTGCTGCACTAAATCATAGAGCCGCTCTGGTTGTGACATAATCTGAGCATTTCGCTCTGGATGGGCAATCACCGGAGTCGTCCCTTGCTGTAAGAGCTCAAAAATTACTTGCGCCACGTAATTAGGTACCTGCTCGTGTGGCAATTCTAGTAACAAATAGCGCCGACCAACATCAATTCCTAGCAAGTGCGGCAGAGCTGTCGCCAAATCATCTCGCAAATGGACCTCCTGACCGGCAAAAACGGTCAGTGGAATTTGTTGCCGCTTAAGTTCGGCCTGGAGCTCGGCAACGGCCCGCTCAACTACCAGGCCAGTATTCTGATAACGCCGATCTAGATGATGTGGCGTTGCCAAGACGTAATGAATGCCATCAGCCACCGCTTGTCGCGCCATTTCGACTGCCTGAGCAAGCTGCTGGGGGCCGTCATCCAATCCCGGTAATAAGTGACAGTGCAGGTCAATATACTCAGTTGGTCTCAGTCCCATAATAGCCGTACCCATAACCGTGAGTTTTAATGTCCACGTCATTTAAAATAGTCCCGAGTAATTGTGCGCGAGCATTCTTCAAGGCACTCACTGCCTGGCGCACCGCAACTTTTTCGACAAAGTTTTGGCGAACGACTAGGACAGTGCCATCCACTTGACCAGCTAAGATCCGAGCGTCGGTCACGGGCAGTATCGGCGGCGCATCAACAATCACTAAATCTAACTTACGTGTTGCGACCGTTAAAAACTCGGTCATTCTATCGCTGGCTAATAACTCAGCTGGATTGGGTGGTTTAGGCCCACTCGGCATGACAAACAAATGATCAAGTACGGGATAAATGGCCTCGTTCACGTCCGTCAGTTGCCCGCTTAACCATGAACTCACTCCCCGTTGATTACTGATCGCAAACGTCTGATGAATCGTCGGCCGCCGCAAATCAGCATCGACAAGTAAGACTTGCAGGCCTTTCTTGGCGTATTCCACGGCTAAGTTGCTGCCGACCGTTGATTTTCCCTCGCCCTGAATCGCTGACGTGATCATTAGTGTTTTCAACGGTTTACCGACCATCGCATAGTTAAGATTTGTTCGGATCGTTTTGACTTGCTCAGTTACGACTGACATCGGTGCCGTCAAAGTTGTTAACTGTATGCCGGTATGCATATTCGCTACTCTTCGCCTCAATTTCATAACCGTTCCCCCCTATGTTAAACTCGTTTGACTGCCGCTTTAACAACTGACGTCACCGGCTGTGGTTTAATTGCCGGTTGGTCGTGAGTCGCTGTGACCGGCTGTTGATGATTAATGATTCCTAGACTTGTCAGCATTAATTCATCTGCTAGGTATTCGAGTGTCTGCACTCGCCGATTGGACAAGATTCGGACACTTGCATACACCAATCCCAAAATCAGCCCCCCCACGAAACCAATTAGGATATTGATGATTTTTTTAGGCGCTACCGGCTGATCCGGCGTCTCTGCGGGTGCAACGATCGTTACATTATTGACCCTAATAATATGCTGGACCTGATCTTTAAACGTTGCAGCAATTTGGTTCGCAATCATTGCACTAGCTTTCGCATTTTTATCACGAACAACGATTGAAAACACCTGCGAATTGGCCGTACTGGTCACGCTGACCGTTTGCTTAAGCGACTCAAGTGAGCGTCGAATGTCAGTTTCTGCCATTAAAGTCTGCCGTGCCGGCTTCAACACGACTGGTTTTGTAATTAATTCCTTATAAGTCGTAATCATCTGCACATCGGCTTGCTGGCCCGTCAAATCCGCGCCCGCACTACTGTGTTTGCGGTTCACTAATATTTGAACATTGGCTTGATACTCGGGCTGAATGACCCACAAAGTCACCACTGTTGCAATCGTCCCGCCCAAAATCATTAAACTCAATAATACCTTCCAATACTGACGAATGAGTTTAACAATAAAATCAAAGGTTATTACTTGCTCCATTCCACACGCTCCAATATTTCTTGACTGACTTTTATTAAACGATTGACATTATTGTAGAAAACCAGTTGCAAACGACGCAATAGTTTTCACGAATTTTCATGAAACTCATATAAATACAAGCGAATATTCGACAATCTCTAAATTTAAATTGACATTATAGACAATAATGTTATATTTATTGATAGTTACTAATCAAAATAATATAAATTGTATAATTATTTGACTTTATTTTAGCTCGTATTTACCCACAATTATTTCGATTAAATCATCGGTTACTCCAGCAACCAATGTGCTTTTCAACTAATCACAAAATCGACATTTTTACAAATCAATGATGTTTTCAAGCATCAAAAAAGACCACCTAGTTCGTGAAAACTAGATGGTCTTCTTAACATTAATTACATTAGTTAGCCAGATGACAACTATGTGGCGCCCTTTTGATAATGCTTCGGTGTTACACCACCACCGGCTAATGAAAATTTGACAGTTTGTGCAACGTTTTTAGCAATTCCCAGGGACTGAATCTCTTCCAGTGAGGCACCAGCAATTTTACTCATCGATCCAAATTTACGCAACAACTTATTACGCGTCTTCGGCCC